>NZ_JBCJBI010000001.1:0-287333 GCF_039062365.1 Collinsella aerofaciens
CTGAGCGAGCAAGGTTTAGCAGACATCAACGTGGCGTTCCCAGTGTGCGGCGGAGGGGGCGGGCCTGAGGCATATTAAGGTTGTCGCGAGTTCCGCACGAACAGGAGAGCACTTAATGTGCTCTCCGTCGTGAGCAGGACTGTAGAGCAGCAACCTTAATATGCCTCAGGCCCGCCCCCTCCGCCGCACACTGGGAACGTGCCACGCACTTTACCTGCGTAAACAATGTGAGTGAAATATGAATCTCGATGGATACGCCCGCAGCCGTGTATACTAAACAGCTGTGTGTAACCAGGGGAGTATTCTGGCTGGACAAAATGCCTGCTTAATAGGGTTGTCAGGTAGTCCGGGCGAAATACAAGGCTGGGGAGCACGTCGTGTAAGTAGTGGTCCTCTAGGGGCGTACGCTCGGTGGTGTACGCATTGTCCCAAGACCACGCGAGAGTTGGGATCATATCTTGATCAGCATGATTCTCGGCCGCAAGATTGGCATGACCCAGGTTTGGGACGAGGACGACAACGTCGTTCCCGTCACGGTCATCCAGGCTGGCCCCTGCGCTGTCTCGCAGGTTAAAACTCAGGCAACCGACGGCTATGACGCCGTCCAGATCGGTTTCGGCGACATCAAGGCCAAGAACGTGAACAAGCCCATGGCTGGTCACTTCGCCAAGGCTGGCGTCGAGCCTGTCCGCTTCCTTCGTGAGGTCCGCGTCGAGAACGGCGAGGAGCACAAGGTCGGCGAGGTCGTCACCGTCGCTGATTTCGCTGATGTCGAGAAGGTCGACGTCATCGGTACCTCCAAGGGTAAGGGCTTCCAGGGTCGCATCAAGCGCTGGGGTCAGCGCCGCGGTCCTATGACGCATGGTTCTCACTTCCAGCGTCACCCCGGTTCTATCGGTCAGTGCGCCTATCCTGCGCGCGTCCTCAAGGGCGTCAAGATGGCCGGTCACATGGGTAACGAGCGCGTTACCGTCAAGAACCTTTCCGTTGTCCGCATCGATGCCGAGCAGAACCTCATCTTGGTCAAGGGCGCTGTCCCGGGTGCCAAGAATGGTCTCGTCGCCATCCGTATGGCCTAAGGGCCCAGCCCATTTAGCCCAGCGTCATACCAAGGAGAACACTTAAATGGCAAAGTTTGAAGTAAAGAACAGCGAGGGCAAGAAGGTCGCCGAGGCCGAGCTCGCCGCTGAGGTGTACGGCATCGAGCCGAACATCCACGTTATGCACCACATCGTCAAGTGCCAGATGGCCTCTTGGCGTCAGGGCACCCAGTCCGCTAAGGGCCGCTCTGAGGTTTCCGGTGGCGGCAAGAAGCCTTGGCGTCAGAAGGGCACCGGCCGTGCCCGCCAGGGTTCCATCCGTGCTGCCCAGTGGCGTCACGGTGGCGTTGTCTTCGCCCCCAAGCCCCGTTCCTACGCTAAGCGTATGAACAACAAGGAGGTCAAGCTGGCTATGCGCTCCGCGCTGTCCGCCAAGCTGGCCGATGGCGAGCTCGTGCTCGTCGACGACTATGGCTTCGAGAAGCCTTCCACCAAGGCTGCTGTCGCCATGCTCAAGGCTCTCGGCCTTGAGGGCAAGCGTCTGACCATCATCGTTCGCGATGAGGACGTCAACGCCTACCTGTCGTTCCGCAACATTCCCAAGACGTTCATCATCACTGCCGACGAGGCCAACACCTACGATCTCGTCAACAACAACGCTGTGCTGATGCCCGCCGACATCGCCGCTCACTTCGGGGAGGTGCTTGCATAAATGACCGCCCACGAGATCATCATCCGTCCGATCGTGTCCGAGCGTTCCTTCTCCGGCATGGAGCTGAACAAGTACACGTTCGAGGTCGCCAAGGATGCTAACAAGTATCAGATCAAGGACGCTGTCGAGGAGATCTTCGGCGTCAAGGTCGTTCGCGTGAACACCCTGACGGTCAAGCCCAAGACCAAGCGCGTGCGCTATGTCGCCGGCAAGACCCGTTCTTGGAAGAAGGCCATCGTCACGCTGGCCGAGGGCGACACCATCGAGGTCTTTGGCAACCAGGCCTAAGACTCGCTGCTGTTGAGTGAGCTCATGCCTCCCAAATAGGGGAGGCGAGAGCTCAAGGTTTTGGGCGTATAAAATGGACACGCCCGGAACCGTGTATACGTCCGGTGTCATCGCACCCGAGGCAGAACCTCGAATCCCTGTCTGCGATGGCTAACGGATTCCTATTGAAAGGGATTGTAATGGCTGTAAAGCACCTTAAGCCGACCTCCGCTGGTAGGCGTTGGCAGACGATCTCCGATTTCTCTGAGATCACCTGCACCAAGCCCGAGAAGTCTCTTCTCGAGCCCCTGCCCAAGAAGGCCGGTCGTAACAACAACGGCCGCATCACCACCCGCCACCAGGGCGGCGGCGTGAAGCGTCGTTACCGCGTGATCGACTTCAAGCGCAACAAGGACGGCGTGCCCGCCAAGGTTGCCACGATCGAGTACGATCCGAACCGTTCCGCTCGCATCGCTCTGCTGCACTACGCTGACGGTGAGAAGCGCTACATCCTGGCCCCCAAGGGCCTCGAGGTCGGTCAGACCATCATGTCCGGTTCTGACGCCGACATCAAGCCGGGCAACGCTCTGCCCCTCGCCGACATCCCCGTCGGTACGCTCATCCACGCCGTCGAGTTCCAGCCGGGCAAGGGCGCTGCTATCGCCCGTTCCGCCGGTAACTCCTGCCAGCTGATGGGTAAGGAGGGCAAGTACGCTATCGTCCGTATGCCTTCCTCCGAGATGCGCCGCATCCTCGTTACCTGCCGCGCCACCGTCGGTGAGGTCGGCAACGCCGATCACTCCAACATCGTCATCGGCAAGGCCGGCCGTAAGCGTCACATGAACGTGCGCCCGACCGTCCGCGGTACCGTCATGAACCCTGTCGACCACCCGCACGGCGGTGGCGAGGGCAAGAACCACACCTCTGGTCGTCCCTCTGTTACCCCCTGGGGTAAGCCGACGAAGGGCCTTCGTACGCGCAAGAAGAAGAAGGTCTCGAACCAGCACATCATTCGTCGCCGTAAGAAGTAATTTCGGATACCGAGTTTTAGGAGAAAGCACTTATGAGCAGAAGTCTCAAAAAGGGCCCGTTCGTGGAGACTCGCCTTCTCTCGCGTATCACCGCGATGAACGAGGCTGGCAAGAAGGACGTCGTGAAGACCTGGTCCCGCGCGTCCACCATCTTCCCCGAGATGGTTGGTCACACCATCGCCGTCCACGACGGCCGCAAGCATGTGCCCGTGTATGTTACCGAGTCCATGGTTGGTCACAAGCTCGGCGAGTTCGCGCCGACTCGTACGTTCCGTGGCCACAAGGCCAAATAGGGGGTTAACCGTAAATGGCAACTAAGTCTATTGAAACTGAGGCCACCGAGGTTCGCGCCGTCGCTAAGTACGTGCGTGTTTCCCCCAGCAAGGCCCGCCTGGTGGTCGATCTGATCCGCCGCAAGCCTGTCGCTCAGGCCTTCGACATCCTTCACTTCTGCGACCGCGCCGTCGCCGTGGATGTCGAGAAGGTTCTCCGTTCCGCCGTTGCGAACGCCGAGAACAACAACGGTCTGCGTGCCGACAACCTGGTTGTCGCCGCTGCCTATGTTGACGAGGGTCCGACGCTTAAGCGCATCCGTCCCCGCGCCAAGGGTTCCGCTTCTCGCATTCTGAAGCGTACTTCCCACATCACCGTCGTCGTTGCTCCTCGAAAGGAGGCGTAAAGCTGTATGGGTCAGAAAGTCTACCCCACCGGCTTCCGTCTTGGCATCACCGAGAACTGGCGCTCCCGCTGGTTCGCAGAGAAGGATTACGCTAAGACCCTCGGTAACGATCTCGAGATCCGCAAGTACCTCGAGAAGCGTCTTTCCCGCGCAGCTGTCTCCCGCGTCGAGATCGAGCGCGCTGGCGACAAGGTGAAGGTCATCATCCTCACCGCTCGCCCCGGCGTTGTCATCGGTAAGAAGGGTGCCGAGATCGATACCCTCCGCACCGAGCTCGAGAAGGTCGCTGGCGTCTCCAAGGGCCAGCTCTCCGTCGACGTTGTCGAGATCAAGCGCCCCGAGCTCGACGCCAACCTCGTTGCTCAGTCTATCGCCGAGCAGCTCGAGGGCCGTGTTGCCTTCCGTCGCGCTATGCGCAAGGCTGTCCAGTCCGCCCGCAAGGCCGGCGCTAAGGGCATCCGTATCCAGTGCTCCGGTCGTCTCGGCGGTGCCGAGATGGGCCGTCGTGAGTGGTACCGCGAGGGTCGCGTGCCTCTGCACACCCTCCGTGCCAAGATCGACTACGGCACGGCTGTCGCCAGCACCACCATGGGCGCTTGCGGCGTGAAGGTCTGGATCTACCTGGGCGAGAAGCTCCCGGGCCAGCCTGTTCCCAACCCTGCACTCGAGGGCTCTTCCCGTCCTCGTCGTCGTAACTCCGAGAGGAGGGGTCAGTAGTGCTTGCCCCTAAGCGTATTCTTCACCGCAAGGTGCAGCGTGGCTCCATGAAGGGCCAGGCCAAGGGTAATACCGAGCTGCATTTCGGCGAGTTTGGCATCCAGGCTCTCGAGGCCCATTGGATTACCAACCGTCAGATCGAGGCCGCTCGTATTGCCATGACCCGCTACATGAAGCGTGGCGGTCGTGTCTACATTACGATCTTCCCCGATAAGCCCATCACCAAGAAGCCTGCCGAGACTCGCATGGGTTCTGGTAAGGGTAACCCCGAGGAGTGGGTGGCCGTCGTCAAGCCCGGCCGCATCATGTTCGAGGTCAAGGGCGTGCCCGAGGAGGTCGCTCGCGAGGCTCTGCGTCTTGCACAGCACAAGCTTCCCATCAAGACCAAGATTGTTGCCGCTAAGAACGCTGAGCAGCGCATCGAGAAGGAGATGGCTGAGGAGGCCGCTCTCGAGGCCAAGTGGGCTGCTGAGGACGCCGCCGCCGCCAAGGAGGAGAACTAATGAAGCCCGCAGAGATTCGTGAGCTCTCGGACGCTCAGCTCGTTGAGAAGCTGAAGGAAATGCGCGCCGAGCTCTTTAACCTTCGTTTCCAGATGGCCACCAGCCAGCTGGACAACACCGCTCGCGTCAACACCGTGAAGAAGGACATCGCTCGCGTCCTCACGGAGCAGCGCGCCCGCGAGATCGCAGCGGAGAAGTCCGCTGTCGCCGAGTAGGACCTAAGGAGAGAACATGACTGATTCGCGTAACTCGCGTAAGGTCCGTACGGGTGTCGTTACCTCCGTCTCCGGTGCCAAGACCATTGTTGTCACCATCACCGAGCGCAAGCGTCACCCCAAGTACGGCAAGATGATGACCAGCTCCAAGAAGCTGCACGCTCACGACGAGGAGTGCACGGCTGGCGTGGGCGATACCGTCCGCGTTATGGAGACCCGTCCTATGTCCAAGATGAAGCGTTGGCGCCTCATCGAGGTCGTCGAGCGCGCTAAATAAGCAGTCGCTCTTACGACTTGTACGTTTCCGAAGATGTGCGTATGCCTGGCTTGCATACCACGGGCCGTATAAAGGCTGCGCACCTCTCTTCGGTTCTTAGTTCGGAGGAACATCTACCATGATTCAGATGCAAACCATGCTGAACGTCGCCGACAACTCCGGCGCTCGCAAGATTCGCTGCATCAAGGTGCTTGGCGGTTCCAAGCGTCGTTATGCAGGCATCGGCGATGTGTTCATCGGTGCTGTCCAGGAGGCTACCCCTGGCGCCAACGTCAAGAAGAAGGACGTTGTCCGTTGCGTCGTCGTTCGCACCGTTAAGGAGATCCGCCGCAAGGATGGCTCCTACATTCGCTTTGATGAGAACGCCTGCGTTGTCATCAACAACGATGGTTCGCCCGTCGGCACCCGTATCTTCGGGCCTGTCGCTCGCGAGCTTCGTGACAAGAAGTACATGAAGATCGTCTCGCTCGCTCCCGAGACCCTGTAGTTAGGGGAGATATATGTATATCAAGAAGGGCGATAAGGTCCAGGTTCTCTCTGGTAAGGATCGCGGCAAGCAGGGCGTTATCCTGCGTGCTCTCCCCGCCGAGAACAAGGTCGTTGTCGAGGGCGTTTCGGTCGTCAAGAAGGCCGTCAAGCCCAACGCTGCCAACCAGCAGGGCGGCATCGTTTCGCAGGAGGCTCCCATCGATGCCTCCAACGTCAATCTCGTTTGCCCCGAGTGCGGTAAGGTTACCCGCGTCGGTCACGAGAAGGACGGCAAGAACAAGCTGCGCGTCTGCAAGAAGTGCGGCCACAAGTTCTAAGCTGCCCGCAACATTTAAGTTGCCAGCAAAGGCCCGGATGCTACGGCACCCGGGCCTTTTTCTATCCCCACTCATTGGGGACAGACTTAAATGAGTACCCTAACTGGGTAAGCATAAATGAGCGGGTCGTGCTGTATAAATTGCTTGTGTGCGCGTTTATGCGCGTTAGATTGCGTTTAATTACGCACCTATGCGTATATATGCGCCGTTTACGGGGCAATAATGACCGTTTAGCGGTTAGATACGCAAAAACGCGCACAGACGCGCGTGTTTGTGCGAATATAGAGCTGTCAGAAATGCAAGACGTTCTATGACACAGGAGACACATAATGGCAGATTCCAAGCAGGCTCCACTCGACGCCGCGGCAGCCGCCAAAGCGGCATTTGCTTCGGTCCAGGACAAACCGTTCCCTAACGACATCTTTACGGCTCCCGAGCTCCGTTGGGCTGTGATCGGTTGCGGCGTAATTGCCAACCAGATGGCTCAGTCCCTTGCCCTGGCCGGCCGCAAGCTTACGGGCGTTGCCAACCGCACGCTCACCAAGGCTCAGACTTTTGCCGACCAGTACGGCGTCGAGAAGGTCTATGACACGGTTGAGGATCTCTACGCCGATCCTGACATCGACGCCGTCTACATCACCACCCCGCACAACACGCATATCACCTATCTGCGTGCCGCGCTGGCCGCCGGCAAGCATGTGCTCTGCGAGAAGGCCATTACCCTCAACTCTGCCGAGCTCGACGAGGCCCGTGCCATAGCCGACGAGCACAACGTGGTCCTTATGGACGCCACCACGGTGCTCCACATGCCGTTGTATCAGGAGCTGCGCCGTCGCATGGATGCCGGCGACTTTGGCCACATGAACCTCGCTCAGCTCAACTTTGGCAGCTACAAGGAGTACGGCGACCTGACCAACCGCTTCTACAACCGTAGCCTTGCCGGTGGCGCCATGCTCGACATTGGCGTGTATGCGCTCTCCGTCATGCGCCTCTTTATGGCGAGCCAGCCCGCTGAGGTTGTCTCGCTGGGCAACACCTGTGAGACCGGTGTTGACGTTGCGGGCGGCATCGTATGCCGTAATTCCGAACAGCAGCTGGGCGTGGTGAGCCTTACGCTCCACTCCAAGCAGCCCAAGCGTTCGGTCATTAGCTTCGACAAGTGCTATATCGAGGTCAACGATTATCCGCGTGCCGATCACGCGACCATCGTGTGGACTGCAGACGGTCACCGTGAGGAGGTCCACGCTGGCACCGAGGCATACGCTCTGTGCTACGAGATGGCCGATCTTGAGAAGGCCGTTGCCGGCGATGATTCGAAGCGCGAGCTTCTGGACTATGCTTCTGATGTTATGGAGCTGATGACCAAGCTCCGCGCCGACTGGGGAGTCGTGTACCCCGAGGAGGAGTAAGCGATGCTTGCGGAAGATAGGCTCAACGCGATCGTGTCGATGGTGCAGCGAGCCGGCTCGGTTACCGTGCAGGAGCTTGCTGAGGCCCTGGGCGTGACGGCGTCTACCATTCGGCGCGACCTGCAGACGCTCGACCGAGCGCACCGCATCGCCAAGGTCCACGGCGGGGCGACGAGTCTTGAGCGCGCCCACGTGACGCGCGACCTAACGCTTAATGAGCGCAGCGACCTCCATAACGATGACAAGGAGCGTATCTGCGCCCGTGCGGCGGCGCTTGTGGAGCCTGAGAGCTTTGTATACATCGACTCGGGCTCGACGACGCTCAGGCTCATCGAGCATCTTCCACACCTTGAAGATGTCACCTATGTGACCGATTCCGTGCTTCATGCTCAGCGCCTTGCTTTGCGCGACATGCGTACCGTGGTGCTGGGCGGCGAGCTCAAACCCGAGACCGAGGCACTCGTTGGCCCCGATGCCTTGGCAACCTTAGACCGCTACAACTTCAACTGTGGCTTTTGGGGCTCTAACGGCATTGCCGCCGAGCAGGGCTTCACGGCGCCCGATATCGAGGAAGCGCAAGTAAAGCGTATCTCGATGCGCCATACGGCCAAACGCTTCGTAATCTCGGACGCCAGTAAATTTGGCATGGTGGCGCCCGTCAAGTTCGCGGACTTCCGCGACGCAACGATTATTACCGCAGGCGAGGTCCCCGCCAAGTACCGGGCAATGGACAACGTCATCACGGTCTAACAGCAGGGGGCAGGCTAAGGCCAAAACCACCGCGAAGGTGCCTGTCCCCATTGCGGTGGCTAGCAACGGAAACCGAGTAGTTTTCTCAATAGAAAAGCGGCAACGTCCATCACGGGCGTTGCCGCTTTCGTTGTCTGCCGGTTTGTCTAAGTCTGTAACAACTGGACCGTTAAAAGTGGGCTAGGTGTTACAGATTGAGATTTTCCCTTAAGGGGGATTTGAATGTCTCGATCTGTAACAGATAGACCGGAAAATGGGTTCTAACTGTTACAGATCGAGACATTTTGGGACCGCGGTTGAACCATTGCGGCAAAACCACCACAAAGGTGCCTGTCCCCATTGTGGTGGTTTAGGGCTCCCAGGGGCAGGGGGCTTCGATGTGGATGTGCTCGCCGGTTACGGGATGCGTGAAGGACACGCTGTGGGCGTGGAGCATCAGGCCGCAGGGGCGCGGCGTTCCGTACAGGTCGTCGCCAACCAGGGGATGGCGCTCGCTTGCCAGATGCACACGGATTTGGTGTTTGCGACCGGTGAGCAGCTCAACATCGATATACGAACGCGTGGGCAGGCCACGACGGCTCTTAAGGCGCTTGAGCACCTTCACGCGCGTCTGCGACGGCTTGCCGCTGGCACCGACGCGCATCTTGCGGCTGTCGTGGCGGTCGCGGGCGATGGGCTTGTCGATGAGCTTTTCGTTCCAGTCGATCTTGCCCTCGGCGAGCGCCAGATAGTGCTTTTCGAAGGCGTGGTCGATCACCATCTGGTCAAAGGCGGGCTGCGTCTGTTTGTCGAGCGAAAACAGCACCACGCCGGTGGTGTTGCGGTCCAGGCGATTGAGCGGCTGCATGTCAGTCGCGGCAAAGCCGTCGCCCATGGCCAGCAGCAGATCGCTGGCGTAGTCGGTAAGCGTGCGCTCGCCGGTGCCGTCGCCGTGGACGATCATGCCGGCGGGCTTGTCGATGGCCATGAGCCAGGCGTCGCAGTAGAGGACTTGAGGTTCTTCGTTCACGTGTAAGCCTTTCGGTTAGCTAATTCCCACAAACATGCAGCCCGAGGTGGCGCCGCGCAGGCGGGCGGCGGGCTTGCGGCCGGCTTGAGCCGCCTCGACGGCGCGACGGACGCGAGCGACGGCACGGCCAATCTCATCGGCCTCGAGCAAGGTTCCGTCGACCATAAGACGACGGACGCCGGCGTCGAGCAACTGCGGTACCTGCGGCGTGAGGTCGATGGGGTAGGCGTCGTACAAGCGAGAGCGGCCGTGGATGTCGGTGTGCACGGGCATGACCTTTCCGTCGATATTCTTGAGCGACAGCTTGCGGGCGCGCAGACGGCAGCTGGCACAATCGTGGATGCAGCCATTGGCCACCTGCAGGATGCAATGCTCGCTTGTCATGACGCGCGGGCGGCCAAAGACGGTGATGCCCAGAGCCGCGGGCGCGGCGGCGCCGAGCGAGACAATCTCGTCGAGTGTGATCTCGGGCGAGAGCCAAAACGCACCGGCTCCGCGCTCGGCAAGCGCCTCCATGCAGGGCGTGTTGTGTACCGGCAGGCAAGAGCGAATCTCGGCCGTGGCGCCAACCTGGGCGGCCAGGGCAAGCTCAGAGATGTTGCCAATAGCGACCGTAGCGCCGGCAACAACCCACGGGTCGACGCGTACGTGGTCAACGGCGCGGCAGACCTCGTCGAGCACGGGTACGATGCCCTGCTCAAATGCGTCGGCGGGGGAGAGCTCGGCCGCATCGAGTGCGTCGGTGGTCATGTAGATGCGCGTTACCCCCTCGGCGCGAGCGGCCTCGGCGGCCTCGAGCGAGGTGACGGTGGCGCAGATCTGCGGCTCATCGCGGTAGTGCTCGGGCGCGGGGCGGGAATCACTGGTTACAATCGCCGGCAGCTCGAGCGTTTTCGCGCGCTCCTCGTACGGTGCCAGAATGGCCTCTTCCAGCGCCTTACAAGCGGCGGCGCGCACCTTGTGCACGGCGGAAAAGCCCATGCCGCAGCCCTCATCGAGTGTCACATCAAAGCTTGCGGCCTCAAAGGGCGAGGAACCCATGCGGCCCACATGCTCAACCAGGTCTGTTGCCTCAACGGCGCGGGTCTTGGCGGCCTCGACGGTGAAGCCCGTGCCCGTGGCCGTAAGCGATGGGTCGTCGCAGCAAGTAAGCGTGACGGCAAACGGTTCACCCAAACGTGCCACGACGGTTACATCCACAGCTCGGCGGCGCAGCACATCGCGCTTGAGCGCGGCGCCGGCGGCGTCAATGGCGCTCTGGCTTCGAATCACGCGCACGCGGCAGCCCTCGGGCATGCTACGGGGCACGCGGCACTCAATGATGTCACCGGCGGCGGCATCATCGGCGGCAATGGTGGTCAGGAACTGGTCAAACTCGTTATCGTGGCGAAGCTCCAGCAGGTCGCCTTTGCCCACGGGCTCAAACAGCTCAATGCGGGCGATGGCGGCGCGGCGACGGCGGTCGTCGGACTTGAGGCCGCGCACATCGCGGTTGGCCGGGCGGCTGCCCAGCACCGTGCCCACGATCTGGCCGCGGTTGTTGGAACGCTCATAGCTCATCATCTCGTCGCCCGAGGTGCCGTCCTGATAGGCGTGCGTAAAGTCGCGGTTGAAGCAGCGCTTGAGCTGGCGCTGGCGGGCGGCTTCCTCGTCCTTGGCAACGGCGGCTCCGGATAGCATGTCGTCAATTTCGTGACGATACACATCAACGATGGAGTACACGTAATCGGGTGCCTTCATGCGGCCCTCGAGCTTGAGCGACGCGGCGCCGGCGTCATACAGACGGCGAACAAGCTGCGACGTGTTGGTGTCGCGCGGGCACAGCGCGCGCTCGCGACCGGCAGGGGAGAGCGAGCGGCCGTTCTCGTCGATCAGCTCGTAAGGCAGACGACAGGGCTGAGCGCACATGCCGCGGTTGGCCGAGCGGCCCGCCATGGCAAAGCTCGACAGCAGGCACAGACCCGAGTAGCAAAAGCAGATGGCACCGTGGCTAAAGACCTCAAGGTCCACATCGGGCGCGGCGTTGTGAATGGCGGCGATCTCGTCGATGGAGAGCTCGCGCGAGAGAGTCACGCGGTCGGCGCCCTGCTCGCGGCACCAGATAGTTCCGCGGTCGTCGTGGATGTTTGCTTGGGTTGAGATATGTGTCTCGATGCCGGGCATGGTGCGCTTGACCTCAAAGAACAGACCCCAGTCCTGGATAATGAAGGCATCGGCGCCCAGCGTGGAGCAGCGATGAATGAGCTGCAGTGCATCGCCCATCTCGGACTGCTTGATGACGATGTTGACCGTGACGTAGACGCGCGACCCGGCTAGATGCGCGGCGCGGCAGGCTTGCTCAAAGGCCTCGTCGGTAAAGTTGGTTGCCTTGCGGCGGGCGTTGAAGCTGCCCATGCCGCAGTAGATGGCGTCTGCCCCGGCGGCGAGCGCGGCGGCAAAGGGCTCCGGGCCTCCGGCGGGGGCCAAAAGCTCGGGCCTGCGGTTAGTGGTTCGGCTGGCGGTTGCGGTCATATCCTGCCTTTCAAAATGCTCAGATATTCAAAAGTATAGTGGCGTCGCTGCGATGGACGATGCCCGCAGCCTAAGCAGGACAAAGTCTTCAGCAGCTTGGACTGGCTGCTCCACATGAGAACCGTTCAGCGGTTCGGGGAAACCGTTGGGCGATAAAATATTCTCGCAAGCTGATAATATTCTTGCATCAAACAGAAACCTTGAGTACTATCCCAATCAAGCGCGGTGTTCAGACCGAACTGTGCCTCCCGGTGTGAACACCGCGCTCACGCTCTCTCAATTGATCGTAAGGAGAAAAACATGAGCAAGACCGTCGTGTCTTCCGATAACGCACCCGCAGCCATCGGCCCGTATTCCCCCGGTATCCAGGCCGACAACATGGTGTTCCTGTCCGGCCAGCTGGGCATCGATCCCGCGACCGGCAAGATGCCCGAGGGCGTCGAGGCCCAGGCCAAGCAGTCCCTCGCCAACGTCGAGGCCCTGCTGACCGCTGCCGGCGCTACCTTTGCCGATGTCGTCAAGACCACGGTCTACCTGGCCGACATCGCCGACTTCGCCGCCGTGAACGAGATCTACGCCTCCAAGTTTGAGGCCCCGTTCCCCGCGCGCAGCGCCTTCCAGGTAGCCGCCCTTCCGGCTGGCGGTCTGGTCGAGATCGAGGTCGTTGCCGCTCTCTAAGGCGTTGGCCACAACTAAACATGACATGCAAAAAGACCCTGCAGCGCGTGCGAGCTGCAGGGTCTTTTGTTAAGTGACGGATCGCTTGTGGAGCCGCGCTTCATTTTGCTCGTTAGCCTTCCTTTCGGACTTTTTGCAGGTAGCGGTAGACGCTGGGCTCCGAGATGCCCAGCGCGGTGGCGGCGCAGGCAACAGCGCCCTTGAGCATGAACACCCCGTTGCCGTTGAGGTGGCGAATGACGTCCACGCGGTCGCTCTGACCAAGCGACGCTACATCCAGCCCACGCGCGCTCAGCAACTCGGCAATGCTGCGGTCGATGAGCTCCTGTGTGGACTCCGAAAGGCTTTCGACCTCGATAGGGGCGGGCTCCGTGCGCGTTGGCGCCGCGTAGAAGCACGCCATGAGCTGCTGCGCCATGGCGTTGATGGAGCGTACGGTCGAGAGGTCGGTGTTGACGCAGAGCATACCGACGATCTCGTCATTCTCGCGGATAAAGTACGTCGCTGACTCCAACGTCTTGCCTCCGGCGCCGCGGCCCTCGTAGCCCGTAATAAACGGCAGGTCGCGATACTTGGCGTCGTGCATGATCTTGAGTGCCAGATCGGTGGCGGGACCGCCGACCTTGCGGCCGCTCACGATGCCGTTGCGAATATCGACGATGGCGTGGTCGGGATCCGAGAAATCGTGCAGCACGATTTCGCTGTTTTTGCCGAGTATCTGCTCCAGAAAATCGACCATCGGCAAAAAGCGACGTACGGTCTCGTTCACGGGCAACTCCTTTGGGTGAAATCGGAAATGTTCATAACAATTTTTTCTCATGGTAACACGCTGCCCATCATCTCGTATATCCGCAGGTACATTGCGTAATGCAGACGAACGGTAGGAATTTAGCGGTAAACGGTTGACCAAAAGAAATGTTAGATGTTATTTTGACCAGACACTTTCCTGACCTGCGGAAATGCGTAATTTCAGCTGAAGAATAGTCTGATAACAAAAAATTATTATTGAGAATGAGAATCATCTTTAATACGATATGCAATGAAGGCACAACCTCAACCCCGCACTGCGTCACAATAGAGCGTTAGATGCGAAAACAACTACTTCGAGGATTGGTGGTCAAATGACCCAGGAGACGGTTACGAACGGCACTGAAGCCCTGTTCACTCGCGAAGGCATGCCTCCCGTTAAGGAAATGATCCCGTGTGCCCTTCAGCACGTACTGGCATCGTTTGCCGGCATCATTACCCCGGCGGTCATCATGGCCGGCGTCTACGGCTTTAATAGCCAGCAGAGCACCGACATCATCCAGGTCGCGCTCATTCTTTCGGCGATCGATACGGCCCTTCAGGCCTTCGCTCCCTTCCGTCGCATCGGCGGCGGCCTGCCCATCGTCATGGGCGTTTCGTTCGCGTTCCTGCCGGCCCTGCAGGCCATGGGTGCCTCGGGCTTTAGCTTTGGTGCACTGCTGGGCGGCGAGATCGTCGGCGGCGCCGTCGCGGTCCTCTTTGGTCTGGCCTACAGCAAGATCAAGTGGCTGTTCCCGCCCGTCGTGACCGGTACGGTCATCTTCTCCATCGGCGTTTCGCTGTATCCCACGGCCGTCAAGTATATGGCCGGCGGTATGGGTACGCCGCTGTGGGGCACCCCGCAGGCCTGGTGCGTCGCTCTTATCACCTTCGCCGTGGTCTTTGCGCTCGCCAACTTTGGCAAGGGCACGCTCAAGCTGGGATCCGTGTTCTTTGGCATGATCGTTGGCATGATCGTCTCCATCCCCTTTGGCATGATCGACTTCTCCAGCGTCGCCACCGCTCAGGTCTTCGCCCTTCCCAAGCTCATGCCCTACGCGCTCGAGTTTGATCCCGAGGTCTGCATTACCCTCGCTGTCGTGTTCCCCATGGTCGCCATCCAGGTTATCGGTGACGTCTCCGCCGCCTGCCTGGGCTCCATCGACCGTATGCCCACCGAGCGCGAGCTCTCCGGTGCTATCGTGTCCCAGGGCCTCACCTCTATGGTCGGCGGCCTGCTGGGCGGTCTTCCCACCAGCGCCCTTGGCCAGAACGTGGGCATCATCTGCTCCAACAAGGTCGTCAACAAGTGGGTCTTTGTGATCATCGCGGCCGTCTTTGCCATCGCCGGTCTGTTCCCGCAGCTCTCTGCCGTCCTTTCCGCTATCCCGCAGCCCGTCATCGGCGGCGCGACCGTCGGCGTCTTTGGCACCATCACCATGAACGGCGTGCGCATGTTCACCCGCGAGGGCCTCACGCAGCGCACTACCACCATCGTCGGTACCTCCGTCGTCTTTGGCCTGGGT
Organism: Collinsella aerofaciens; assembly: GCF_039062365.1. Taxonomy (GTDB): domain Bacteria; phylum Actinomycetota; class Coriobacteriia; order Coriobacteriales; family Coriobacteriaceae; genus Collinsella. Next base: position 14,917 of record NZ_JBCJBI010000001.1, read on the forward strand.
ATCTGGATGGCCAGCGGTTGCCTTGCCGGCGAGGGTATGCCCACCTGGGTTTCCACCGTCATCGGCTCCAATGCCGTAACCCCCACCGCCATCATGGCCATTGTCCTTAACCTGATCCTTCCACAGACGCCGGTCGTGGCCCAGCACATCGATGCTGCCAAGGACGCTGCCGTGGATCTGGTCTTGCCCGAGAGCAAGAAGTAACCAATTCGGTGCTATTCGTCGGCGGACGCATCGCCTCGTCCGCCGACGTCATGCGGCGCCAAGCCGCACTTCAAAGGTTTTGTCCCTTTGGTGAAGCGTTGACGGGAGAGGGCCCGTTTCCGGTGTAGGCCGGCGCTTCGCACTCCGCCATGTCAGAGGTGTCAAACCCCGCCTCTGATGTTGAAGGGAGCATCCATGCTTCTGGTCGCTAACGGTTCCGTCTTTACCCGCAACGCTCAGACCCCGTTTATTCCAAACGGTGCGGTCGCCATTGACGGAGATACGATCGTCGAAGTGGGCCCCGAGTGCGAGCTCAAGGCCAAGTACCCGGATGCCGAGTACGTCGACGCCCAGGGCAACCTCATCATGCCCGGACTCATCAACTGCCACACCCACATCTACTCGGGTCTAGCCCGCGGCCTTGCCATCAAGGGCTGCAACCCCACCAACTTCCTGGAGAATCTTGAGCAGCAGTGGTGGAAGATCGACGACAACCTGACGCTCGACGGCACCAAGGCCAGCGCCTATGCCACGATCTTGGACTCCATCCGCGACGGCGTCACCACGATCTTCGATCACCATGCGAGCTTCTGTGAGATCCCGGGTAGCCTCTTTACCATTAAGGACGCAGCTCAGGAGCTGGGCATGCGTTCGTGCCTGTGCTACGAGGTCTCCGATCGCCGCGGCCAGGAAAAATGCGACCAGGCCATTGCCGAGAACGCCGAATTTGCCCAGTGGGCCGCCAAGGAGCGTCGCGATAACGATAACCACATGATTGCTGCCATGTTTGGCGGTCACGCCACCTTTACGCTTTCGGACGAGACTATGGACAAGATGGCCGAGGCCAACAACGGCCTGACCGGCTTCCACATCCATGTGTGCGAGGGTATGAATGACGTGTGGGACTCCCGCCTCAACCGCGGTGGTATCAGCCCCGTCGAGCGCCTGCTGCAGCATAACCTGCTGGGTCCCGACACCATGCTTGGCCACTGCATCCACGTGACGCCTGCCGAGATGGATATCGTCAAGGAGTCCGGCACTTGGCTGGTCAACAATCCCGAATCCAATATGGGCAACGCCGTGGGCTGCGCCCCCGTGCTCGAGTTCTTCCGCCGCGGCATCCCCGTGTGCATGGGCACCGACGCCTACACCCACGATATGCTCGAGAGCCTTAAGGTCTTCCTGATTATTCAGCGCCACAACGCCGCCATGCCCAACGTGGGCTGGTGCGAGGCCATGACCATGCTGTTCGAGAACAACGCCAAGATGGCCAGCAAGTACTTCGATCGCAAGCTCGGTGTGCTTGAGCCCGGCGCTGCCGCCGACGTTATCGTTATGGACTACAAGCCCTTTACGCCGCTGAGCGAGGAGAACATCGACGGCCACATGCTCTTTGGCATGATGGGCAAAAACTGTCGCACCACCATCATCAACGGCCGCGTCCTGTACAAGGATCGCGAGTTCGTTGGCATTGATGAGGACAAGATCAACGCGTGGACCATGGCTGAGTCCAAGAAGCTCTGGAGCACGCTCAACGAACGCACCTACTAATTACAAGTAGATTCACGCGCGTCGGATGTTTCGCCGCGTTCGACGCGCGTATAGGCGGCCTCCGCGGGGTCGCCGGCGCTGTGCTAGCGCTACACCGTATTTGCGCCCGTCGCGCGGTCTCGCCGGGCGTTACAGAGAGGAGCTCATTATGAGCGACATCATGAGGCCGATCCCGTTTTCGCAGCTGATGAACTGGATCATCGAGGAGCACAAGACTCAGGGCGCCGTCTTTGGCGTGCGCAAGATGGTCACGACCAACCAGGAGGGCGCGCTTCCCATTTTTGACGAGCGCATCGAGACTCCGTTTGGCCCGGCCGCCGGTCCCAATACGCAGCTGGCCCAGAACATCGTGGCATCCTACGTGGCCGGTTCCCGCTTCTTTGAGCTCAAGACCGTTCAGGTTATGGACGGCGAGGAGCTCTCCAAGTGTGTGAACAAGCCCTGCATCGTGGCGCAGGACGAGTGCTACAACTGCGAGTGGTCGACCGAGCTCGAGGTTCCGCAGGCCTTTGCCGAGTACGTGAAGGCATGGTTTGCCTGCCACCTGATCGCTCGCGAGTACGGCCTGGGCAGCCCGGATGGTTTTGTCTTCAACATGTCCGTGGGTTATGACCTCGAGGGCATCAAGAGCCCCAAGGTCGATGCGTACATTGAGGGCATGAAGGACGCCAGCGGCTCCGAGGTTTGGAACGAGTGCCGCACGTGGGCGCTCGCTAACCTGGACAAGTTTGAGCATGTCGATGCCGCGTTTGTCGAGTCCATCCCGGCGCGCGTCTCCAACTCCATTACCGAGTCCACGCTGCATGGCTGCCCGCCGGCGGAGATCGAGCGCATCGCGACCTATCTGATTACCGAGAAGGGTCTCAACACCTACATCAAGTGCAACCCCACGCTGCTGGGCTATGAGTTTGCTCGCCAGCGCCTCAACGAGCTGGGCTTCGACTACATCGTCTTCGATGACACGCACTTCCGCGAGGATCTGCAGTGGGTCGACGCTGTGCCCATGTTTGAGCGTCTGATTGCCCTGTGTGCCGAGCGCGGCCTGGAGTTTGGCGTCAAGCTGACCAACACGTTCCCCGTCGACGTGACGAGGAACGAGCTGCCCTCCACCGAGATGTACATGTCCGGCCGTTCGCTGTTCTCGCTGACCATCGAGGCCGCCCGTCGCATTACCGAGCAGTTCGATGGCAAGCTGCGCATTAGCTACTCTGGCGGTGCTACGGTCTACAACATCCGCGCCCTGTACGATGCCGGCATTTGGCCCGTTACCCTGGCGACCGACGTGCTCAAGCCCGGTGGCTACGAGCGATTTAGCCAGATGGCCGGCGAGTTTACCGACCTGGACGGCAAGCCGTTCGCGGGCGTCTCTCTCGAGGCCGTAACGGCGATCCAGGCCGATTCGCTCACCAACCCGCTCTACAAGAAGCCGCTGCGCCCGCTGCCCGACCGCAAGGTCGCCGGCAAGAGCCCGCTTTCCGACTGCTTTACCACGCCGTGTCGCACGAGCTGCCCCATCCAGCAGGATATTCCTGCCTACCTGGCGGCTGTTGACGAGGGCCGCTACGAGGACGCACTCAACATTATCATCGAGCGCAACGCCCTGCCGTTCATTACCGGCACCATCTGCCCGCATCCCTGCGGCCGTGCCTGCGAGCGTGCGTTCTACGAGCCCGAGGGCGCCCAGATTCGCGCCAGCAAGCTCAAGGCCGCCCGCGAGGCCATGACCGCCGTACTGCCCAAGCTGCGCGCCCAGGCCATCGCAAACGACGGCGAGCGCAACGTTGCCGTTATTGGCGGCGGCCCGGCCGGCCTGGCGACGGCGTTCTTCCTGACGCGTGCCGGCGTGCCCGTCACCATCTTCGAGGCCCGCGACTCTCTCGGCGGCGTGGTCCGTCACGTGATTCCCGAGTTCCGTATCGCGAGCGACGATATCTCCCACGATGCTGAGCTCTGCCTGGCCTTTGGCGCCAAGGTGCAGCTCAACGCTCGCGTGGATTCCATCGACGAACTCAAGGCTCAAGGCTTTACTGACGTGGTCGTGGCCACCGGTGCCTGGATGCCCGGCTCTGCGGGCTTGGGCGAGGGCGCCGAGCTCGATGTGCTGGAGTTCCTCGAGGCCGCCAAGAAGGGCGAGAAGCTCGAGCTGGGCGAGGACGTCGTGGTCATTGGCGCCGGCAACACCGCCATGGACGCGGCTCGCGTGGCCAAGCGCCTGACCGGCGTGAAGAACGTGCGCCTGGTGTATCGCCGCACCAAGAAGCAGATGCCCGCCGACGAGGAAGAGCTCGATCTTGCTCTTGCCGACGGCGTTGAGCTCTGCGAGCTGCTGGCGCCCAAGGCGCTCAACGGCTCCGTGCTGACCTGCGACGTCATGGAGCTCGGCGAGCCGGATGCAAGCGGCCGTCGCAGCCCCGTCGCCACGGGCGAGACCGTCGAGCTTTCCGCCACCACGGTGATCTGCGCCGTGGGCGAGGGCATCGATGCCAGCCTGTACGATGCCGCGGGCGTCGAGCACGACCGTCGCGGCCGCCTTGCCGCCACCTCCACCGGCGTCGAGGGCGTTTGGGCTGCCGGTGACTGCCGTCGCGGTCCTGCCACCGTGGTCGAGGCTATCGCCGATGCCGCCGAGGTCGCCCGTGCCATCGCCGGTGTGGACTTTAACAAGTACGCCGACTGCAACGAGCAGGCCGGCCGCGAGGACACCTGCTACGAGCGCAAGGGGTCGCTGTGCCGCGACAAGCGCAACTGCACCAAGACCCGCTGCCTGGGCTGCGGCTCGGTGTGCGAGGTCTGCTGCGACGTGTGCCCCAACCGCGCCAACGTGGCAATTAAGGTGCCGGGTCTCGCCAAGCATCAGGTCGTCCATGTCGACGGCATGTGCAACGAGTGCGGCAACTGCGCCGTGTTCTGCCCTTACCAGGAGGGTCGTCCCTACAAGGACAAGCTCACCCTGTTCTGGAGCGAGCAGGACATGGAGAACTCCGAGAACGAGGGCTTCCTGGCCGTGGGCGAGGATCACTTTAAGGTCCGCGTCGCCGGCACGATCCGCACCGTCTCGGTCGATGCCGTCAACACCGGCCTTCCCGAGGCCGTCCGCCTGACCATCAGGGCCGTGCGCGACAACTATTCGTACCTTCTTAAGAAATAGGCGAGTCTCTTATGGCCAAATCCATTCAACATAACGTGGCCTACGTTGCCTGCGGAAGCGGTTGCGCCTCCGCAGGCGGCGACGCCCGCTGCAGCGAAGGCTGCATTGGCTGTGGCGCCTGCGTCACGGCCTGCCCCCACGGCGCCATTGCGCTGGTCGATGGCATCGCCCGCGTGGATCGCTCCAAGTGCACGGGCTGTGGCCTGTGCGGCATGGCGTGCCCGCAGCGCGTGATTGCCTTCGTTCCCGGCTACCAGAACATTCTGGTGCGCTGCAACAACACCGATAAGGGCGCCATTGCGCGCAAGGTCTGCGACACGAGCTGCATCGGTTGCGGTATGTGCGCCAAAAAGTGCCCTGCCGGCGCTATCCGCATCGAGGACAACTGCGCCCATATCGACGGCGTGGACTGCCTGTCGTGCGGCATGTGCGCCGTCGTCTGCCCTCATGGCGCCATCCACGACCGCACCGGCATCGCCGCCGGCGTGTAGAAGGGAATCACCATGGCACAGGAATTCACTTTTACCGTTAACGGCGTCGAGCACACGACGACTCAGAACAAGCCGTTGCTGCGCTACCTGCGCGACGACCTGCATATCCATTCCGCCAAGGACGGCTGCTCCGAGGGCGCGTGCGGTACCTGCACCATCCATGTGGACGGCGCGGCCGTCAAGGCGTGCGTGCTGACCACCGCTCTTGCCGCCGGCCGCAACATCGTGACCGTCGAGGGCCTGCCCGAGGACGTGCGCGAGGCCTTTGTGTACGCCTTTGGCGCCGTGGGCGCCGTACAGTGCGGCTTTTGCATCCCCGGTATGGTCATGGCGGGTGCGGCGCTCATCGCCGAGGACCCTGAGCCCACCGAGGAACAGATCAAGTACGCCATCCGCGGCAATGTCTGCCGCTGCACCGGCTACAAAAAGATTATCGAGGGCATTTCGCTGGCCGCTGCGGTGCTCCGCGGCGAAAAGCAGATCGACGAGGACCTGGAGCGCGGCGACGACTACGGCGTGGGCAAGCGCGCCTTCCGTATCGACGTGCGCAAGAAGGTGCTCGGCGAGGGCAAGTATCCCGACGACATCGACGAGCTCGATCAGCCGGGCCTGACCTATGCCAGCGCCGTGCGCTCCAAGTATCCGCGCGCCCGCGTGCTCTCCATCGACACCTCCAAGGCCGAGGCCCTGCCCGGCGTGGTGGGTATCCTGCGCGCCGAGGACGTGCCGGTCAACCAGGTCGGCCACCTTATCCAGGACTGGGACGTCATGATCGCTCAGGGCGATATCACCCGCTGCGTGGGCGATGCCATCGTGCTGGTGGTCGCCGAGGACGAGGCGACGCTCGAGAAGGCCAAGAAGCTCGTAAAGATCGATTACGAGCCGCTGGAGCCCGTGCGCAACATTGTCGAGGCCAGGGCCGCCGACGCCCCGCGCCTGCATGACAGCTTCTTTGCCTTTGGCAACACAGTGGAGCTCAAGGACAACGTGTGCCAGAGCCGTCATGTGACGCGCGGCGACGCCGCCAAGGCGCTGGCCGAAAGCGCGTTCACCGTGACGCAGCGCTTTACCACGCCCTTTACCGAGCATGCCTTCTTGGAGCCCGAGTGTGCCGTTGCCTTCCCGTACAAGAACGGCGTCAAGGTGCAGTCGACCGACCAGGGTGCCTACGATACGCGCAAAGAGTGCGCCCACATGTTTGGCTGGGATAGCGAGCCCGAGCGCGTGGTCGTCGAGACCATGCTCGTGGGCGGCGGCTTTGGCGGCAAGGAGGACGTGTCCATCCAACACCTGGCCGCGCTTGCCGCATATAAGCTCCAGCGTCCTGTGAAGTGCAAGCTCACGCGTGCCGAGTCGCTTGCATTCCATCCCAAGCGCCACGCCATGGACGGTACCTTTACACTGGGTTGCGACGCCGAGGGCAATTTTACCGGTCTGGATTGCGAGATCAACTTTGACACCGGCGCCTACGCGTCGCTGTGCGGCCCGGTGCTCGAGCGCGCCTGCACGCATGCCGTCGGCCCTTACAAGTACCAGAACACCGACATTCGCGGTTATGGCTACTACACCAACAACCCGCCCGCCGGCGCGTACCGCGGCTTTGGCGTTTGCCAGTCCGAGTTTGCGCTCGAGAGCCTGATCGACCTGCTGGCAGAGAAGGTCGGCCTGGATCCGTGGGAGATTCGCTACCGCAACGCCATCGAGCCGGGCGAGGTTTTGCCCAACGGCCAGATTGCCGACTGCTCCACGGCGCTTAAGGAGACACTGCTCGAGGTCAAGGATGCCTACTATGCGCATCCCGGCCACGCCGGCATTGCCTGCGCTATGAAGAACGCTGGCGTGGGCGTTGGCCTGCCCGACGCCGGCCGCTGCAAGATTCGCGTCGAGAACGGCGTGGCCGTGGTCTATGCCGCCACGTCCGACATCGGCCAGGGCTGCAACACCGTCTTTTTGCAGGACGTTGCCGAGGCCTGCGGTCTGCCGCTTCGTTGCATCGCCAACGGCGAGTGCTCCACCGAGAACGCTCCCGACTCCGGCACCACGTCTGGCTCGCGTCAGACGGTCGTGACCGGCGAGGCCGTGCGCGGTGCCGCCTTCCTGCTGCGCGATGCCATGCTTGACATCGAGGCCGGCAAGTCTGCGCCCGCCGCTCCCGTGAATGCGCATGGCGACGGCGTCAAGATCGAGTACGACGACGGTCGCGCCTATCAGCTGCACACGCAGGAGCTCGTCGCCGGCCAGGGTATGCATCCTCAGGATCCCGCGGCCGCCATCAAGGCGCTCGAGGGATGCGAGTTTGGCTACGTGTATCTGGAGCCGACCGACAAGCTGGGTGCCGACGTTCCCAACCCCAAGAGCCACATCTGCTACGGTTTTGCCACGCATGTGGTCATTCTGGATGATGACGGTCGCGTGAGCGAGGTCTATGCCGCGCACGATTCCGGCAAGGTGGTCAACCCCATCTCCATTCAGGGTCAGATCGAAGGCGGCGTGCTCATGGGTATGGGCTATGCGCTTACCGAGGATTGGCCGCTCAAGGACTGCGTGCCCCAGGCAAGGTACGGTACGCTCGGGCTGTTCCGTGCGCCCGAGATTCCGGATATCCACGCCATCTACGTGGAGAAGGACGAGCTGTTGCCCGTGGCATACGGCGGCAAGGGCATCGGCGAGATCGCAACGATCCCCACGGCGCCCGCCGTGCAGAACGCCTACCGCGCGTTTGACGGCAAGCTGCGTCCGGATCTGCCCATGGTGGATACGCCCTACAGCCGCGTTCGCAACCGCGGGTAGGGTGGGGCGCGGACGACCATTGCTGACGGGCTGTTCGCGCTCAACACCAACTGCATATGCTGTGCCTTTGGCCCCGACTCCATCGCGAGCCGGGGCCTTTTGTTTGGAGCGCCTCTGCATGCGGAAACTGCGTCCCAGATTTCGGCTCCAGAATGGGACGTACTATCCGGAACAGCAGGAAACCGGAAACTGCGTCCCAGTTTGAGCGTCTATTCCGGGATGCAGTTTCCGCTGGGCGCTTCAACCGGAAAGTCTGTCCCGTTCTAGGCCTTGATTCCGGGACACGGTTTCCGCTAGGCATGCCATCTGGAAAGTACATCCCGTTTTGAGCGCTCAATTTGGGACATGGTTTCCGCGGGCGCTGCCAACCGGAAAGTGTGTCCCAGTTTGGTGGGCAGGCGGGCATAAGCTCAGCAGCTCCTACAGCTCAATATCGTTGAGCCATGTTGGTAGAGCGGTCTGCCGGATGCCTGCCGTCTGCAGCTTTTTGGCGAGCATTCCTGCCGAGCGGACCTCGTTCATGGTAAAGCGCAGCAGAGGGTGGCCGTAGAGCGATAGGTGTGCCTCGCGCTGTCGTTCGGCAACGAGCGCCTCGGCGGTGGTGCGTCCGGCCAGCATGGTCTGGTTGGTATATTTGATGAGCCCGTCGAGCTCGCCCAGCGTGAGTTCCCGCGCCTGGCGCTCCCAGGCAAAGTCCGTTCGTATGGGCTTGGCCGAATCGAAGGGGTCCGTCAGCTCGTATTGAAGCCAGTCGGGCGCAAAGCCCGTCTCGATCATGACGGCTCGGGTGACCGATTCCCCGCCGCTCTCGGCGCGGGCGTCGGCATATCGAAGTGTCGTGAGGGCGGTGCGAATCGCGTGACCATTGCGGGCGGTCGCTCGTTGCTCGACGGCCTCCATCAGCTGTTCCCGCGCAAGGCCGAGCTTTAAGATCGTCGAATCGGCAATGGGCATGCCGTCGGCAAAACCGGTCTGCAACAGGCAATCTGTGGCCGTTTGGATGGGCGGCGTTACCGATATGCCGGCTCTGCGTATTGCTCCGGCCGGCTCAATCTGGTGCCGCTGAATATGTGCGCCCGGGCGAGCCGACGGCTTTGTCGAGCTGCAGACATGCACGACATTCAAGTGTCGCCACGAGACCTCGAGCCCCAGCAGGCAAGCTGCCGAAAACGAGCAGAACGTCCAATCGAGATGGATGATCGCAAGGGCGCGAATAATCTCGCAATGGCGTTGCGCTCGGTTGAGTTCATCCCAGCGCGTTTTTCGCGCAAACAACCCCGGCATGGGCGAGACAACCGTGCCGCCGGTGCGCCGAAGGAGCGCTTTTCGGATCGCCGTGCTCGGGGGAATCAGACAGCGCCCCTCTTGTTCGGCTTGAGTGAGCAGTTGGTCGATGAGCTGGTCATTGCAATGGGTCATGAGCTACCGCCTCCTTTTGGGTAGCAAAAACGTATCAGCTGGAACTTGCCGCTCAGCTGACCAAAAGCTGACCAAAATCTAACCATGCAGGTAGATGACCTGCTTTTGACGACATATTTCTTGTTTGAATCGGTGGGCGGTAATCGGCGACCGTGAACGGTAGCTGGATATGAAGTCTTGGTAAGTTTCGGGACGTGTACTTTTTGAAAAAGAGCATTCTATCTGCTGTTTCATGTTTCTGGATCGCATATTTGAAGGCATGTGATAAGGGCGGCGGACTGTCGCCTTGTATCTGCGGAAACTGTGACCCGGAATTGCCACTCGGAATGGGACGTGCTTTCCGGAACGGTCCACGTGCGGTGGTGTACCGCTCCTTTTGCGTGCGCCGCTTGTCGAATTACGTTATAGCTAGCTATATTATAGGAAGGTATAATATAGCTAGCTATAACGTAAAGGAAGGATGGCCTATGTTTATCGGAAGAACAGCGGAAATGTCCGAGCTCAATCGACTGTATGGCACGGGCTCCTTTGAGATGCCTGTGATTTACGGCCGCCGTCGCGTGGGTAAAACGCGCCTTATCACAGAGTTCATCCAAGGCAAGAGGGCTATTTACTTTCAAGCTCGTCGTACCAATGCAGAGGCAAACCTGCACGGCTTTAGCCAGGCGATACTTGCAGGCTCGGTTGGTGCTGCAGGCGTGTCGTTTCGTAGTTTTGACGAGGCGTTCGATGCATTGGCCACCATGGCTCGCACGGAACGTTTGATTGTCGTGATTGACGAGTATCCCTATCTCGCCCAATCGCATCCCGAGATCAGCTCGTTACTGCAAGACAAGATCGATCACCTGTACAAAGAGGCCAAGCTCATGCTTATCCTGTGCGGGTCGTCGCTTTCGTTTATGGAAGAGCAGGTGTTGGGCTACGAGAGCCCACTATACGGTAGGCGTACGGCCCAGTTTAAGATCATGCCGCTCGATTTTACGACGACCCTCGACCTGTGGCAGAGCATGGGTCGCGAAGACGCTGCGGTTTGCTATGGCATGACGGGCGGCATTCCTGCATATATCGAGAAAGTCGATCCTGCCGCACCGCTCAAGGACAACATCAAACGTCTATTTCTTACTCCTACGGGCTATCTCTTTGAGGAGCCGAGTAACCTGCTGTTGCAAGAGTGCCGCAATCCCGAGCAATATGATGCGATCGTGCAAGCAATTGCTCAGGGGCGCTCGAGGATCTCGGAGATTGCGAGCTCTACGGGAATCCCTGCGAGCAACGTAAAGAGCTATGTGGATAAGCTGGCGTCGCTTGGGATTGTCGAGCGCGAGCTGCCCCTAAACGAGACGAGCAATAAGCGAGCCGTGTATCTGCTGAGCGACCAGATGTTTAGGTTCTGGTACAAGTTTGTGCCGCAGAACATTGGGCTGATTCAAAACGATATGGCCGAGATGGCGTATAAGCGCATTGAGCCGCACGTATCGGATTACATGGGTACGGTCTTTGAGCTTATATGCAGGCAATACGTGTACGAACTCGCGCGCGCGGGCCAGCTCGATGTGGTTCCGGCGAGCGTCGGGCGCTGGTGGGGGACGGACAATCGCACACATACGCAGGAAGAAATCGACTTGATTGTTGACGATGGCGAGGGCGCTGCGCTGTTTGCGGAGTGCAAATGGCGCAATGAACCGGTTGGCGAGGATGTGCTGCAAAAGCTCGTGCACCGAAGCGAGCTCTTTAGACGGCAGCAAAAAAGCTATGCGATCTTCTCGAAGCGAGGCTTTACGCAAGGATGTCAGGATGCTGCGGCGAGCAGGGGAGATACCAAGCTGATTTCGTTTGCCGAGATGTGCGAGCGGAGATAACCAAGCGCGCTCTGATTTGATGCTCGGAATGGGTCGCGCTAAGGATGCCAAGCGTAAAACCTTCAATGAAAATGGCGTAAAAACTACATCTGTCATGGCGTAAAAACTACATTGAAAGTAGCGTAAAATCAGCATTGAGAATGGCGAAATTTCGCATATCGCATGATAGAGAGGGACGGCCGTCTATGGATGCACCAAAGAGATTGACCCAAAAGGGATATAGGCCCCGGCTCATAGAGGAGCGCCTCGACACCCTTATGCGGGCGTTTGGCTGTGTGGAGATCAACGGCCCCAAATGGTGCGGCAAGACCTGGACGGCGCTCTCTCGCTCGGCGAGCGTCTCCAGGCTCGATGAGCCTGCGCAGCGTGCGGCGGCAGAGGTCGACCCAAGCCTGGCGCTCATCGGCGATGCGCCACACCTGGTCGATGAATGGCAGGAGGTGCCCGAGGTTTGGGATGCCGCCCGGCGTTTCGTGGACGCGAGCGGCAACGAACGGGGGACACTTTTGCTCACGGGCTCGACCGCGCTCAAAAGCGAGGAGCGCAGCCATGTTCGTCATTCCGGCACGGGTAGGATCGCCCGTCTGTCAATGCGCCCCATGGCCCTGTGTGAGTCGGGCGACGGCGAGCCGCTCGTGTCACTGGCAAGCCTCTTTAAGGGCGAGGATTTTGCCCCTCAGCGTCGCGAGAGCACGGTGGATGACGTCGCCCGCTGGTGCTGCAGGGGCGGTTGGCCTGCAAATCTTGGGCTTTCGGAAGATCTTGCGCGAGAGACGGCAAGCCAGTACGTGCACTCGGTGCTCGACGTCAACGTGCTGGACGAGGGCATGTCGTCCGAGCTTGCACACGGCCTTTTGCGAGCTCTTGCCATGAACGAGAGCCAGGCTGTCACGTACAAGACGCTCGTAAAGGATGCCTCGTACGGTGAGGCGGGCCCCGACGAGAGGACCATCGCTGCGTACTTGGACCTCTTCAACAGGCTCAAGCTGACCGAGGACCTCTGCGGATGGGAGCCGCCCATGCGCTCGAAGGCCCGCGTTCGCGTGCGCCCCAAGCGCTACTTCTGTGACCCGTCACTTGCGGCGGCGTTGCTGGGGGCTACCCCTGAGCGGCTGCTTGGCGATATGCAAACGCTGGGGATGCTCTTTGAGAATCTCGTCCTGCGCGACGTGCGCGTGTTCCTTTCCACCTACGGCGGTGTCGACAACAGTGTCTATTATTTCCGAGATGAGAAGGGCCTTGAGGTCGATCTGATCGTTGAGCACGACGGGCGCTGGGGAGCCATCGAGGTCAAGCTGAGTGATGCGAAAGCAGACGATGGAGCGAGAAATCTCAAGGCGCTGGAGAGGAAAGTGCTCTCCAATCCTGCCGCCCAGAATGCCGCGCCGGCGTTTTTGGCGGTCGTGGTTGGAAAGGGGAGTATTGCCTACACACGCGACGACGGCGTGGCGGTGATTCCCATGGCGGCACTTGGGGCGTAGTGGTTTTGCGGGCGTGCCGTGCTTCCTTTACCGAAAATCCATTTGGTAAACCAGATGCTCGCGGATAGAATAAAGTTGACGGCAGCCCAAGGGTGATAGCTGGGCAGCGCTGTTGCTTGGTCAAGAGGTCAGTGCCTTAATGGCAGCGACTTGTTATGCTTCGAATGCTGCTTGAGTGCCTCGGAAAGTTCGATAAGCGCCGTGAAGAGCGAGACCAAAGCAACCAAGAGCTCTACGAGCTCTGATGGGCCCGGGATGACCGCTGATTCAAGTCACCGGGCCTAAATCTTTTTCATGCATTTGAATAGAGCGGGCGACTCTCTTGGGGCGGTCTGCATGGCGTGCGACCGGCGCATGGCGTTGCACCCCGCTTTTGTGTCCGCACGGGCGCCTATCCTTACGGCAATGTAGCCGCCTATGTAGCAAGCGGCAGGCAACGGAGAAAGGCCCTGACCGTGCCAGACAAAAAGACGCCGTGCATCTCGGCTATCGATACGACGAACTTTGCGCGTCAGATTGTGCTCGACTTCGAGTTTGCGCCGGTGCCAAGGCAGCGCCAGCGCCGCGGGTTGCGCAACGAGATTATCGAGGTCGGCGCGGTTAAGCTCGATAACCACGGCAATGTGATGGGCGAGTTCTCGCAGTTTATGCAGATGGAATTTACCGAAGGCGTTTGTTCCCGTTCGCGAGCTCACAGGGATATCGGCCGTGGACACCGCGATGGCCGATCCGCTCTGTATGGTTATCAAAAGGCTCGGCGATTGGATTGGTCGCTACTCCGTCCAGATAGTTTGCTGGAGCGGGACGGATCGTCGACAGCTTTTGACCGAGTGCCAGGCAAAGCACATCGACCTTTCCGCATTTCCTACGGACTGGGCCGACCTGCAGGCGTTTTATACCTCGATCATGGACGTGGGCAGCCACGGGTGCGTCTCGTTGGGCGACGTGGCGACGTGGTTTGGCATCGAGTTCGACGAGTCGACGGGCCACGCCCACAGCGCCCTGGCCGATGCGCGCGTGACCGCCAAGCTGCTCAAGCAGGTGATGGACGGGGACTACCGCGTGAGTCCGCGCGCCCAGGAAGTCCGCCAGCGATGGGGGATGGGCGAGCGAGCTCAGACGCGCCTTTCCAGCAAGTGCCCCGAGCTGGGCGACTTGCTACTGAAGCTGAAGGCGGAGGGGAAGTAGGCGGAGCGGACAATATTGTCGTTTTCGCCTGCGAAGAAGGAATCAATTAACTGCAAAGTGTGGATGGCTTCTAGCGAAGATTTAAACACCAGACTATGAAAGGGTTATCGAGCCATTGGGACTGCAACATTCGCCCATCGCAAGACGTTACTTGTTCAAATTGGGACGCTCCACATCCTATGAAATGGTAATGCGGAGCGTCCCTAGAGACCTGTCTTCTGTTGCCTAATAGTAGAGTTCGATATACGAATACGCCTTATCAAAAAGAGCCTGGTCTTTGAGCTTGTAGCGCATCCAAAGAATGGCGCGTAGCTGCTTCTTGACCTCTTTGACGCCTGCTGTGGTTGCCTGCCAACCGTCGAAGCGAGTTATCTTAACGATCTCGTCAATGTCATTGACGATGTTCTCGACGATGATAGGCGTGTCGCCGTTCTTGATGCCGTTAAAGAGCTCAGTGAGAGCAGCCTTTCCCTTGTCCTCCTCTTCCTCGGGCACGACTTCCTTTTCGGCGGCTCGTGCTTCTTTGGCGAGGTCGATGAGCATCTTGAGGAACTCGACGCTGTTGATAAGACCTTGCTCGTGACGTTCCCTCAGGTCCTCCAGACGCTCGCCGAGCTTCTGGAACTTGCCATTCTTATCGTGCTTGCGGATTCGTGCGACGAGATCTATCTCCAGCTTACGTGTGATCTTCTCGGTATTGCTCTTGTCGTTGATGAAGTGCTCGATCATGTCCTCGTCGAGTTCAAGGATGTCGTCATCGTCTCGGACTCTCTCGACGGTGATGTTCTCGTGCACGAGCTCGATTGTCTTGGGCCCGAGCGCTGCCCAGATGAGCTTCCCGCGATTGTCTACCGGTCTCACGGAATCGTAGACCTGCGAGAGCCAGATGAAATCGGGCTTGTAGGGATTGAGACACGAATCGGGCGAAAGGGCTTCCCACGCTCTGTTCAAGACCGAGAAGTCGGCCCCAAACTGGTCTTTCACCTTTGTCGTTGGCAGACATTGTTGAGCTTCGAGAAGGGACTCCCAATCCGCGTTGCGGCGGTCTCTGACCGTTGAGAAGTACTCAAGACAGCAATGCATAAGCCTGGGTAGTTCGGCCTTTACCTCGTCGATGTTGGTTATGACCTTCTGCACCTCGGCCTCGTCGAAGTGCAGGGACTTGGCGACGTTGTCGAAGAGGCCGATATAGTCAACTATGAGACCGAATGTCTTCTTGTCGTTGTAGACGCGGTTGGTTCGACAGATTGCCTGCAATAGCGTGTGGTCGCGTAAGGGCTTGTCAAGGTACTGAGTTTGCAGGATGGGCGCATCGAACCCAGTGAGCAGCTTCGCAGTGACGATGAGAATCTTGAGCGGATCGTCCGGGTCGCGGAAACGGTCAAGGAGCTTTTCCTCGGCATCGCGATCGCGACGATATGCCTTGTACCGGTCCTCCTTGTCGTTGTTCGTATCCATGACGATGGTGACTGCATCAGCGCCCAAGAGCTTGTCGAGCTCCTCCTTATACAGCAGGCAGCACTCTCGGTCGTAGCAGACTACCTGCGCCTTGAAGCCGTCGGGCTCAACCTTTGACTTGAAGTGCTTGGCGATGTGTTCGCATACCTTGTGGATGCGGTCCGGGGCCTTCATGACGGACTCGATCTTGACGCGCCTGGTGAGTTCCGCCTTGTCCTCTTTGCTGAGGTCTCGGGTCATTTCGTCAAAGGCGGCGTTCACGACCTCTTGGTTGACGTGGAGCTCGACGGGAACGGTTTCAAAATGGAGCGGCAATGTGGCGTGGTCGCGGATGGAGTCGGCGAAGGAATAGCGGCTCATGTAGCCGGACTTGTCCTCTTTGGCACCGAAGGTGTGGAACGTGTTCTTGTCGGTTCGGTTGATGGGCGTGCCGGTCAAGCCGAAGAAGAAGGCGTTTGGCAAGGCGAGTCGCATCTTCTCGCCGAGGTCGCCCTCTTGGGTGCGGTGCGCCTCGTCGACCATGAGGATGATGTTCTCGCGCTCGTTGAGCGTCCCCGCAACCTCGCCGAATTTGAAGATGGTGGTGATGAGGATCTTTCTCATGTCCTGCTTAAAGAAGGACTCAAGCTCTTCCTTGCTGCCGGCGCTTGCGAGGTTGGGGATATCGGATGCGTTGAAGGTCCCCGTGATTTGGGTCTCGAGGTCGATTCGGTCATCCACGATGACGACGGTCGGGTTCTTGAGTTCGGGGACCATGCGCAGCTTCTGGGCGGCGAATACCATGAGCAGTGACTTTCCTGAGCCCTGGAAATGCCAAATGAGGCCACGCTTCGGGTATCCTGCGCGGACGCGGTCCACGATGAGGTTCGCACCCTCGAACTGTTGGTAGCGACAGATCAGCTTGATGCGTCGATGCTTCTTGTCGGTGGCGAAGAGCGTGAAGAACTGGAAGATGTCCATGACGTTCGTGGGGGTTAGCATGGACGCCATGCTTCTCTTGACGTCGGCAAGTGTGCCCTCGCTCTTCTTGTCGCCCTCATGCCAGGGTCCCCACATCTCGGGAGGCATGTTCACTGACCCGTAGCGATAGCATTTTCCTTCGCTGGCGAAGTTGATCGCGCTACAGACGAACATCTGCGGGATGCTCTTCTCATATTTAGCGATGTCGCCAGCGCCGTCGAGCCAGGTTATCGAATCGCGCACCGGCGTCTTGAACTCGCCGATGACGAGCGGAAATCCATTGACAAGAAGGACGAGGTCGAGGCGCTTGCCGCCCTGCTCCTGGGGGTAGACCCACTGGTTGGTGACGATGTACTCGTTTTTGCCAAGATCGCCGTCCGCCGCCGTGCCAAAGAAGCGGATGGGGACCATGCGACCGTCTTTGCCGTAGGGGAATGAGTTCTCCTCGATGATGAGCTTTTTGAACCGCTCGTTGGTGGAGACCAGGTTCTGCGGACTTGTGGACTGAATGAGGGCCCTGAGTCGGTAGATGATCTCGTCGGCGCGATCGGGGTCTTCTGCGATCTCCGGGTTAAGCCTGATGAGGGCGTCCTTGACCATGGGCTCGACCATGACGTCGGCATGGCGGCGCGGGAGGTCTTCGGCGGCCACGTATCTCCAGCCAAGGCTGGCAAGCGCCTCGACGCTCATTTGCTCGATGGTGTTGTCCTCGTTAAACATCTCCGAGTCCTAACTCCTGGTTCAAGATCTTCTTAGTCGTGGCGTTCAACTCGTCGAGGGCCTTTTGTACAGCAAATTTCGATTTGTCGACTGAATGGAAAAATACAGCAAAGTCCCTTTGCTCCGCTTTATCAGCAATGGGAAGATTGAACCCTTTGATCGTTTTTAGGCTAAGGTTCTTTTGACGGCATCCCTTTCTTTGACCAAGCAGATGAGGCTTCATTATCGAGATTGCCGTATAAAGCCATTCAACGAGAACCGAATCATTGGGGATCAGACAGGCGCATGCCTGATTTGATGCGGCGGCCTTATCAAGAACCCCCATCTTTAGAGCGGCGGTATCATACATTCCAACGAGAAGGGAGCCTGCCGGATACAGTTTTGCCGCGGATTGATTCAATGCCTCGATCGTTATTCTTTCAATAGACGATCGAAGGTGAAATCCATTAAGCTCGCCGGCTGAATACCAATCAATATCCCCTTCGAAATAAGCGGTGTTTGAACGTGCCGGGGTTCCGCCACTTTGCCACTTTCCTAGATCGGAGAAACTTGCGATGGGCTTATGAAATGTATTGTCGATAGGATCCCCGAACATCTCGACAAATTGTGATTTGACGACGTCGTCGCAGGTCGTGAGCAGCTTACGATAATGCCCTTTGAGGCTCTCGGCTTCCGAGAGGATGCCGGCAAGCTCGCGTTGTTTTCCCAGCGAGGGCAAATCAAATTCCAAGGTCCGGAGATCTTTCCAGTTTGCCGTCGGCGAAAGAGAGCCGACGGAGACCCGTATTGCCTCGTCAAGGAATATGCCGGAGCTGATGAAAAACGGGAAGAACATCGGATCGACGACATCGGCCTTCGGGCGCAGCACCATCCCGTGAGCCGAGAAGATGCCATCGAAGGGCGCTATGCCGACCTTCTTCTGATAGGCCCTTCGGCGGCCGAACAGGACATCGCCTTTCTTCATGAGCAGTTTGTCGCCCTTGGGAGTAACCTCGGCGCCCCAACGGGTCACCTCAAGAGTGCCCGGATCAAGGTGCTCCAGCCCAACGTACCGGTTGCGATCGCTTTCCTCGGGTTTTTTCCTGGCGGTGCTGTTCTCGGCTATCTGGTCGAATCTATACCTTGTCATGCCGCGCACCCCCGGCAACCAAATTGTGATTTAACAACGTCATCGCAGGTTGCAATTAGCGAACGATAGTCTTCCTTAAGCCGCTCGGCAGCGCACATAATGTCAGCAATCTCGGCGACTGTTTTCGGTTCTGGAAGGTCTATCTCAAAGTCCGCAAGATCGGAGAACAGGACGTAAGGGTTGGTGGAACCTTTTGATTTGCCAATCGAGTAGCTAGTGAAACGATCGGAGAGCAGCAGGAACGGAAGAAGCCTCTGAGGAAGAATGGACTCATCCTTGGTTTCAAGAACGAACGTCACGTTGGACGTCACGCCCTCGAAATCGGCAACGGAAACTTTCTTGAGATAAGTACGCCTAGATCCATACAGGACTTGCCCTGGCTTGAATATTCTGATGAAGGCAGGGCCGACGTCGGCTTCGTCAAATCGCCCTCGCATTGTAAGCTTGGGCCTCTCACTTTCCATGTGGTCGCCGGCAACGAAATACTCGTATGGGTTGTTGTCTCGATCGACCTTTTCTTTGCAGTTGCGCACGAGGTCGCCGAATAGATACTTCGTCATGCCGCGCACCCCCGGCAACCAAATTGTGATTTGACGACGTCATCGCAGGCTGTAAGTAGCTGCCTGTAGTGAGACCTCGTTTCTTGTGCGGTCCAGAGTATGTCGGCAAGATCTTCTTGCTTAGCGATGCTGGGAAGCTCGAATTCAAATTGCGAAAGGCTCTGCCACTTGACTCTTGGCGAGAGGGAGCCTGCCGAATTGGTGACGGCGTGCTCGAATAGGGCGTCGTTCTGGATGATGAACGGGAGCAGCCTCGGAGAGAGGTTGTCCTTGGGGGCGATGACGGTGATGTCGCCAGAGCAGATTCCGTCGAATGGGGCGACGGCAGCCTTGCGCAGGTATGCCCTGCGACGCCCGAACAGCACCTGCCCCTTTGAGAAAGCCTTAGTGAAGGTGGTCTCGACACCTTCGTCCCAATGGGCGAGTTCGACCTCGCCGGGGTCCAGATGCTCAAGGCCGACCGTCGGCAGCTCTTGCCCCACAGGGACCTTCTGTTTAATTTCGTGGGCCACATCGCCCAGGCAAACGTGGGTCATGTTACTCACCATCGTTTTCATGCAATTTCGCAGCAATATCATCGAGCAGGGACGCGGCCTCTGTGGAGGCGGTTCTCCAGCTCCCTATCGTTTCCTCGATGCTTCTATCGTCAGTGTTTTCATCATCGGAGGGCTTCACGTACAGAGGGATGGAGAGCGAGAAAGCGTTGTCCTCGATCTTACTAAACGATGCGTGGGATGAGAAACCTTCGATGTCTTCGTCAGATCGGTAAGCCTCGACGATTCTCTGGATGTGTCGAGGCTCAAGGTAGCTTTGCGCGTTCTTGCGGGTTACCTCGGCAGAGGCGTCCACGAACAGTATCTCCTTGCGCCGGTTCGGCGCTTTCTCGCTGCGGCAGATGAGGATGCAGGCCTCCATGGGCGAGTTGAAGAAGAGGTTTGCACCGAGTCCGATGACTGCCTCGACGAGATCGCTTCTCACGAGCTTTTCGCGCATCTCCGATTCCTCGTTACGGAAGAGTACGCCGTGGGGGAGAAGTATGGCGCACCTGCCGCTCTTCGGGTCCATGCTCTTGAGGATGTGTTGGATGAAGGCATAGTCGGCTCGTCCCTGCGGGGGCGTGCCGAGGAAGTTGCGGCCATAGGGGTCGGATGCGAACGACTCGCGATCCCACTGTTTGATGGAGTAGGGAGGATTGGCGAGCACCATGTCGAAGGTGCGCAGCTTGCCCGCTTCGAGGAAGGTGGGGTGACGCAGTGTGTCGTCGTTGGCGATTTCGAAGTCCTCGACGCCGTGAAGGAACAGATTCATACGGCCGATGGCGGATGAGAGCTGGTTGATCTCCTGCCCGTAGACGTGGACGTTGCGCCATTCCTCCCCGTGCTGCTTGAGATGGGCGATGGCGGAGATGAGCATGCCGGCACTGCCGCAGGTGGGGTCGTAGATGGACTCGCCCGGCCTGGGTTGAAGGATCTCGGTCATCAGGTGGACGACCGTGCGGTTGGTATAGAACTCCTGGGCCGTGTGCCCCGAGTCGTCTGCGAACTTCTTGATCAGGTACTCGTAACCCTGGCCGAGCTCGTCTTCAGGGCAGTTGGCGATGGACAAAGTCTTGGCGCTGAAGTGTTCGATCAGGTCTTTGAGCAGACGATCGGGAAGGCGCTTCTTGTTGGTCCAGGCAGCGTCACCGAAGATGCCCCGCAACTTGGAGTCGTTGGCCGCCTCTATGGCGCGAAAGGCGTCGACGATGGCCTTGCCGACGTTCTCAGTGGTTTCTCGGATATCGGCCCAATGGGCACCGTCGGGAATGGCGAAGCTGTGGTTCTCGGGCAGGGCTGCGAACTCTTCGTCGCCGCCAGAGGCCTTCAGGGCCTCGTCGGTTTCCTCATCGTAGACGTCGGAGAGGCGTTTGAAGAATAGCAACGGGAAGATGTACTGCTTGTACGATCCGGCGTCGATGTAGGTACGGAGCAGCACTGCCGCGTTCCACAGATGGTTGTTGAGCTCCTCCTGGGGGATTCTACTTTCCATCGACGTAACCTCCCTTCACGAGGAGATCGAGGAACTTCTCCTCCGACTCTCTTGTATTCTGGATGAGGTCGTAGAAGCGTTTTCTGGTCTCTGCCGGTGGCTCGACCTTCTCGCGTTTCCTCTCGATGTAGTTGTTCGCCGAGAGTACGTATCCCTCGCGCTCGATGTCGGCGAGTGTTGCGATGGCGCATTTCTCGATGACGGGTTCATAGGAGCGGTAGAGGGAGAGCATCTCCCGTGCGTCCTCTTCCGAGATCATGTTCTGCGCACGCTGGGCGGTGAAGATCTTGCTGCCGTCGATAATGCAAACGCGTCCCTGGTGCTCGGTGGACTTCTCGTTTCTGAGGAACAGCACGCAAGCAGATACGCCGGTGCTGTAGAAGACTCCGCTTGCGAGCGCGATAACGGCTTCAACCTTGTCCGACTTGATAAGCTCCTTGCGTATGGCACCCTCTTTGCCGCCATGGAACAGCGCTCCTTGGGGTAGAACTACGGCGCAACGGCCGTTCTTCTTGTCCATGGAGCAGACCATGTGTTGCACCCAGGCGAAGTCTGCCGATTTGTCGGTGGGAACGCCCCAGACGTTACGGCCCCACGGATCCGAGGCAAACTCATCAGAGCCCCAGTTCTTAAGGGAGAACGGAGGGTTCGCAAGGACGCAGTCGAAGGTTTTGAGCACATTGCCGTCGCGGAAGGCGGGCTCGCGCAAGGTGTCGCCCTGGGCAACGCGGAAGTCCTTCGCGCCGTGAAGGTAGAGGTTCATTCGCGCTATAGCGGACGTGCTGAGGTTCTTCTCCTGGCCGTAGAGCTTGCCGTAGGCGAGCTTTGAGTTGTCCATTTGCCGGACGGCCTCGATGAGCATGCCGCCCGTGCCGCATGCTGGGTCGTAGACGGTCTCGCCGGGCTTCGGCTCAAGCAGGGAGACCATCAACTTGACGATCTCGCGTGGGGTATAGAACTCGCCGGCGTTCTTCTTCTGCATATCGGCGAACTTCTTGATCAGGTATTCGTAGGCGTCGCCCATCATGTCGGCGCTATAGTTCCTGTTGCCGAACTTCTTTGCTGAGAAGTGCTCGACGAGGTCCTTCAGGCGCTCGTCGGAGAGCTTGCCCTTGTCCGTCCAGCTTGCATCGTCGAAACTGCTGAAAAGGCCGCTGAGGGTGTCGGGGTTGGCGCGCTCGATGCCTACCATGGCGTCGACGATTGCCTTGCCGACGTTCGCTCCGGTGTCGCGGACGTCCTGCCAATGGCAACCCTCTGGTACCTCGAAGCTGTGGTTCTCGGGTAGGGCGGCGTAATCCTCGTCGCCTCCTGAAAACTCCAGGGCATCGGCGGTCTCCTCGTCGTAGACATCGGAGATTCGCTTGAAGAAGAGCAACGGCGTGATGTAGCTCTTGTACTCGTCTTGGTTGATGGGGCCGCGCAGGATATCGCAGGCCCCAAGCAGGTGGTTTCCCAGTTCGGATTTGCTTATCGGTTCTTCTGGCATTCAGGTACCTATGAGCTCAAAAAATGAAATTACAGCTCTAGTGATTATACCGTCATATTTGTCATGGTAAATCTCCTGCGCATCGTCGTTCATTCAGACGGTCTTCGGTTGTAAATCACAATTTGTCGAGATGTTCGAGGGCAAAGAATATCCGAGCAGCCGCCTTTCGACTCTCGTGTCGTCGATGAGAAACGGCCTGTCTCCATCGAAGTCAGGATCGCATCGTTCGAAGGTTCTTACTCTATCCGCCATAACCCAGGGGCGCTTCGACTCGTCAGCGTGGAAAGACGGCTTCTTTTCGGAGGAACCTCCTGCCGATAAGTGCGTCTCAAATGAAGATTTCTATGTTTGCCGGGGCAATGGAAACAAGCATCTGGTTGGAACAGGCGAATACTCAAATGTACCAATGAAAGATATGGTTTTCCCTGACACAATGATCGCGGCAAGGATTAAACAAGAGCAAATCATCTTGCCTTATTTACGGTGTGCTTGGAATCAGCTTTCGACTCGCAAGCAAATCGAAGCATCGGCGAAAACCACCAACGGAACATTCAAGATCAACCAAACGGCTCTCGGCAATATCAAGCTTCTTGTTCCGCCTCTCGAGCTCCAGCAGGAGTTCGCCGACTTTGCCACCTCGGTCGACAAATCGAAATTTAAGTTAGGTATCTGCGGTGGGATGCTTTGACGTTTCGTTGGTCAACCATTGCGTACCTTAATGTGGTATCAATTTTTTTATGCCCGAGGAGCACCTGGACTTGTTCGATGGGCATGCCTTTGTCGATTGCTTTTGTAGCAAGTGTTCTTCTGAACTTATGAGGGTGGACCCTTCCTAAATCAAGCTCGCGCCCCAGTTTTCTAAGCAGCGCCTCGACGCCGCCAATTTGTAGCCTCTCATGTGGCGCCTTGCTCGACACGAAGAGTGCTTCCGAGCTGTCCATTCGGGTTGACAGGTAATTCTCAATATGGACTTTAGTCTTTGCGTCAAAATAGACGATGCGGTCCTTATTTCCCTTGCCGTGTACGATGCACTCACGATTGATGGTGTCGATGGAGCTCCTGTCCAACGAGACGAGTTCGCCCACGCGCATGCCCGTGGAGCGCAACAGGTCGATCAGGGCAAGGTTTCGGGGCGACCCGCAGTTATCGCAAAGAATCTCAACGACTTCATCGCTATATGTTTCCTTTATGGGTTGCGGAGCCTTGACTCTTTTAATGCGTCTAACCGGGCTCTTAATGATATGGTCCTCGTCTTCGAGCCATGAGTAGAAGCTTGAGATGATTCTTCGGACATTGTCGACGGTGACGCGACTGACGCCGGCTTTTTGCTGATAGTCGGAAAGATAGGACCTGATCTCTTCGGTTCCAAGGTCGCAAGCTGGCGTATCGAATGATTCAAGCATTTTATTGATGGTGGTTTCGTAGTAGGAGATGGTCCTATCCGAGCAGCCTTCGAGGCGTTTTGCAGACAGAAATAGATCTAGGAATGATTCGCTTTCACCGTCGCGGCCGTCTTCAGCTAGTTGGCTTTCATCGAAAAGGCAGTGCGATAAAACCTTTTTGAGCTGGCGGTTCTGCTGCGTGGTCAGGTAGGGGAGCATGAGGCGGGTAATTTCTCTGGCTGTTTTCGTGAGGTCCATGGCGGCGTCCTTCCTTGCGTGGTGGGTGGCGCTATTTTCTTTTGTTTACCCGTGCGTTATGGAAGGGATGCCGGGTGGCACTTCCGCTAGGCAGTGTCAAGGGGGCCCGTGAAAGCCCGCACGGACCTCTGCATCACTCCGGCGCGGCTTTGCCTACAGAGTGAGATGCTCAGGAGCGTTTTCTTAGCGGGGGATGTCTTTCGGATTCTTTTGATGGGGATGTGGAAACACTGATGAAGTTTACGAATTGAGCGAGAGCGAGGGGTTCACTCTGTGTTCATCGCCTCTCCTGTGCGGGTGGATGGTGCTGGCGGTTGTTTGAGATTGCGGTCACATCGACGGGGTTGGGCGGGGTCGATACAAGGCGAGCACGCCCCATGTCGTTTTGGTGGATGCATCTTTGTTGGCGGAGCGCTTGATAAGTCTACGCAGAAGCGCGGAGAAGATCCTCTAGCATCGGGTCTACTCCGGCTGCGATTATGCCCTCGATCAAGAGCTGGGCGTGGAATCGACCAACTGTCCATGTGATATATGAAAGCGTCTAACAAGCGCGCTCGTTGATATCAAATGCAGCTTTGCTTAGAACGATTGCCTCTGCGATGTCGGCAAATTCGTCGTGATCTCCCCATGTCTTACAGGCTTGTATCATGCCCTGGTCGATAGCATCCATAACAAAGGCGCCGGACCCGTCCGCAACGCACGCGCCGTCGGCAAACAGCTTCCAGCTGGACGGCTCGCGCGAATCGTTTCCGAGCAGCTTGATCTGCGGTACGTGCGGGTCGCCGGCGGTGCAGAGCTCTTCCTCGAGCACCTGCACGGTAAAGCGCATCTGGTGGGAGAGGCTGCTCTTGACCATGGCCGAGGCATAGCCGTTCGGCTTGTCCAGAAGATGCATTCGTTTTGGTTTGACGACCAGGTTGTGGAAGTTGCGCTCGCTGCGCACAGAGAAATTGTCCATACGGACTCCTTTCATCGATGTTGGCAGGGCCACCGTGCCTCTTGGCCGGTTGGCGTCGGGATCGTGGAGCCAACTCTCTACCCCGACTCTGGATAAAACGCGCCCGCTCCTTGCGGGCAAGAGGAAGTCTATCAACGTGTACGGACAGAAATCAAGCGCCGCCTGCTAAATGACGCGTGAACGGCGTTGGTTCCCAAGTGATTATTCGGCTTTCATCCGGAAAAGTGTCGAAATAGGCACCTTAAAACTTCGGAAAAGTGTCAAATTCGATAGGCAAATTATCCGGAAAAGTGTAGCTGGATGACAAAACAGCACTTAGAAGCCGGTGCTGGATGCGGGATCCTGCGGCCGCCTTCAGCTCTCGCTACTCGTCGTCTCCGTCGTTGGGGTCGCCCTTGAGGGTGTTGATGTCCAGGTACTCGTCATCGTTCTCTTTTTGCTGGGTCTCCGACTCCGCTTGGGTGGGGCCGCGGAACAGCTGGAATCCCTCAAACGCAATGGCGCCGAGCAGGGCAATGACAATGGCGATAAAGGCAACCTTGACTGCCTGCGGAAATTCCGAGAAACGCAGCGCCTTTTCCTCGGCGTAATAATCGGCGAAGCGCTCTTCGCCCGTGCTTTTGGTATACGCCGGCGCGGACGCGGCCTCCGGGTCATATTCCGGTGCAGGCGTGGCGGCGTACGGATCGTTGAGATAATCGCTCGATGCGGTGCCATAATCCTCGGTCTCGATGCGACCGGTGCCAGCATAGCCATCGGAATAATCGGAATATGCTGCACCGCCCTCATAGTCCGCGGCGCTCGTGTTGGCGGCAAAAAGCGGGTTAACTGGAACGTCGAGCGCCGGCATGCCGGTAGAGGTCTCATCCAGATCGGCTGCAGCCCAGGAATCGTAGGCAACCTGACGGGCAACGGGCTCATCGAGCCTTGTGACCGGAGGCTTGCGTGCCGCAGGAACAGGCAACTGCTGTGCGCTGTACATAACGGTGCTGTCGGCCGATTTGCCCTGCGTCGCTGCTGCGAGAAATGCCGCCGTCTCGGACGGGTCGCTTGCGGGGCGGGGAGCGGGCGTGGGCGCCGAAGTGGGTGCGGGCGTAGGCGCGGGCGTCGAAACAGGCGACTGCGCAGGAGTCGGCGCAGGTGCGGACTTAGGCGTAAGTGCGGGATTGGGGCTTGACGGGCGAGCCCCGCCGCCGCCCATGAGTTCGTCGGCGGTCCACGGGCGATCATCCATCACGTCGTCAAGGCTCAGCGAAAACAGGTCGTCTTCACCCTCATCGAACATGCGGTGCACATGTCCACCAATTGCCGGAATCAATCCGCGACCGGTGCATGATGCCTTGCTCAACGCCATTCTGTTCCATCCTTTCGAAATACTAATGACATCGATTATATGGAACTTCCCAAGCGGCTCGGTCTTGGATTCGTGCTTTCCAGAACTCGCGCCCAAAAGGGGAGGGCAATCCAGGCGAGTGCCTACTTGTCGCCGGCCGCCGCCTTGGCCTCATTGAGGTAGCTATAGAAGCTGTACTTGGAGATGCCAAAGAACTCACAGGCACGCTCGCTCGACTTGGAAATGAGGAAGGCGCCGCGACGGTCGAGGTAGCCAATGGCACGAATGCGCTCGTCTTTGGTCATGAGCGCCGCGGGCTTGCCCACAAACTGCTCGCACTCGTGCAGCAGGTCCTCGAGCAGGTCGCCGATGTTCTTGGTAATGGGCTCGGGCTCGGTGTAGCCCGTGCCACCGGTGCCGGTAAAGGCGTCGAGCGAACGCTCAAAAGCCTTCATGAGCGTAATGTCAAAGTTGATGCCCAAAATGCCGACGGGCTTGCCCTCGTCGTTGCGGATAAAGATCGTCGACGATTTGAGCAGCTTGCCATCGGTGGTTTTGGTGAGGTATGGCTCGCGGTCGTGCACGTCGGTGGTGCCCTCGTGCATGGACTCAAACACAATATGGCTGGGGCCGTCACCCAGTTTGCGCCCGCTGACGTGGCCGTTTTCGATCACTACGATGGAGTGGTCCACGTCTTCGGTCTCCAGATCGTGGACGACGACTTCGCAGTTGGGACCAAATTGGAGCGCCAGTCCGTGTGCGAGGCGCTTGTAAAACTCAATCTGTGCGGGGGTCATGGGTGCCTTCCTAAAAATTAGTTTGGGCACACTTTGCCATAAACCACACCTGTTCGCAAACAAATACATAGACAGGCTAATTGGTGACCGTTCGGCGGCGAAAAGGTACCGATTACGGCAACAAACAATTTGTTAGGTTTGCCAATCAAAAAGTGTGATAGAACAGTGCTAACAAACTTTTTGTTTGGCATCCACATAAAAGTTCAGCCGAGTGAATGGGATCGGGCTGAAACGCGTATGCGGGGGCCGGCAAGAGAGAACTTAAGGAGTTCACCGTATGGCCGATAAGATCCAGTGGGCGAGCAACACGATGCCCAAGAGCGATGACAAGCACTTGGGAATCATGAGTCTCGACCACGTGAAGAAGGCCCGCGCCTTCCACCAGTCGTTCCCCCAGTACACCGTCACTCCGCTTGCCCGCCTGGACGGCCAGGCCGCGCGCCTGGGCCTGTCCAACCTGTGCGTTAAGGACGAGAGCTATCGCTTTGGCCTCAACGCCTTTAAGGTCCTGGGCGGCTCGTTTGCCATGGCCAACTACATTGCCGACGAGACCGGCAAGGACGTTGCCGACTGCACCTTCGATTACCTGACCTCCGATCAGCTGGCCGAGGACTTTGGCCAGGCTACCTTCTTTACCGCCACCGACGGCAACCATGGCCGCGGCGTGGCATGGGCTGCCAACAAGCTGGGCCAGAAGGCCGTCGTGCACATGCCCAAGGGTTCCACCAAGCCCCGCTTCGATAACATCGCCGCCGAGGGCGCCACGGTGACCATCGAAGAGGTCAACTACGACGAGTGCGTGCGCATGGCCGCCGCCGAGGCCGACGCCTGCGAGCGCGGCGTTATCGTTCAGGACACCGCCTGGGAGGGCTACGAGAAGATTCCGTCCTGGATCATGGAGGGTTACGGCACCATGGCCTCCGAGGCTGCCGAGCAGCTGCGTGAGATGGCCATCAACCGCCCGACGCACGTGTTTGTCCAGGCTGGCGTGGGTTCGCTCGCTGGCGCCGTGGTGGGCTACTTCACCAACCTGTATCCCGATAACCCGCCCACCTTCGTCGTGGTTGAGTGCGCGCCTGCCGCCTGCCTGTACAAGGGCGCTGCCGCCGGCGACGGCGACCCGCGCATCGTGGACGGCGACATGCCCTCCATCATGGCCGGCCTGTGCTGCGGCGAACCCAACATCCTGGGCTGGGATATCCTGCGCAACCACACCACCGCCTTCGTGTCCTGCCCCGACTGGGTCACCGCTCGCGGCATGCGGACCCTGGGCGCTCCCGAGAAGGGCGACCCGCGCGTCATCTCCGGCGAGTCCGGCGCTGTGACCACCGGCCTGGTCGAGACCCTCATGCTCGATCCCGAGTACGCCGAGCTCAAGGAACTCATCGGCCTGGACAAGACGAGCTCCGTGCTCTGCTTCTCCACCGAGGGCGACACCGATCCCGACCAGTATCGCCGCATTGTTTGGGAAGGCGAATATCCCACTTGCTAATCGTTGGGGCGGAGTAAATAGGTATCGCTCCGCCACCTCACAGGTAGATTCCTTCGTTTGAAAGGTTATGAACAATGGCTAAAGAACTCGATTTCGACGCTATCAAGGCTGCTGCTGAGTCTCACCGCGCCGATATGACTCGCTTCCTGCGCGCTATGATCTCCCATCCCTCTGAGTCTTGCGAGGAGGGTGAGGTTGTCGCCTGCATCAAGGCCGAGATGGAGAACCTTGGCTATGACGAGGTCAAGGTCGATGGCCTGGGCAACGTCATGGGCTTTATGGGCGAGGGCGACAAGATCATCGCCATCGACTCCCACATCGACACCGTCGGCATCGGCAACATCGAGAACTGGGATGCCGATCCCTATGAGGGCTACGAGACCGACGAGATCATCTACGGCCGCGGCGGCTCCGACCAGGAGGGCGGCATGGCTTCTGCTACCTACGCTGCCAAGATGATGAAGGACATGGGCCTCATCCCCGAGGGCTACAAGATCATGGTCGTCGGCACCGTCCAGGAAGAGGACTGCGACGGCATGTGCTGGCAGTACATCTACAACAAGGATGGCATTAAGCCCGAGTTCGTCATTTCCACCGAACCCACCGACGGCGGCATCTATCGCGGTCACCGCGGCCGCATGGAGATCCGCGTCGACGTTCACGGTACCTCCTGCCACGGCTCCGCTCCCGACCGCGGCGACAACGCCATCTACAAGATGGCCGACATCATCGCCGACGTCCGCGCCCTCAACAACAACGGCTGCGACGAGTCGACCGACATCAAGGGTCTCGTCAAGATGCTCGACCCCAAGTACAATCCCGAGCACTTCGAGGATGCCCGCTTCCTGGGCCGCGGCACCTGCACCGTCAGCCAGATCTTCTACACCAGCCCCAGCCGCTGCGCCGTGGCCGACTCCTGCGCCATCTCCATCGACCGTCGTATGACCGCCGGTGAGACCTGGGAGTCCTGCCTGGACGAGATCCGCAACCTGCCGGCAGCCAAGAAGTACGGTGACGACGTGAAGGTCTCCATGTACATGTACGACCGTCCGTCCTGGACCGGCGAGGTCTACGAGACCGAGGCTTACTTCCCCACGTGGATCAACAAGGAGACCGCTCCGCACGTCAAGGCCCTCGTCGACGCCCACAAGGCCATGTTTGGTGACGAGCGCATCGGCTGCGAGCCCAGCATGGACAAGCGCACCGGTCGCCCGCTGTGCGACAAGTGGACCTTCTCCACGAACTGCGTCTCCATCCAGGGCCGTTACGGCATCCCCTGCGTGGGCTTTGGCCCGGGTGCCGAGTCTCAGGCTCACGCCCCCAACGAGGTCACCTACAAGGATGACCTGGTCACCGCTGCCGCCATGTACGTGGCTGCCCTGAACCTCTACGATCCGAGCCAGGCCGATGGCGACGCCACCGTGTTCCGCGCCGGTCTGACCAACAACAAGATCGATTAGTCCCATTCCTCGATTTTGTTGAGCCGGGGGCCGCTCGTGTCCCCGGCGCTCCCTGTTGACTTGGGGCCCGCGGTCGTTATCTCCCATGCTTCCTCAACGGTGGCGGGTCCTCGTCATGGTGCTCTGCATGTTCTAGCCACACGCGCATGCCGGAGCACATCTACTCATTGCGATCGTTTCATCTTTAGAAAGGACATTTCCATGGACGCTAAGTTTACCGAGCTCGTCGAGCAGCTGAACGGCCTCGATTTTAAGGGCATGTACGGCAGCGACTTCCTGCACACCTGGGACAAGACCACCGATGAGCTCAAGGCTCTCTACATCGTCGCCGACGCCCTGCGCGAGCTGCGTGAGAACAACGTTTCGTCCAAGATCTTCGACTCGGGCCTGGCCGTCTCCCTGTTCCGCGACAACTCCACCCGTACGCGTTTCTCTTTCTCTAAGGCCGCCAACCTGCTCGGCCTTGAGCTGCAGGACCTGGACGAGAAGAAGTCCCAGATCGCCCACGGCGAGACCGTCCGCGAGACCGCTACCATGATCTCCTTCATGGCCGACGTCATCGGCATCCGCGATGACATGTACATCGGCAAGGGCGATGCCTACATGGCCGAGGTCTCCGAGTCCGTGCAACAGGCCTACGAGGATGGCGTTCTGGATCACCGTCCCACGCTCATCTCTCTGCAGTCCGATTCCGACCACCCCACGCAGTCCTCTGCCGACATGCTCTACCTCATCAACGAGTTTGGCGGCCTCGAGAACCTTAAGGGCAAGAAGGTTGCCGTCACCTGGGCCTATTCGCCCTCTTACGGCAAGCCGTTGTCCTGCCCGCAGTCGCTGATCAGCCTGCTGCCCCGCTTTGGCATGGACGTCACCCTGGCTCACCCCGAGGGCTACGACCTCATGCCCGAGGTCGTCGAGCGCGCCAAGAGCTATGCCGCCGAGTCCGGCACCACCTTTAAGCAGGTCAACACCATGGCCGAGGCCTTCGAGGGCGCCGACATCGTGATCCCCAAGAGCTGGGCTCCGTTTGCCGCCATGGAGAAGCGCACCAACCTGTACGCCGAGGGCGACGACGCCGGCATCGCAGCGCTCGAGAAGGAGCTGCTCGCCCAGAACGCCACCCATCAGGACTGGTGCTCCACGACCGAGCTCATGGAGAAGACCGCCAACGGCCAGGACACCATCTTTATGCACCCGCTGCCCGCCGACATCTCCGGTGTCTCCTGCGAGCACGGCGAGGTTAACGCCGACGTCTTCGACATGCACCGTGTGGGCATGTACAAGGAGGCCAGCTACAAGCCGTACGCCATCGCAGCCATGATGTTCCTGCAGAAGGTTGCCGATCCCGCCGCTACCCTCAAGGCCCTCGACGAGCGCAATACCGCCCGTTGGTTCCAGGCCTAAAGCCGGGTTGAGGTAAGCCATGTAAAGGGGGCGCTCTGCCAACCGGCGGGGTGCCCCTTTTTTGCATCGCGGGCGTGCGGGATAAGCGCTTTCGATGTGGATGCCCGCGGCGCGAGTTATGGGTACGATGGTTTCAGGGGAGGTATCACCATGAAACTTGGATGCGTCATTATGGCTTCGGGCGAGGGCAAGCGGTTTGGCTCTAACAAGATGCTTGCCGATATCTATGGCGAGCCGCTGATTGCCCGGACCATCGATTCGGTTCCCCGGGGCTTTGACGTCGTGGTTTCGACGCGTTGGCCCGAGGTCGCTCAGATTTGCGAGGACAAGCATTGCCCGTGCGTGCTGCACGATGGCGAGCTGCGCAGCGAAAGCGTCCGTGCGGGCCTTTCGTGGGGAGTCGAACGCAACTGGAAAGGTTGCCTCTTTTTGCCGGGCGACCAGCCGCTCGTGAGTTCGGATTCTTTTGAGGCTATGGTTCGTGCATTTGACGAGCGTGGCCGCAAACATCCGGTGCGTCTTGCGTGCAACGGTGAGCCTTCGAGCCCGGTGCTCTTTCCGGCGGAACTGTTCGATGCACTTATGTGTCTTGAGGGCAAGGACGGCGGGGGCTCGATTCTCAAAGGTCGCGCCGACGTTGCGCTGGTCGAGGCGCGTGCCTACGAGCTGTGGGACGTCGATACCGTCAAGGGACAGCGACGCATAACGGAGCATATTGCCGCCTGCTCGTATTTTGATCGCGTGGCCGACTGCATCAATCAATAAGGAGCAATTATGATCATCATCAAAAACGGCGCGCTCGTGACGCCACAGGGGCTTCGCCGCGCCGATCTTGCCATGGAGGGCGATAAGATCGTGCGGATTGCCGCGGCGATTGAGCCGGGCGAGGGCGATACCGTCGAGGACGCCGCGGGCTGCTGGGTATTCCCCGGCTTTATCGACGGCCACACGCACATGCAGTGCTGGACTGGCATGGATTGGACAGCGGATAGCTTTGAGACCGGTACGCGTGCGGCTGCCTGCGGCGGTACGACGACCATCGTGGACTACGCGACGGCCGATCGCGGCGTGACCATGCCCGATGCCTTGGCCGAGTGGCATCGCCGCGCCGACGGAACCTGCACGGCAAACTACGCGTTTCATATGGCACTCGCCGAGTGGAATGAGCGCAACCGCGCCGATCTTTCGGCCATGCGTGAGGCGGGCGTGTCGTCGTTTAAGACCTACTTTGCCTACGACCATCTGCGCCTGGACGATGCCGAGACGCTCGAGGTGCTGGAGGAGCTCAAGCGCGTGGGCGGTATCCTGTGCGTGCATTGCGAGAACGGTACGCTGGTGAATGATCTGCAGAAGCGCGTGTACGAGCAGGGGATTCATGGGCCCGAGGGGCATGCGCTCAGCCGTCCGGACGTGTGCGAGGGTGAGGCCGTGAGCCGCCTGCTGTATCTGGCGCACCTGGCCGGCGACGCTCCGGTCAACGTGGTGCACCTTTCGACCAAGCTGGGGCTCGAGGCCATCCGTGCTGCCAAAGCGCGCGGGCAGAAGAATATCTATGTCGAGACCTGCCCCCAGTATCTGATGCTCGACGACACCTGTTATCTGGAGCAGGGCGAGGACGGCTTTGCGGGCGCCAAGTATGTGATGAGCCCGCCGCTGCGCCATGCCGGTGACCGTGCCGCGCTGCGCGAGGCGCTTGTGGCCGGCGAGATCGATACTATCGCCACCGACCACTGCAGCTTTAACCTGCACGGGCAAAAGGACCGCGGGCGTGACGATTTCCGCGCGATTCCCAACGGCGGGCCCGGCGTGGAGCATCGTCCCGTCGCGATTGCCACGAGCTTTGAGGGCCAGCTGGGCCCCGAGGACCTCTGCCGCTTGATGAGCGAGAACCCGGCGCGCGTCTTTGGCATGTATCCGCGCAAGGGCTGTCTTGCCGAGGGCTCCGATGCCGACGTGTGCGTGTGGGATCCCCGGGCGCGCTGGACCATTCGCGCGGCGACGCAGCATCAGGCCGTGGACTACACGCCGCTCGAGGGTTTTGAGGCACATGGCCGCGCCAAGGCCGTGTTTGTGAACGGCGTGCTGGTGGCACGCGACGGCGAGCCCACCGGAGCCCAACCCGGCCGCTACGTGCCTCGCTAGCAGGGGGAGTGCCGGACCCCCTCCGCAGTTGCGGTGAAATACGGACTGTTTGCGGCCGTCATACGGCCAAACAGTCCGTATTTCACCGCAACTGACGAGATGGGGCCGGCTACTTGAGGCTGGTGGCGATGAGGGGGCGGTTGAGGGCTGCCTCGAAGCGATCTGCCATTGTGGGGTCGCTGAGCGTGTCGGCTTGGTTGAGCATGATGCGGGCATTGTTGAGGTTCAGCATCCGCAGCTCGGCATTGAGCACCTGGGCGACGCGCTCTGGGGTGGCAGTGTCGGTGAGCTCGCAGCCGCAACGCTCGCAAAAGAGCTCGGGGCGGTGGACAACCTCGGCGACGGGTTTGCCCAGTCCCGAGGCGCCGACGACCCAGACAACGTTTGCCGTGGCGGCGGGAATTACCGGCTCCCAGGCGGCATGCGCCTTGAGCGGGAGCCGCTTACTGCCGTCCGCCTCGGCCAGGACGTAGTCAAAGCGCTGCGCCAGCTGGTCGAGCGGCTCGGCAGGGGAGGAGAGCTTGCCCGTCTCCGGGTCCAAAATACCCGCCTGGCAGATACTTCCGCGGCTCATGCCAGCGCATGCCTCGCAGGTGCAGCCGGGAACATGCAGGGCCCCCGGCTTCCAAGGCGCGGCGTCCAGACGACGGCCCGACCCGTCCCATGGCACGCCGGCGACGGGGAACATATGCGTGGTGGTGCAGAGGAGCACGCGGTCGCCAGCGCGCATAAGCTCAAGGCCGAGCGTCTTTAGCAAGGTCGACTTGCCGCCGCTGCCGATAATCGCGGTAATGCCCGGCTCGATCCTGAGCGCCGAGGCAAGATTGCCGCTAACCGTTTCCATCTGTTCACCGCCGTATAATACTGTGATAATAAATAATCATCAGAGTAGCGGTCGAACCGCATTTGCTCTGCTCAAACCGTAGCACAGGGAGGTGCCCCGGGAATGCTCGTTTATGTTCGCGGCGCCGGCGATATCGCCACGGGCGTCGCCGCTCGCTTGGTGCGCGCCGGCGTGTCGGTCGTTATGGCCGATATCGCGGTTCCCACGTGCATCCGCCGCACAATCTGTTTTTGTGAAGCCATTCGCCTGGGCGAGGTCGAGGTCGAAGGCATTCGCGCTCGCTTGGCACGGACGGCGGCTGAGGCGCTTGAGATTACCGAGGCTGGAGACGTCGCCGTTGTGGTGGACCCCCAGGCCAAGATGCTCGGCGAACTGAAACCTGCTGCCGTCGTCGACGCGATTCTGGCAAAGCGCAACTTGGGCACCACGCGCGATATGGCGCCTGTCGTCATCGCCGTGGGGCCGGGCTTTACCGCGCCGGTCGATTGCGATGCCGTGGTCGAGACCATGCGCGGGCATTTTCTCGGCCGTGTCATTACCCAAGGTTCGCCCCAGCCCAACACGGGCGTGCCGGGCATGATCGGCGGCTATGGCAAGGAGCGCGTTATCCACAGTCCCGCCGCCGGCGTGTTTCGGTCCGACCGCGCAATCGGCGACATCGTGAGTGCTGGCGATGTGATCGGGTATGCGGGCGATACTCCCATGGTCACGCAGATTGACGGCTGTTTGCGCGGCCTTTTGGCCGACGGCGTTCAGGTGACCGAGGGCTTTAAATGCGCCGACGTCGACCCGCGCGGCGATGCCAGCTATATCAACTATATTTCGGACAAGGCGACGTCGGTCGGCGGCGGCGTGCTCGAGGCGCTCGCCATGCTCACCGGTGTATTCCAGGGATAGGAAATTGCAATGGAAAAGCTCGATGTGGTGAATGCTGCACTTGGCGCTCTGAAGGCCGGTAAGACGTGCGAGCTGGTGGTAGTTGCCGGCACGGCAGGGTCATCGCCGCGCGGCGTGGGCGCCTGGATGGCCGTCTTTGCCGATGGCAGCCAAGCGGGTACCATCGGCGGCGGCAAGATCGAGCTCTTTGCGCTGAACGAGGCGCGCGAGCTGCTGGCCGCAGGGCAATCGCGTCTGGTCCGCTACACCATGGGCGGCGAGAACTCCGATACCGGCATGATCTGCGGCGGAGCCATCTGCCTGTGCTATCTGCACCTGGATGTATCGCAGGTGCCGTTGTTCCAGTCGGTTGCCGACGTCTTGGCGTATCGACGCATCGGCGACTTCGTCATCGACTTTGAACCGTTTGTCATCCAGGCCCTCGGGGGCGATGTGGTCGAGTACCATGGCGAGACATCGCGCCATACCATTGCCGGCTGCCCCGAGCTTTCGCTAGTGGAGGAGGGGAGTAAGGTCACCTACACCAACGCCGCCTCCGAGATTCCCCCGGCGCACATCGAGACGCTCTGCCCCGAGGGCCTGACCTACATCTTTGGCTGCGGACACGTGGGCGCCGCGACGGCGCGCGTGCTCACGGCGGCGGGCTTTGCCGTTGTGGCGTGCGATGACCGCCCCGGCACGCTGACGCCCGAATGGGTACCCGGTGTCTACGATCGTCGCCTGGTCGATTACAAGAACCTGAGCAAGCAGTGCCCCATCGGCCCGCGCGACCTGGTGGTCGTCGCCACGGCGGGTCACAAGTCCGATATCGACGTGGTGATTCAGGCCATGCGCGCCAAGCCTGCCTACCTGGGTTGCCTGGGCTCTCGTCGCAAGACGGCCTTTGTGCGGGCCCGCCTGGAGCAGGAAGGCTTTACGCAGGACCAGATCGACGAGCTGCACCTTCCGATCGGCGTTGCCATCGAGGCAGAGGACCCCGAGGAGATCGCCATCTCCATCGCCGCCGAGATGATCCACCTGCGCCGCACCAAACTCGTCCCCCGCAAGCGCTAATCGCATCCCCACCAATAAGTTGCGGTGAAATACGGATTGTTTAAGCCTGTTAGGCCGCCAAACAGTCCCTATTTCACCGCAACTGCTTTTTGGGGCCCATTTGTGCGGGGGAGTTGTGGAGTTGTGCAGGCAGACGAGGTTTTTCTGGAAATACGCACCCAATGCGCGTATAGTACCGATTGTTTTGTCGGCTCCTGCTGCGTCGAGTCCAAACCGCAAAATGCCATGAGCGGCGCGGATGCAGCCAGGAGGCACGAGGACAACCCACTGTGGCCACGCCCCGTGCTTAAAACCCCAAGAAGGAGTGAACAATGGCAGAAGAGAAGTATGTGCCGCGTCTGAAGACCAAGTACAACAACGAGGTCAAGCAGCAGCTTCAGGACAAGTTCCAGTACGAGAACGTCATGATGATCCCCAAGTTCGAGAAGATCGTCGTGAACATGGGTGTCGGCGAGGCCGCTACCGATTCCAAGGCCATCGACGGTGCCGTGCGCGACCTGCGCGCCATCACCGGCCAGCAGCCGATGATCACCCGTGCCCGCAAGTCCATCGCTACCTTCCGCCTGCGCGCCGGTATGCCGATCGGCTGCAAGGTTACCCTGCGTGGCGACCGTATGTGGGAGTTCTTCGATCGTCTGACCTCCGTCGCGATCCCCCGTATCCGCGACTTCCGCGGCATCTCCGCCAAGAGCTTCGACGGCCGTGGTAACTTCTCCATGGGCGTCACCGAGCAGCTCATCTTCCCCGAGATCGACTTCGACTCCGTCGATCACCAGCGTGGTATGGACATCACTTTCGTGACCACCGCCAACACCGATGAGGAGGCCAAGGCCCTTCTGGACGCCTTCGGTTTCCCGTTCAAGAAATAGGTTCACCTGCCCTATAAGCGCCGTTCCCACAAGGGGGCGGCGCTTGGGGCGAACAATACTCTATGTGAGGAGGATATAAGTGGCTAAGACATCGATGATCGTCAAGTGCAATCGCAAGCAGAAGTTCTCTACTCGTGAGTACACGCGCTGCCAGCGCTGCGGCCGTCCGCACTCTGTGTACCGCAAGTTCGGCCTGTGCCGTGTCTGCTTCCGCGAGCTTGCACTCAAGGGCGAGCTTCCCGGCGTTAAGAAGGCCAGCTGGTAAGTCACTACCAGCGTTTCAAGCATCAGTTTGGAACAGGGAAAACGCGCTAAAAAGGCTTTGCCGTTAAGGGCGGCGAAGAACCAAGAGCACGTGTTCATCAAGAACGAAGGAGAATCTGTATGAACCTTACAGACCCGATCGCAGATATGCTTACGCGCATCCGTAACGCTAACTCTGTGAACAAGGCCACGGTCTCCATGCCGAGCAGCAAGAAGCTCGTCGAGATCGCTCGTGTTCTGCACGAGGAGGGCTACATCGAGGGCTACGATGTCGAGGACACCGTTCCCCAGAAGACTCTGCACATCACGCTTAAGTATGGTCCCAAGAAGGCTAAGGTCATCAACGGCATCCGCCGCATTTCCAAGCCGGGCCTGCGTAAGTACACCGGCGTTGCCGACATGCCCCGCGTCCGCGGTGGCCTTGGTACCGCCATTATTTCCACCAGCCATGGCGTCATGACCGACCGCGATGCTCGCAAGCACAACGTCGGCGGCGAGATCATCGCTTACGTCTGGTAATTCGCTCGGTAGGTAGAAGGAAAGGAGATCACCGTGTCTCGTATCGGTAATAAGCCTGTCCAGATTCCCGCCGGAGTCGAAGTGGCAGTCAACGGCAACAACGTTGTCGTCAAGGGCCCCAAGGGCCAGCTCGAGCTCGATGTCTTTGAGAAGCTCGCTATCAACGTCGAGGACAACGTCCTCACCGTTTCCCGTCCCGACGACGAGCGTGAGACCCGTGCCCGCCACGGCCTCACCCGTGCCCTCATCCACAACATGGTTGTTGGCGTTTCCGAGGGCTTCGAGAAGAAGCTCGAGCTCGCCGGCGTCGGTTACCGCGTGCAGCAGAAGGGCAAGAACCTCGAGTTCTCCCTGGGCTTCTCGCACCCCGTGATCGTCGAGGCTCCCGAGGGCATCACCTTCGAGGTTCCCGACAACACCCACGTGAACGTCAAGGGTATCAACAAGCAGCAGGTCGGTCGGATCGCCGCTGAGATCCGCGGCCATCGTCCTCCCGAGCCTTACAAGGGCAAGGGTATCCACTACGTTGGCGAGCACATCCGCCGCAAGCTGGGTAAGGCCGCCAAGTAGTCGTAACCGACTCACTCGCATAAGACCAGCACCCCGTCAGGTGCTGGCAAGATCAACCTTTTTAGGAGTTTACGTATGAACAAGCATAAGGCGAAGCTGGAAGGCCTCAAGCGTCGTCAGCGTCGTGTTCGCGGCAAGGTCTCGGGTACCTCCGAGCGTCCGCGTCTTCGCGTGACCCGTACTAACGCCAACATCTATGCCCAGATCATCGACGACAGCAAGGGCTCCAGCCTGACGCTCGTCTCCGCCTCGACCCTCGAGGCCGAGTTCAAGGGCACCCACACCTCGAACAAGGAGGCTGCGGAGAAGGTCGGTCAGCTCGTTGGCAAGCGCGCCATCGAGGCCGGCATCACCAAGGTCGCCTTCGATCGCGGTGGCCGTATCTACCATGGCCGCGTCAAGGCCCTCGCCGACGGTGCTCGTGCCGCCGGTCTCGAGTTCTAGGAGGTATGTAGCACATGGCTCGTAATCAGAAGCAGCAGCGCGAGGCCTCCGAGTTCGAGGAGCGCGTCGTTTACATCAACCGCGTGTCGAAGACCGTCAAGGGTGGTCGTCGCATGAGCCTCGTCGCTCTCGTCGTCGTTGGCGACGGCAAGGGCAACGTCGGCGTTGGCATGGGCAAGTCCGCTGAGGTGCCCATGGCCATCTCCAAGGCGTCTCTCGATGCCAAGAAGAACATGTTCCACGTGCCGGTGACCGAGCAGGGCACCATCCCGCACGAGGTTCTCGGCCACTTTGGTGCCGGCCGCATCATCATCAAGCCCGCTGTCGAGGGTACCGGCGTTATCGCCGGCGGCGCTGTGCGTCCCCTCTTTGAGCTTGCTGGCATCAAGAACGTCCTGTCCAAGTCCCTCGGTACCGACAACGGCCTCAACATCATCAAGGCTGCCGTCGAGGGCCTCAAGGAGCTCTCCAGCCCTGAGGACGTCGCGGCTCGCCGTGGCCTGACGGTCTCCGAGATGTTCGTCGGTAAGGAGAACTAAGCATGGCTGACACCATCAAGATCAAGCAGGTCCGCAGCACCAACGGTTGCAAGCAGGACCAGGTCCGTACTGTCCGTGCCCTCGGTCTCCACAGGATCCGCGAGGTTCGCGAGATTGCTGACAACGAGTCCGTCCGCGGCATGATCTTCAAGGTCAAGCACCTTGTCGAGATTGTAGAGGAGTAGCAAATGCAGCTTCACGATCTTACTCCCGCGCCCGGTTCCACCAAGAACCGCAAGCGCGTCGGCCGTGGCAATTCTTCGGGTCACGGCACCACTTCTGGCCGCGGTCAGAAGGGCCAGGGTTCCCGCTCTGGCGGCACCAAGGGTGCCGGCTTCGAGGGTGGCCAGACTCCGCTGGCTATGCGCCTGCCCAAGCTTCCGGGCTTCCGTAACCCCCGTCGTATCGAGTACACCGCTGTTAACGTTGAGCGTCTCGAGCGTAAGTTCGAGGACGGCGCTGTGATCGACGGTGCCGCTCTTAAGGCCGCTCGCATCACCAAGAGCGAGTTCGAGCCCGTCAAGGTGCTCGGCAATGGTGAGCTCACCAAGAAGTTCACGGTCAAGGTCGACAAGGTCAGCGCTTCTGCGCAGGCCAAGATCGAGGCCGCCGGCGGAAAGGTCGAGCTGCCGTGCTAAATGGTCTTAAGAATGCTTTCCGCATCAAAGAATTGCGCGAAAAGATTCTTTTTACCATAGCTATGCTCGTCGTGTACCGCATTGGTGCGCACGTTCCTGTGCCCGGCATTCCCTTCCAGGGGATGCTGGGCCTTTTCTCGACCGATAACAATTCGGTCGCCGCAGGTGCTATGGCCCTCCTGAATCTTTTCTCTGGCGGCGCGTTGAGCTATGTGTCGGTGTTTTCGCTGGGCATCATGCCTTACATCACCAGCTCGATCATCCTCCAGATGCTCCAGGCCGTCGTGCCTTCCCTGCATGAGCTTGCCCGCGAGGGCGAGGTCGGTCAGACCAAGATTACGCAGTATTCGCGTTACCTCACCCTGGCTCTGGCAATCCTCAACTCCGTGGGCTACCTCTTCCTCTTTAAGAGCTTCGGCATCAGCTTTAATGGCGCCGGTGCTCCCGAGATCATCTTCGACCTCATGATCGTCGGTACGCTCACCGCGGGCGCCATGCTGATCATGTGGATTGGTGAGCTCATCACCCAGCGCGGTATCGGCAATGGCATGTCGCTGATCATCTTTGCGAACATCATGGCCGGTCTGCCGCAGGCTATCTTCTCCAGCACCGAGGGCAATGCCGGTGGCATCATCACCATGGTGATCATCTGCGCCATCATCCTGCTGGTTATCCCGCTGATTGTTTTCCTTGAGCGCGGCCAGCGCCGCATCCCGGTCTCCTACGCTAAGCGCGTCGTGGGCCGTCGCATGATGGGTGGCCAGACCACCTACCTGCCCATCAAGGTCAACACCGCGGGTGTCGTGCCGATCATCTTCGCTTCGGCGCTGCTGTACTTCCCGGCTCAGATTGCCGTGTTCTTCCCCGGTATCGGCTGGATTCAGGCAGTTGCCTCCGCGCTTTCGACCGGTTGGCTCAACTGGGTGCTTAACGTTGTCCTCATCGTGTTCTTCGCGTACTTCTACACCTCCATGGTGTTCAACCCCGATGACACGGCCGATAACCTTAAGAAGCAGGGCGGCTTTATTCCGGGCGTCCGTCCGGGTAGGGCTACCGCGGCCTACATCAAGAACGCGCTCAACAAGATCACGCTTCCCAGCGCTGTCTTTTTGGCGCTCATCGCCATCGTGCCTTCGATCATCTTCTCCTTCACGGGTAACCATCTGATCCAGGCATTTGGCGGCACGTCCATCCTCATCATGGTCGGCGTCGTGCTCGACACGGTCGATAAGCTCGAAGGCCAGATCAAGATGTATGATTACGATGGATTCTTTAAATAGGCTAGAGGAGGATTGCTCATGAACCTCGTATTGCTCGGAGCTCCGGGTGCCGGTAAGGGCACCGTCGCACAGGAGCTCGTCGCCGAGTTTGGCGTCGCCCATATTTCCACGGGCGACCTGCTGCGTGCTGCCGTCAAGGGTGGCACCGAGCTTGGTATTCAGGCTAAGAAGTACATGGACGCTGGCGAGCTCGTTCCCGACCAGCTCGTGATCGACCTTGTCAAGGAGCGCCTTGCCGCCGATGACGCCCAGCAGGGCTTCATCCTCGACGGCTTCCCGCGCAACACCGCCCAGGCTGTGACGCTCGATTCCGAGCTTTCCGCCATGGGTCGCGAGATCGACTGTGCCCTTCTGGTCGATGTGGCCCCCGAGGTCATTATCGATCGTCTGTCTTCGCGTCGCACCTGCCGCGCCTGCGGTTACACCGGCACCGCTGCCGATGCTACCTGCCCCAAGTGCGCAGGCGAGATGTATCAGCGCGACGACGACAAGCCCGAGACCATCAAGAACCGTCTCGACGTCTACGAGAAGTCCACGAGTCCGCTCGTCGACTACTATCGTGGCCAGGGTCTGCTCAAGTCGGTCAACGGTGACCAGGCTCGTGAGACCGTGTACGGGGATGTCAAAGAGGCTCTCGGTCTATGATCAAGATTAAGTCTGCAACGCAAATCGAGCAGATGAAGAAGGCAGGAGCGCTATCTAAGATGGCGCTCCGCCACGTTGGAGCCATGGTGCGCCCCGGCGTTTCGACTTTTGAGCTCGATCAGCTCGCGGAGCAGATTATCCGCATGCATGGCGGCACCCCGGCCTTTAAGGGTTACGGCGGGTTCCCGGGGACCATTTGCGCATCAATCAACGATGCCGTGGTCCACGGTATTCCCAACCCCGACATGATTCTGCGCGATGGCGATATCATCTCCATCGATACGGGAGCCGTTGTCGACGGTTGGGTCGGCGATAACGCTTGGACGTTTTTCGTCGGCACCCCCACGCCCGAAGCCAAGGCTTTGTGCGAGGTCACGCGTGATTGCCTTAAGGCTGCCATTGAGCAGGCTGTTCCCGGTAACCATATCGGGGACGTCGGTTATGCCGTTCAGTCCCTCGCCGAGTCTCACGGTTACGGCGTGCTTCGTGATTATGTGGGCCATGGCATTGGCCGCGTGATGCACGAGGACCCCAATGTTCCTAACTATGGAAAGAAGGGGAGGGGCGTTCGCCTCCAGGCCGGCATGGTCATTGCCATCGAGCCGATGGTTACGATGGGTTCCAACCATGTGAGCACGGGCTCCGACGGTTGGATTGTTACGACCAACGACCATCTGCCCGCCGCGCACTACGAGAACACCGTCGCCATTACCAATGACGGTCCGGTGATTCTCACCACGGATGCCCAAGGTGCTTGGTGTTCCTTGCAAGGCGGTGAAATGTAAAAGTCGCCGCCCCCTGATGCCCAACCTCGCCTTTCAATTTCGAAGGCATGACCCCAAGGTCTATGCCTTCTCATTTCAAGGCGATCTTGGACATCAGGGAACGGCTTTGTTTTACATTTCAAATGTAACAAGTTCCACTTAGTTGTGGAGCCATTACGAAGTTATTACGATGCGTGCATACGTGTTGTACAATACTCAATCGCTGTCGTTTTCTAGAGAAAGATGATTGCTTGTGAAGAAGGAAGACGCAATTGAGCTCGAGGGTACGGTAAAGGAACCGCTGCCCAATGCCATGTTTAAGGTCGAGCTCGAGAACGGTCATTCAGTTCTGTGTAACATTTCTGGCAAGATCCGAATGAATTACATCCGTATTCTCCCCGGTGACAGGGTTGTCGTGGAGCTTTCCCCGTACGACCTGACCCGCGGTCGCATCACCTATCGCTATAAATAGCGACACGCATACACGCTCTATTCCGACTGCAGGCTTAGCTCAACCTACGGTCGGTTTGCGTGTGAAGACCAGCCATAGTTTTAAACGCCTGCGGCTGGGCGAGTAGATAGTAGGGAAGTAGTTTGAGCGCTACCGAAAGGAAGAACGATGAAGGTACGTCCTTCGGTCAAGAAGATGTGCGATAAGTGCAAAATCATTAGGCGCCATGGCAAGGTCCTCGTCATTTGCGAGAACCCCCGTCATAAGCAGCGTCAGGGTTAAGAGAGGAGACTACGTTGGCCCGTATTAATGGTGTCGACCTCCCGCGTGAGAAGCGCGTTGAGATCGGTCTGACCTACATTTACGGCATCGGCCGCACCACTGCGACGAAGATCTGCGTCGAGTGCAACGTTAACGTGGACACGCGCGTTAAGGACCTCACCGAGGATGAGGTTAACGCCATCCGCGATTATATCGATAAGAATCAGATCATGGTTGAGGGCGACCTCCGCCGTGAGCGCAACCAGAACGTCAAGCGCCTTATGGACATCGGCTGCAACCGCGGCCTTCGTCACCGCAAGGGCCTCCCGGTCCGCGGCCAGCGCACCCACACTAACGCTCGTACCCGCAAGGGCCCGAAGCGTCAGATCGGTGCTAAGAAGAAGAAATAAGGAGCGCTAGATAGATGGCTACTGCTAAGAAGAACGTTCGCGCTGCCCGTCTGAAGCGCGCGGACCGTAAGAACATTTCCGTGGGCCAGGCTCACATTCGTTCTACGTTCA
This sequence comes from Collinsella aerofaciens, assembly GCF_039062365.1. Classification (GTDB taxonomy): domain Bacteria; phylum Actinomycetota; class Coriobacteriia; order Coriobacteriales; family Coriobacteriaceae; genus Collinsella. The sequence goes on from NZ_JBCJBI010000001.1 coordinate 59,177, forward strand.
ACAACACGATCGTTTCGATCACCGATCCCCAGGGCAACGTCATTTCCTGGAAGTCGGCTGGCCAGGTGGGCTTCAAGGGCTCCCGTAAGTCCACGCCGTTCGCTGCCCAGATGGCTGCCGAGGCTGCTGCCAAGCAGGCCATGGAGCACGGTATGAAGAAGGTTTCCGTCTTCGTCAAGGGCCCCGGCTCCGGTCGTGAGACCGCCATCCGCTCCCTCCAGGCTGCTGGCCTCGAGGTCTCGAGCATCCAGGACAAGACCCCCATTCCGCACAACGGCTGCCGCCCCAAGAAGCGTCGCCGCGTGTAACTGAAAGGATCGTATCAATATGGCAATCGACAGGACTCCTGTTCTTAAGCGCTGCCGTCAGCTCGGGATCGATCCCGCTGAGCTCGGTTACAGCAGCAAGAAGGAATCTATCCGTCAGCCCAAGCGCCGTCGTAAGGAATCTGAGTACGGCATGCAGCTGCGCGAGAAGCAGAAGGTCAAGTTCATCTATGGCGTTCTGGAGAAGCAGTTCCACGGCTACTTCAACAAGGCCCGTAAGATGAACGGCGTCACCGGTGAGAACCTCATGATCATCCTTGAGTCTCGCCTCGACAACGTCGTCTTCCGTCTTGGCTTCGCCCGCACCCGCAAAGAGGCTCGTCAGTCCGTCCGTCACGGTCACTTCACCGTGAACGGCAAGCGCGTGGACATCCCGTCCTACCGCGTCAAGGCCGGCGACGTCGTCGCTGTCGGCGAGAAGTTCCGTGACCTCCTCCCCATCAAGGAGGCTCTGATTTCCTCCGAGCGCTTTGAGGTCCCTGGCTGGCTCGAGGTCGATATCGAGAAGCTGTCTGGTAACGTGCTCGCTCTGCCGACGCGTGAGCAGATCAGCGGTGATATCAACGAGCAGCTCATCGTCGAGCTCTACTCTAAGTAGTCCATCCGGGCTGCTGAGGCTGGAGGTAATACATGTCAGAATTCATTAGGCCTCAGGTTCAGGTCGAAGAGATCAACGAGACGTCTGCTCGTGTCTCCGTCGAGCCGCTCGAGCGTGGCTACGGCGATACGCTGGGTAACTCCCTTCGTCGCGTTCTTCTGTCCTCGCTCGAGGGTGCCGCCGTCGAGGCTATTCAGATCGATGGCGCGCAGCACGAGTTCATGACCATCCCTAACATGGTCGAGGATGTCACCGACATCGTCCTGAATGTCAAGGGTCTTGTCTTCAGGGCTCTCGGCACGACCGACGAGGCGACCGCCACCATCTCGGTTGACGGCCCCTGCGAGGTCACCGGTGCGGACTTCTTTATTCCGTCCGAGTTTGAGCTGGTCAACCCCGAGCAGCACATCGCTACGCTGACCGAGGGTGGCCATCTCACCATGAGCATGCGCATCGGCTATGGCCGCGGCTATGTTTCTGGCGAGGCCAACAAGCGCGACAACGATCCCATCGGTGTGATCCACGTCGACTCGCTGTACTCGCCGGTTTCCCGTTGCGCCAAGCTCGTTGAGGCTTGCCGTGTCGGTCAGCACACCGACTACGACCGCCTTGTCCTCGAGATCGAGACCAACGGCTCCATCGCCCCGCGCGACGCCGTGGTCCAGGCTGCCAATATCATCAACCAGCATATGGCCGCCTTTATGAACCTTGCCGAGACCCCCGAGGTCGAGGAGGAGGCTTCGATCTTCGCTCCCGAGGCCACCAACGACAACGCCGAGCTGGACAAGCAGATCGAGGATCTGGACCTTTCCGTCCGTTCCTACAACTGCCTTAAGCGCGCCAGCATTCACTCGGTCCGTCAGCTCGTTGAGTTCTCGGAGAACGATCTGCTCAACATCCGTAACTTCGGTGTTAAGTCGATCGAGGAAGTGAAGGACAAGCTTGAGTCCATGGGCCTGAGCCTGAAGGCTTAATGCTTCGCATATTTGAGGAGAAACTAGACCATGCGTCACAACGTTAAGAAGGGCCTGAAGCTCGGCACCGATGCGAGCCACACCAAGGCCATGAAGAAGAGCCTTGCTAAGGCCCTCTTCGAGAACGACCGCATCAAGACCACCGAGACCCGCGCTAAGGCGCTGCGTTCGGTCGTCGACCCGATCATCACTTGGGCCAAGAAGGGCGACCTGCACTCTCGTCGTCTGGCTATCGCCAAGCTCGGCGATAAGCAGCTCGTTGCCGAGATCTTCGACAAGGCTGCTCAGGGCATGTGGCAGGACCGCAACGGCGGTTACACCCGCATCATGAAGCTCGGTAACCGCAAGGGCGACAACGCTCCCATCGTTATCATGGAGCTCGTCACCGAGCCTTGCACGCCTAAGGCTAAGAAGGCTGCTCCGGCCCCCAAGAAGGCCGCTGCTCCCAAGAAGGTCGAGGCTGCCGAGGAGGCTCCTGCTGAGGAGACCGCTGAGTAGACAATCCGTCTGCATAGGCTATATTCGAGGGGTACGTTCGCGTACCCCTCTTTTTTTGTCGAAATGCCATTGCCTGTTTGTTGGGAGCGTCCATGACCGCGCCGTCTGATTTCAATTCGATTCCTGAGCTCGATGCCACGCTCGTTTTCCGCGTGGCCTACGATGGCTCGTCCTACAGCGGCTTTGCCGAGCAGCCCGGTCAGACGACGGTTGCGGGCGAGCTGCGCCGCGCTATCGAGACGCTCCTGCGCCGCCCGATCGATCTGACGTGCGCGGGGCGTACCGATGCCGGCGTACATGCCGTGGCTCAGTACATCAGCGTGCCCGTAACGGACGCTGAGCTCGCGTGTACGCGCCGTAGGTGGCTGCGGGCTATGGATGCCCTGCTGCCCAAAGATATCGCCATAAACGAGGTCTACAGGGCCCGTAAGGGCTTTTCTGCGCGCTTTGACGCGCGCTCTCGCACTTACACCTATCGCATTGCCGATCGTGATGCGCGGCCCGTGCTGTCACGCGGTGCTGTGTGGTGGCATCGCTATCCCCTCGACGTCGATGCGATGGCGGCCGCCTGCCCTGCGCTTTTGGGCGAGCAGGACTTTAAAAGCTTTTGCAAGGTTGCCTCTGCCGTGGGCAAACCTACGCACCGCTGCGTAATGCGCGCCGAGTTTGGCCATGAGGTTGCGTTTGGCGAGGACATCCTGACGTTTACCATCGAGGGCAATGCGTTTCTGCATTCGATGGTCCGTACGATCGTTGGCACGCTTGTCGAGATTGGCATGCATCGCCGTGAACCCGAGTGGATGCGCGAGGTCATCGATGCTTGCGATCGTACCGCTGCGGGCCCCACGGCTCCTGCCTGCGGCCTTACGTTTATGGGCGTGGATTACGATCCCGCCGAGCTTGTCGTGCTCGACTAGGGGAGGGCTCGACGCGCCGTTCGTCGGCACCTGTCATCTGTGGGCTGCGCGTGTGCAACATCTGTTCTTGGCGTGCAGTGCAACCGGTGTCTCATTGCTTTTATTGCCGGGGTGTACCATGAACGACAGTTTGATTCATTGCTGTCGAGAGGACGGATAACTTGGTTCGACGTGGCTCGCATCCGCGACTTTCGGTGATCCTTGTAGTAGAAGGTTTGCCCAGCTATGCGATGCGTGCGCTCGAGAGTATCCAGAACCAAGACCTCTATGATTTGCAGATTGTCGTTGTCTGCCGCGATGCTGCGCCCGGTGTGCGCCATTCGCTTCAAGTTGCTGCCGACAGGGACATCCATATTGATTTGATTGATGTCGAGGACGCGAAGCGCGGCGCTTGTCTTCGTGCCGGTTTTGATGCCTCGCGCGGCTCTCACATCATCGCCATGAACGCCGATGAGTGGTTTGCTCCGCAGGCCCTTTCCAAGATGGTCGATATCGCGTGCGATACTGCGGCAGACATTGTGCTCCCCTCGGTGTCGCTCGATCGATACGATGCGCATCGCGAGCGTCATTCGCGCGTCTTGGATGCTACTCATATTTCCATTGATGGCAAATCTTCGATGGTGGCCGGGCTGCCTCAGTTGATTTTGGACGGCCTAGTCGCTCAGACCTCTGGCGTGATGTATAGCCGTCCGCTGTTTGAAGCATGCCTGTCGCGTGGCAAGGCGTACCGTACGGTTGAGTTTATGGCTTATGCGCTCTCGCAGGCACGATTCGTGTCCGGCTGCGGCGACGCTTGTTTCCACGCGGTGGCACCTAAGCTTACAGATGCCTTTGATCCCACCATGTATGCCAGGATATCCGATGACACTCGAGCGCTCGACGAGCTTGCGGACTCACTCTCGGAAGCAGATAGCGGTGGTCGGCTCAAGCTGGCAAGCCAAAAGTTCTACTTCGCCGGACTGGTCGCCTGCATCGAGAATTTGTGTCTGAGCCCGCATGGAGTGTCGTCAATCGAGCGTTCCGCCCGCATGCGTGATATGCTCGAGGCGCCTCGAACCCGTCAGATGGTCGCCGCGCTCAAGGATAACCATCGGGGACTCGGTCTGTTGTTTGGGCCGATCGCCAGCGCCAAGCCCGCGCGCTGCGTGATGTGTACGCATCTGGCAGCTTTTCTTAACCGGACGGGCGCAAAAACCGCCTAAACGGCTCATTTCGAAACAAATTTGCATAGAATTGTTTCGAAATGCGTTCTTATACACAAAAGCCTTCAAATAGCGTTAAACTATTCAATCACTGATTGATTGTCTCCGCCATCTTTTGGAGAGAGGGTTTGTATGGCTAAAAAACGCAATGGGCGCCAGGATGCCATTAGAGATATTGTGCGCAATAAGGACGTCCGCACGCAGCGCGTGCTGGTCGATGAGCTCCGCGCTATGGGCTTTGATTGCACGCAGGCGACTGTCTCTCGCGATATTGCCGATATGGGGCTGCGTAAGCTCCCTGAGGGCATCTATGTTCTGGCAGAGGACCTGCACCTGCAGCGTATGGTTTCCGAGCTCGTAACGGGCGTTCTGCGTACCGATAATCTGGTTATGATTAAGGCTCAGCCTGGCACGGCTTCCGGCATCGCCGCCGCTGTTGATGCGGCAGAGCTGCCCGATGTGCTTGGCTCGCTTGCCGGCAACGATACGATTTTGGTTATTGCCCAGACGGCCGAGGACGGCGAGCGTCTTGAGGCGCTGATCAATAAGCTGAGCAATTCTCGCAAGTAGGCGTGCGGGTCGTGCGCTCGGCACTGTGCGCGCTGACATCGTGGCTTGTAAGGGGTATCGACGTTGGTCGGTACCCCTTTTTTTCTGCCGGTATATAGACCGCCCATCAGGTCGCTTTAAACTAAAAAGGCCCCCGAGCAGTTTAATAAGCTGCTCGGGGGCCTTGTTGCTTATGGCCGGATGATTTCTAGCCGACCGTATCGTCAGGCGTGGGCGAGGGGTCGGGAGTGGGTGTGGGCGTAGGCGTGCCGCCATCGCCGCCGGTCGAACCACCAGTGGATCCGCCCGTCGAGCCACCGGTGGTACCGGTGCCGCCGGTGGTGTCGCCGCCCGTGGTCTCGGTGGTCGTGGTCGTCGTGGTAGTCGTTGTGGTGGTGGTTTCCTCTTCGTCCTCGTCCTCGTCCTCGTCCTTGTCGTCGTTCTCCGTCTTCTTGGTGTTGTTGGTGCCGTAGAACTTCCAGACGCTGTTGTTCTTGTAGGTGGGAGCCGTTCCGGTCGCAAACTCCTCGCGCTCGGTACCGGTCAGAACGGTGTTCATAAACCGCTTAAAGACAGGCAGGTTGGTGCTGTCGCCCAGCAGGTCTGTGCCGTATTTTTGGATGGGGATCTCGCCCGCGGAATAGCCGGTCCACAGGGCGCACGCCAGCTGCGGGGTATAGCCGCAGAACCACAGGTTGGTGGTGTTGTCGGTGGTGCCCGTCTTGCCGGCATAGGGCTGGTTGACGCTCAGGGCACCGGCAGCACCCGTGCCGCCGCCCTGCATGACGCCGGACAGAACATCGGTGACCGCGGCGGCCTCGCCCTCGGTAAGCACCTGTGAGGGATTGTCGGTATGCTGGTACAGCACCGAACCGGTACGAGAGTCAATCTCGGTGATGGCGATCGGCTGGCGATAGTAGCCGCCGTTGGCAAACGTCGCGTAGGCGGCGGCCATCTCGAGCGGCGAGATCGAGCCGGTGCCGAGGGTCATGACGGGAACGTCCTCGATGTTGTCCTTGGCGGGATCGATGCCGAGCTTTTTGACGAGCGAGATGATCTTGCTGTTGCCGACGGCTTCCGCCACCTGGATGTAGCCGGTGTTGGAGGAGTATGCCGTTGCCTGCTTAAGCGTGATGTTGCCATAGCTATGGTTGGCGTAGTTTTGGACCTCGGTCGTGGTGCCCTTGGCCTTGAGCGGCGAGTTGCAGTTGAGGGTGACGTTGGGGTTCATGCCGTTTTGGATGGCAGTTGCCAGCGTAAAAGCCTTAAAGGTGGAGCCGACGGGACGCTTGGCCGTGGCATGGTTTACGTGGTTCTCGTCGGCGTTGTAGTCGTAGCCGCCCACCATGCACTTGATGTAGCCGGTCTTGGGGTCGACGACGACCATGCCCATGTCCAGGCCGTCGAGTGAGAGTGTGTCGAGCTGCTCGCGGACGGCATTCTCTGCCACCTGCTGCATCGTGGGGTCGATGGTGGTCTTGACGGTCAGGCCGCCCTTAAAGAGCACGTCGGTCGAGAACTCCTGCTCCAGCAGCTGCTTAACATAGGCGACAAAGTAGGGCTGCGAGTATACGTCGACGCCGCTGCCCGAAATCTCGGTCACGTTGAGGGTGATGGGCTCGGCCTGTGCGGCATCGTGCTCCTCCTGCGTGATGTGGCCCAGGCGCAACATGTTGTCAAGGACCTTGTTGCGACGGGACAGCGCCAGGTCGGGGTTGACCGTGGGGTCGTACTGCGAGGGCGAGTTGGGAAGGCCGATGAGCAGTGCGGCCTCGCTCAGGGTGAGGTCGGCGGCGCTCTTGGACAGATAGGTTTCGGCTGCGGCCTCGATGCCGTAGGCGCCGTGACCGTAGTAGATGGTGTTGAGGTACATCATGAGGATCTCGTCTTTGGAGTACATGTCCTCCATCTTGACGGCGATGTAGGCCTCGCGCACCTTACGCTCGATGGTCGAGTCGAACTGCTCCTCCTGCAGGATGGTGTTGCGCACCAGCTGCTGGGTGATAGTCGAGGCGCCTTCGTGCCCGCCGCCGAGGGTTGCCACCGCAGCACGCGCGATACCCCACAGGTCGATACCGCCGTGCTCGTAGAAGCGCTCGTCCTCGACGTCAACGGTGCCCTGCAGCACGTAGGGGGAGACCTCGTTCTTGGTGATAGACTTGCGGTTTTGCGTGTAGAAGCTCGCAATCTTGTTGCCGTTGCAGTCGACGATCTCGGTGGGCTCGCTCACCAGATACGCGTTGGCGTCGGTGTAGTCGGGCAGATCGGACAGCCAGCGGTTGACGTTGCCGACCATGCCGATGCCAAACGCCACGCCCGCGATAAGCAAAAAGCCCAAAAACGAGAGCAGGATTATGGGCAGAGCATGCGTCTTTGAACGGCTGCGTCCCTGTCGTTGGCGAGGACCCATATATTGACCTCCAGGTATGTCGTGCCGGACGGTGGATGTGCCGTCGGGGCAGGATGGACATAAGTTATTACACGATAAACCAAACGGGGCGCGCGAGGCCTCGTGTATGCTGGAAGACGGCATTTTTCAGAGTGAATGCATACCTTGGTAAGGAGTTTGTCGATGGCGATTCGGACGATGGGGCCGAGCGGACAATACGAGACTGGATTGGATGCTGCCGGTGCGGCGCTGCCCGAGCTGCTGGCGCCGGCGGGCGGACTCGACCAGATGCTTGCGGCCATCGCCGCGGGTGCCGATGCCATCTATGCGGGGTTGGGCGGCTTTAACGCCCGTGTGAGCGCCCATGGCTTTACGGATGACGAGTTTGCGCGCGGCTGCGCCGTGGCGCATGCCCATGGCGTGCGTGTGTACGTAACGCTCAACGTGTTCGTGTTTGACGATGAGTTGTCCGACGCGGTGGCGTTGGGAGCTCATGCACTGGAGTTGGGCGCCGATGCTCTGATTGTCGCCGATGCCGGGTTGGCCTGCGCGCTGCGCGCGGCGATTCCCGGGGTCGAGATTCACCTGTCCACGCAGGCGGGCGCTCATAGCGAGAGCGCCGTGCGGCTTGCCGCCGATGAGCTTGGGGTCGAGCGCGTGACGACGGCACGCGAGCTGGCGGTCGACGAGATTGCGGCGCTATGTGCCACGGGCGTGCCCATCGAGGTATTCTGCCACGGTGCGATTTGCATCGGCTATTCGGGGGCGTGCGAGTTCTCGGCCCTGCGGCGTGGGCGCTCGGCGATGCGCGGCGACTGCACGCAGCCGTGCCGTTTGGCGTACGACCTGGTGGACGAGGCTGGACAGAGCGTTGTCGCCGTCGAGGGAGATCGCCTGCTGTGCCCGCGCGACTATCTCGGTATTGCGCATCTGCCCGAGCTTGTAGATGCCGGCGTGGCGTCGCTCAAGATCGAGGGGCGCATGAAGAACCCTGATTACGTATTCAACGTGGTGCGGGTGTGGCGCCGGGCACTCGATATGCTGTGCGACGGCGCGTGGGACCCCGGTGCCGTGGAAGAGCTCGAGCGCGAGCTGGGAAGGTCGTTTAACCGTGGGTTTACCGATGCGTACCTGCGAGGACGTTCGGGTGCCGAGCTTATGAGCTTTGAGCGCGCAATTAACCAGGGCGTGCGCGTGGGGCGCTTGGTCGCTGTGGGCCACGAAGAGGTGACCGTTGAGCTCGATGCCGCCGTGGCGGCGGGTGACACGCTCGAGATTCGGTTCTATCCGGGTGCCGACGCGCGTCCCGATGTGCCCAAGCGCTGGCCGCAGGTGCCCTGTCCGGTGGATGCCGCAGCGGGGGAGCGCGTCGTCGTGCATTGCAAGCGTAAGGTGGACGCGGGCTGCGAGGTATACCTGATTCGCAGCGCCGGCGTGTTGGGGCAAACGGCGGCGGTGTTGGAGTGCATGCGGGCCGAGGCGGATGCGATTGCGCCCGTTGCGCGTGCCGTTGAGGTGCTGCCCTTTGAGGACGTTGCGGTGGATGGCGGTGCGTCGACGGAGTTGGTGGAGTGCGCGGTTCCCGCTCGCATGGTTTTTGCTTGGCAGCTGATGGATGCCGACCCGCGCGGAGAACTCGATTTGTCCGACGCTGTTGTGGTGCTTGACGAGGTGTGCCGCACGGGTGACGCTGACTGGACCCGCTCACTGATGCAGCGTGCCGGGCGCGTTGTCTGCCGCAACCTGGGACAGGTGGTGATCGCTCGCGAGCTGGGCGTGACGTTTGACGTGGCGGCGCCGGTGTTCTGCGCGAATCGGGCCACGCTTACCTGGCTGCGCGGACTCGGTGCGGGGCGGGTGTACTTGCCGGCCGAGTTGCTCGGCAATGATGCGGAGCGTATTGCCGAACTGGCTGCTGAACCCGGCGTCTGGGGTCCGGTCGACGCCGACCGTCCCGAGCTTATGGTGTGCGAGCACTGCCTGCTGACCGCCGAGGGCGTCTGCGCTACCGATGCGACGGGACAGGTCCGTTGCCGCGACTGCTTGCGCCGTCGGCAGGTACGCTATCTGGTCGAGCGTGACGGTACACGTTTGCCAGTTGCCATTGACGCATGCGGCAGGACGAGGATTTTCCTGTCGTAGGTGCCGCGTCGCGTCAGTTTGTTATCATATGAGAGTTTATGGACTTCCAGCACCGCCGTATCCGGTGAGGGTGCTATAGCAAAAGGAGGATACCCAATGCTGTCTGTTGACGAGCAAATGCGTATCATCACCTCGGGCGCCGCGCAGATCGTTCCCGAGGCCGACCTTCGCAAGAAGCTTGAGAAGGGCGAGCCCCTCAACATCAAGCTCGGCGTCGACCCCACCAGCCCCGACCTGCACCTGGGCCATGCCGTGCCGCTGCGCAAGATGCGCCAGTTCCAGGACCTGGGCCACAACGTTACCCTCATCATCGGCAACGGCACCGCGCTGATCGGCGATCCCTCGGGCAAGAACTCCACGCGTCCGCAGCTTTCGCAGGAGCAGATCGAGGCCAACGCCGAGACCTACGTGAGCCAGGCCATGAAGATCCTGGACCCCGAGAAGACCACCATCGTGCACAACGGTGACTGGATCCTTTCGATGGACCTGGCCGGCCTGCTGCAGGTGTGCTCCAAGTTCACCGTTGCCCGCATTCTTGAGCGCGACGACTTTACTAAGCGCTACCAGTCTCAGACGCCGATCGCCCTGCACGAGTTCCTGTACCCCGTGATGCAGGCCTTCGACTCCGTTCAGATCAAGGCCGACGTGGAGATGGGCGGCACCGACCAGCTCTTCAACCTGCTCGCTGGTCGCGAGCTCATGGAGAAGATGGGTATGGAGCCCCAGATCGCGCTCACCATGCCGCTGCTCGAGGGCACCGATGGCGTTCGTAAGATGTCCAAGTCCTACGGTAACTACATCGGCCTGACCGACGCGCCCAAGGATATGTTCGGCAAGACCATGTCCATTCCCGACGAGATGATTGGCAAGTACTACCGCCTGGCGAGCTCGCTCACCCCTGCCGAGGTCGACAAGATCGACGCCGCCCTGGCCGATGGCTCCGCCGACCCCTACGAGCTCAAGCGCGCTCTGGGCCGCGATCTGTGCGACACCTACCACGGCGCCGGCGCCGGCGACGAGGCTCAGGCCGAGTTCGACCGCGTATTCAAGGAGGGCCAGCTCGCCGACTTCCCCGAGAAGCACGTTGAGCTGACCGTCAACGACGAGGGCCAGATCTACCTCGCCGGCCTGCTCAAGGACCTGGGTCTTTCGGCGAGCGCCGGCCAGGCTCGTCGCGATATCGACGGCGGCGGCGTCAAGATCAACGGCAAGGCCGTGGCTCCCAAGAGCTATAACATCGATCCCAGCGCCCTCATGCTGGGCGACACCCTCTCCGTGGGCAAGCGCAAGGGCTTCAAGTTGATTTAGTTCCGCCGTTCTACCGAACGGCGGACCGGCCGACGCTGCGCGGGCCGCATTTGGACAATCTGACGTTCAACTTCAAGGGCGCGACCAGAAGGTCAGCGCCCTTTCGTTTCACGTCACCTTGTCTCAAATGCGGCCCGCTCGCTGTCGTTGCCAAAACATCGGCGCTTCCGTTGTTGGCACTTTGGGACATTCCTTGTCATTGGTGCAAAGCAACCTGTCTCCATTGCGCTGAGCGGCGTGTGCCGTTAAGCGGAAGGGGTGTTAGCGGGACTTCCTTTTGGGCATACAATGGCTATTGGTTTGCTGCGGTGAAGGTCTGTCCGCTCCGCAGCTTTTTCTACGGTTAAAGGAGTATGTATGTCCGTTGAGGTCATGAGGTCTGTGATCGAGGCTGCCGAGGGGCGCGTGCCCGTCGACACGCTGTTTACCAATGCGCAGATCGTCGACGTGTATGGCCAGCGTGTGGCGCCCGGTAGCGTTGCCGTCAAGGACGGTGTGATCGTCGGCGTGCTCTACGATGGTCGAGACGATGCCGCTGGCACCTACGAGGCAACTGAGGTCATCGACTGCCAGGGTCGCTATCTCGCTCCCGGTTTTATTGACGGGCATCTGCATATCGAGTCTTCGAACATCCGTCCCGCCGAGTATGCTTGCATGGCCGCGACGCGCGGTACTACCACCGCCATTGCCGACAGCCACGAGATTGCCAATGTTGCCGGTCTCGACGGCTTGCGCTTTATGATCGAGGACGGCCGCCGCGCACCCATCTCCATCAAGTACATGATGCCTTCGTGCGTGCCCGCGCTGCCCGACGAGCAGGCCGGTGCCGTTATTTCGGCTGCCGATATGCAGGCGTTTTTTGCCGAGCATCCGGGCGATGTCTTTGGTCTGGGCGAAATGATGAACCTGCCGGGCGTCTTTATGGCCGACCCCGAGACCTGTGCTCGCATCGATGCTGCCAACCAGACGCCGTCCAAGCAGGTTGACGGCCACGCGCCGCTCGTTGCCGGTAAGGACCTCAACGCCTATGCCGCAGCGGGCATTATCGCCGACCACGAGTCGACGATTCCCGAGGAGGCACTCGACAAGCTGTCCCGCGGCATGTATGTGATGCTGCGTGAGGGCACGTGCAGCCACGACCTGGCCAATTTGTCCCCGATGCTGCTGGAGAACCCTGCCCGCGCCCGCCGCTGCTGCTTTGCGACCGACGACCGCGCTCCCTCCGATGCTCTTTCGACCGGTATGATCGACAATGCCTGCCGCGTGGCTATCGAGGCCGGTATTGACCCCGTGGTTGCCATCTCTATGGCGTCCCTGTCCACGGCTGAGGCATTTGGCCTGGACCACGGCTGTCGCGACCCGCATGAGCTCCGCGGCGCGATCGCCCCGGGCAAGCGCGCCGACCTGCTGGTGCTCAACGACCTGACGTTTGCCGCGGCTCCGCATCGCGTGTATGCCGCCGGTGCGCTCGTGGCACAGGACGGCACCTTTGTGGGCGAGATTGCACCCGAGATGGCCGAGGTTGCGGCCCTTGCCGATGAACTGCGCGCCTCCGTTAAGCTGCCGAATCTTTCGCTCGACGTATTCGACTATGCCTTTAAGCCGGGCGAGGCCGTGATTGACGTGGTGCCGGGCAAGGCCATCACGGGCATGGCTCGCCCCGAGAGCGCCGAGGGCCTGCGCCGCATTATGCTGATCGAGCGCCATGGCCGCGGCGTGTCGCTGCAGACCGAGGGTGCCGATGGCGACGGTCCCGCCGGCCTGGGTCTTGTCGGCAAGCATATCGGTCGCGGCTGGGTGCGCGGTTTCACCATCACCGGTGGTGCCATTGCCTCCACGATCGGCCATGACTCGCACAACGTGTGCGTGGTGGGCGACAACGCCGCCGATATGATGGCTGCTGTCGAGGCCGTGGGCCAGGGCGGTCACGTGCTGGTGCGCAACGGCGAGGTCGTGGCGCGCATTCCGCTGGCGCTCGGTGGCCTTATGAGCGAGGGTACGGCCGAGGACGTTGCCGCGCAGCACGATGACTTTATGGTCAAGGCGCGCGCCATGGGTATTGAGCCGCCGCTCGACCCCATCATGGGCATCATTTTCCTGCCCCTGCCGGTCATCCCGACGCTCCGCATCCGCCCCGAGGGCATGTTCGACGTCACGACCTTCACCTACGCCGACTAGTCATCGGGGACGTTCTTAAACGACTAGTCATCGGGGACACTCTTTGGCGGGCTGCCTGACGCCGCGACCGTAGGACCTCTGGCATGTGTGAGCTATTTGCCAGGTCCTTGTAACGTTTACGCCCGCGGAGTCTTATTTGAGCTCCTTTTGGGTACGGTGATTTTGGATATACGTCCGATTCCATCAAGCCCGAAGGGAGCTTTTCTATGTTTAAACTGATTGCATCCGATATGGACGGCACACTGCTTGACGAAAACGGCCAGGTGCCTCCCGAGACCTACGAACTGATTCTGGCGCTACACGAGCATGGCGTGCATTTCGCCGCATCGTCAGGTCGTCGCTACGATCGCCTGTGCGAGTTCTTTGCACCTGTTCGCGACAAGATGGACTTTGTCGCCGCTAATGGCGCCCAGGTCTATGCCGACGGCAAGATGGTGGACCGTGAGGTGTATTCGCACCTGGCGATTCGAAGGCTCGCCCAAGCCGTCAGGACGTTTCCCAATCTGCATCTTGCGCTTTTTGACCGAACCAAGTCCTTCTTGCTCGATGATGAGTGCAAGTTCGTGCGCGAGGTTGATAAGGACCTTCCCAATGCCGAGCGCATTTGGGAGCTGCCCGACCCCAGCGTAAATATCATCAAAGCGAGTATCTTTTGCGACGACGGTGCCGTTATGGACAGTGCGTACGTGCTACAGCGCGAACTTGGTCAGCTCTTTACTTTTGCGCCTTCGGGTAACGCGTGGATCGATGCCATGCAGCCTGGTGTGTCGAAGGCCTCGGGTATCGCGCAGCTCGCGGAGCATTACGGCATTGGTCGCGACGAGGTCATGGCGTTTGGCGACTCGATGAACGACTACGAGATCATTCGCTTTGTCGGCACGGGCTGCGCGATGGAAAACGCGCGCCCCGCGCTCAAGGCGGTGGCCGATCGCGTCGTAGGCTGCAACCGCGACCACGCCGTTCAGCATGAGCTCCGTCGCGTGCTGGAGAGTCTCTCCTAATCCGGCAGATGGGGACGTTCCTTTTCTGCCGACAGTGGGGGGGGGACAGTCTTTGCAGCTTTTTGCGAAGAGTGTCCCCAACGACTAGTCGTTTAAGAACGTCCCCAATGACTAGGCGAGGGCGGCCATGATGGTGCGGGCGACACCGTCGTGGTCGTTGTCGTATTCGGTGATGGCGCCGGCGGCCTCGCGGTCCTCGGGCTCGGCGTTGATCATGGCCATGCCGTGGCCCGCTGCCTGCAGCATGGGAATGTCGTTGATGTTGTCGCCGAAGGCCCAGGCGTCGGCGAGACGCTCGCCCAGGTGCTCACATAGCCACGTGAGGGCCGTCCCCTTGGTGGCGCCCTCACCCATGACCTCGATATTCATGGCGTACGAACGCGTGACCTCGATGCCTTCGAGCGTGTCGAGCGCCGCCGCGATGGCGTCGCGATCGGCCGGGTCGTGCCAGTACATGGCGATGCGTTCGAGCGTCTCGACTTCGTCGATCTTGCTGTCGATATCCATGTCGATCGGTGTTCGTGTGCGCTTGAGCGAAGCCGCGATGTGGGGGTCACCGCCGCAGAACTCATCCAGGCGCCCGTAAAGCGAGCGGGGGAGGAAGCACTGTCCATCCGCGAAGATATCGAAGGTCACATCGTGGCCGGCGGCAATGCGATGGATGCGATGGGCAATGCCGCAATCGAGCGGACGGCTCAATATGCACGTGGCGCGCGAGGCGTCGGTGGGCACATCGTCGTCGAGCTGCCAGACGCTGGCACCGTTGGCGCAGACCGCGTAGTGCACGGCGGGATGGGCGAGGATGGGCTCAAAGATGCCCGACAGCGGACGTCCCGTGCACGGTACAAACTCAATGCCGCGACGTGCGAGCTCGTCGAGCATCACCCAGGTGGCGTCGCTCATCTGCTTGTCGCTCGTCAGCAGCGTTCCATCCATATCGGAAAAAACAATCATTCGATGCAGCCCTTTCTGCTGGCATAAAAAGCGTGGCCGAGGGCGGTGATGCCCTGGCCACGCTCGAGTTCTATAACGGTCCGTGTCCTAGCGGTCGGCGAGCGGCTTGTACTCCAGCGGCTCGATTACCGGACGGTATGCCGGGCGGATGATGCGATGCGCGCAGAAGAGCTCTTCCATGCGGTGCGCTGACCAGCCGGCCATGCGGGCGACGGCGAATAGCGGCGTAAAAAGCGTCTCGGGCACGCCGAGCATCTTGTAGATAAAGCCTGTGTACAGGTCGATGTTGGCGCAGATGGGCTTGGTCATGCCGTGGTCGCGCATCACCTGCGGTGCCAGGCGCTCGATGCGCTCGATGAGTGCGAACTCTTCGCCCAAGTCCTTCTTGGCTGCCAGTGAGCGCGCGTAACGGCGGCAGACCTCGGCGCGCGGGTCGCTGAGCGTATAGACGGCGTGGCCCATGCCGTAGATGAGGCCGGTGCCGTCGAAGGCCTGCTTGTCGAGGATCTTGCCCAGGTAGGCCGCGACCTCGTCCTCGTCCTCCCAATTGGAGACATGCGCACGGATGTCCTCGTGCATGGACACGACCTTGGCGTTGGCGCCGCCGTGGCGCGGGCCCTTGAGCGAGCCGATGGCCGCGGCGTAGGCGGAATACGGGTCGGTGGCCGAGGAGGACAGCACGCGGCAGGCAAACGTGGAGTTGTTGCCGCCGCCGTGCTCTGCATGCAGCATGAGCATCACGTCGAGCAGCATGGCCTCATCGCGGGTGAACGCCATACCGCCGCGGAGCACCTGTAGGATGGTCTCGGCGGTGGAGAGGCCGGGCGTGGGGTGCGGCACGTGAACCTCGGAGCCGCGAAGCTTGGCGATCGAGGCCATGTGTGCGAAGGCGGCGATGCGCGGGAGACGTGCGAGCATGGAAATAGCCACGTCGATCTCATGCTCGGGCGTAATCACGTCGGGCTCGGCATCGAAGGCGTAGAGCAGCAGCGCGGCGCGCTGGAGCACGTTCATGATGCTCGACGACACCGTGGTCATGGGGAACTCTTTGACGTATTCGCCGCTCAGATGCCTAAAGGCGCCCAAGCGCTCGCAAAAGCCGTCCAGTTCTTCCTTGTTGGGCAGCGAGCCCGTGATAAGCAGATAGGCGACTTCTTCGTAGCCATAGCGATTCTCGGCCTGGGCATTGTTGACCAGATCCTCGATGCTATAGCCGCGCAGCGTGAGCTTGCCCTGATCGGGCACGACCTTTCCGTCGACCTTGTTGTAGCCGTGCACGTCCGAGATGCGGGTAAGGCCCGCGACCACGCCCGAGCCGTCGGCATTACGCAGGCCGCGCTTGACGTTATGCTCGACGAACAGACCCTCGTCATACGGATTAGTCGGCATGCCGTGGTAGAGGTTTTCGCTCTCGGGCGAAATCTGGCGGCTCGCCTCATAATCCAAGACCAGGCGGCTCAGATGGTCATCGAAGCGGTAGTAGATTTTCTTGGCGTCGTAAGCCATGCGCGCTCCTCTCGGGGCCGTGTGGGGGCGGCGTGCTTGGGTGCAGATGCGCCGGCCTGTTCCCGCACGGCCCGTTCGCTACAGGCGGTACATAAAGTTAAAGACGTCCTCGCGCTGGATGGACACGTTGACGCCCGAAAGCTCGCCGGCCTCGGCCAGCGCCTTCTGCAGCTCGGCGAAGTCGAGCTTGGACTCGGCGGTATCGGCCAGCATGGTCATGGTGAAGATGTCCTCGATAATGGACTGCGTAATGTCGCGGATGTCGACGTTGGCCTCGCCCAGAACGCGGGTGACGCCGGCGACGATGCCGGGGCGGTTCTTGCCAAGGACGGTGATGACGATACGGGAGGACGAGATCTCGGCCATGGGAAACCCTTTCGCGTGATTGCGGCGCGCGCGGGGCGCTCCGCTACGGTACAGTGTTCATCATTGTACCTGTCTGGCGCAAAAAAGGCGCGCTCGCTGCGGCGTTACATGCCTGCAACATGAGCGTAAGGGGGAAGGCCGCACGGGGAAGAGCCGTCTGGCGCGTGTCCGGCTCGTGTTGGGTTGATTTCCGATCTCAGCCGAACACATTGAGCGGACAGGCCGTTCCCGCAGTCAGCCGAACGCCTCCGACGGCTGATTCCGAACTGGAAGCGGGCGGCGTCCCTATCGGACCACCGTGACCTCAGTTGGGATGGGCCCAGCACTGCCGCGTACTCGGTGAGCTAGAGCCAACTGTTCGTCTTCACGTCGCGTATGGCGATATTTCGGTCGTCCGGCTCGGTGATGCCGTAGCCGAACGCCTGGAGCGTCTCGATGGACTCCTGGGATCCTCTGTTGGAACATGGGACCCGGATCGACCCTCGGCCCGAGGTGCCCGCGCCAAAGGCACGGCGTGGCGCGCAGCATGTTATGGATTTTGGAGATGGGCTCGATGTCGGCGTAGACGTTGAGCGTCGCCATGGCGTCCTTGTGGCCGAGGATCGATTGGAGCGCCTTGATATCGCCGCCTTGGCGGATCCACTGCGTTGCGAACGTGTGGCGAAGGCCGTGGAACGTGATCAGCTCGTCGTTGGTGCCCATGAGGCCGTTGGTCTCCGAGAACGTCTTGAACGCCCTGCGGATATAGCTTGTCGTCGCGAAGGTCGCGCCCGGCTCCGACAGGATGTAGCAGTCCCCGATCTCGACCGCCCCGGTTAGGCCGCGCAAGCGCAGCTTTCCGCAGTCGATCTCGTGGGTCTCCTTCAGGAAGGGGAGTAGGCCGACCGGGTCGATGGGGATACCCCTGGCGTCATGGGTCTTGGTGTCCTTGATGAACGAACCCATTCCCTTCGCGTACGCCACCGAGTGTCTGATCGAGATCAGGCCCGTCTCGAAATCCACATCGCACCACCGAAGGCCGCAGACCTCGCCGATTCGCATCCCCGTGTGCAGGGCGAGTACGACCGCCCTCTAATCCTCGGCGGACCAATCGAGTCCGAACTCCTTTCGGGCATCCTCTTCGCTCATGACTTCGAGAAGGTCTCCGGGTTGGCAACGAAGGGCGAGGCATAGCTGCTCGAGTGTGTTGAAGCGAATGCCGCGAATATGCCCTTTTTTAATACGGGACAGGTTCACGGGCGTGGTTCCAATCCTTTCGGCAAGTTCGTTCGAGGAAATCTTTCGCTCGGCCATGATCTTGTCGAGGCGAACAATTACGGGCATGGCGTTTCCTTACGCAATCTCGTCGGAGTCGAGGTACAGCTCTCGGGCGTACAAGAAGAGCTGGGAAAGCATGAACAGGACGATGCCGAGAACCAGAGAGGTCCAATCGAATGATGAAGCGATCTCTTGGGCGCCGACGGCCCCCTCGCCGCCAAACATCGAAACGGAGGTTTTGAGTGAGCCGGCGTAGAGGCTGGTGGCAGCTTGAACAACGAAGAGAATGCCGAGCACCTTCAAGCATGTCGCAGACCCTTTCTTGAAGGGGTCTCCGCTCTTGATCGTCCACACGAGAACGGCGCTGAGGATGGTCGTGGCGATACCGATGACGGCAGGGACCAATGTCGAGATCGCAAGGGCTGGATACGCGGGGGAGTCTGCAATTACAGGGTTGTCGAGCACTTCGATTGCTGGCTTTAAGGAGAACGCCACTTGTGCGATGGCGGTGGCGCAAAGGGTCGCAGAGGCTATCGCACATGCGATGCGGAAGGAATGAAGCCGGGGAGTGCGATTGTCGGAACTCATAATAACCTCCGAAGAATTTAAAAAACTCAGGTTACTTTTTAACAGTTTATGTTAAATTGACTTTGCCGGCAAGTAATCACAGCGTGCTGCAACCGAAACCCCTCTAGATTGGAGAGGATTATGTTCAGTACTGTTAAGTCGTGTAAGCTCTTGGTTTTCCTCGGTCTCGCTCTTTGTCTGTTGCTGCCGGGAGCCCCCGCTTTTGCGGATACCCCGATGCCTCCTTCCCAGGAGAGCAGCCAGTGTGCCCTCGTTGAGCCCCTCGGGTATACGGACGACGTCGTCGATACCTACTGGAGCTACAGCTGTCCTCGCGGCGTAAGCGGGCACAGCATCTCGATGTTCAACATCTCTTACAAGACGATCTCCTACCGAAATGGCTATCGCCGATCCGCGCATCATAGGGAATCCCGCCTCGCTGCAATGTGCTCCTGTGGTGTTCTTGGCACAACTGATAAATGGCAATTTGTCTATAGCACCTACTAGATGCGAGGAAGGGCCGAGCATTTTGTTCGGCCCCTCTGTTCCGACTGGATGAGGTTAAGGTTGGCGATGAATATGCTCAAAATCTCGAAGGCGATCTTTAGGTCGCTTCTCTCCTCCAGGTCGCTCTGTGTTGTCGTTGTTGCGTTGATGGTTCTTTGTGCTCTGCCCGTCTTCAGGAGCGCGGCTGGCATTGACGGACGGGTCGAATACCTCGAGTCGGGAATAACCCGTGTTGAGCAGGAATTGTCAGCATCCTATGCGGATGCGCTTGTGAATGCGGGGGAGGACGGTGTCTATACCTCTTCATCAAGCATGCCCGCGCTTCTGTACCCTCTTGCCGCGGGACGTCTTATCTTGGCACCGCTCTCTCCCCTACTTCCGTTTCTGCAGATATCGGATGGAGAGTACACCTATTATGACGGATCGAAGGAGTACTTGCTATGGGTCGCAACGGCCGTTGCCGTCTCGTTCCTTGCCGCGCGTCTTAACAAACGTGAAAAGCTCATCATCCAGGCACCGATGGGCGAGCTGGGTAGACTTGTTGCATCGAGCGTATGGGCGAGTGTTTTTGCAATGCTTGCCGTCCTCGCCATCAATCTTCCAGGGATAATCGCCGCGCTTGTGAAGAATGGCCCGGGCTCGCCGTTCTATCCGATAGGCTACATTCAATATGCGACTCCGGTTATCAAACCGGCTTGGCTGGTGTTCGCGCAGACGGCCATCTTGCAATTCTTGGTGGCAGCGTTCATCTCGCTTGTCGTTCACCTTGCCGTGAAGATTGCCAATAACCCTACGCTTGGAATCGTGTTCGTATGTGCCCTGATGGGGGTGACGATGGTTCCCGGGTATTACGGAAGATCCATCGCTTTACGTGAGTTCGCCCTGTTGAATCCCCTTACGTATGCGAACACTGAGTTGACCGTCGGCGCCTATAGCCCGTACCCGACAACGCAGATAGTGAATCTACCTGGACTTTGCTTCGAGCGTGGCGCGATTGCCCTCGTATGCGCAATCGGGATCGAGGTGCTGGCAATTAGCCTGCTTTGCGTTGCTGGAAAGAGCGGCTGCGCGTGCCCGATATCCCCGATTTGTCTTGAGAGAGGTTCCTTCACTGCATCGAGAACGGCAACTCGTTCGAGCGCTTGTGCCTCCGCCGTTGCATACGTAAGAACGATGGGGAAACTGCTCCTGCGTTCTCCTACCCTCGCCGTATGCGCGATTGCAATGTCGACGACGATGCTGGCCCCGGCTCTGGTCGAGATGTTTCCTGACGCTGATAACGTTTCCGCTGTTTGGTATAGGGATGGGGAGCTCCGTTCAATAGATCGGTATCTAGAGCAGAACGCTGCGAATATGGACGTCGAGGGCAAAGCGGCCCTGGAAGACATGCGGGATGCTCTTTCGGGTTTCGTGTACGCGCCTATGCCTGCGGAGGGGTTTCGAAGCCTTGCGACGTACGAGCGCGCTCGAGGTGAGCTGGGCGCGGCAGATGCGACTCTCCTGCAATCGATCGGAGTCGAGCCGGAGACTCCTTCTCGTGCGGAGGCGCGCGCCCTTCTGCTTGAGTCGATCGCGAGCTTGCCGGACCCCAAGGTTTACGAGTTAAGTACGAAGATGCCCCCATTAATCCTCCTTTCGTATCTCCAGGCAGCGCTTCCCTCCTTATTTTTGCTGTTGCCCGTGGTTGTCACATCGCTCGCGTGCACCCACCTGCAGTGTCGTTCCCTTCTGGTTCTCCAGATCCCCGCAACAGCGCATGTGCGTTTTCTGACGGCTGTTGCGCTGGCTCTCCTGCTTGGCTTGGTGCTGCTTTTGGTGTCGATGGTTCCCGCTGTCGTTGTGTCCGTGATTAAGAACGGTGCGGGTGGATCGGAGTATCCCGTCGCTCTCATTCGGGCGGGAGCTTCGACAACGTCCATGGTGGGGGAGGCGGTGTTGTGCAGTATTCCGTTGCTGGTCATGGCATACGGCGTGATTTCCGTCGTCGCTGCGTTGACAGCAGCGATTAGCCGCAACCCCGTTGTCACCGGAATGGTTTGCGCGGTTCTCTTGGTGTTGGGTTCGTTGAGCGCTCATGTTGAAAGCGTGGGCATGGGCGTCGCGCTGCTGGCTCCATTCGCCTCGTTTGATCCCGCTTCCCAGGTGGGGACGATTGGGTTCCTTGGGCGAGGGACGAACGCGATGCCTTTTGGAGAGGTCGTCGGCGCATCGGGCGCTCTGCTGGTGGTCTTGGGCGCCGTATCTCCGTTGATGGTGCGCCTGAGTGTTCCAAAGATCGAAAGGGGATGATCTCGATGATTGACCTTCAAACGCTGACGATCTCTTATGGAAAGAAGGTGCTCGTAGATTCGGTGAACGCTGAGTTTGCCCCGGGTACGGTCTACGGTCTCGTCGCTCCGAACGGGCATGGAAAGACGACGTTGCTGCGTGCGATGGCAGGTTTGCCGGGTCCTCGCGTGGACGGGAGCATCGTTCTGGATGAGGTGCAGGGTACGGGTGCGAGAGAGGTCCGTTCTATGATCTTCTATGCACCTGGTGAGGGGACGCTGCTGTATCCCGGATTGCGTGCGGAAGATCACCTCAAGATGGTTTGCGATATGTGGCCGCATACTCGCGATATCGAAGAGATAGTGGAACAAACGCAGATAGGCGAGTTCGCGAAGATGAGGATCCGCACTCTGAGCCAGGGCATGAAGCAGCAGCTTACCCTGGCGATTGCGTATGCGACGGGCGCGCGGTACCTTCTATTAGATGAGCCCATGAACGCGCTCGACCCCAGCAGGGTGGACTTGCATTCCGAGATTCTCAGGAAGCTGGCCGATTCTGGTACGTGCATCATCATGTCATCCCACATCTTGGATTCGGTCGATAGGCTGTGCGATGAGATTCTGTTTTTGAAGGATGGGAGGCTCATTAGAAGCATTCCGCAAGATGATGCTGCGCCGAAGTCTCCTGGATCCCATTTCGCAAAGCCTGCCGGACGCGCCGAGGGTGCGCTAAGCACGTATCGGCGACTCTACGAAAAGGGCGGGTAGAAATGCAAGTTAAAAATCTATGTGGCCAATGTGATACCGTTGAACCAGCATATCGATACCGCTCAGCCATTCGCCTCGCCCCCGTCGCACGTATCTTCATCCGGTCTGTTACTTTTAATCTAACAATTCTTTGAGGAACGTAGGTGCTTCTAAATGTACTGTCGACTTCTTCTCAAACTAATCCTAAGAGACAAGGCCGTATGGATCTCTACGCTCGTTCTCGCTGCAGCCTTCTCCATCCCCATTGCGTTCAATTCACCCATCTACGGGCCCTTCTTTATGAAACAGGGCATGCAGAGCTTTGTCGACGCATTCAATACGCGCGCGCCCCAGGCCAGCGGCACAGACCTATCTCCAGAGCAGCAAAATGACGCGGAGCTTGCAAGATACGCGAACGCCGCCCTCGCCGCTCAAACCGACGCCGCCTTTCTCGATTCTGCCGAGAGCTACTACGCGCTCATGGGCGAAGGCTTCCAATCCGGGTCCATCGTGGGAGACCGAGAGACCAATGACGCGGCGCTCGCGTATTGCCGCGCCCTGAGCAGCTCCGGCATCACGGATATCCCGGCCTCCGCAAACGACCTGCCATTCCTTTCCTTCCTGCCTTACGCCATTGCCACGGCGCCGTCTTTCCTTCCCTTCATCCCCTTCCTTCTCTCGTCGATACTCGTGCTCGGCGCCACAAGGCCTGCGACCCTGGCGGCGAAGGCGCCCGTGCCCAAATTCCGGCGCCTTATCCAGATCGTGTTTTCGATAATCGCCGCGGGGACCGCGATGCTCCTCGCCGGCCTCGCACCCGGGGGCATTTACGCCTTGGCCCTAAACGGCTTCGGGCAAATTGGGTACCCGATCGCCTTCTTCCATGACGGCGCGCTTACCACCACGACCGCGGGAAACGTCTTCACAGCCCTGCTTATCGCGCTGCTTGCGGGTGGAACCTTGATATCCGTTTGCTCCGCCGTCCTATCGACCGCAACGAGGCGCGTCCTCGCGGGCCCCCTTACCTCCGCGCTGCTTGTCGCGGCCCCGGCATTCCCGTTACTGTCCGATTCGGCACTGGGGCATAACGCCGCGCTCAATCTCCTGCCGCTGGCCGTATTCTCGCCTATCGAGGCAACGGGTTACGTAGGATGCTTCCCGACAGAATTCATTGGCTCCGGTTCAGGCAGCGCATCGATGCTTGCCGTGGCCCTGGCATACGTCGCGGTCTTTTTTGCGGTCGGCGCCGTTGCGACACGTTCCCCCAAACAGCCTGGACCCGCGAAAAAGCACCATGGGCTCGAGCTTCTGGACGCGAGCGTGGGATACGGAGGCACGACGATACTTTCAATCGGGTCGCTTTTCCTGAGCCCGGGAATGGCGGCGGGCCTCGTTGCTCCCAACGGCTCGGGGAAAACCACCCTTCTTGAAGCGCTGTCGGGCCAATTTCCCACCCGCATCCGCTCGGGAAGCCTGGCGGCAGACGGAATCTGCCAACGTCGATCAGCCGAATTTGCAGAACTCGTCTACCTGAGCTCTTCGGGCGGCGCGGATCTCTATCCCACGCTATCGGCCATCGAGCACCTTGCTTTCGTTAGGGAGGCGTGGAAATCGGCCGCCGACATCGACTCGCTCTGCAGCTCCCTCGGAATCTCCCCATATCTCGACAAGCCGACCCGTAAACTCTCGACAGGAATGAAGCAGCAGGTAAAGCTTGCCATGGCGATAGCGACCGATTGCCCGTACCTCATCCTCGATGAACCGCTGAACGGCCTCGATCCGGGAAAACGGAAAACCTCCTGCGACGCGATGCGCAGCGAGGTGGCGCGGGGACGCAGCGTGCTCATTTCAAGCCATCTACTCGACGACCTGGCAGACCTCACCAACTCGTTCTACTTCATCGAAGCCGGCACGCTCGTGGAAAAGATCAAGTCGTCCTCGCAGACGCTCAAGCAGGAATACCTCGATACATACGAGCGAGGTGAATGACATGAAACTATTTGAACAGCTGAAGTCCAATGCGTCGCGCATGGCTGTCTACGCCATCCTCGTGGCAACGGCTTTATGCGGAATCGCGGCACCCGTCTATGCGCTCAACGGGGAGAAAGGCGATGTCGAACCCGCGTACATGGCTTCGACGGTTAAGGACCGGTACAAAGCCTTCTCTGGAGACACGTTTTACGTAGCAGAGTACGACACGACCTACCGTCAGCTTCGCTACAACAAGGGCTACGACTATCTAGGCGCAGAGGCAATCAGCTATACGTCGGGTTGGTACCGCTCCAACTATGGACACATAACCCAGTTCAAGTGTAACTACCGTGTGTACAACTAAAGCAACCGGCCGGGACGAGGGGTGACGCAAAAGCGTCGCCCCTCGTTTTTAACCATGTCAACTGAACCTAGTTCAGTTTGGTTGATTTCCGATCTCAGCCGAACACATTGAGCGGAAAGGCCGTTCCCGCAGTCAGTCGAACGTCCCCGGGGCCCTTCTCAGGCCCCGGGGACGGCATTTTCCCAGTTGAAGGAACGGTGGAGATGTGTTTCGATGGGTCAGATTCGTGTCGTTCCGAAAAGACCGTGAACCTTTTGTGGGACACGCGGCGCCGTGGTACCATAGCCGAGTTTGTTGTCTTGGTCGGAAACCAAGACGCCTTATGCGCTGATCGGTAACCAGCGCCTGACTAATAAGGAGTCCTACCATGAAGCAGGGTATCCATCCCCAGTATGTCGAGTGCACGGTGACGTGCTCCTGCGGCAACACCTTCAAGACGCACGCTACCGTGTCCGAGATGAAGGTCGAGCTTTGCAACGAGTGCCACCCGTTCTACACTGGCCAGCAGAAGTTCGTCGACACCGGTGGACGCGTCCAGCGCTTCGCCGACAAGTTCGGTGGCGCCGCTGCCGCCCAGCTCAAGAAGGCTGAGGAGGCCAAGGCTGCCAAGGCCGCCAAGGCTGCTGAGGCCGAGGCCGCTCGCAAGGCCGCCGCTGAGGCTAAGGCCGCCGAGAAGGCTAAGCGTGCCGCTAAGTTTGCCGAGGAGGCTGCCAAGCAGGCCGCCGAGGCTCCCGCAGAGGCTCCCGTCGAGGAGGCCGCTGCCGAGGCCGATACTACCGAGGCTGCTGAGTAAATAGCTCGCCGCGGAATCACTCGCATTCATGGCATGAGGGCCGTGCATCCATTTGGGTGCGCGGCCCTTTTCTTTTTATTGGTGCAAACCAACCTGTCCCCATTGCACCAGATTGGTGCGAAGGGGACAGGTTGGTTTGCACCAAATGACAGAGAGGCGGCGTTTGCCCAGATAAAACCTGCCAAAATAAACCTGTCCCTTTTTGGCAGGTTGGTCGTAGTTATTACGTGGCGGTTGAGGTCGACCGTATGGGGCGCGCCTTGTTTGGCTAAAGTACAATTATCTGTGTTTAACTCGCCCGCAGCTGCACGGCGTGGGCGATGGCCAAAAAGGAAAACCACATGGGATTCATGTCAAAGCTGCTGTCCTTTGGATCCGATAAGGACCTTAAGCGCTACTACAAGATCGTCGACCAGATCAACGGTCTTGAGCCCCAGTTTGAGAAGATGACCGAGGAGGAACTCCGCGGCCAGACCGATAAGTTCCGCGAGCGTTACGCCAACGGCGAGTCGCTCGACGACATGCTCCCCGAGGCCTTTGCCACCGTGCGTGAGGCTTCCAAGCGCACCATGGGTATGCGCCACTTTGACGTGCAGCTCATTGGCGCTATGGCGCTGCACGAGGGCCACATCGCCGAGATGAAGACCGGCGAAGGTAAGACCCTCGTCTCCACGTTGGCCGGCTATCTCAACGCTATTGCCGGCAAGGGCGTGCACGTCGTTACTGTCAACGATTACCTTGCCAAGCGCGACTCCGAGTGGATGGGCCGCATCTATAAGTACCTGGGCATGACCGTCGGTCTGCTCCAGAACAACATGCCGCTCGAGCTCAAGCGCCCGGCCTACCAGGCCGACGTCACCTACGGCACCAACTCCGAGTTCGGCTTTGATTACCTGCGCGACAACATGGTTACCCGTCCCGAGCAGCGCGTGCAGCGCGGTCACAACTACGCCATCGTCGACGAGGTTGACTCCATCCTGATCGATGAGGCCCGCACCCCGCTGATCATCTCGGGCGCTGGCACCAAGTCCGCCAGCACCTACAAGGACTTCGCGCGTGCCGTGCGCGGCCTGGAGCGCGGCGAGGACGTCTCGCACGACATGCTCACCGCCACCGAGGACGTCGAGCCCACGGGCGACTACGTCATGGACGAGGCCAAGCACACCATCGCCGCCACCGAGCGCGGCCTTAAGAAAATCGAGCGCCGCCTGGGTATCGATGACATCTATGCCGATCTCTCCGGCCAGCTGGTCAACCACCTGCAGCAGGCGCTGAAGGCCCAGTACATGTTCCACCGCGATAAGCAGTACGTGGTCACCAACGGCGAGGTCAAGATCGTCGACGAGTTCACCGGCCGCATTATGGAAGGCCGCCGCTATTCTGAGGGCCTGCACCAGGCCATCGAGGCCAAAGAGGGCGTGCTCGTACGCGAGGAGAACCAGACACTCGCCACCATCACCCTGCAGAACTACTTCCGTCTGTATGACAAGCTCTCCGGCATGACCGGCACGGCACTTACCGAGGATGCCGAGTTCCGCGAGATCTACAAGCTGCCCGTCGAAGTCATCCCTTCCAACAAGCCCGTGCAGCGCGTGGATCACGAGGACCTGGTGTACCGCACCATTCAGGCCAAGTACAACGCCGTCGCCGACGATGTCGAGCGACGTCACGCCAAGGGCCAGCCGGTCCTGGTGGGCACCGTCTCCATCGAGAGTTCCGAGAAGCTGTCCGCCGCCCTTACCAAGCGCGGCATCGCACACGAGGTCCTCAACGCCAAGCACCATGAACGCGAGGCCCACATCGTTGCCCAGGCCGGACGCTACGGCGCCGTGACCATCGCTACTAACATGGCCGGTCGTGGTACCGACATCCTGCTGGGCGGCAACCCCGACGAGCTGGTGCGCGAGCGCCTGGAGTACGAGGGTCTGACCATGGAGGATGTGACGCCCGAGCAGCTCGAGCAGTTTAACGCCGAGGCCAAGGAGACTTGCAAGGCCGAGCGCGAGCGCGTGCTTGCCGCCGGCGGCCTGACCGTCATCGGCACCGAGCGCCACGAGTCCCGCCGTATCGACAACCAGCTGCGCGGCCGCTCCGGCCGTCAGGGCGATCCGGGCGAGACCCAGTTCTACCTGTCGCTCGAGGACGACCTCATGCGCCTGTTCGGCGGCGACAAGATGGACCGCGTCTCCAAGATGATGGTCACGGCCGACATGGGCGACGACATGCCCATCCAGCACAAGATCATCTCCAAGGCCGTCGAGAGCGCCCAGCACAAGGTCGAGAGCATCAACTTCTCCATGCGTAAGAGCGTCCTTGAGTACGACGACGTCATGAACAAGCAGCGCCAGGTCATCTACGCCGAGCGCAATAAGATTCTGGACGGCAAGGACCTGACCGACCACATCACCGAGGTCATGCACGACACCGTGTACCGCTGCGTGCAGGAGTTCTGCACCAAGGACAGTCACGATGGCGAGCGTGACCTGGAGGGCCTGCGCAAGTGGGTTGTGGAGCTCACCGGCCACATCGATACGCCGAAGTTCCCCGACGAGGATTATGAGGCCCTGGCTGCCGATGTCCTGGCTTACGTAGAGAAGTGCTACAACATGAAGGCCGAGCGCTTGGGCGAGGACCTGATGCGCGAACTCAACACCCAGGTCATGCTGCGCGTCATCGATACCCGCTGGATGAACTACCTGCAGGAGATGGACTACCTCAAGACCGGAATCGGCCTGCGCGGCTTTGGCCAGCGCGACCCGCTGGTCGAGTACAAGACCGAGGCCTACGGCGCGTTCCAGATGCTCGTCGACACCATGTACGAGGATTACCTGCGTACGGTTCTGCGCATCGAGATCAAGGCTGCCCCGCGTGCCGTGGAGCACAAGGAGGAGCCCGCGCTCGAGGGTGCGCGCTTCTCCGGTCCTGCCGAGGTCGATGGTGACAACGGCGACTCGGTGCTGCGCAAGCAGGCGCAGGTGCAGGCCCGCACGGCTGTCCAGGGTGGTCCGGCTGCCGTCAACAACGGTGGCAAGGTGACCACCTATCGCAAGTCCGAGAGCGACGATCCGTACGTCAACGTGGGCCGCAACGACCCGTGCCCCTGCGGTAGCGGCAAGAAGTTTAAGTACTGCCACGGCAGGAATCGTTAATGGCTGAGGCTTTAGAGGTGACGCCCGCCGAGCTGGACGCGTTCGCGGACCGGCTCGGCGAGGTCGAGTCGTATCTCCATTTGGACGAAAAGCGCACGCGCGTGACCGAGCTCGAGGCTAAAAGCGTGGCCCCCGGCTTTTGGGATGACGCCGACGCTGCCCGTGCCACCATGGAGGAGATCGCGCGCACCAAGGAAGATATCGCTGCCGTGGACACCGCGCGCGGCGAGCTTTCCGATGCCCGCGCCGCGCTGGAGCTTGCCGAGGAGATGGGGGATGACCCCGATGCCGCCGCATTGCGCGAGGAGGCTGCCGCTACGGCAGAACGCCTGGCCCGCGCTATCGACGAGCTCGAGCTTTCGAGCTGGTTTACCGGTGAGTTCGATCACGGCGACGCGATTGTGACCATCAAGCCCGGACAGGGTGGCCTGGAGGCACAGGACTGGACCTTCATGCTCTTTAAGATGTACATGAAGTACTGCCAGCGTCGCGGCTGGAAGGTCACCATTAACGACTGCCCCGCGGCCGAGGTCATCGGTATCGACCGTGCGACCTTTACCGTCGAGGGCAAGGACGCGTTTGGCATGCTGCGCGCCGAGGCCGGTGTGCACCGTCTGGTGCGCATTAGCCCCACCGACGACAAGAAGCGCCGCCAGACCACGTTTGCCGGCGTCGAGGTCATCCCCGTGCTGCCTGACGATATCGACATCGAGATCAGTCCCGACGATATCCGCGTGGACGTGTATCACGCGAGCGGCCCGGGCGGACAGGGCGTCAACACCACCGACTCCGCCGTGCGCGTGACGCATTTCCCCAGCGGCATTGTGGTTACCTGCCAAAACGAGCGCAGCCAGATTCAGAACAAGGCCGCGTGCATGCAGATCCTCAAGGCTCGCCTGTACGAGATTGAGCTCGAGAAGCGCGCCGAGGCCCTGGATGAGATCCGCGGACCCAAGACCACGATTGGTTTTGGCAACCAGATTCGCAGCTACGTGCTCTACCCGTACCAGATGGTCAAGGACCTACGCACGGGCGTGGAGACCAGCAATGTCGAGGCCGTTCTTGACGATGGCGACCTGGACCCGTTTGTTATTGGCTACCATCGCTGGGCCACCGGCAACGCCGATGCAGAAGGCTCGGAGGTCTAAAACATCGGGCAGTTTCAAGCCGATGCTAAGCCCAACGGTTGGACGGGTTTGTATCCAGAATAAACCCTGCGCAGGGGTGGTTTTTGTCCGGCGAATCGGTAGAATTGAATACAAGAAGAAGTTCAAAGCGCATCCGTTTGGGTGCGCTTTTTTGAGGGAGGCAGCATGGCATATCGTCTGGACATCAAGCGCATTCTTTCGATGAACTTCTTTCACGACCTGCCCCAGATTATGTTGGGGTGCGCTCTGGCCGCTATTGCGACCGACCTGTTTTTGATTCCCAACGGCCTTGCTGCCGGTGGCGTTACGGGCCTTGCCACCATTATCCAGGCGGTCGGCGCGGCGCGCGGCCTATCGCTTCCCGTTGGTATTCAGACGATCGTGATGAACGCCTTGCTGTTGTTGGTCGTTATGCGCGAGGGCGGCATGTTCTACGTGGTGCAGACCGCGACGGGCTTTGTGCTGCTGGGCTTCTTTACCGATCTGTTCGCCCCGTTTGTAGCACCTCTGGCGGATGCGGACCTGATGCTCCCTGCCATGTGGGGCGGCATTATTACGGGCATCGGTTACGGCATGGTGTTGCGCGCCGGCGCCAACACCGGCGGCTCGGACACGATTGGCCAAATCATCTCGCGTAACACCTCGCTGCCGGTGGGCTCGACCGTCATGGCGATCGATGTTGCCGTATGCGCGCTATCGGCTCCGGTCTTTTCAATCGAAAACGCACTGTATGCAGGCCTTTCGATGGTCATTAGCGGCTACGTGATCGATGCCGTGGTCGATGGTGGCAACAAACGCCGTATGGTACTCATCATCTCGGACAAGTTCCCTGATATCGCTGCCGATATCATGTATGGCCTGGGTCGTGGTTGTACCAAGTTTAAGGCGACTGGCATGTATTCGGGTGCCGAGAAGCCAGTGGTTATGGTCATCGTGAGCCGTCGAGAGCTCAATACCCTCAAGACGATCGTGCGCGAGCGCGACCCGCGCGCCATCGTGACCGTGGCCGACGTTACGGAAACTTTCGGTGAGGGCTTCAAGGACATTAACGCGTAGGGCCGACTGCGTTCCATCCAAAAGACGTTCACATTGATAAACCGTTTCATCAGCGGTTCTGCCTGCTCAATTGTTCAAATAATGATAAATACTCTGGTAAAGCTTCCAGTTTCCAGCATAATGAATGACGTACGTGCATCGCGGCTGGGTTGGGACGACCTTCTGTGCCGTGCGCATCTTGTCTAAAGAGGATGAAAGGAAGGCACAATGAGCGACGAAGAGCTCAAAAAGGTTGCCAACGAGGTAAGGAAGGGCATCGTCACCGGAGTGCACGCTGCCAAGTCCGGCCATCCGGGCGGTTCGCTCGGCGCTGCCGACATCATGACCTATCTGTACTTTGAGGAAATGAACGTCGACCCGGCCGATCCCCGCAAGGCCGACCGCGATCGCTTTGTGCTCTCCAAGGGCCACTGTGCTCCGGGTCTGTACGCCGTGCTCGCCGAGCGCGGGTTCTTCCCCAAGGAGGACCTCGAGACGCTGCGTCATATCGGCAGCCACCTGCAGGGTCATCCCAACATGAACGACACCCCGGGCGTCGATATGTCCACCGGCTCGCTGGGCCAGGGCATCTCCGCCGCCGTGGGCATGGCGGTTGCCGCCAAGCACTGGGGTGATACTTACCGCACGTACGCCCTGCTGGGCGATGGCGAGAGCGAGGAGGGCCAGGTCTGGGAGGCCGCCATGTTTGCCGGCAACCAGCAGCTCGATAACCTCTGCGTGATCGTCGACCACAACGGCCTGCAGATCGACGGTCCCGTCGAGGAGGTCAACGACCCCATGCCGCTCGCCGACAAGTTCCGTGCCTTTAAGTTCCACGTGGTGGAGCTCGCCGACGGCAACGACTTCGACCAGATCCGCGCCGCCTTTGCCGAGGCTCGCGCTACCAAGGGCCAGCCGACCGCCATTATCGCCGAGACCATGAAGGGCAAGGGCGTTTCCTTTATGGAGAACCAGGTGGGTTGGCACGGTAAGGCCCCCAACGATGAACAGTTTGAGCAGGCCATGGCAGAGCTCACGGCCGCCGGAGAGGAGCTCTAGGATGGCAGACGTCAAAAAAATCGCCACGCGCGTAAGCTACGGCGAGGCCCTCGTCGAGCTCGCCAACGAGCACGATGACTTTGTGGTCCTCGACGCCGACCTGGCCGCCGCCACGCAGACCGGCAAGTTCAAGGCCGCCTGCCCCGATCGTTTCTTCGATGTGGGCATTGCCGAGAGCAACCTGATGGGCGTCGCCGCCGGTATCGCGACCACCGGCCGCGTTGCCTTCGCGAGCACCTTTGCCATGTTCGCTGCCGGTCGCGCCTTTGAGCAGGTCCGCAACTCCATCGGCTACCCGCACCTCAACGTTAAGATCGGTGCCACGCATGCCGGTATCTCGGTGGGCGAGGATGGCGCCACGCACCAGTGCTGCGAGGATATCGCCCTCATGCGCGTCATCCCCGGCATGACTGTGATCGTTCCTGCCGACGACGTCGAGGCCCGCGCCGTAACGCGCGCCGCCTACGAGTGCGACGGTCCGGTGTACATGCGCTTTGCCCGTCTGGCCTCGCCGGTTATCAACGATCCCGAGACCTACAAGTTCGAGTTGGGTAAGGGCATTGTCATGCGCGAGGGCGCCGATGTGACCATCATCGCCTGCGGCCTGATGGTCGGCGAGGCTCTCGAGGCCGCCGAGCAGCTCGCTGCCGAGGGCATCGACGCCGAGGTCATCAACATGCACACCATCAAGCCCATCGACGCCGACCTGATCGTCAAGAGCGCCACCAAGACCGGTCACGTCGTGACCGTCGAGGAGCACTCTGTAATCGGTGGCCTGGGCGGCGCCGTTGCCGACGTCCTGTGCGAGCAGTGCCCGACGCCGCTCAAGAAGATCGGTGTCAACGACACCTTCGGTGAGTCTGGCCCGGGTGCCGAGCTCTTGCACAAGTATGGCCTGGACGCCGCCAACATCGTGGCGACCACCAAGGAGTTCTTGGCATAAGGCAAGGCGGATCTCAAGGACTGCTTCGCCAGAACTATAAAACTGTTTCGCCAGTACTATGGAAACCCGGCAGGGGCGCTCTCTTGGAGAGCGCCCCTGTTTCAGTTGCGGTGAAATAAGGACTGTTTTGCCAGCTTAAAGGCTCAATTAATCCGTATTTCACCGCAACTTTCGAAGGCGTTCCCGCTTGTGCTGGTGCCGTCACGTCGGTCGATTGCCGCTTGGCACAGTGCGGCAACATCGGGGGCGTCGGCGCCTTTATATGCCATGGCGAGTAGGGCGGCATCATAGATTTCGTCGTTGGTCATATCGCCGGCATCGATGGGGCAGAAGGTGAGTATCGAATCCTGCTCAGCGAGCTCGGCGAGATTGATCGTTTCGCCTGCGGCAAAGACATCGTCGAGGACGAGCGTCGCGCTCGTACAGGGAATTTGATAAATCTTGCCATCGGTGGCAATGGGGGAACCTGCCGCCTCGAGCGTGTACACACCTTGAATGAGGCTGATACCGGAACCGTCGGAGGCGACGAACTCAACCTTGTCGACCGTTATCCCGTCGACAGTCTTGCCCGTAATGTGTATCGGGACACGTGAGGCCCCGCTATCGGTATCCCAACCTGCGGCAGAGATGTTGAGCACAATAGCATGCTCCGAATGAGCCGATATAAAGTGGGAAAAAATCTGCCGCAGATAAAGACCCAAACAGCTACCGCCGATGATGCCGATTATCAGCATGCAGGCAAGGACGGCCGCAACGTGGTTCCGAGGCTTTACCCGAAGTTCAGAATCAGCAGAGACGCCATTGACGGCGACCCCGCACGCCGTGCAGTACCTAACACCATCGCGCAACTCAGTTCCACAATAAGGACAATTCATGCCAGCCCCCGCGTAACCATAGGCGTTCTAATCGAGGTCACTGTAAAGCGATAATCCAAATCCAAGTTGCGCAACAATTAGCCTCAATTGAAGTCGCGGTGAAATAGGGACTGATTAGACCTTTTAACTGGTAAAACAGTCCCTATTTCACCGCAACTTATGAAGACGCCCCTCAAGCACGGTCCCATCAGGGAAAAGGGCATATATCGGCAAAGCGCAATTCAGACAACCCACGAGCGCGGCGCTGCTGCAACCAAGTAAAACGCGGCGACCCCTTAGTTACCGCAGGCCGGGCACAGGGCTACTCTCCAAATCTTTCCGCAGGACGGAGGAGCCCCCGCAGCGCGAAGCGCGCAGCGGGGGCTCCGACATGTCCGAGGACGATTTGGAGAGTAGCCCTGTGCCCGGCCGACGGGATCCCTAAGCACGCCATGCTTCTTATGTGCAGCAAAGCTAATACTGCTAAAATATAAAGCGCTCATGTAGTTTAAACGCACGACGATAAGGAGCACCAGTGGGTAACCACTTCCGTACCTCCGGTGCGGGCGATGATGCCCCCAAGACGCAGGCAGGCGTCCAGGGCAGTCGTTTCGCCACTCCGGATTCAGAGGGCCAGCCTGTTGCTCAGGCCCCCGCTCAGCCGGCAGATCAGGCGCAGCCGGCATCCGATCCCTTTGCCTACAATCCCACCAGCGATGTTGCGCTTTCCGGCGCGGCGGGTTTTGAGCCCGTTCAGGCCGTGACCGCTCGCGTGGAGCAGCCTCAGGCTGGCGCCGCCACGCCGCAGCCTACCATGGCCGGCATTCCCGACCCCATGGCCCCTGCGACGCCGGCTCCTCAGCCTGCGCAGTCCGGTCTCTTTGCCGCTATTCCCGACCCCGCGCAGCCTGCTGCCCCAGTGGTCGAGAGCGATCAGGCCGCCGAGGTCGCAAGCCTCGATAACGCGCTCAACAACCCCGATTTTACGTCGGTGTTTGCGCCCATCGATCCGCAGGCCAGCCGCAAGAAGATGGCCAAGCAGGCCGGTGTCGAGCCCGTTATCCTTATGGAGCATGTCACCAAGATCTATCCGGCACAGCCCAACAAGCCTGCACTCGACGACATCAACATCGAGATCTATCCGGGTGAGTTCGTCTTCCTGGTCGGTCACTCCGGCTCGGGTAAGACCACGCTGCTGTCGACGCTCAACCGCGACGTCAAGCCGACGAGCGGCCGCATCCTGGTTGCCGGTCAGGACCTCATGAAGATCAAGAACCGCAAGGTTCCGTTCCTGCGCCGCCAGATTGGCGCCGTGTTCCAGGACTTTAAGCTTCTGCCGCAAAAGACCGCCTACGAAAACGTGGCGTTTGCCCTGCAGTGCATCGGCAAGCCCAAGGGCGTCATTCGCAGCCAGGTGCCCGAGGTACTGCGTCTGGTCGGTCTGGCCGATCAGATGGACTCGCTGCCCGACCAGCTTTCCGGTGGCGAGCAGCAGCGCGTTGCCGTCGCCCGCGCTATGGTCAACCGTCCGCCGCTGCTGATCTGCGACGAGCCGACGGGCAACCTCGATCCGGCGATCTCGCTGGGCATCATGAAGCTGCTCGAGCGTATTAACCGCACCGGCACCACCGTGATCGTCGCCACGCACGACCGCGAGATGGTCGATAGCATGCACCGTCGCGTGATCGCCCTCGAAGGCGGCCACGTTATCCGCGACCAGGAGAGGGGAGGTTACGGCAACTATGGCACCAACTAACGTGGGCTACTCCTTCAAAGAGGCAATCAGCCACTTCTTCCGTAACTGGACTACCTCGCTCGGCGCCGTCATCACGATCTTCCTTTCGCTGTTTATCATCGGCCTGTTCATCATGGGCTCCGCGATGCTGAACTCCGTGATCGGCACCGTCGAGGATCAGGTTGTCATCAACGCGTTCATTAGTGATGACGCCGATCAGGCCGATGTTCAGGCTTTTGAGGCCGAGCTTAAGACGTGGAATAACGTCAAGTCCGTGACCTATAAGGACAAGGACGACGCACTGGCCGAGTATACGAGCAAGATGTCGGGTAACGCCGACGCCACCATGAGCGCGCTCGACGGCCAGAACCCGCTGCCCGCCTCGTTTGCGATTGAGATGGACGATCCGTCTCAGGTCGAGAGCACGGCCAAGAAGCTCAAGAAGGATGCCGATTTCCAGAAGATCGCGGATGACGGCGACGTCAACGCGAGCGTGCTGTACGGCCAGGAGGAAGTGAGCCGCCTGTTCCAGGTGACCAACTACATCCGCATCGCCGCCGTGGTGCTCGTTGGCCTTCTGACCTTTATCGCATTCATCTTCATCAACAACACGATTCGCCTGTCCATTACGGCGCGTCGTCGTGAGATTGCGATTATGCGTCTGGTCGGCGCCAGCAACGGCTTCATTCGCGGCCCGTTTATCACCGAGGGCGTGCTGCAGGCCATTTTGGGCTCGCTGCTTTCCATCGGCGTTCTGGAGCTGCTGCGCAATTTGATGATTCCGCGTCTGCAGGAGAGCATCGGCTGGATGTCGTTTGCCCTGCCGATGCAGTACTACCTGGTGACCTATGCTGCGCTGATTCTGGTCGGCGTGATTATTGGTCTCTTTGGTTCTGCCATCGCCATGCGCCGCTACCTGCGCGTGTAAGCATGCCTGGAATTCACCCCTTCCAACGGGTCGTCTCTTATGAGGCGGCCCGTTTTTTGATTCCTAGGGGACAGCAGGAAAGCGAATCATTTGGGTAGACTCTTTGGAGTTCGCAATCGATAGTTAGGAGGCGCCATGGGGCGCAATAACAAGCATAAGCGTGGAGCTCGCAATCAGCGCGGGCCGGTGCGCAGCGAACGCCGTCCGAGCCTGACCGGGCGCGTGCAGCTCCATGAGCATAGCGCCTACGTTGTAACCGAAAATGGCGACTACAAGGTCATGGGCCGCGGTAAGCGCGAGATCATGGATGGCGATACCGTTGCCGTGAGCATTAAGAACAGCCCGCACGGTGAGCGGCGCGCCGTGATCGAAAGCGTGGTTGAGCGTGCAGCCATAAGCGTGGTGGGCACGTACCAGACCGCCGGTCCGCTCGGTGTGATCGAGCCGCTCGATTCGCGTCTGAAGGCCGACTTCTTCATTCTGCCCGAGGATACCTCGGCGGATCGTCTGGGCGTCCGCCCGGGTGATGCTGTTGTCGCGCGCATTTTGACCTACCCGACGCGCCTGGAATCGGGCACCGTGACGATCGAGCGCCGCATCGGCGGAGATGACGCGCCCGATTTGGGCGTTCAATATGTGATGGCGCGTTACGGCTATACCGATAGCTATCCCGAGGCCGCGCTGGACGAGGCCGAGGGGCTTTCGCTCGATGTGTCCGCGGCGCTTAAGGACCCGCTCCGCCGCGATCTGCGCGACCGCTTTGTCATCACGATCGACCCGGTCGACGCGCGCGACTTTGACGATGCCATTTCGCTGGAGCGCACGCCCGAGGGCGGCTATAAGCTGGGTGTGCATATCGCCGACGTTTCACACTATGTGGCTTGGGACGGACATATCGATCTTGAGGCTCGCCATCGTACGACATCGGTGTATCTGGCCGATCGCGTGCTTCCCATGCTGCCCGAACGCCTGTCCTGTGACCTGTGCTCGCTTCGTCCCGACGAGGACCGCCTTGCGTTTACCGTCGATATCGAGCTCGATGCGCAGGGCCGCGTGCGGCATTACGATCCGTACCCCAGCGTGATTCGCTCGCGTGTGCGTATGGACTATGACGGCGCCGAGGCGCTGCTGGTGCGTGCCGGCGCGGTTGAGTATTCGGTGTTGGAGGGTGCGGCCGAGGATGTTGCGGCTGCCGAGACCTCGCGCGAGAAAGCGCTTGAGCGCGGTCTTGCGTGCGAGGAGGCCGCCCGCGGCTACAACGTCGACCTCGGCGATTTCCTTGTCGCCGCCAACGAACTCGCCGAACTTCGCCGTCGTATTCGTCGCGCCCGCGGCTCAGTCGATTTTGACACGGCCGAGATTCGCGCTCTATTGGATGAGGACGGAGTGCCCGTGCAGATTGTGGCGCGTGAGCGTTCGTGTGCCACGTCGCTTATCGAGGAAGCCATGCTGCTCGTCAACGAGTGCGTTGCAGAGTGGCTGGCAGACCGTGATATCGAGGCCTGCTATCGCGTGCATGAGGATCCGAGCCCCGATAGCCTGCACGGTGCCGCCGTTGCGCTGGCGCAGCTAGGCATCATCGACGATCGCCGTGCTGCCGGTATTGCCCTGGGGAGTCCCGATGAGTTGCAGGCTGCAGTCGATGCTGCCGCCGGTACGGCCAACGCACCGCTCGTCAACACGCTGCTTCTGCGTAGCATGCAGCGCGCGCTGTACAAGCCGCGCAACGAGGGCCACTTTGCGCTCGCCGCGCCGTGCTACTGTCACTTTACGAGTCCCATCCGTCGCTACCCCGATCTGGTGGTGCACCGCGTGCTCAAACTGCAGTTAGCCTATGAGCGGCTTGGCGGCAAGGACGCCTTGGTCCGTACGCCGCGGCTGATCGGCAAGGGGCGCGAGTCGCTGCCGCGCATTCTGCCGCAGATCTGCCGCGCATGCAGCGATGCCGAGCGCGCGGCCGATGCCGCCAGCCATGCGACGCAAAAGATCAAGATTGCCCAGTACTATGAGGACCGTCTGGGCGAGCGCTATGCCGGAACCGTCTCGTGGGTTAGCAGCATGGGCCTTTTTGTGCGCTTGGATCTAACGCAGGTCGAAGGCTTGGTTTCGATCAAGAGCCTGGGCAACGAGTGGTTCGAGTTCGACGAGGACGCGCTTACGCTGACGGGCGCCGACACGGGGACTCGCTATGAACTGGGCCAGCGCGTGATTATCGAGGTCTCGCGCGTCAATACCACGCGTGGGCACTTGGACTTTAAGCTTATCCATTAGCCAAATCCCGACTCGTGGCGGGAGAGCGGAGGGCGGCCTTTCGGGACCGCCCTCCGCATTTGAATCGTGGCTACCTTGCCGTCTGCTCGGCCGCCCGCTTACCTGCTATTTGAGAGGTAGAACCTACCAAAATAAACCTGTCCCTTTTTGGCAGGTTTACAAGAAAGCGGGGATGAGATGGCGACGGTGTACGGTTATGCGCGGGTGAGTTCGCGCGATCAGAATCTTAATCGGCAGCTGGATGCGCTGGGCGCCTATGGCGTGGGCTCGGCGAATATTTATGCCGACCATGCGAGCGGCAAGAACTTCGATCGACCGCGTTATCGCGAGCTGCTGCACGTCTTGGGAGACGGGGACGTGCTGGTGGTGCTTTCTATCGACCGACTTGGCCGTAATTACTCCGAGATTCTTGAGGAATGGCGACGCATTACCAAGGAGCTCGGGGTTGCCATTGTGGTGTTGGACATGCCATTGCTTGACACGCGCGTCAGGGCCAGCGGCGCGCCGGATGTGACCAACACCCTGATTGCCGATATTGTGCTGCAACTGCTGAGCTACGTGGCGCAGGTGGAGCGCGAGAATATCCATCGGCGCCAGGCGGAGGGAATTGCGGCGGCGCGGGCGCGAGGGGTCCGTTTCGGTCGACCTCGCAAGCCGTGCCCTCCTCAGTTTGAGCTGGTGCGCGATAGCTATGAGGCAGGCGATATTACCCGCAGCCAGGCAGCAAAGTGCCTGGGCGTGTGCGTGGGGACGTTCGATCGCTGGATGCGCGAGGCGGGGTAGGGGTTTGCGTCGCTTTGTCGCTTCCTGTTGCGATTCAAATTTTGATACGTTGACGATGTCATTTGGGGCTACACTCGCTGATATTCAAAAAAAGGAGGTTGGCCCTTGGCGCGCGTAAAACAAATAATCGGATGGACCGCGATCGTTCTGTTCGCTGCAACGCTGGCGGGCATCTGGGCGCTGACGGAGCAAAATGCGGTGGAGACGTCGTTGCTGAGCGAGTCCACCGCACGTGTGGTGGAGGGTCAGGCCACGGGCGTTCAGGCTGCCGATGCCACGGGTGAAGCCCAGACGGAGAACGGAATGACCGGGGGCACCGATTCGGCTGCCTCGAATGTCCGGTCTGGCCGACTTGCTTCCATTCGCATGTGGGTGGGCGCGAACGTCCGTCGCGTTGCCCATACCGTAGAGTTTTTCTTCGTCGGATTGTTCGCCTCGGTGGTCGTGGTTTGCTTTTCCAAGCGTCCGTGGAGCGTGTGCTCCCGTTGCGTGCCCGTATTGCTCTTTTGCGCCGCCTGCTCCGTTGGCGATCAGGTACATAAGATCTTTGTTCCCGGCAGGCATTTCGACGTTATCGATTTAGGATTCGATGCTGCGGGCTATGTCACCGCCATGCTGTTGGTATTGCTGGCAGCGGCGTTGGTACGCCATGCGATTCGGCCGATCGGCGCCCATGCGAGGCGCTAGCCTTAAGGCGAGACATCGCGACTGCCTATGCTTCGACATTGACTACAATAGCGGCTGCAATCGCGAGTGGTCGTCGATGTGCAGTTTTCCAGACACCTGTTTTCTCTAAGAAAGGAAATCCCATGGCGGTATTGTTTGTTGAATATCCCAAGTGCTCGACCTGTAAGAAGGCCAAGGCATGGCTGGACGAACATGGGGTTGAGTATATCGACCGCGATATCGTTTTGGACAATCCCACGGCTGATGAGCTTGCGACCTGGATTGCTCGTTCGGGGCTGCCGGTGCGGCGTTTCTTTAATTCGTCGGGCATGAAATATCGAGAGCTGGGCCTGAAGGCGCGTCTGGATGCGGGCATGACGGATCGGGAGTGCTACGAGCTGCTGGCGACCGACGGCATGCTGGTCAAGCGTCCGCTGCTGGTGGGCGACGACTTTGCGATCCCCGGCTTTAGGGAAGCGGCTTGGACCGAGGCGCTGCTGTAGCGGCTGCGGAAAGTTCGACCCGTTTTGAGCGCTCGGGGTGGGACGTGTTTTCCATCGGCGGGCTCGCTCGGCTCAATCCTCGAGCCGTGCCCATTCGTGCGGATCGTAGACCTTTACGTGCTTGTTGGGCTTGCCGCTCCAGTACTCCTCGTCCATAAAGGGCAGATATGCCTGAACGCCGGGGCAGATAAAGGGAATCCGCTGCTGTTGCAGTCGCTCGCGCTGGCGCTGCTCCAGGTGCGCCTCGGATATGACGGTCGGCATACCGGACAGCTCGACGAGGCTTGCCTGGATTCGCTTAAGGTCGGGGAGTCCCGCGTGCCATGACATCCGCATGATCAAAAATGAGGCGCGGCGGTAGTTTGCCTGCATCACCGTGATGGCGGGGCGCAGAGTGGGATGGATTTTGTCCCGTTCGGGCCAAAGGTCAGCAGTGATCTCGAGACCCAGGGTCTCCCATAGGTAATCAAGCTCTTCGTCCATGGTGCCTCGATATCTACGCGATCATTGATACTTCGATTGTGTTGCCTGGTGCTATCGTTTTCGCGGTAGAATCTGCCAACGGTTGACGGCTACCGCTCGCGGCGTTTTGCCCTTCGTGTACAGCGGTCGGCTTCACAGGTCCTTCACGGGTTGGACTAAATTAGGCCAATTTGGCTGAATTTTAAAAAAGTCAAAATTGGGGCTTGCGTCACGGCGGGACTTCCCGTATATTTCTTTCTTGCGCAAAGGCACAGCCGAGCGCAGCGATGCAGTCATTGGGATGTCGTCTAATGGCAGGACAGCGGATTCTGGTTCCGTCAATGGGGGTTCGACTCCCTCCATCCCAGCCATTGCATTTGCTACATATGGCCCGTTCGTCTAGCGGTTTAGGACGCCGCCCTCTCAAGGCGGAGATCACCAGTTCGAATCTGGTACGGGCTACCAAAATTGAACGCCCGGGCCTCGTAAGAGACCCGGGTTTTGTGCATTGACCGTATATACGGCGCCTGCCGTGTTTCGCTCAGATCGAGGAGTAGCCATGGACCTGCCCATCAGCTTGCAAGACATCACGTATGCCGAGAACTATCTGGCGCAGGGCGACCTGGCTACGGCGACGCCGCTGCTGGAGCGCCTTGTGGAGCTCGCCGAGGAGTATATCGACGCCGAGTGCAAGACGGAGGAGAAGCGCCAATACTTTAGCTTCG
Source organism: Collinsella aerofaciens (assembly GCF_039062365.1). Taxonomy (GTDB): domain Bacteria; phylum Actinomycetota; class Coriobacteriia; order Coriobacteriales; family Coriobacteriaceae; genus Collinsella. The sequence continues at coordinate 100,819 of NZ_JBCJBI010000001.1, forward strand.
ACAGCAAGTTTGAGCGCCTGGCCTATCGTCGCGTGGAGAAAGATCCGCGCGAGCTCGTGCAGGTCGAGGTGCCGTTTGACCGCCTGTACTCTGACATGGCGTTTGCCTACATTCGCCAGCAGGATTATGTGAGCGCTCGTAATGCCCTGATGCAGGCTGTGCGTTGGGACCCCATGAACTGCAACTATCGCTTGGATTTGGCCGAGCTGTTCCGCGCTCTCGAGGACAAGCAGGAATGGGCATCGCTCTCGTTCTCGGTACTGGAGCGTGCAAGCGATGGCAAGTGCGCCGCCCGCGCTTACGCCAATCTGGGTCAGTACTTCTTGGAGCCTGAGACCGAGAACATTTCGGCTGCCGTGGGCTGCGCGCGTCTGGCGCTGCGCCTGGCGCCCAACGATACGCATACGACGCGCCTGCTCAACAAGATCCATACTACCTATCCGGATGCCGCCGATGAGAGCGACGACCACGTGATGGGTGAGCTCGCCCTGCAGGGCGTGCCGACCTCACCTTCGGCCGAGATTGCCATCTGCCTGATTATGTGCGCGACCGATGCTGCAAGCGACGGCGACAAGCAGGAGGCGACGCGCCTGACGGTGCGTGCTCGTGACTTGGTGGGCGAGGAAGCCTGCGCGGCGATTATCAAACTGGTGCGCGAGAGCGATGCCGAACTCAATGCCGAGCGCAAGGCAAAGCGCGAAGCTACGGGCAAGGGTTCCGATGGCGCCAAGGAGGCCGGCGATGCCCAGTAAGCGTGAACGCAAGCTCATTTCCAAGAATCGCTCGGCACATCACGAGTACTTTATCGATGAGACGTTTGAGTGCGGTATTGAGCTGAGCGGCACCGAGGTCAAGTCGATTCGCGAGCGCGCGTGCCAGATTACCGATACCTTCGCGCTGATCCGCGGCGGGGAGTGCTGGCTCGTCGGCCTGCATATCCACCCTTATAGCCATGGTGGCGTGTGGAATCGCGATCCCGACCGTCGGCGTCGTCTGCTGCTGCACCGCAAGGAGATCGACTTTCTTGACGGCAAACTTCGCAACCGTGGTTATGCGCTGGTTCCGTTGGAGCTCTACTTTAATACCGACGGCCGCGTAAAGCTGCTGCTGGGTTTGGGTCGCGGCAAGAAGCTCTACGACAAGCGCGAGGACATGGCCAAGCGCGACGTTCAGCGCGAGATCGACCGCGCCCTTAAGGAACGCAACCGCTAGGCACTCTGTATAAGTTGCGGTGGAATACGGACTGTTTTGCCTGCTTGAGGGGCTATTCAGTCCCTATTTCACCGCAACTGCGGGCGTCTCATCTTTCTTACTGTTCTGACACATATGTCTCAAAGGCGGCGTCCGTTATGGGTGCCGCCTTTTTTGTGGGTACATACATCCATGAGGTTCCAACCCGAGCTAGGGGAGTGATCGTTATGGACAAAACTGCGTTCTTTACCATGCCGAGTGGCCTGTACGTGGTGAGCGCCGCGGCGGACGGGCTGCGTGCCGGCTGCGTTATCAACACAGCAGTGCAGGTGACATCCGTCCCGCCGCGCATCTCGATTGCCGTGAACGAGGAAAATGTCACGTCTGGCGTTATTGCATCTGCCAAGGCCTTTGCGCTGACCGTGATTGACCAGACCGCCGACATGCTCTATATCGGCAATTTTGGCTTCCGCACCAGCAGCGATTACGACAAGTTTGCCAAGTACGAGACGCGCGAGACCGCACTGGGTATGCCCTATGTGCCCGAGCACGCGGCAGCGCTGTTTAGCTGCCGTCTGATCGACACCGTGGATGTGGGCACGCATCTACTGTTTATCGGCGAGGTCGAGGATGCCGAGCGCTTGAGTGACGAGACGCCGCTGACCTATGACTACTATCACAAGGTCTTGAAGGGCAAGACGCCGCCCAAAGCTTCGTCGTATCAAGGCTAGAAATGTTCTAAAAATACTTGCATTATGTTATTGAGAATATATACTAATAAGTAAGTACACCAGCAGTCACGTTCGAGAGGAGAACATCATGGCTGAGGAGAAGAAGACGTATAAGTTTGTGTGCACCGTTTGCGGTTACGAGGTTGAGGTCGACACGCCCGAGCTGCCCGAGGATTACGTGTGCCCGGTGTGCGGCGTCGGTCCCGATCAGTTTGAGCTCGTCGAGGAGTAGTTCGTAGACACACGGCGATTAGCCATACAGAGCTCTGTCCAAGGGCCCCGGTCGAATTCTCGGCCGGGGCCCTTTTGATTTATCTGACGGTTTAAAACGGCCTCATGTGTTACAGATTGAGACGTTATATCTGGACAGCCACGCTATCCCAATTACATCCCCGTTAGCAGCACGATGTCGAGAATCGTCACGATGGCACCGATTCCTATGAGCAGCGCGTTGAGCGGGCGCGAGTTGGCGTATTTGCCCATGACGCGGCGTGAGCTGGTGAGCCGTATGAGCACAAAGACCGTAATCGGCAGCTGAAGCGACAGCAATGCCTGACTCCAGATGAGACCCTCAAAAGGATTCGGGACGATCAGGCACGCCGCCACTGCGCCGACGAAACAGACCGCCACTCCAATCGATGAGTGCCGGTCGTGGATGTCGTATTCCTCGTCGAACATGCCCGCGGTGATGGTGCCCGCCGCCATGCCCGCCGTCACACTACTCGATATGCCCGCAAACAGCAGCGCCACCGCAAAGATGGTCGCGCTTGCCGGGCCCAGAATGGGGGAGAGCGTGTCCGCTGCGACGGCGAGGTCGTCTACGACAATGCCGTGCGCAAAGAAGGTCGTTGCGGCCAGGATGACCATGGCCGAGTTGATCGCCCAGCCCACGCCCATCGAAAAGAGCGTGTCGAAGAGCTCGTAGCGCAGACGTTCCTCGATAACCTGCTCGCCTTGGCCTTCGAAGTGCATGGATTGGATGACCTCGGAGTGCAAGAAGAGGTTGTGAGGCATAACGACCGCGCCTAGGACACTTACGATAATCGCGGCCGAGCCGGTGGGCATACTGGGTGTGACCCAGCTTGCGGCGGCCTGCGGCCAGTCGACCTTGACCAGCGTAAGCTCAGCCAAAAACGAGAGTCCTACCACGCCTACGAAGGCGATGATCCAGCGTTCGGCACGCTTGTAGGAGTTCGTCATGAGCATCGCCATCGATACTGCCGCCACGATGACGCAGCCCGCACGCACGGGCAGCCCAAAGAGCATTTGAAGGGCAATCGCGCCGCCCAGGACTTCGGCCATGGCGGTGGCGATGGTCGCGAGATAGGCACTGGCGAGTACCGTGCGTCCAACGAAGCGGGGGAGGTAACGTGTCGTGGCCTCGGCAAGACAGGCGCCCGTGGCGATACCCAGGTGCGCCGCATTGTGCTGCAGCACAATGAGCATAATCGTGGACAGTGTGACGATCCACAGCAGCGCGTAGCCAAACTGCGAGCCCGCGGCCATATTGGAGGCCCAGTTGCCCGGGTCGATAAAGCCGACGGTCACGAGCAGCCCGGGGCCGATATGCCGCGCAATGTCTAGGCCTCCGTGACCACCGGTGCGTCGGGAGCCAAAATGATGTTTGAGATGGTTGAGCATGGTGAGCTCCTGCGTGCCGTTTGCTTGACGCCGCAAAGGATACCCGTTTTAGGCTCAAAAGTTAACCAAGACTAACAAAATTATTGTATTTGAATAGGATGGTGAAAGGGAGTTGCCGAAATGTCTTGATCTGTAACAACTAGGGATGGAAATTGGGTCTAGGTGTTACAGATTGAGATGTTTGAAGAGGCGAGTTTGCAGGCCGAACTTGGGGCCTATGTTGTCGCCCTTGAGGTCGGCGGTGTCCACTCGTAGAGCGTGCGTTACGCGATTGTTTCGAAACGGGCGGGAAACACAACGGGCCGGCGATGCACCTAGTATGCCTAGTCAACTGACTGTCTAACACCTAGGGGAGGATCGCGATGCAGGCAGATTCCGCTCAGCAGCAGGGCCTTTATCGCCCCGAATTCGATCACGATGCGTGTGGCATCGGCGCGCTTGCCGATATCAACGGTGAGCGCCATCACCAGATTCTGGACGATGCGCTGTCCATTCTGGTCAACTTGGAGCACCGCGGCGGCACGGGACTTGAGAAGAACACCGGCGACGGCGCCGGCATCCTGTTTCAGGTTCCGCATCACTTTTTCCGCAAAGAGGCTCAAAAGTGCGGCCAGATTCTGCCGGCAGAGGGCGACTATGGCGTGGCCATGCTGTTCTTCCCGCAGGACGACAAGGGCGTAGAGGATGCCCGTCGCGTGTTTGAGGAGGGCTGCGCCGAGGCCGGCGTGCCGCTGCTTTTTTGGCGCGAGGTGCCGGTCGACCCGCACGATTTGGGCGAGACGGCCCGCGCCTGCATGCCCACCATCTTGCAGGCCTTCCTGGGCCGTCCGGACGACACGCCCGCCGGCGATGCCTTCGAGCGTCGTCTGTACGTGTGCCGCCGCACCATCGAGAAGAAGGCCGACGTCGAGTTTGCCCTGCGCGACAAGATCTTCTATGTGTGCTCCATGAGCTCGCGCACCATCGTGTACAAGGGTATGCTGGTCGCCACGCAGATGCGCCGCTTCTTCATCGATCTCAACGACGCCGCCGTCAAGACGGCCGTGGCGCTCGTCCACTCGCGCTACTCCACCAACACCACGCCCAGCTGGGAACGCGCGCACCCCAACCGTTATATCATCCATAACGGCGAGATCAACACCCTCAAGGGCAACGTCAACTGGATCCGCGCCCGCGAGCCCAACCTGTACAGTCCCGTGCTGCAGCATGATCTTGAGCGCGTGATGCCCATCATCAACCGCGAGGGCTCCGATTCCGCGATTCTGGACAACGTGCTTGAGTTTTTGGTCATGAACGGTCGCCCGCTTACGCGTGCCGCGTCCATGCTGTTGCCCGAGCCGTGGGACCACAACGACAGCCTGAGTGAGGAGCGCCGCGCCTACGACGCTTACCAGTCCATGCTCATGGAGCCGTGGGATGGCCCGGCGGCCATCGCCTTTACCGACGGTCGCACGCTGGGTGCCGCCCTCGACCGTAACGGCCTGCGTCCCGCCCGCTACTATGTGACGCGCGACGGTCGCTTTATGCTGGCAAGCGAGGTGGGCACCATCGAGGTGAGCCCCGAGAACATCCTGACGAGCGGCTGTCTGGGACCGGGCCAGATGCTCGAGGTCGATTTTGCCCGCGGCCGCGTCATCTACAACGACGAGCTGCGCGCCCGTTACGCCAAGGAAAAGCCCTATCGCGACTGGATCGCCGAGGAGACGCTGACCGTCGACGCGCTCGACAAGCCCGTCGCGCCCACGCCCGCCGAGGATACCGAGGTGCCCGCCGCCGTGCGCATGGCCAAGCTCGGGTATCACTGGGATGATGTTGACGAAGTCGTGCGTCCCATGGCCCAGCAGGGCAAGGCGCCGCTCGCCTCGATGGGTATCGATGCGCCGCTGGCCTGCCTGTCCAAGAAGACGCGCTCGTTCTTCGACTACTTCTATCAGCTGTTCGCCCAGGTCACGAACCCGCCGATCGACGCCCTTCGCGAGCATATGGTCACCTCGACCACGCTCTACCTGGGCAACCACGGCAACCTGCTCGAGGACTCCCGTACGGCCTGCCAGCTGGTGCGCCTGGAGCGCCCGCTGCTGAGCGAGGAGGAGTTCGAGCGTATCTGCGCCATCGACCGCGTGGGCTTTAAGACCCGTCGCTTCCGTGCCGTCTACCGCCGCGACGCCGGCGAGGGCGCGCTGCAGGCTGCGCTTAAGCAGCTTGCCGAGGACGTTGAGGCTGCGGTCCGCGACGGTGTGAACATCGTGGTGCTGAGCGATCGTGCCGCTGCGGGCGAGGTGCCCGTGCCGTCGCTGCTCGCTGTGGGCTGCGTGCACAACCACCTGATCCGCGCCGGCGTGCGTACCTTTGCCGACATCGTGGTGGAGTGCGGCGATGCCGTGTCTCCGCACGACTTTGCGTCGCTGGTGGGCTACTCCGCGAGCGGCATCTATCCGTACAACGCGCATGCGTGCATTCGCGATCTGGCGGCGCGCGGCGACCTGGACGTGACGGCCGAGCAGGGCATCGACAACTACAATAAGGCCGCGACGGCGGGTATCGTCTCCATCATGTCCAAGATGGGCATCTCCACGGTGCAGAGTTACCACTCTGCGCAGATCTTCGAGGCCGTGGGCTTTACGCCGGAGTTCATCAACGCGTACTTCGCCGGCACGGTGAGCCGTGTGGACGGTATGGGCGTCGAGGACGTTGAGCGCGAGCAAAATGAGCGCTACGACGCTGCGCTCGCTATCCTTAAGAGCCCGGCTCCCGATCAGCTGCCCACGCTGGGTCTGACCAAGTGGCGCCCGCTCGGCGGCGAGGATCACCTCATCGACCCCCAGACCGTCTACTTGCTGCAGACCGCCTGCCGTGAGGACAGCTACGACACCTTTAAGGAGTACAGCGCTCGCCTGCACCGCACTGGCCGTGCCGTGCGCCTGCGCGACCTGCTCGACTTTAATGCCAGCGGCCGCACGCCGGTTTCGCTCGACGAGGTGGAGCCCGCGCTCAACATCGTCCGCCGCTTTAACACCGGCGCCATGTCGTACGGTTCCATCAGCAAAGAGGCACACGAGTGCATGGCCATCGTCATGAACCGCCTGCACGGTCGTTCCAACTCGGGCGAGGGCGGCGAGGATCCGCGTCGCGAGACCCCGCTGGCCAACGGTGACTCCAAGAATTCCGCCATCAAGCAGGTGGCAAGCGCGCGCTTTGGCGTGACGAGCCGCTACCTGTGCAGCGCCTTCGAGATTCAGATCAAGATGGCCCAGGGCGCCAAGCCCGGTGAGGGCGGTCACCTGCCCGGCAAGAAGGTCTACCCCTGGATTGCCGAGGTCCGTCAGTCCACGCCCGGCATCGGCCTGATTTCGCCTCCGCCGCACCACGACATCTACTCCATCGAGGACTTGGCAGAGCTGATCTTCGATCTTAAGAACGCCAACCCCGGCGCGCGCGTGTCGGTCAAGCTGGTCAGCGAGGCCGGCGTCGGCACCATCGCCACCGGCGTGGCCAAGGGCGCTGCCGACAAGATTTTGATCAGCGGCCACAATGGCGGCTCGGGTGCCGCTGCGCGCGACTCTATCTGGCACGCGGGTCTGCCGCTGGAGCTTGGCCTTGCCGAGGCCCAGCAGACGCTGCTGCAAAACGGTTTGCGCTCACGCGTGGTGCTCGAGGCCGATGGCAAGCTCATGGATGGCACCGACGTCGCCGTCGCCTGCCTACTGGGTGCCGAGGAGTTTGGCTTTGCGACCATGCCGCTCATCTCCATGGGCTGCCTCATGCAGCGCGACTGCCAGCAGGATACCTGCCCGGCCGGCATCGCTACGCAAAACTGCCGCCTGCGTCGCGGCTTCCGCGGCAAGCCAGAGCACGTCGAGCACTTTATGCTCTTTGTTGCCGAGCAGCTGCGCGAGGTCATGGCGAGCCTGGGCTTCCGCACCGTCGACGAGATGGTCGGCCATCCCGAGTGCCTGCGCCAGATCGAGGTCCCGGGCAACCGCAAGGCCAACCTGCTCGATCTGTCGCCCGTGCTGGCAAGCGCGACCTGTGAGTTTGGTGCCCACATCCCGGGCGCCGACGGCCGTCACTTCCTGCCCCAGATGGCTGCGGACAGCGAGCTCGATAAGACGCTCGACTCCACGTTGTTTGTGCCCTATACGGCCGATGCCCGTGCGCACCTGCGTCCGATTCGCTTTCGCGCCGATATCGCCAACGTCAACCGCTGCGTGGGCACCATCTTGGGCAACGCGGTGACCAAGGCACATCCCGAGGGCCTGCCCGCCGGCTCCATCACCATCGATTGCGATGGTTCGGCCGGTCAGAGCTTTGGCGCTTTCCTGCCGCGCGGCATTACGCTCAACGTGTGCGGCGACGCCAACGACTACTTTGGCAAGGGCCTTTCGGGCGGCGAGGTGTCGGTGCGCCCCAACCCGCATGCGACCTACAAGTTCGACGAGAACATCATCGTGGGCAACGTGGCCTTCTTTGGCGCCACGAGCGGTCGCGGCTTTATTAACGGCTTGGCAGGCCAGCGCTTTGGCGTGCGCAACTCCGGTGCCACGGTGGTGGTCGAGGGCTGCGGCAACCATGGCTGCGAGTACATGACGGGCGGTCTGGCGCTTATCCTGGGCGAGGTCGGGCAGAACTTCGCCGCCGGCATGACGGGCGGCGTGGCTTACGTCTTTGACCAGTACGGCACGCTCGATGCCCGTGTGAACCACGAGAGCGTTGAGCTCAAGGCCCCGACGGCCGGCGAGCTGGCGCAGATTCGTGCGCTCATCCAGGAGCACGTGGACGCGACGCAGAGCCCGCGCGGTATTAAGCTGCTCTACAGCTTTGAGACGATGGGCAAGCACTTTGTGAAGGTCATTCCGACCGAGTACGAGCGCGTGTTGGCGATTGTCGCCGCCGCCGAGGCCATCGGTAAGACGCATGCGCAGGCCGAGGAGCTGGCGTTTGACATTGTGACCGGTCGCGCCGACGCCGCCGATGTCGCTCGCTTTGATGTGGCGGGTGGTGTCGCTGGCGCTGCGCCCACCACCGCCAGCTCTGTTGCTTCGACCAAAAAGGAGGCGTAAGTGCCATGGGTAAGCCCGGTGCTTTTCTTGATATCGATCGCGTGACCCACGAGCTGCGCCCCGTGGAGGAGCGCAGCCGCGATTTCGATCCGCTGTACGTGGAGCTCGACGACGATGCGCGCCGTGCCCAGGCGAGCCGCTGCATGATGTGTGGTGTGGCGTTTTGCCAGATGGGCGCGAGCTTTGGCAAGGCGCGTCCGAGTGGCTGCCCGCTGCACAATCTGATTCCCGAGTGGAACGAGCTAGTGTATCGCGGCCGCTGGGACGAGGCTGCCGAGCGTCTGTCACTCACCTCGCCTATGCCCGAGTTCACGAGCCGCGTGTGCCCGGCGCTGTGCGAGGCCGCGTGTAACCTGGGCTCGGTCGACGGCCAGCCCACGACGATTCACGACAACGAGCGCGCGATCAGCGACCATGAGTGGGCAAATGGCGGTCCGCGCCGCTTTGAGCCGGCAGGGGAGGGCGCGCCCACGGTTGCCGTGGTGGGTTCCGGCCCGGCTGGCCTGGTGGCAGCATGGGAGCTTGCGCGTCGCGGTGCCCGCGTGACGGTGTTTGAGCGTGACGACCGCCCGGGCGGCCTGCTCATGTACGGCATTCCCAACATGAAGCTCGAGAAGTCCGTGGTCGAGCGTCGCGTGGCACTTATGCGCGAGCTGGGTATCGTCTTTGAGCTGGGCGCTGACGTTACGAACCCTGCGGTGGCGGCCAAGCTCGATGGCTTTGACGCCGTCGTGGTGGCTGCCGGCGCCCGCGCCCCGCGTGGGCTTTCTGCTGCGAACATCGATGCGCCCGGCGTGGTGTATGCCGTGGACTACCTGACGGCTTCGACCATCTCGGTGCTCGATGGTGGTGAGCCCGCGGTGAACGCGCGTGGCCTGGACGTTGTGGTCATTGGCGGCGGCGATACCGGCAACGACTGCGTGGGCACCGCGGTGCGCCAGGGTGCGCGCAGTGTGCGCCAGTTTGAGTTCTTGCCGGCCGCGCCCGATAAGCGTGCGGCGAGCAACCCTTGGCCGCAGTGGCCCAACGTTAAGAAGACCGACTACGGTCAGCAGGAGGCTATCGCTGCCATGGGCGGCGAGATGCGTGCCTGGGGCGTGGATACGCTCGAGGTGCTGCTGGACAAGAAGGGCGCGGCAGCGGGCCTGCGCGTGGTCGATCTGGATTGGTCGGCTGGCAAGCCCGAACGCATCGCGGGCTCCGAGCACGAGGTGCCGGCCCAGCTGGTGCTCATCGCCTGTGGCTTTACGGGTCCGGAGCATGGCGTGTTCGATGCGGTAGGCGTGCCTGTTGCCACCGCTGGTCGTCCGCTGCCGGTGATGGCTGCTGAGGGCTCGCACCTCGCGGCACGTGCTGACAACGTTGCCGCGGACGCCACGCCGGTATACGTGGCCGGTGACGCTCGTAACGGCAGCTCGCTCGTGGTGAACGCTATGGCCGACGCCCTGGCCTGCGCTGCCGAAGTCGCCGACGCGCTGGAGCTGTAAGGCGGCTGTTCACAGCTGAATCGTCAAGGGCTGTTCCCAACGGCCGGCCCAAAAGGAACGTCCCCAAGTGCCGGCAACTGGGGACGTTCCTTTTGGGCCGGCACCCGGGGACACTCCTTGCGAGTTCGCAGGCGACTTTGTCATTTGCCGACGTGCAAGTGTTCATTCGTCGACGTTTGCGACTGTGCTACTCTGCTCTTTCTGTGGTGGTAGCGGGCGTTTGCCTCAAATGAGTGAACTGACTGTCTATGTCTACCTGCGGTTTCTTTGCGGTGCGCTCATTCGGTCAAGCATCCCGTCAAGTGTTTGGTCAGCATCTGGTTTGCAGCCGGAGGCCTATTTTGTCCGTGCTGACAGTGGCTGCCCACCCTCCTCGTAAGCTCAAATTGAGGTTCATCAGTTTGAGGAGGATGTCGTGACTGACCACGTTTTAGACCGAGCGCAGCTGGCCGAAGCCGTCGGCAACGATATTGCCGACATGGCCCATTTTTGGATGCTGCGGAAGTTTCAGTTTTTGGAGCCGGCGCGCGAGCAGTTCGAGATCATTGTCGACCCGTGGCTCGGCTATTGCACCGAGCCTTCCCAAAACGAAATCATGGCCTACAACATGGCGTTTACCGATTGGCTGCTCTTCGAGCGCCCCTATCGCCATGGCAAGACGCTGCTCGAGCTGTATGTTGATGAGCCGCCGGCATCGCTTTCGCCTGCCTCGCTCAAGCGGCTCGAGCAGGTGCGCGACACACAGTATTTCTCGCGCTTTGGCATTTTGGACAAGGATCCTGCGAACGGCATGGTTGCGCTGAAGGATACGCGCACCGACCGTCGCTTTGATGTCTACGACCCGCATATCGTGCAAAAGGAGCATTGGAGCGACGGCGCGATTGCGGTGCGCCTCGCTTGCGTCGACGATGTCTGGCTGACGGCGGGACAGCTCTATCTGTATGACATCGCGCGCCTGAGTGACACGGCGGTCGATGGACCGGGTGCGGTGCATCCCGAGGATCTGCAGGACGGCTTTGACACCTCGTGCGTCAGCTTCTTTTTGCGCCTGGTCCGCGACATCATGGGCGCCCAGGGGCGCTACGTAAAGTCCCTCAACATCTACGAGCAGGAGTGGGAGTAAGGGATGGGCTGTCGCAGCGCCGCCGCGTGTCTATTTGTCTCGATCTGTAACGTTTAGGGACAAAAAACCGGTCTACCTGTTACAGATCGAGACGAATGCTTGGGCACCGCTGGTTTGTCTAAATCTGTAACGTTTGGGGGCCTGGAGAACGTCTAACTGTTACAGATTGAGACGTTTGTCGAAGGCGGCAACGGTGACAATGGCCATTTCCCTGATGTGGTGGTGATGAAAGTGTCTAATACCGTTCTTAAACACAAGCAGGCGACACGTAACACCTTGGCGCGGAATAGGATGCTTGCCAGGCTCGCGAAGGCGGCTGAACAAGGCGTGCTGCTTGTGACGCACGACAATGCCGATCTCATGTGGCTGCGGCGTCATGTGGGGACCGATGACATTGCGGAGCCCGAGCCGTATTTGTTCTGCTTTCAGCATGATTGGGTTGCACTGACGCCGGCGGAGCGAGCGTTGCGTACCATCAAAGGGCTTGCAGAGTTTCATCCCGATTGGGCGTTTTGGGGTTATGATGCGGCACTTTTGTGGGGTCTGGAGGTGCCGAATGATCTGCTTGGGCCACGATATCTTGTTAAGACAGGTTGCTCGGTGCCGCTGAGTGCAGGATGCCGGCTGTTGCGTCCGCAGGCGGCGGGTGCACTTGAACAAGTTGATGGCGTGCAGGTGACGTCATTTTGGCGCACGGTGGAGGATTGCTTGCTGCGTGCGCCGTTCTCCTACGGGTTGGCGATTGCCGATTCTGCACTGCGGGCGAAAGGCGTTTCACGTGGGGATTTGTGCGAGCGCCTCCGCGCCGATTGCGAGGGCAGGCGAGGGTATCGCAGGGCACAGGTGATTGCGTCGTATGCGGACGGGATGTCCGAAAACGGTGGCGAGTCTCGGTTTCGAGCGTTCTTTATTGCATACGGCTTTCCGGTTCCGGAGTTGCAGGTGGAGTTTCGCGATCCGCTCGATTCGAGCCAGGTGTTTCGGGTCGATTATTTCTGGAGGCTCGAGGACGGGACATGTGTCATCGGCGAGCTCGACGGAAAGGGGAAGTATGCCTTGCAGAACGGCGAGGGTCGGGAGTCGGTCGACCCGTTCGTGGCAGAGCGTCAGCGTGAATCTCATCTGACAATGCTCGGGCACAAGGTGCTTCGGTTCACGTTTGATGAACTCAAGAACCCGGGGAAGTTGGTTGAAAAGATGAGGCTGGCGGGTATTCCGCGACGGCCCGATTTGGCTGAGGAGTGGAGACGTCAGTGGTATGGGCGCTAAGAGGTTTTGTCTCGATCTGTAACGTTTAGAAGTTGTTTGAGTTCGTAATTGTTACAGATCGAGACAAACCGGTGAAACGTCGACCGAATGTCTCGATCTGTAACAGCAAGGGGCCCAACAACCCTGTATCTGTTACAGATCGAGATATTTCCCTGGTGTCGCTGGGATGGGACTGCAGCGTATTCCGTCCCCCACATCCCCTCTTCCCTCCGTTAACCGATATGTCTGTGGCAATCGGGCTACACTGGATAATAATGGACAGATGTTCAAGTTTTCTGAGGGGGAGGAGCTCGATATGGCGTCTGCCGATCGTTCCACGTTGTTTATCAATGCGACCATTCTGGATGGTTCGGAGCATATGGAGCCGCAGCCCGACATGGCCGTGGCCGTTGAGCGCGGTGTCATCACGTGGATGGGGCCGAGTGCTGTGGCGCAGGCGCCTGCGGGTGCCGAGGTTATCGACCTGGCGGGTGCGTATCTCATGCCCGGTCTCATCAATATGCATGTGCATCTGTGCGGCTCGGGCAAGCCGGTTTCGGCGGGCGATGCGGGCGCGCTGATGAAGAAGCTCGATAATCCCGTGGGGCGCGCCATCGTGCGCCATATTCTTAAGGGCAGCGCCCAACAACAACTGGCAAGTGGCGTGACCACGGTGCGCGGTGCGGGTGACCCGCTGTTTGCCGACATCGCCGTTCGTAATGCCATCGACGCCGGCAAGTATCAAGGTCCTCGCCTGGTGGCGCCGGGAACGGGCGTCACGGTTCCGGGCGGCCATGGTGCGGGGCTGTTCGCGCAGGTCGCAAATACCCCCGCCGAGGCAGCCGAACAGGTGCGCGACCTGTATGCGCGCGGTGCCGACGTCATTAAGCTGTTCGTGACGGGCGGCGTGTTCGACGCGACCGAGGTGGGCGAGCCGGGCGTGCTGCGTATGCCGGTGGAGGTTGCCGCGGCGGCGTGCAAGGCTGCGCACGAGGTGGGCCTGCCGGTTATGGCCCATGTCGAGAGCACCGAAGGCGTGAAGGCCGCGCTTGAGGCCGGCGTTGACACAATCGAGCACGGTGCCCCGATGACTCCTGAGATCTTGGAACTGTACCGCGGCGCCGCGGGCACGCAGCTTGAGGATCGCGCGCCCAGCGTTACCTGCACTATCAGCCCGGCGCTGCCGTTTGTGTTGCTCGACCCGGAAAAGACCCATTCGACCGATACGCAAAAGAAGAACGGCGACATCGTGTGCTCGGGCATTATCGAGAGCGCCCGTGCCGCACTGGAAGCTGGCGTTAAGGTGGGCCTGGGCACGGACTCGAGCTGCCCGTTCGTGACGCAGTACGACATGTGGCGTGAGGTGGCCTATTTTGCCAAGTATGTCGGCGTGAGCAACGCCTTCGCACTGCATACGGCTACGCAAGTCAACGCCGAGCTGCTGGCGCTGGACGGCGAGACTGGCACGATCGAGTGCGGCAAGGCCGCCGATATCTTGGTGACGCGCAAGAACCCGCTCGATGACCTGTGCGCACTGCGTGAGCCGACGCACGTGATGTGCCGTGGCGATCTGGTGCGCAAGCTCAAGGTGAAGCGCATTCCCGAGGTGGACGCCGAGCTCGACGCGATTATGGCCATGCCTGCCGAAGCGCTTGCCGAGGAGCTGGCCCGCGACGGCGTGGCATAGGTGTGACAAAGGGGCAATCCCTTTGTCATAATCAAAAAAGCGAGGTCTCAGTGCGAGGCCTCGGCTTTTATTTGTCCCATGGTATGGCGGCTAGGAGCGCGTCTCCATCTTGGCGTGGCACTTGGGGCAGGTGACGCGGATTTTGCCCTTGCCCTTGGGGACGGAGAGCATCTGGCCGCAGTTGGGGCACTTGAGGTATGCCGTGGTCTTGCGACCCTTCCACATCTTCTTGGCCGTGCGCTTGGCGCGCTCAAAGTCTTCCTTGCTGGTGCCGGCCGCGCGTGAGGTGCTGGCCGCTGCAGCGCCGCCGCCCAAGCTGGCGACGAACTTGCCCAAGCCGGGAACATTGGCGGTCGTGGCGACAAAGGCCTCGTTCTCCTTGCGACGTGCATCGATATTTTTGGACAGGCCGCGCAGCACGCCAATCACGATGACGGCGATGGCAATCCAGCTGAGCCACTGGATGCGGGCTATCGATCCGATCATCGCGATGACGATGCCGGCAAAACCCATCACGATGGTGAGTTCATCGACACCATTGCGGCCCTTCATAAAGTCATTCATGCAAATTGCCTTTCGTTCGATATGCTGCACGCCTTTATACCCGATTTAGAGCAAGGGGGACAGGTTAATCTGCACCAATGTGGTGCAAACGTACCTGTCCCCGATACACCAAGATGGCGCAAAGCAGTCTGTCCCCAATGTCCCCAATTACTTGGAGAGCTTGTCGACGACGCGTTCGATTTCGGCGAGCTTGGCGGCTTTGAGGTCTTCGTCGCCCGATTCGATTGCCGAAGTCACGCAGCCCTCGATATGCGCCTTGAGCACGTCGGCGTTGATGCGCGCAATGAGCGCCTGCGTTGCCATGAGCTGCGTGGAAATATCGACGCAGTAGCGGTCCTCCTCGACCATCCGCAAGATGCCGTCGATCTGGCCGCGTGCCGTCTTGAGCATGCGGGTCACCGATTTGTGGTCTGCCATCATGGCGGGTCCTCGTTTCTGGTCGATCTTCCGGATGCCCCCGTCAGTTGCGGTGAAATACGGACTGTTTAAAGGCCTAGGGCGGCTCAACAGTCCGTATTTCACCGCAACTTCTGAGGATTGAGTAGGCAGCGACTGCTACGCGGCGGTCACGGATAGGGCGTGGAACTTCTCGCCGGCGCCCTCGACAGCGGCGGCGAGCTGCTCGGCGGTCACGGTGTCGGCGCACTCCACCTGTACGGTCTGAGTCTCGTGATCGGCATCGGCGTCGGTCACGCCGGCAACGTTGAGCAGCGTCGTTTCGACGGTGGCGTCGCAATGGCCGCACATGAGGCCGGAAGTCTTGATTGTGTAACGCATGGATATTCCTCTCTGTTGTGTCGGCTTTCCCGGGCACCCGACCTTGACCTTCAAACCGTCGCTCGCGTACCAAAGTACGCGTCGCTCCTCTTTCAGGCCAATCTCGGGCGCCTGGAAAACCCGTTCTAAATGTACTTAATGGTGAGCCTATTTTGCCACTTTAGGCTTAAAGGATTTTAAGCGCAGCGCATTGCTTACGACGCAGACACTCGACAGACTCATGGCCGCGGCGCCAAACATCGGCGAGAGCTGCCATCCGGTGAGCGGGAAGAACACGCCCGCCGCCAGCGGAATGCCGATGCCGTTGTAGAACAGTGCCCAGAACAGGTCCTGTTTGATGTTGCGGATCGTGGCGCGCGAAAGCTCGATGGCGCGGGCGACGTCCAAGAGGTCGCTGCGCATGAGTACCACGTCGGCGCCCTCCTTGGCGATGTCGGCGCCGGTGCCGATAGCAAGGCCCACGTCGGCGCGCGCTAGGGCGGGGGAGTCATTGATGCCGTCGCCCACCATGGCGACCTTGCCGCCCGCATCCTGCAGCTCGCGCACGTGGCGTTCCTTGTCGGCGGGGAGGACGTCGGCGATGACCTGCTCGCTGCTCAGTCCCACGCGGCGGGCGATCGCTTCGGCTGTCACGCGGTTGTCGCCGGTGAGCATGCGCACGTCGACGCCAAGCGAGCGCAGTGCGGCGATGGCCCCGGCGCTCGTCTCCTTGACCTCGTCCGCCACGGCGATGGTGCCGACAAGCTCGCTGTTCTTGGCAAAGAACAGTGGCGTCTTGCCCTCGGCCGCGAACTGTTCGGCAAGGCCGGCGGGAACCTTCACGCCCAGCTCGTCCATCAGACGCACGTTGCCGGCGGCGATGACATTCTGCCCCTCGCGTGCCGTAACGCCTCGCCCGGGCACGGCGGCAAAGTCCTCGACCATGCGTGCGACGATTCCGCGCGCCTCGCACTCGGCCATAATCGCCTCGGCCAGCGGGTGCTCGCTTGAGCGCTCCAGCGCAGCGGCCAGCTTGAGCAGCGCCTTTTCGCTCATGGCGGGCGATCCGTCGGCACGCGTGGCTACCACGATATCGGTCACGGCAGGCTTGCCGCGAGTGACCGTTCCCGTCTTATCGAGCACCACGGTGCCCACGCTGCGCAGATTCTCCAGCGCCTCGGCGCTCTTGAACAGAATGCCCATCTCGGCGCCCTTGCCGGTGCCGACCATAATGGCGACGGGCGTGGCCAGACCCAATGCGCACGGACAGCTGATCACCAGCACGGCCACGGCGGAGGTGAGCGCCTCGTTTATGCTGCCGGTCAGTGCCATCCACGCCGCAAAGGTCACAGCCGAGATCACGAACACCACGGGCACGAACACGCCGGCGACTTTGTCGGCCATGCGGGCGATAGGCGCCTTGGTGGCGTTGGCGTCCTCGACGAGCTGGATAATCTTGGCGAGCGACGTGTCGGCGCCCACGCGTGTGGCACGGAAGGTAAACGAGCCGGTGCGGTTGACCGTGGCGGCGTTGACGGTGTCGCCGGCGGTCTTTTCCACGGGGATGGACTCGCCGGTGAGCGCGCTCTCGTCCACGGCCGAGCTGCCCTCGAGCACCACGCCATCGACGGGGATGGACTCGCCGGGGCGCACGCGCAGGACCTGGCCGGGAAGGATACTGTCGACGTCGACGGTGGTCTCGGTGCCGTCGTCGGCAACGACGGTCGCGGTCTTGGGCGCCAGGTCGATGAGCGCCTCGATGGCGCCGCCGGTTTTGGACTTGCTGCGCGTCTCGAGGTATTTGCCCACGGTGACCAGCGACAGGATCGTGCCCGCGCTCTCAAAATACAGATTGTCCATGCTCGTCATCATGGCCTCGTGGACCTGGCCCGCGGCTAATTGGTCGGCCATGATGAACATGGCGTAGAGCGACCAGGCGATGGAGGCGGTGGCGCCCACGGCAATAAGGGCGTCCATGGTGGGCGCGCCGTGCGCGAGCGATTTAAACCCGTTGATAAAGTACGCGTCGTTGACATAGACGATGGGGATGAGCAGGACGAGCTCGGTGAGGGCGAGCGTCATGCTGTGGGTATGGTCGGTGAAAATGCCGGGCAGCGGCCAACCAAGCATGTGTCCCATGCCTATGTAGAACAGTGGGACGAGGAAAACGATCGAGATGATGAGGCGGGTGCGCATGGCAGAGGCGGCGGCCTCCAGCTTTTTGGTTGGCGACTCCATATGGGCGGCGCCAGAGCTGGCTTGCGTGCTGCCGTTTGAGCCGGCGGTACCGGTGCCCGCATCGACGGGCGAGGCCGAGTAGCCGGCACGATCGACGGCGGTGCAGATATCGTCGGGGGAGACCTGCGCGGGGTCGTAGTCCACCAGCATGGAGCCGGCGAGCAGGTTGACCGCGACGCTTTGGACGCCGTCGAGCTTGCTCACGGCACGGTCCACGTGCGCTTGGCACGCGGCGCACGTCATGCCGCCCACGTCAAACTTATCTTGAGCCATGGCTTCTCCTTTCTGTAGTTCGGTGTTGGAATTGTTAACCTGCTGATACTATACACCCATACCCCCTGGGGGTGTCCAGTGGAGAAAAAATATATGATATTCGTTACAGATGAGAATGGATGGTTGGCCGATGGTCCGTCCCTGCCAAACATCTCAATCTGTAACAACTAGACCCGTTTTTGTCGAGTAACTGTTACAGATCGAGACATTACATCGAGCCACAACTTAACGTCTCAATCTGTAACACCCAAGGACCGTTTTTCCTGCTAGATGTTACAGATCGAGACAGACCGTCCGCGGTCAACTCAAATGTCTTGATCTGTAACATCTAGAGAGGTTTTTGACCCCTTACTGTTACAGATCGAGATGTTGTCTCGCGGGGTTGGGGGTTTGTCTCGTTCTGTAACATCTAGACCTGTATCTGCCGAGCTAATGTTACAGAACGAGACAATTGCCGGGGTGGGATCTCGTCACGGCAAGACTCCCGCCGCTAGATACAGAATCCGGGGATCACGCAGGTTCGCTTGTTTGGCTTTTCCGCAGGCGTTGCGTACGTAAAGACGTCGCCGTCGTGTCCCACGCGGTTCATATAGAGTGTGCCTTCGGTCTCCGATGTGTCGGGGCTCACCGCGCGCTCCCACCAGCAGGTGTCCTTGCCCTTCCACTGGCGAACCAGCATCTCGTTTGTGGTATACGGACTTACCTTGAGCTCGCGGAAGAGCTGATACTCCTTGCCCTCGCCGTTGTAGATGTCTGCCAGGTAGTGATAGCCCTCGGCAAACGAATCGGGCGGTTGCGTACCGCACAGCTCGACCATGGCGGGCAGCCAAAGGGTTGCGGGCAACTCGCTCAGACACGATGCACTGTTGGCGGCGCCCACATTGTTCGAGACCTTCTTGACCCCTTTAATGAGCGCGCGCAACTCGTTGGGCAGCAGCTTAAGGCCGTCGCCGTTGAGCCATTCCCGCAGCTCGCAATCTGCCCAGCCGGCGCTCGGCGGTTCAGTCGCAGCGTTGCGCTCGGCAATACCCGCGTCGAACATAAACGTCAGCCCGGCCTTGCCCGTCCCGTCCAGAAGCTCATCGTGACGGATGCCCACAAGCTGCGCGCCGACCTCCAGCCCGTTGGTGAGCGTGACACGCTTGGTACACGGATAGGGGATATGCCCATCGGCATCGAGCAGATGATAGCGCTTGGCAATCTCGCGTGCCTCGCTACGGGTCTCGGCGGCCTTAATCTTGAGCGAAATCTCCTGCAGCTGATCCCAGGTGTAGTCGTCAAGTGAACCGCGGATGCCGTCCAGGTAGTCGGGGATGCCAAAGCCATGGGTTGCCGCCCCGATAACGCCGAGCCCCGCAACGGCCGCGACAACGCCACCGATAATAAAGCGGCGGCGGGTCATGGCATCGTGCCGGGCCTGCTTCAGGACCTCTCGGGAGCGCTCGCCGGCGACGTCGACCTTAAGGTGCGTGCCGGAATCGATATCAATTGCGGCCTCGTCTCCTGTGCCTTCGCGGCCCTCGGATTCGGCATCGGTGAGGTATGCCGAGAGCACCTCGAGCATCTGCTGCTCGGTAGGGCGATCGTCCTGTTCGACCGAGATGCCTTTCATGATGATCTGGACGAGCGCTTCATCTCCCTCGCAGCGCGGCTCGAGCGGTGCCGGCTTGGTCTTGGTCTTTATGAGGTAGAACGAGCCGGTTGCCGCGGCACCCGTCGACTCGACATCGAATGGTTTGCGACCGCTGTAGAGCTGGTACAGAATGCTCGAAAGCGCATAGACGTCGATTGCCGGCGAACGGCGAAGGGCCGTGATGCCTTCGATATCCTGCGTGAGCATCTCGGGCGCGGCGTATGCGGGCGTGGCAAAGCGCCAGATGTCGGCGCGCCGGGTGATCGTGTCGTCGCCGAGAGCCATGGTCGCGGAGCCCATGTCGATGAGGCAGGGGTCAAAGGAACAATCGGCAATCTGCTGCTCGAGCGTTCGGCTGGTGGTGCGGAACATGATATTGGCAGGCGACAGGTCGCGATGGATGACCGGATTCACGAGGCCTTGGGTCATCAAGAGCGCACGAAGCACGGCGTTTCCGACGGCGGCGACCATCTGGGTGGTCAGCCCGCCCAAGGCGTCGTGCGGAAGCAGGGGCAGCGCCTGCTTGAGCGAGGTGCCCTCGATCCACTCCATGAGGATGAGCGGATCATCCTCGCACGATCCGTAGCCATAGACGCGCGGAAATCCGCGCAGGTGCGAGACGGTACACAGATGACGGTACTCCTCGAACAGCGCGGCGGTGTTGGCCAGGTGAGCGGCCGATTGCTCGGCGGAGCGGTCGGGGGCTTGGCCGGAAAGGATGGCGTTGTCCTTGAGTAGCTTGACGGCAAAGACCTCGCCGCCCGTGTTGGTCGCGCGCAGCACGTGCCCGATGTTGCCGTTGCCGCGGTGGGCCGTCTGGAGAATAAGCGTCATAAACCGACGCTTGGCGTCGTCCTCGGCGCTGGGGTCGACCGCCACGGCGGTATCGAACGTATCGAGACGGATGAGTTTGTCGCCATAGGCGCTATCGGTAGTATCCATGGCGTTCCTTTGTCTGGCATGGGTTGCCGCACGTATACGCGAGCAGTGTGGATATCGGTAAAGTACCATGATAGCCGCACTACCCATGTATACCGTTGAGTATTGTCGTTTACGATGCAGAAGGTAGAAGACGAAAGACGGGCGGCGACCGTCTTTCGGTCGCCGTCCGCGCTAGTCCACAATGACAAGGAATGTCGTGTAGAGACCCAGATGGAGCCTGTCGCTGTTTTCGATTTCCACCGGGGGATAGACTTTGCCGGGCTCTCGTTGGTCGCGGGGCGGCTCAATCACAATATCGCCGTCGCCCGCGCCCGATTCGAGCACCGTGCCGTTGGTCGACCCAAGGCCCTGGGCGTACCAGTGTCCGCCTTCGAGCCAAATACGGAGATGCTCGCGCGATGCATCGGCGCCCACGTCGGTGATGCTGGGCGAGGTTTTGGGCAGGGACCCAATTACCGTGCCGCGCGGGTCACGCGTAAGGGGGTGGATCTGCATGTCAACGCTGTTTCCGGCGTGCGTCCTAAGCAAGCCGAGGTTGGGAGCGACGGCGCGCGGTTGATCCAAGCTGCTCAAAAAACTACGGCCGACGGTGGTCTCGGTGGTGCCAAAATGCCCGCCAGTTTTGCTATCGCAAAAGCGCTCAACGGTCGCCACGCCCTGAACGGGATCGGCGAGCGCCCCCGTTGCCACAAAGAGCATAAGGTAAAGCGTGCTTTTTTCGCGCACGGCATTGCCGTCAAAGTTGTCGATGCGATTGAGGGCATTTGCATATAGGCGGCTGTCCAGCTTGTAGCTGGCGAGAGCCGACATCATTTCGTTGGCGGCCGGACCGCGATAGTGCTCGGCGATTGCCCGATAGGCGGACTCGCCGCCGCCGAGCTTGCTGCAGATTGCCGAGGAAAGGTTGAGCGTGGTGACGGTAAAGTCGCTGTAGATGGAGGGCGCGCACTGGTCAGGCTTGCGATGGACGATGTAACGGGTGAGATACGAGCGGTTGGAAGAGCATTTCTCGAGCAGGGTACTGCCGAGATAAGAGTTTCCATTGATGAGCATTCGGGCGATCTCGAGATGTTTAAGACCGCCGAACGAGCGAATATCGTTATAGAGGACCGAGCAAGGCGTCTCTGCTGCCACGGATACCTCCTTTGATTGCTTCCTAGCCAATATGGCGATAGGAATTAATGGCCCCCGGTGGGCGACGTATTAAATGGCTGCGCAATATATAGCGTAACCAAAGCAACATTATAGGCCACATGTTCGAAATTGCAGGAAGCCTGAGAGATTTGGTTTGGACTGGACGGAAATCCCCCTCTGTCTTGATCTATAACAATTAGGGCCGATTTTACTCGTTAACTGTTACAGATTGAGACGTTTGTGAGCCGTGTCGACCGTTTGTCTCGATCTGTAACACGTAGAGGAAGATTCGCCCTGTAGATGTTACAGATTGAGACAATCAGCCGGGCCCACCTCGTCCGCCCCGTCATCTGTGGTTTACGTGGGGGCATGCGAAGCACGGGTATACTAACCGGCGGCGAATCTGCTCCATCGCTTAGAGCTGCTGCGTCTGGACGGCGCGTGATAGGGCTGCCAAAGCGATCGCCAGCGTGCTGAGCAACGTCCTCTCTGTGCGCACCCGTTTTTGTATGTATTAGCGCACTACCAAGCACGCCCGCGCGGCCGCATGCCGTGCCCATTGCGCGTGCAGATAAGGAACAACGACATATGCGTAATTCTGTATCCGACGTCACGGACGCCGAGATTCTGGACGAGGCCCGCGAGTCCATGACCCAGGCTGCCTTCGATGCCGCCGATGAGGCAAATGCCGCCCAGGCCGTCGAGTCTGCTACCGAGAGCCTGCCCGCCTTTGACGAGCTGGGACTTTCGGACGAGATGCTTCGTGCTATCGAGAACCTGGGCTACACGGCGCCGACGCCCGTGCAGGCCGGCTCGATCCCCGTGGTGCTCGAGGGCCGCGACCTGCTTGCCGCCGCCCAGACCGGCACCGGCAAGACGGCCGCCTTTTTGCTGCCGACCATGAACAATCTGGAGCACATCGCTCCTCCCAAACCCGTGCGCGAGCGCGGCGGCCGCAACCGTCGTCGCGGTGCTAAAAAGCCCGAGGGCAACGGCCGCGGCCCCGTGATGCTCGTCATCACCCCTACGCGCGAGCTTGCCCAGCAAATCGACGAAGTCGCGAGCAAGATCGCCGACGTCACCGGCCATGTTGCCGTGACCGTCGTGGGCGGTGTGAGCTACAAGCCGCAGACCGCGGCGCTCAAGTACGGCTGCGACATCCTGGTCGCCACGCCGGGCCGTCTGGTCGATCTGATCGAGCAGGGTGCCTGCCACCTGGACGAGGTTAAGGTCCTGGTGCTCGACGAGGCCGATCGCATGCTCGACATGGGCTTTTTGCCCGCCGTCCGCCGCATTGTGCGCGAGACGCCGGCCGAGCGCCAGACGCTGCTGTTCTCGGCGACGCTCGACGAGGAGGCCGTGGGCGAGATCACTGATCTGGTGAGCGACCCGGCCCGCGTGGAGATCGCGCCCGCCACGTCGACCGCCGACACCGTCGACCAGTTTGTGTTCCCGGTGTCCATCGAGGCCAAGAACAACCTGTTGCCCGAGTTTCTCAAGAAGGAGGGCCCGGAGCGCACCATTGTCTTTATGCGCACCAAGCATCGCGCCGACAGCTGCTGCCGTCGTCTGGAGCGTAAGGGCATCAAGGCCGCCGCGATTCACGGCAACCGCAGCCAGGCCCAGCGCGAGCGTGCCCTTTCGGCCTTCCGCGACGGTACCGTCGACGTGTTGGTGGCAACCGACGTGCTCGCCCGCGGCATCGACATTAGCGACGTGCGCTACGTCGTGAACTTTGACGTGCCAGCCGAGCCGACCGACTACATCCACCGCATTGGCCGCACGGGCCGCGCCGGCGAGCTGGGCTGGGCCATCACGTTTGTGACCGAGCAGGACGTGGACGAGTTCTACGAGATCGAGAAGCTCATGGACAAGACTGCCGACATCTACGAGGCCGGCGACCTGCATGTGGGTCCCAACCCGCCTGCGGTTGATCCCGAGCGCGACCCTGCGGCCTTTAAGGTGAAGAAGAAGACTAAGCGCGGCAAGTCCAAGAGCAAGAAGAAGCTTGAGCAGGCACGCCGCGACGGCAAGCGCAACGGCGACGATTACGGTGATGTGGCCGGTCGTTCCAACCGCGGTCGCGATGAGCGCCGTGGCGACGGCGAGCGTCCGAGCCGCCCCAAGCGCGGCGGCAAGACCCGCGTGCGCGAGGGCGTTCAAGCTCGCGTGGACGAGGCCGTGGAGAGCGTGGCCCGCGAGATGGCTGCCGAGGAGCGCGCTGGTGCTGGTGCCGCTGAGCAGCCTGCGCGCGGCAACCGTGCCGAGCGTCGTGCCAAGCAGTTCCAGGGCGAGGCACATCGCCGTCGCCGCGAGGACGAGGACCGCGGCGGTCGTCGTCGTGTTGAGCGCGAGGACGAGGGCCGCGGTTCGCGCGGTGGCAAGCGCGGTGCGGGCGACCGCCGTCGTTCCGGTCGTGATGACGAGCGCAGTGGCCGTGATGAGCGTCGCGGCGGCGAGCGTCGCGGTGAGCGTGCTGCCCGTGGCGGTGAGTCCCGTGGCGGCAAGCGCTTTGAAGAGCGCGGTAGCCGCGGCGGCGAGCGTCGCGAGGGTGCTCGCGGCAATGGCGGCCGCGGCGGCGCTGGTCGTTCTAACGAGTCGCGCGATCGTCGTGACCCGCGTGCCAGCCGCGATCGTCGCGATGACTGGCGCAACTACGACGACACCCGCGAGGAGCGTCGCGGCGGTTACCGTGGACGTGGCGGCAATCAGGCCGGCTCCCGTGGCGGCCGCGCCGGCGGTCGCGATAACCGTGGCAGCTATGGCAACAGCCGTGGCGGCAAGCGCGGCGGCAGCTCCCGTCGTCCCGGTGACGGCGGCGGCAAGCGCAAGTAACATACGCGTCGCGCTCTAAGTCGAGGCGACCAGAGGGCTCCGGGCATGTTTTTGCTCGGAGCCCTTTTTGGTGTAAGGGGGACAGGTTCATATGCACCAACGTCTTGAAGTTGCGGTGGAATACGGACTGTTTTGGCCTTTTGAGCGGCTTTTCAGTCCCTATTTCACCGCAACTCATGATTGGTGCAAGGCGGCCTGACTCCTTTGTACCAAAAATGATCCGGTTTCCTTCGTCCCCTTCGGATCACATGACCCCTTGGGGACGGAGGAAAACGGATCAGATAGGAAAAATAGTAAGGCGTTATTTGCCCACATGGGCTATTGCTATTTGGTAACGCGTTTTATCAAATATGGCATTTATCTGCGGTAATGTTCTATTTCACCGCTGAGGGTCGCATTTTATACCGCCTGCCGAACCGTGTGGAGACCTAACAACTTTTTAGCTCAGTGTTGTGCGTGTAGCAATTTCGCCCGGCCTCGCCTCCGGGCTGCCACATGAGAGGGGATCTTATGGCACGACTGCACGTAATGGAACGCAGCCACGCTCAGGCCGTCATGGACGACCTGCACGATGCGCTCGGACGTCGTCTGGCGGTGAGCTCGCTCGCTCCGTGTCCCGTTGAGTTTACGGCAGCGCTCGTCAACCTGTGCTCCACCCAGAGCTGCGGCAAGTGTACGCCCTGCCGCGTGGGCCTGAGCGCGCTGAGCGATCTGCTCGCCGACGTGCTCGAAGGGCGTGCCGATGAGTCCACGCTCAACCTGATTGAGCGCACGGCCCGCGCCATCTATCTTTCGAGCGACTGCGCCATCGGTTACGAGGCCGGCGCCATGGCGCTTACGGCTATCCGCGGTTTTCGCGACGATTTTGAGCATCACATTCGCGAGCACTCCTGCGGCTTTGACCGCGAGGCCCGCGTCCCGTGCGTCTCGGGCTGCCCGGCGCACGTCGACATTCCCGGGTACATTTCGCTCGTCGAGGCCGGCCGCTATGCCGATGCCGTCAAGGTCATCCGCAAGAATAACCCGCTGCCGCTCGTCTGCGGCCTGGTGTGCGAGCATCCCTGCGAGATGCACTGTCGCCGTGGCATGGTCGACGACCCCATGAACATCCTCGCCCTCAAGCGTTTTGCCGTTGAGCACAGCGACCTCAACGACCACAAACCGCATGTAGTGGACAACACCGGTAAGCGCGTCGCCGTGATCGGCGGCGGCCCGGCCGGCCTTTCCTGCGCTTACTACCTGGCCGTGATGGGTCATAAGGTGACCATCTTTGAGCAGCGTCACCACCTGGGCGGCATGCTGCGCTACGGCATCCCCAGCTATCGTCTGCCGCGCGAGCGTCTGCAGGCCGAGATCGACTGGATCTTGAGCGCCGGCATCGACGTTGAGCTCGACCACTCCGTGAACGGCGAGGAGCTTGCCCGCCTGCGCGACGAGTTCGATGCCGTCTATCTGGCCATTGGTGCCCACAGCGATAAGAAGCTCGGCCTTCCGGGCGAAGAGGCTCCCGGCGTGGAGTCGGCCGTCAAGATGCTGCGTGCCATCGGCGACGACGAGCTGCCCGACCTGAGCGGCCAGCGCGTGTGCGTCATCGGCGGCGGCAACGTGGCCATGGACGTGGCGCGCTCTGCCGTGCGCTGCGGTGCCGAAAAGGTGAGCATCGTCTACCGCCGCCGCATCTGCGATATGACGGCACAGGATGCCGAGATCGCCGGCGCCCAGGCCGAGGGCTGCGAGGTGCTGGAGCTGACGGCCCCGCTCGCCATCGAGACGGGCGAGGACGGTCGCGTGAGCGGCCTGCGCGTGCAACCGCAGATTATCGGCGAGCCCCGTCGCGGTCGTCCGGCTCCGCGTGCCGCCGCGACGCCCGAGCGCGTCATTCCCTGCGAGCGCGTGTTCGTGGCCATCGGCCAGGACATCGATTCCAGGCCGTTTGAGGAGATGGGCATCGCCTGCAAGTGGGGCTGCGTGGTCACCGATTCGGACGGCGCCGTGCCCAACTTCGATGGCCTCTTTAGCGGCGGCGACTGCCAGACCGGTCCCGCCACCGTCATCCGAGCCATCAATGCCGGCCGCGTAGCTTCGGCAAACATCGACCGCTATCTGGGCTTCGACCACAAGATCAAGCTCGACGTGGAGCTGCCGACCGTCCAGTTTAAGGGCAAGCACGAGTGCGGCCGCTGCGAGCTGGGCGAGCGCGAGGCTGGCGAGCGTATTCACGATTGGAATCTGGTCGAGCAGGGTCTCACCGAGCAGGAGGCGCGCCAGGAGGCAAGCCGCTGCCTGCGTTGCGACCACTTTGGCTTTGGCGCGTTCCGCGGAGGGAGGAACCTGGAATGGTAGAGCTCAACAACCCCACTGTCAGCGACAACACCGAAAGCGGAGCACTCAATATGGTCAAGCTCACTATCGAAAATTGCGAGGTCGTGGTACCCGAGCACACCACGATCCTGGACGCGGCCAAGTCCGTCGGTATCCAGATTCCCACCCTGTGCTACCTGCGCGATCTGAACGAGATCGGCGGCTGCCGCGTGTGCGTGGTCGAGGTTGAGGGCTGCGACCAGCTGGTTGCCGCCTGCAACAACTACGTGCTCGATGGCATGGTGGTTCACACCAACAGCCCCAAGGCCCGCGAGGCCCGTCGCACCAACGTGCAGCTGCTGCTGTCCCAGCACGATTCGCAGTGCACGAGCTGCGTGCGCAGCGGCAACTGCAACCTACAGACCATCGCCAACGACCTGGGCATTTTCTATCTGCCGTATCAAAGGCATTTGGCGGGCGAGGGCTGGGATTTCGATTTCCCCATCATCCGCGAAAACGACAAGTGCATCAAATGCATGCGCTGCATCAAGGTATGCGAGAGCGTGCAGGGCCTAGGGATTTGGGACCTGACCAACCGCGCCACGCATACCGCCGTGGGTACCCGCGGGCGCGCGCCGATCGGCAAAACCGATTGCGTCGCGTGCGGCCAGTGCATTACGCATTGCCCGACGGGCGCGCTGCGCGAGCGCGACGATACCGAGACCGTGTTCGATGCTCTCGCCGATCCCGATAAGATCGTGCTGGTGCAGATCGCGCCGGCCGTACGTAGCGCTTGGGGCGAGGAGCTCGGCATTCCGCGCGAGGAGGCCACTGTTGAGCGCTTGGCTTGCGCGCTGCGCCGCGTGGGCTTTGAGTACGTGTTCGATACCGACTTCTCGGCTGACCTCACCATTATGGAGGAGGGCTCCGAGCTGCTCGAGCGTCTGGGTGCCGCCGCCAAGGGTGAGGGCGATAGCCGCGGCTGGCCCATGTTTACGAGCTGCTGCCCGGGCTGGGTGCGCTTTGTGAAGGCGCGCTATCCGGAGTTTGTCGACAGCCTGTCCACGTCCAAGTCGCCGCAGCAGATGTTCGGCGCTATTGCCAAGACGTACTACGCCAAGGTGCTGGGCGTGGAGCCCGAGCGCCTGTTCGTGGTGTCCGTGATGCCGTGCACGGCCAAGAAGGCCGAGTGCGCGCTGTCGAGTATGGTGGGCGAGGGCGGCGCACCCGACGTAGACGTTGCGCTGACGGTGCGCGAGATGGTGCGCATGATCCGCGCGAGCCACGTGAGCGTGGACACGCTGGTCGAGGAGCCGCTCGACACGCCGCTGGGCTTTGGCACGGGCGCGGGTGTGATCTTTGGCGCCACGGGCGGCGTGATGGAGGCCGCCGTGCGCTCGGCATATTACCTGGTGACGGGTAAGAACCCGGATGCCGATTTCTTTACCGACGTGCGTGGCCTGGACAGCTGGAAGGAAACCGTCGCCGATATCGATGGCACCAAGGTGCGCGTCGCCGTGGCGCACGGGCTGGGCAACGCCGCCCGCCTGCTCGACGCGATTCGTGACGGCCGTGTGAGCTATGACTTCGTTGAGGTCATGGCGTGCCCGGGTGGTTGCGTCGGCGGCGGCGGTCAGCCCATCCACGACGGCTGCGAGCTGGCAGCCGAGCGCGGTCAGGTGCTGTGGGGCCTGGATGCGAAGGCGGACATTCGCTTCTCGCATGAGAATCCCGATGTCCAGGCGTGCTACCGCGAGTTCTTGGGCGAGCCGCTCTCGCCGCTGGCCGAGGAGCTGCTGCATACCGACCATCACGCATGGACGATGCCTAACGAGGAGGCGTGCTAGCGATGCGCGCGTTTGATGTTGAGATGTCGCGCCGGGGGTTTGCCTCGGCGCTCGCCGCGGGCGCCCTGTCGCTTGCGCTCGCGGGCTGTGGCGGCGGGGCTGCCGGGGCCGGGTCCGCCGCGGGCTCGGCTGCCACGGACGGCGCCGGTGCCGCTGCCGAGCCGGTCGAGGTGCGCGTCGCCTCGCTCAAGGGGCCGACCTCGATTGGTCTGGTGCAGTTTATGGACCGGGCGGCCGATGGCGAGACGGACAATGAGTTCGACTTTGCGATCAACACTGCCGCCGACGAGATTGTGCCCAAGGTCATTCAGGGCGATATCGACATTGCCCTGGTGCCCGCCAACGTGGCGAGCGTGCTCTATAACAAGACCGAGGGCGCGGTGCAGGTCAGCGACATCAACACGCTGGGCGTGCTGAACGTGGTGACGGGTAACGCGGACGTTACTTCGTTTGGCGATCTGGCGGGCCATACCGTCTATATGACGGGCAAGGGCGCCACGCCGGAGTACGTCATGAACTACCTGCTGGAGCGCGCGGGCCTGACCGGCCAGGTGACGCTCGAGTTTAAGAGCGAGCCCACCGAGGTGCTGTCGGCCCTGCTTGCCGACCCGACTGCCGTGGGCGTGCTGCCGGAGCCGTTCAAGACCGCTGCCATCGCCAAGAGCGAAGGCAAGCTGTCGGCTCCGGTAAGCCTGACCGATGTGTGGGACGAGCTGGCAGGTGACACGGGTTCGCGCCTGCTGACGGGCGTGACCGTGGTGCGCCGCGCGCTTGCCGAGGAACATCCCGAGGCTGTGGCGGAGTTCTTGAGCTGCCATGCGGCGAGCGTTAAGGCCGTCAATGCGGCGCCGGCAGACTGGGCGCAGGCCGTGGTCGATGCCGGCATCGTGGACAACGCCAAGATCGCCGAGAAGGCGATTCCCGGGTGCATGCTTGTGTGCCAGACGGGCAAGGATATGAAGGCGGCACTTAGTGGGTATCTGCAGGTGCTGTTCGACGCGGACGCGAGCGCCGTGGGTGGTAAACTTCCGGCTGACGATTTCTACTACATGGAGTAGCCCGTGCGTGCGTTTGCTCGACACATGACAGAGCGTATGAAGGCGGTGGCGGCAGCAGGTGCCGTCGCCGCCTTTTGGCTTGCCGCGTGGATGCTGGTGGCGGTGCTGGTGGCGCAGCCGTTGATCTTGCCGGGGCCGGGCGCTGTTGCCTTGGCGCTGCTACGCCTGGTGTGCGATGACGGTACCTGGGCGATTTTGGCGGGCTCGGGCGCGCGGATACTGGGCGGGCTGGCGCTTGCCGCGGTGTGTGGTGGCGTGTTTGCCGGGATTTCATCACGGTCGCGGGCGTTCGCGCACTTGGTGGCTCCGGCGCTGTCGTTTGTAAAGGCGACGCCGGTCGCCTGCGTGGTGGTTCTGTTACTTATCTGGCTGGGGTCGGCACGCGTGAGCATCGCGGCGGTCTTTTTGATGGCGCTGCCGGGCGTGTATTTTTCGCTGGCCGAGGGCTTGGCACAAGTGGATAAGCCGCTGGAGCAGATGTTTCGCCTGCATGGCGTGCGGGGCTGGCGCCTGTTTTGCGCCCACACCTGGCGCGAAGTCCTGCCGTTTGCGCTTTCGTGCGCCCGTGCCGTGATCGGCATGAGCTGGAAAGCCGGCGTGGCGGCGGAGCTGATCGGCATGGCGGTGGGCACCGTGGGCGAGCGCATCTATCAGGCGAAGCTGCTCATCGAGACGGCTGACCTGCTGGCGTGGACCGTGCTAGTCGTGGCGGCATCGTGGGCATGTGAGCGCGTGCTGGTGTGGCTGCTGCGGGTTTCGGGACCCGTGGCGTGGCGCGCGGCCGTGCGGGCGCATGGGCGCGGCGCTCGCGGTTGTGTGGGCGACTCTGCTGGCGGTGGGGCTGCAGCGGAGCTTGCGCTTGCCGTGGGCGATCGCGCGCCCTGGGCGCCGGCGCTGGATGGTCTGGTGCTCAACGTGCCTGCGGGTGGGCGCATCTGTGTGATGGGTGCTTCGGGCATGGGCAAGTCGACGCTGCTTTCGTTGGCAGCGGGGGAGTGCTCGCCGTGCTCGATGGTGTTTCAGGATGCACGCTTGGCCGAGTCCGCCTCGGCGCTGGATAACGTGCTGGTGTGCGCCGATGCGCGTGTGGATGCTTCGAGCGCCGCGGCATTGCTGCGCCTGCTGGTGCCGGGAGTCGATGTGGATGCTCGCGTGGCCGAGCTTTCGGGCGGGCAGCGCCGTCGCGTCGAGATTGCTCGAGCCCTGCTGTGCCCGGGCGGCGCGGTGATTCTTGACGAGCCCTTTACCGGCCTGGATGCCGCCGCGCGCGATGCGACGACCAAGGTCGTGCTCGACCTGCTCGACGGCCGCACACTCTTGCTTGCCACGCACGACGCCGCCGACGCTCAGGCCCTCGATATCTCGGACATCATCACGCTCTAAAAACTAACTCAGCAACAAAATGATTCGTTTTCCTCCGTCCCCATGGGGTCTGGTGTGGTATTCTATCTGCGGGGTAATACTTAGGAATACTAAGTAATACCAACGCCGCAGAAACAAACTCCAGATGCGGGTCAATCGGGTTGCCTTCACAGCCCGTCGCCCAGCCGCGTGGCCCGCATCTATCCGCACTACCGTCGTTTCAAAAAGGAAGCGCCATGGCAGAACACATGACCCCCGTAGTCGCGAAGGTCTTGCCCGAGGAGAAGGCAGCCTTCGCGGCGGCAACCCAGCTCGTGGGCACCACGCCGTCCAACGCCATCCGCATGTTTATCGCCGCGTTCAATCGCTGCGGCACCTTTCCGTTCGACATCTCGCCCAACGGGGCTTTTGGCAAAGACTGTCCCCAGCAACTAGTCGTTGAAGAACGTCCCCAATGACTAGTCGTCGGGAGGAGGTTGGCATGCTCAATGCGATGATTTGGGCGCTTGCCTGTTTTGGCGTCGTCGCTGCCGATATTGCCCTGAGTGTCGTTTTGTTCTCCGCCCTTGGCGTCGCATCGGTGTTCATGGGTTTTTCGATCGATGGCCTCGACATTCAATTGCTTCAGGCCGTCGCGCAGACGGCATCGTTTTTGATGGCGCTGCTGTGGTGGCGTTATCTGTGGCCGCGCTCGTTTATGGCGCGCTGGCAAGGCGAGCGTCCGCTTGGCGGGGGAGCGCGTGGGGCGTGGAGACGCATCGCCTGCGTTATCGTGATCGGCCTGGCCCTGCAGGTGGTCGTTGGCTACGTGACCGACGCCGTGCTGTCGCTGTTGCCCGATGCCGCGGCCGACTACAGCGAGCTTGTCGAGGAAACAGGCATGGGCGACACGAGCTATCTGGCCATCCTGACCACGGTGCTCGGTGCCCCATTTTGTGAAGAGCTGCTGGTGCGCGGCATTATTTT
Organism: Collinsella aerofaciens; assembly: GCF_039062365.1. Lineage (GTDB taxonomy): Bacteria > Actinomycetota > Coriobacteriia > Coriobacteriales > Coriobacteriaceae > Collinsella. The sequence goes on from NZ_JBCJBI010000001.1 coordinate 132,896, forward strand.
TGAGTTTTCGCTCCGAGCGTTTAATCCGCAGTGCCGCCCACTTTGGAAGCGCCGGCGTCGTGCGAGCGCGCAGGACGGCGCCATGGTGCCCTGGGCGGCCCCAAGCACGTGGGGTATCGCCGCGGCGATTGTGCTGCAGGCGGCAATCTTCGGTTTTATGCACATGAATTGGGTGCAGGGTTGCTACGCGGGTGCCGCCGGCCTCATCTTTGGTTGGGTGCTCGTGACGACCGGAAAGCTCCGCTACACGATCCTGCTGCACTTTGCCTTTAATGCCGGGTCGTATCTCATGACGTTGCTCTGGTTTGTGAACACGCCGTTCGACGTGGCGGTCACGGTTGCCATCGCCGGCTTTGTGCTGGTAGAGGCAATGCGCTCGCTGCACCACGCGTGTAGGACGGACGCAGCGAGCGCACCGCTGCCCTAGTTGCGGCGTCCGCCTCCGTTGGCGCCTTGACGTCCCTGGGCCGCGCGATTGCGACCGGCAGTGTTCTGCGCACGCGACATGCCGCCGTGGCCCTTGCTGCCCTTGGGCCCCTTGCCAGCGCCGCCGCCATGCGGTTTGCCGCCCTTCTTGCCGGTGCCATGCCCACCGCCAGCAGGCGTCTCGCCCGGGCGTGGCGGTACGGGACGAATCAGACAATGCTTGGTGTAGCCGATCAGATCGCGGCGGCCGGCTTTTTCCAGCGCCTCGCGCACAAGCTTGTAGTTCTCGGGCTTGCGATACTGGATGAGCGCACGCTGCATGGCCTTCTCGTGCGGGTCGCGCGCCACGTAGATCGGCTGCATGGTGCGCGGGTCCACGCCGGTGTAGTACATGCAGGTCGACATGGTGGACGGCGTGGGGTAGAAGTCCTGCACCTGCTCGGGCATGTAGCCCATGTCGCGCACGGCTTCGGCAAGGTCCACGGCTTCCTTCATCGTTGAACCGGGGTGACTCGAAATCAGGTACGGCACCACATACTGCTTGAGTCCGTATTCGCGGTTCAGGCGTTCAAATTTACGGCAGAACGCATCGTAGACGGCGCGGCTCGGCTTGCCCATCACGGACAGCACCGCGTCGCTCACGTGCTCGGGCGCTACGCGCAGCTGGCCCGAGACATGGTGCTCCAGCAGCTCGCGCAAAAACTCGTCCGAGGCGTCGGCCATGGTGTAGTCAAAGCGGATGCCGCTGCGGACGAAGACCTTCTTGACGCCCGGCAGCTGGCGCAGGTCGCGCAACAGCTGCGTGTAGCCGCTCTCGTCGACTACCATGTTCTTGCACACGCTCGGCCACAGGCAGCGCTTATTCTTGCACACGCCGTGCTTGAGCTGCTTGTCGCAGGCAGGGCGGCTAAAGTTGGCCGTCGGTCCGCCCACGTCATTGATGTAGCCCTTAAACTCGGGATCGCGCGTGAGCAGCTCGGCCTCGCGCATGATCGAATCGTGGCTGCGCATCTGCAGCACGCGCCCCTGGTGGAAGGTGAGGGCGCAAAATGAGCACTCACCAAAACAGCCACGGTTGGAGCTAATGGAAAACTTGATTTCGGCAAAGGCCGGCACGCCGCCCGCTGCGTCGTAATCGGGATGCCAATCGCGTGCGTAGGGGAGCTCGGCCACCTCGTCCATCTCGTCGGTGGTGAGCGTCGCCGATGGCGGGTTCTGCACCACATAGACGCTGTTGGGGTAGGGCTCTACCAGGCGGTGTCCGGTGATGGGGTCCATATTCTGCTGCTGCACATTGAAGCTGCGTGCGTAGTTGAGCTTGTCGGCGGCAAGGTCGTCCCAGCTGGGCAGCAGGTCGTAGTCGTAGACCTCGTCGAGCGAACCCGTGCGGTAAACGGTGCCGTTGATATAGGTGATCTGATCGACGGGCAGCCCCGCGTCGAGCGCGTCGGCAATCTCGACAATCGCGTGCTCGCCCATGCCGTAGATGAGGATGTCGGCGCCCGAGTCGAGCAATACCGAGCGCTTGAGCTTGTCCTGCCAGTAGTCGTAGTGGGCCAGACGGCGCAGGCTCGCCTCGATGCCGCCGATGATGATGGGGGCATCCTTGAACGTCTGGCGGATAAGGTTGCCGTAGACCGTGACGGCTCGGTTGGGACGGCGCCCCTCCTCGCCACCGGGGGTATAGGCATCGGTGTGGCGGCGGTGCTTGGTCACCGAATAGTGGTTGACCATGGAGTCCATGTTACCGGCGCTGACCAAAAAGCCCAGGCGCGGCTCACCGAGCACCGTGATGCTGGCGGGATCGGTCCAGTCGGGCTGGCAGATAATGCCCACCTTGTAACCGTGTGCATCGAGTACGCGGCTGATGATGGCCATGCCAAAACTGGGGTGGTCCACGTAGGCGTCGCCGCAGATGTAGACGAAGTCGCACTGGTCCCAGCCTCGCGCGTCCATATCGGCGCGGCTGACGGGGAGGAACTTGTCGCGGCCCGGACGCCAGGGACGGACGGGCGCTGCTGGGGTATGCGTGGTGTGCCCACTCTGGGCCTTGCCACCGCGCTTTTGCTGCTGGCCCTGTTTGCCCTGCTGACTGCGCTGGTTGTTCTGAGCGTGCTGAGGCTTTTTTGCCACGATCCCTCCCGGTGTTTGTATGCTGCACGTAATTGTAACCAGTCTTTTTGGGACGGGACTAAAAAGACTGGTGGAGTACATGAGCTGGCGGATCGGCGTGTCGATGCGGGTGCCGGCACCGCGCCCGCTGTTTGTTTCCAGACTGTGTATCTGCGCGTTGGAGAACCCGTCTCGCGCGCACGTCATGTTGTCAATGGGTTACAGTATGAACGGCGGCTATGTTTCCGCCAACGCACGAGAGAGTCGTCAACAAGGAGGATGCACGACGATGCAGCGTGCCAAACAGATATCGGAGTCTATTGAGCTGGGCATCATCTTGGCGCTCGCCGGTGGCTTTATGGACGTGTATTCGTACATTGGGCGCGACCATGTTTTCGCCAACGCGCAAACAGGCAACATCCTGCTCGTGGGAGTGAGCATCTCGGAGGGCAACTGGGCACTTGCGGGGCGCTACTTCTTCCCTGTGGTGTCGTTTGCCGTGGGTATTATGCTTGCCGATCTGGTACACGAGCGGTTTGGCAGCGTGATCCACTGGCGTCAGGTGACGGTGTTCTTTGAAGCCGTCATCTTGCTGGGAGTGAGCTTTATCCCGGGCGGCAATTTCAACCTGCTCGCCAACTGCCTCACCTCGTTTGCCTGCGGCATGCAGGTCGAGAGCTTCCGCAAGATCCACGGTCACGGCATCGCTACGACCATGTGCATCGGCAACTTGCGCAACGCGCTGCAAAACGTGGACGATTACATCATCACCCACAGGCGCGGCTTTTTGGAAAACGGCCTGCTGTACTTTGGCGTGATCTTTACCTTTGTGTTTGGCGCCGTGTTGGGCAACTGGTGTATTGAGCGCATGGGCCTGCACGCCATCGTCGTGGCGAGCTTGCTGCTGTTTGTCGCGTTTGCCATCATGTTCATCGACCGCGAACGCGACTTGCACAGGAAATGGGCCCGCATCATAGCTGACTGGCAGACCGCGAGTCTTAAGCGCTAAGGTGCATGTTCGTAACAACATCCAGGAGCCAGAAAAAACTATCCAGCTCCTGAATGTTGCTACGAACTGCTTTTTGCGATTTATTCGAGATGTTCTTCAATCCGAGCCCTAAGAAGGGCAATGGCTGTAGGTATTCCAATTGCGGCGGCTAATTCGGCTTTATCCAAAACCTGTATGCTAAAGCACGATTGTTTATCACATTGAAGGACGATAACTGAAGATAGTTTCACTTCCCGTTGGCTGAATATATCGTAATCTCCAAATAGGAAGTTACCTTTTATTGTGTAATTCGGTATGTTCGTTATGCACTTCATCTCAAGTCTGTTTAGGCCATAATCAAACACCGCAACTTCCTCGTGTTCGATGATGAGCGCAACCCTGGGCATGTTGCTAAAACCACCGTCGACGACAGTGAAGAGTTTTTCATTTGCATCGTCATAAACGGTATATTTAAGACTCAATAGCTGTCCTAGTGGACCCGTGAACCCATGTTTTTTGATGTTGAGGCTGTCTCCCGCTGGGTTGATGAGAGCCAGAGTATGCGGATAAGGGTTACCTTCAATTGAGATTCGATATTCGTTTGTAGCCGTCTTGCTCGATTTAGGACCACTAGCCACCATGCGTCATCGCCTCGATCGAATTGGAACCGTCTTCTGCTTCGTGCGGAGAATTACGCTGTACGTTGCAGTAGATGCAGCTGCAATAACCGCATGGGCAATTTCTAACAAAATGAATGACGTTATTTGCTGCATGCATGTTATTCACTACAAAATATCTTTTTATAAACGTATTGTCAAACATATATTGCTAAAACAGAAGCAATTTATAGACTGAGTCGGTCGCATTCTTTGGGCGATTGCTCCTATAATCTAGCCTTCGCTGCTGTCGGGAGGGAAGAACTAGGGCTCCGTTATTCTGTTGAAACGCTTTAACACTTTTGACGTTCTCACGCGTTTTTTGTTTCAAAAGCGTTAGGATGGGACTCATAGCGTGGGGCGTAATGGATGCCCCGCACACGATGGGAGGCTATCAATGGCTAATCGTTTCGTTCTCAATACCATCTCTTATCATGGTTCCGGCGCCATCAAGGAGATCCCCGGCGAGCTTCAGCGTCGCGGCTACAAGAAGATCTTCGTCTGCTCCGACCCCGATCTGGTCAAGTTTGGCGTTACCGCTAAGGTGACCGACGAGCTCGACGCCGCCGGCATCGCTTGGAGCCTCTACTCCGAGATCAAGCCCAACCCCACCATCCAGAACGTCAAGGACGGCGTCGAGGCCTTCAAGGCCGCCGAGGCTGACGCTATCGTGACCATCGGTGGCGGCTCCTCCATGGACACCGCTAAGGCCATCGGCATCATCATCAACAACCCCGAGTTTGCCGATGTCCGCAGCCTCGAGGGCGTTGCTCCGACTAAGAACCACGCCGTGTTCACCATCGCTGTGCCGACGACCGCCGGTACCGCTGCTGAGGTGACCATCAACTACGTCATCACCGACCCCGAGAAGGTCCGCAAGTTCGTGTGCGTCGACACCAACGACGCCCCCGAGGTCGCCGTCGTCGACCCCGACATGATGGCTTCCATGCCCGCCGGCCTGACCGCTTCCACTGGCATGGACGCTCTGACCCACGCCATCGAGGGCTACACCACCAAGGGCGCTTGGGAGCTCTCCGATATGTTCCACTTTGAGGCCATTAAGCTGATCAGCGAGAACTTGCGCGACTCCGTCGCCGAGGCCAAGTCCGGTCAGCCCGGCTCCGGCCGCGAGGGCATGGCTCTTGGCCAGTATGTCGCCGGCATGGGCTTCTCCAACGTTGGCCTGGGCATCGACCACGCCATGGCTCACACCCTGTCCGCTCACTACGACACCCCGCACGGCGTCGCCTGCGCCATGCTGCTGCCGATTGCCATGGAGTTCAACAAGCCGGTTTGCGCCGAGCGCCTGGCCAAGGTCGCCGTCGCCATGGGCGTTGACACCACGGGCATGAGCACTGACGAGGCCGCCGACGCCGCCATCGCCGCCGTCAAGCAGCTTTCCGCCGACGTGAACATCCCGCACGTCTGCGAGGCTATGAAGGCTGACGAGATCGAGGTCCTGGCCAAGGACGCCATGGCCGACGCCTGCTTCCCGGGTAACCCGCGCGAGGCGACGCTCGACGACGTCATCGAGCTCTTCAAGAAGATCTGCCCGGCTGCCTAGCCTCGTTTGGTGTTCTTTCGCCTGTAGGCGTGCGGTCGCTTTTTGACTTGCCGCTGGCCCCGCCGCGCTACGCGCGGCGGGGCTTTTTGTGCTGCGTCGATGTCCCGAAACGGGCAAAACCAAGGCATACTGCCCGCTGCGGATAGGTGGTGCACTTCCCAGCGTGCATTTTTGGGAGTATTCAGCAAGCTCTTAAAAATGCATAACGTTTTGAATGGCCCGTAGTGGTCCGCAGGCGCCCATCGACAGCCATTGTGGGCGGACTATCGATGAGTGGAGGGGGTTGTTACCGAGTTTCTGCTTTGCGACGACCTGCAACACTGCTGTAACCGCGTCGTTTTGTGGTTCGCGATGGGGTCGTTGGGGCCCACGGTGCTGAATACTCCGTTTTTTGCACGGCCCAAGGTGGGGTACCCTGAGACGAAGCAAAAAGATTCCTCATTTCTATGCAGATACCGATAGGATTTATGCAAGATTGGGATTGTAAGCCGTGCGCGTGCGTAAAATCGGCGGGAGGACGTCTGGAGGTGGCTCGGCTCCCAGAGCTTTGCGCGTGCAGAACGGTTAAAATCGGGACTCGGTCTTAGTTTTGCTTGGAAGGATGCACATGGCTTCTGTAATCGATGCTTCTCTAGAGGAGACGCTCTCCTATATTACTGACCAGTTGAAGGCACTTACCTCGATTGCTTCGCCTACGGGGTTTACTCGTGCGGCGACTGATTATCTGATGGAGACCCTGCGCGATATGGGGTTTGGGCCTGAGCGTTCTAATAAGGGTAACGTGCTCGTTGAGCTTGGTGGCGAGGGCGAGCCGCTCGTACTGGCGAGCCATGTCGATACCCTGGGCGCCATGGTGCGTTCCATTAAGGACAATGGCCGCCTGCGCCCCACGACGCTCGGTGGGCATCAATGGTCTACGGCCGATGGTGAGAACTGCACCGTCTACACGCGCGACGGCAATGTCTACACGGGCGTGGTTCTTAACACCGAGCCTTCGGCGCACGTGGCCGACGAGCCGGTCAAGACCATCGAGAAGAACATGGAAATCCTGCTCGACGAGAACGTTGACAGCAAGGACGATGTGCTCGAGCTGGGTATTCAGACCGGTGACATCATCGCTATGGACCCGCGCACCACGGTGACGGAGAGCGGCTACATCAAGAGTCGCTTCTTGGATGACAAACTGTCGGCGTCGATTCTGCTGGGTCTGGCCCGCGCTGTTGCTGACGGCGAGGTGTCGCTTTCGCGCAAGGTTTCGCTGCTCTTTACGGTGTACGAGGAAGTCGGCCACGGCGGAGCCTTTGTGCCGGCCGACACGCGCGAGATGATCAGCGTTGACATGGGCTGCGTGGGCGACGACCTGGGCTGCACCGAGCGCATGGTGTCGATCTGCGCCAAGGATTCGGGTGGCCCCTACAACTACGATCTGGTGACCACGCTGTCCAACATCGCGCGCGAGCTGGAGCTCGATTACGCCATCGATGTGTACCCGCACTACGGCTCCGACGTCGAGGCCACGCTCTCGGCCGGCTACGACATTCGCCATGGTCTGATCGGCCCCGGCGTGTACGCGAGCCACAACTACGAGCGCAGCCACATCGACGGTGTGCGTAATACCTTTGAGCTGGTTCGCGCCTACGTTCAGCGCTAGGGGAGCAGCTTACGACTCGGCTGACCAATCGCTAAGGCCCGATTTCTCGGGCCTTTTTTCGCTTCATTCTGTTTAGTATTATACTGTATGTAACTAATTAACTTAACGTTTGGAATACTTAACGAGGTGATGCGGCATATGAATGCATCTGAGTACTTATCTATGGGTGATGCTGCCTGCCTGCTGGGCGTTACGAAAGCCCGCATATCTCAACTTGCCGCATCGGGAACGCTCGCGTGCGATATTGTGGGCGGACGGAAGATGGTCGAGTACAATTCCGCGGTCGCTTATCAAAAGGTCCGCAAACGTGGACGCCGTCCTGCGGCCGATGTGGGGCGCAAGTTTACGCTGATGTCCGCCGACCATGAGGTCGCGCATGTCTCATTTGATCCGACGCGCGAGTTTCCCTTCGAAATCGCCGGGGTCCTCGATGCGCAACGAATGCCGTTTGGCACATGCTCGAGCTCTTCTCTTACGGTGAATAAACGGGAGCTCAACGTGTGGTGGGGCCATCGGTCGGTGCCTGACGTCCGCCCCGGACTCGTCTCGCGCTATCGTGAACTGGGAATTGCCAGTGGCATCGAGGTTCCGGTTCGGTGCCTGGGCCTATCGCTTTCGGATTGTTATTGGCTGCGGCCGGCTGATTGCGCCGAACTCAAATGGCAAAACATCAATTACTTTGAGAACGAATTTGAGCGATCGGCGCCCGAGGAGCGTTCGGGTTGGCTGGAGGGCATCGGTCTTAAAAATCCCGACAACACATCCGAGGGCGAGCTCCCTAAATCGTGGGTGATCCGAAACGACATTCGCGTTTTGGCTAAAGGGTGCGGGATGGACGATCAACGTCCCTTTAACGAGGCGGTCGCAACGGCTCTTCATCGTCGCTTGCTGTCGGAGGGCGAGTTTGTTCCTTATACGGTTGAGCGGATATTCGATGGCCCTGTGTGTCTGTGCGACGACTTTCTTGATGGCCGCGAGGAATACGTTCCGGCTGTTTACGTTAAGGGCGCACTTGGTAGCCAGCGGGGAAGTTCGACGTACGACCGGTACTGCCGCTTCCTTGGTAAGCATGGAGCAGACGAGGCTGCCGTGAGAAGGTCTATGTCGCAGATGATTGTCTGTGATGCCCTTTTGGCCAACAGCGACCGCCATTGGCGAAACTTCGGCATCATCCGTAATGTCGACACCCTGGAGATTAAACCTGCTCCGCTGTTCGATAGCGGCAACTGCCTGTGGTACAACGTGCCAACTGCTGTGCTCGCAGCTGGGGAGTTTGGGTTTTCCGCTAAGCCGTTTGGGCCCGACCCTTCCGTCCAGCTGGCGCTTGCGGACTCGCTCGATTGGTTCGATTCATCGCGGCTCAACGGATTTGTTGATGAGGCGATCGAGATTCTTTCGCAGAGCAAATGGGCCACGGCAGAGGGCCGGCTCGAGGCCATTTGCCGCGGCCTCGAGCGTCGCGTAATCGAGGTTAGTGCCGCTGTTGAGGTACTTCGACACGTGCAGCGATAAACCCGCGGCTACTTAAGTGCGCCGGTCACCGTGCCGCCGCCCAGGACGACGTCGCCGTGGTAGACGACGACGGCCTGGCCGGGGGCGATGGCGCGCTGCGGCTCGTCAAAAGTCAGCAGCATTTGCCCGTCTTCGCCGCGCGTAAGGGTCGCTGCCTGGTCTTTCTGACGGTAGCGGTACTTGGCGCCCACGCGAATGCCGCCGGCATCGAGCTCTGCCTCCATGCGATCGGCAGGGGCGCTCCAGATCCAGTCATTGGCCGTGAGCGCCGCGGCGGTCAGGTCCTCGGTCTCGCCCAGATGCACAGTGTTGTTGGCGGCATCGACGCCCGTTACGTACACGGGGTGCGCCATCGCGACGCCCAGGCCCTTGCGCTGGCCGATGGTATAGCGCAACGCGCCGTTGTGGCGTCCGACTACGCTGCCGTCGCGCCATACAATATCGCCCGGCTCGGCGGCATGTCCGCAGCGGCGCTCGATATAGCCCGCGTAGTCGCCGTCTGGAATAAAGCAGATATCCTCGCTCTCGGCCTTTTTGGCGTTGATGAAGCCCTGCTCGGCGGCAATGCGGCGCACGTCGCGCTCCTTGTCCAGGCCTGCCAGCGGAAAGATTGTGCGTGCCAGGCGCTCTTGCGTGAGCGAATACAAAAAGTAACTCTGGTCCTTTTTGGGATCCTCGCCGCGGTGTAGCTGCCAGGTGCCGTCTGCCGCCTGGCTTGTTTTGGCGTAATGTCCCGTTGCGATGTAGTCGCAGCCCATGTCCAGCGCCGCATCGAGCAGCGCGCCAAACTTAATGTGGCGGTTGCAGATAATGCACGGGTTGGGCGTCAGCCCCTCCTGGTAGGCGTTCACAAAGCACTCGATAACGTTGCGGTCGAATGTCTGCTGCAGGTCGAGCACATGATGGGGGATCCCCAGACGCTCGGCGACGGCCTTTGCATCGGCGATGTCGCGGTCGACCTTACTCATGCCCGTGGCGGGGTCGGGCGCGGGGCAGGTGAGGCGCATGGTGGCGCCGACGCATTCGTAGCCCTGGCTTTTGAGCAGGTACGCGGTCACGCTGGAATCGACGCCGCCGCTCATGGCGACGAGCACGCGCTTGTTGTGCATGGGGAGGTTCTCCTTGGTGGCATGCGGCCAAAAAAGAAAAGCGGCGCGGGAGGCTGGTTCCGCGCCGCAGACATTGTAGCAAGTTCGGACGTCTCGTGGGACACCCTAACGAGATAGGCTCAGGCAGCCAGAAGAGAGGGTAGGCCGGCATGCCATGGGCCTATCGACAAGTGACGGGCCCTTAGTCCTGGAAGAGCGCCGTGGACAGGTAGCGCTCACCGGTATCGGCGAGCAGCGCCACGATGGTCTTGCCCTCGTTCTCGGGGCGCTTGGCCAGCTGTAGTGCGGCCCACACGGCGGCGCCGGACGAAATGCCCACGAGCACGCCCTCCTTGTGGCCCACGGCGCGGCCGGTGGCAAAGGCGTCGTCGTTCTCGACGGGGATGATCTCGTCGTAGACCCGGGTGTCGAGGACGTCGGGCACAAAACCGGCGCCGATGCCCTGGATCTTGTGCGGGCCGGCCTGGCCCTTGGAGAGCACCGGGGAAGTGGCGGGTTCGACGGCGACGACCTGAATCTCGGGGTTCTGCTCCTTGAGGAACTCGCCCACGCCGGTCACGGTACCGCCGGTGCCGACGCCGGCGACGAAGATGTCGACCTTGCCGTCGGTGTCATCCCAGATCTCGGGGCCGGTCGTGGCCTTGTGGATGGCGGGGTTGGCGGGGTTCACGAACTGGCCGGCGATAATGCTGTTGGGCGTCTCCTTCTGCAGCTCTTCGGCCTTGGCGATGGCACCCTTCATGCCCTTGGAGCCGTCGGTGAGCACGAGCTGTGCGCCGTATGCCTGCATAAGCTTGCGGCGCTCGACGGACATAGTCTCGGGCATGGTGATGATCACCTTGTAGCCGCGAGCCGCCGCCACCGAGGCGATGCCGACGCCGGTATTGCCGCTCGTGGGCTCGATGATGGTGTAGTCGCCGCCGCGCACGAGCTTGCCGGCCTTCTCGGCCTCGTCGATCATGTTCTTGGCGACGCGGTCTTTAACGGAGCCGGCGGGGTTGAAGTATTCCAGCTTGACGAGCACGCGGGCCTTGAGGTCTTCATCGGCCTCAAAGTGAGTGAGCTCCAGAAGCGGAGTGTGGCCGATAAGCTGATCGATGGACGTGTAAACATTGCTCATGGTGAACCTCCAAAGTGTTCAAATGACTGGATACCGTGTGGTTTTACGGTGTGTGTAACAGCGAAACCCACAAACCTTATAGGTTGTTCGTTTGCTGTTGGCAAGCATAGTAGGCACTAAAGCCTAGTAATGCAATAGGAAATAGAAGATTATTACGAGTCGATTAACCAGCTTGACGGGAATAGGTATTTTCAAAACCAATTTTTCGGCTAGAATTTCTACGAATTAAAAGACCGAAAGGCAGCAATATATATGTTGGTTTCCACAAAGGGCAGATATGCCCTGCGCGTTATGGTTGACCTGGCCGAGCACCAGGCGGCAGGCCGCATTCCCCTCAAAGAGATCGCGGCGCGTCAGGGGATTTCTGAGAAATATCTGGAGAACATTTTGGCTACGCTCGTCCGCGCCAATATGCTCTCGGGCATGCGCGGCAAGGGCGGCGGCTACGTGCTCACGCGTCCGCCCGAGCAGTACACGGTGGGCGAGATCTTGCGCCTGACCGAGGGCAGCCTGGCGCCGGTCGCATGCCTGGACGGCGACTGCAAGGGCTGTTCGCGTTCGGATGAGTGCCCAACGCTCGACGTGTGGAAGAACCTGGACAAGCTCATCAACGACTACCTCGACGGCGTGACGCTCGATACGCTCGTCGCCCCCAACGAGGGCTACGACTACGTCATCTAGCCGCACCTGCCATTTGGGGACGGGGTGGAAATGGTAGATTTTCTTGCCCTCTGAGACTTGACAAATAAGAAGGCCGCCCATTTTTGCGATGGGCGGCCTTCGTTTTGGGCTGTTGAGACGGACACGGTCGGAATGGCCGTTTTAGTCCTCGGCAAGACTGTCGAGGATGCTGCGCATGATGGACACTAGGATGCTGCCCATAAAGGCCGAGCCAAAGCCGGCGATGGAGATGCCGACGCCCAACAAGTTGACCGACAGGTAGCTGGCGAGCTCCAGCATAAAGCTGTTGAGCACGAGCTGGAAAATGCCGAGCGTAATGATCGTGAGCGGCAGCGAGATGACTGTGAGGAACGGTTTGACGAACGAATCGACGATGTTGAGAAACAGTCCCACAAAGGCAAAACAGACCCAGGCCTCGGCAAAGCCGAAAGGTTGGATACCGGGGACGAGGAACGTGGCGATCGCGATGGCGATCGAGGTGAAGAGCCAGTTAAGCATAAAGCGCATGGCGTGGATCCTTTCTTGCGCCGGGGTTGCTGGCGTCGCGTGAAGCGGCTTGCGGCGGCGACTTGGATGGTTGCGCGGGCGCGCCGCGGTGTTTGGGCGCCCATTGTCTCAAATAGTCGTGGAGCTTACGTGCGCATTCGGTTTCTAAACGGCGTTCGTCCTGAAAAACGTGCCGCTGGCAGAGAGTCTTGTCGCTTTAGTTTGGTGGTGTGCTACACTGCTACGGGCAAATAGCCCATGCATAGTTTTATTGCATATTACGGGCGAACGATGCCCGATGTCAGTATCAACTTCGATGCCTTATGGCGGGTTTGGCGGTGATCGATGAATATCGAGAACATGTTTGACAAGCCTGATGTCAAGCAGCTGGTCCACGCATTTAGTCTTTTGGACGACGAGAACGATATCCAAGCGTTTTTGACCGATATCTGCACGCCGCGCGAGATCTGCGATCTTTCTCAGCGCCTGCAGGTTGCGCGCTATTTGGACGAGGGCGAGCCCTATGTTGAGGTTCAGGCCCGCACCGGCGCTTCGTCCACCACGGTGAGCCGCGTGTCCAAGGCGCTTAATGGCGAGTACGGTGGCTATCGCAAGATCCTCATCAAGCTGGAGGATGGCGAGTAGGCCAGCGGTAAAAACAAATTGCGCAGAACCGTCCCTTCGGGGGCGGTTTTTTGATTCCTCGGGGACGGAGGAAATCTGTTGGCGTGGGGCAAATCTGTCCGCGTGGGCGGGTAGGATGGATGCATTGATTATTGCGAACGGTTTGAGTGGAGGACCATGCCTGTTCGAATCTATACCACCAATACCGGTACGGACTTGAGCGATGCCGAGGCGGCGTTGCTCGCCGACCTGGTCGCCCGCCACGGGCGTGCCGTTTTGCTGGCGCCCTCGTTTGCCGAGCTCGACCTGTGCCGTCACGATGCTGCGGTTGCTGGCGCCTCGCTGGGCGTTGACTACAAAACCCCCGCATCGTGGCTTCGTTCGCTGTGGGAGCTTATGGGCGATGGCCGCAGCTTCGTCGACAACATGCAGCGCCAGATGCTGTTCTCGGACATGATCGCCCGTCGCGACGATGCCGGCCTGCAGCCGCTTTCGCGCAGTCAAGGCACGGTGCGCATGCTCGCGCGCATGGCCCGCGATGTGCTGCCGGGCGTAGCGGGAACGGGTGCCGAGCATTGCTGCGGCGACGTTTGCCAGCCCGATCCCAAAAGCGACGCCGAGGCTCGCGTGTTCGAGCTGTTGAGTGCCTACGCGAGCGGCTTGGACCGTCGAGACATGGTCGAGCCCTGCGAGGCGGCTGACCTTATGGCCGAGGTGCTGGCCGACAGCCTTCCGGCGTGCGCCCGCGCGGTATGTGTGCGCGGTATCACATCGTTTACGCACGGCCTGCTCGAGTTGCTGTCCGCCGTGGCGAACAATGGGGGAGAAGTCGTTGTGCTGCTTGCCCGCGAGCAGGCTGCGATGCGCGAGGAACTTGCAGCCGCCTTTGATGCCCGCGGTGTGCTGTTTGAGGTCGCGCCGCTGGGGGAGGGTACCGCTGCGCTCCAGACTGCCTCCGAGTCCGCCGCTCAGCCTACCTTTGTAGAGGTTGCCGGCCCTCACGCCCGCGCCCACGCCTATGTGGATGCAATCGATGAGCTGGTAAAAACGTGTGAGGACGCCGCGGTCGACGGCGGTGTCGCGGCGTCCGCGGACCCCGTGCGCGTGCTCGTGGTGTCTGCCCGGGCGCCCCAGCTGTTCGGTGAACTCGCTGCCCGTTTGGCGGCGCGTCATATTGCGGCCGAGACAACCGAGTTCACGGCGTTTTCCCAATCCATCGCGGGCAGGCAGTTCACGGCGCTCGCCAATCTAATCGAGCATATGAAGGCCGCCGACGAGGGCACCGCCTCCAAGACCGAGTGGTGGCCCGCGCCGGAGCTTGCCGACTGGATTTACAGTCCGCTTTCAGGTGCCGATGCCGCCAGCGCGCGCACCTTCGACAAGAATATGCGCCTGTCGCGCGGCAAGACCACCACGGCCGTCAAAAGCCTGCTGCAGAGCGTGCAGGGCCAGGTGAGGGGTACGCGCAAGGCTGCCAGCGATGAGAACTGGTTTAAGAACGTGCCGTGCGTGGTCTCGGACGTGTTCCAAGCGCTGTGGCGCGACAAACCCGTGACGGCGCTCAAGGCAATGCTCGCCGTCGCCGAGGCGTTGCCCGATCGCGCCCTTGGAGGCTTTGACGGTCAGGCTCGTCGCCAGGCGGAGACCGCCCTACTGCGACATGCCATCGACATCCTTATGAACGACGCCCGCGCGCTCGACGTGTCGCAGGCCGCGACCGTGCCCGTGCTCGACGTCGTTCGTACCAAGGTGGACAAGCGCAGCACCGCATACGATTACGAGACCTACGAGGTCGACCGCACGCCGCGCGCCCAGGTACGCTTTGCGTCGCTTGCCGATGCGGCAGCCCTGCGCCCCGCCAGCTACGATGCCGTGCTGTTTGCCGACGTCGACCTGGACAGTTATCCGCTCTCACATGAGGAGGGCCCGCTGGCCACGCTGACGGCAGAGTTGGGGCGCAGTGGTGTGACGCTTGAGCCCGCGGCCCTGCTGCGCGTGCGCTTTGGCCGCGCGATGCAGGCCGCGCGCGGTACGGTTGCGCTTGCCCACGTGACGCACGATCGCCAGGCACGCGAGTGCTACCCGGCTGCCGTGTGGACCGAGCTGCGGGCGCATGCCGAGGCCACTGGCGCCGCCAAGGTTGCGTGCGTGGGCGAGGGCGGTATCGTCGCCGATTTTGATCCAGCGGCCGGCGAGGGCATCGAGTGCAAGCGCGTCGCATGCGAGGCTCCTCAGCATTTGAGTGAGGCGGCTGTGCCGTACCTGGTCCTGCGTCGCCGCGATGGCGAGGGCGAGAACGCGCCGCTCGTGCCGCGCCTGACGTCCGCCTCGCAGATTGAGGCGTACTCGACGTGCCCGCTGTGCTGGTTCGTGTCGTATCGCGTGAAGCCCCAGTCCATCGACGCGGGCTTTGGCAACATGGAGAAGGGCAACTTTGTCCACGATGTGCTGGAGCGCCTGCATGCCCGCCTGCCCCAGGAGGGCATGGAGCGCGTGACGCCCGAGAATCTGCCGCGCGCTCAGGAGCTGCTGCGTGAGGTCTTTGACGAGACGTTGGCCGAGCACGCCGGCAAGCGTGGCAACGAGGGCCCGCTTGTGCCGCTCTCTCCGGTAGAGGAGCGCCAGGTGGCCGAGATCTTGCCGCAGTTGGAGGGCGTGCTAGCCTACGAGTCCGAGGCGCTTGCCCCCTTTGCCCCGCGTTACCTGGAGTTCGCCTTCAACGAGCTCAAGGTTGAGTATGCCGGTTGGCCGCTTGGCGGGCGCATCGACCGCGTGGACGTGGACGCCGAGAATCGTGCCGTGGTGATCGACTACAAACATCGCACGGGCGTTGAGGAGTTTAAGCTCGCCGACCCTACGGTGCGCGACGAGGAATCGGGCGCGGCGCCCATCGACGATCCGCGCTGGTTGCCGCCACATACCCAAACGCTCATCTACGCCCAGGCCATGCGCCGGGCGCTGGATTTGGACACCCGCGCGGCGCTCTACTTTTCGACCAAGGGCGGCAAGCCGGCGTTGCGCGGTGCCGCGAGCGCCGAGCTGCTCGAGGAAGAGCGCGGCGACGGTCGCATTCCAGGCCTCAAGAAAGGTTTCCCCGGCGAGGGCGGCAACATGGACTTCGACGCCCTGCTCGATCGCGTGGAGACCGGCATCGCCGAGCGCCTGCGGGAGCTCGAGGCAGGCAACGTTGCCGCCGTCGACCCGACGTCGACTCAGGCCGCGCATGCGCGCTGCTCGTATAACCACGAAGGAACGTTTGCAAGGAGGGACGTGTAGACCATGGATCTTTCGACTTTGATGCCGCAACAGCTGCAGATCGTCAAAACGCTCGACCGTCCGCTGTTTGTCTCGGCGGGCGCCGGTTCGGGCAAGACCTTTACCCTCACGCGTCGCATCGTCTACGCGCTCTCGCCCGAATCCGGTCCGTTCGTTGAGCATCTGGACCAGGTGCTCGCCATTACCTTTACCAAAGATGCCGCGGCCGAGATCCGTGACCGCGTGCGCCGCGCGCTCATCGAAGAGGGTATGGACGAGGAGGCCCTGACCGTCGACGATGCGTGGATCTCGACCATTCACGGCATGTGCTCGCGTATCCTGCGCGCGCACGCGCTGGAGCTGGGTATCGACCCCGAGTTCACGGTGCTCACCGATACCGACGAGCTTATGGATCAGGCTGTTGAGCATGTGCTGGCCCGCGCGACGGCGCCCGATGCCGCCCCCGAGCTCGCCGCTTCGCTCAAGGCCCTCTACGCCTGGTATCCCATGGCGGGCGAGGGCGGCCCCTTTGGCGCCGGCACCACCATCAAGGGCCTGGTGCGCGAGCTGCTGGAGCTCTCGAGCCAGCTGCCGGGCGGTATGGACGGCGTGCGCGTGGCGCGCGGTCAAGCCGACACTTCGGCCCTTGCCGATGCCTATCGATCGGCGTTGGGTGCAAGCAAAGCGGCGACCGAAAAGGCGCAGGTGGCACTCGACGCCATCGATGCGTTCGAGGCGAGCGGCAAGACCATGGCCGATGCGGCGCGACTCATGATGTCGTGCGCCATGCCGCGGGCGAGCAAGGCGTTCCCCAAGGAGCAGGTCGAGCTGCTCAAGGCCGAGGCCGCCGATGCGTTTATCAATATCGTGCTCGCCTGCGGTGGTCCCGCGCTCGATGCGCTGGTGGGCCTGGCCCGTTCCGTGGAGGCCGAGTATCGCGCGCTGAAGGCCGGCCAGTCTGCCCTCGACAACAACGACCTGCTGCGCATGGCCTACGAGGCCCTGCGCGATTACCCGGCCATCCGAGCGGCATACGAGGGACGCTTTAAGATGGTCATGATCGACGAGTTCCAGGATACCGACCAGATGCAGGTCGACCTGATCCGTTACCTGACCGGCGCGGGGGAGCGTGCGCTGTGCACCGTGGGCGATGCGCAGCAGTCGATCTACCGCTTCCGCGGCGCCGAGGTCGAGGTGTTCCGCCGCCAGGAGCGCAAGGTGGGATCGACGGCGGCGTCCGAGACGGTCGCCACGCCGGATGTCCCCGCCGGCGAGCTCGTCAAACTCGTGCGCAACTTCCGCAGCCATGACGAGGTGCTGCGTTACGTGGCACGCGTCTTCGACGGCGATGACGGCGGACTGATGCAGGGCTTTTTGGACCTTGAGGCGAGCGACGGCCGCAAGGACACGCTCGTGGCGGACGCCT
Source organism: Collinsella aerofaciens (assembly GCF_039062365.1). Lineage (GTDB taxonomy): Bacteria > Actinomycetota > Coriobacteriia > Coriobacteriales > Coriobacteriaceae > Collinsella. The sequence goes on from NZ_JBCJBI010000001.1 coordinate 150,506, forward strand.
CGCGTCGCCAGGCCCTCTTTGTTGCCGGCGGCAGTACGCAGGAGCGCACACAGGCCAAGGCCCGCGCGATCGCGGAGCGGTTCCGCGCACTTGCCGATGCCGGCCAGCCCCAGGGCGGCATGGTGCTGCTGCTGGGCCGCATGACCAACGCAGATGTCTATGCGCAGGCCTTCCGCGACCAGGGGCTCGACTGCGTCATCGCGGGCGGCTCGGTCTTTGCCCAAGCTGCCGAGGTGCAGACGGCGCGCGCCCTGGTTTGTGCACTTGCCAATCCGGCCGATACGGCGCAGGGCCTTATGCCGCTGCTGGCATCGCCGATGTTTGCGCTCGGCGCCCAGGAGTTCCTGGCGCTGGCGACCAAGCTCGACGAGCAGACGGGGGAGACCTCGCGTCGCAACATCAATGCGGGCATCATGAGCGATTCCGATGTGCCGGGCCTGCAAGACCTGCCGCTCGTGACGCGCGCCCGCGAGGTGCTGCGCTATGCGCTTCGTCGTGTGGGTCGCGATTCGTTCGCGGCAATCGCGCGCGACGTGGTCAATGCTTCCGGCTGGTTCGTGCGTCTGGCACAGCGCGGCCCCGAGGGCAAGGCCATTGCCGCCAACGTGCTCAAAGCGCTCGATGCCGTGGCCGAGGCGGAGGCCGAGTTCGGTAACTCGCCGCGCTCCATTGCGCTGGCCTTCGACCGCTTCTTGGCGGGCAAGGAAGCCCCAGGCGCCCTCAACGAGGAGGGCGACGGCGCGGTACGCATCATGACGGTGCATGCGTCCAAGGGTCTGGAATATCCGGTCGTGGCGGTCGCCGAGTGCTTTGGCGTGCGTAAGTCCTCGGGTGCGGCACAGATGGGTCGCGTCGAGGGCGGAGCACAGGTCGTGGCGCTGCCGGCACGCTTCGACGGCGTTAAACTCGCGGACGGCACGTTCGTAAAGGGCGATGACGTCAAAAGGCAGTTTGAGCATGCGTTTAAGGGCAAGGGCACGTCGCTGTGGCTGCCGCCGGAGCTCATGGAGGACGTCTGTGCGACGGGTTCTCCCGCCGAGGCGTTTGCTCGCCTGCGCAACGACGACCTGCGGCTCTCGCTCGAGGAGCGGGCCCGCTTGCTCTACGTCGCCATGACGCGAGCACGCGAGCTGGTGATCTTGGCGATGGATGCCGGCGTGAGCCGTGGCAAGCTGTGTGCGCCGACCTTCGATGTCGAGACCGATCTGACCTATGACGTGCTGCGCCGTATTCTGCCGACCGACGCTCTGGACATGCCGCAACTCGATAGCGACCGTTTGGTGTTCGACAACTCCCAGCCGGGCGACTACGAGCTCATCTCGCTGGCGGACTTTTCCTTTGGCGAGCAGGCGTTTGAGGCCAACGCTTCGCTGAATGCCGAGGGCAGGCTTGTCCGCGGCGATGCGGAGCCGGAGGGTGCCGGTGCAGATGCCCGCGCCGCCGTTCCCGGTCCTGCCGACCCCAAGCCCGATGCGTTTGAGCTCGTGTATCCCCAGGCGGTGGGCGTGCGCATGGGCACCTGCCCGTATCCGGCGCGCGATTCGTACAGCTACTCGTCAATTGCCGCGGCGCTGCATGCCGAGTCCGAGGACCGTGCCGCCGAGGCGCGTGTTCCCATGGACGAGGTCGGCGATGATGCGGAGTCGGATGGTTCCGAGATGACGGATGCAGACGTGGTTGCCGTTGAGCCCGCCGGCAACCCCATGGCGCTGGGCTCGGCGTTCCATGCCGCCTGCCAGTGGCTGATCGAGATGGGTGCCGATGCGCTGCCCGCTGAGCGTGCCGATGCGCTGGCGCGCCTGTGGTGCCTGACGCCGGAGCAGCGCGAACGCTTCGACGTTGCTCTGGACCGCTGGCTCAAGTCGGCTGTTCGTGCCGACCTGCTCGCATGGCCGTGCGTTCGCGCCGAGGTGCCGTTCTTTTCGCTGGGCTGCGAGGACGAGGACATCGCTCGCTACGGTGCATATGCCGAGGGCGCCATCGACGCTTTGGCGACAAACCCGGCGGATTCGTCACGCGCGCTGGTCATCGACTACAAGACGGGCGGCACGCCGGACGAGACGCCGGAACAGCTGCAGGAGAAGCACGCCCTGCAGGCACGCGTCTACGCTGATGTTTTGCACAAGGCGGGCTTTGAGGCCGTGACCGTCAAATTCGTCCGCGTGGAACAGCCGGATCCAACCATCTTCGTCGAACCCGCCGAACCCCAAGTGGTCACCTACAACCTTTAGCCCTCAGATAACTTGCGGTGGAATACGGACTGTTTTGGCCAAAAAAGCCGCCAAACAGTCCGCATTTCACCGCAACGCATGGGAGAGCCTGGGGCGGTACAATGGCTCGAACGGTTCAAACGAATAAGGAGTCATCATGCAGCTCACCAAAACGCTTAAGGTGACGCCGGAGGAGCTTTTTGACGCTCTGGCGGGGTTCATCATGCAGGATATCGAGAACGCCACGGGCAAGCGTCCCAGCCGCAACAAGCTCAACGGCTATAAGTACGAGAAGCGCGCCCAGTCCGCAAAAGGCAAGGCCAAGGGCACGGCGATCAAGGTTAAGATTAAGCACTTTGACTACCCGTGTCTCTATGAGGTCCGTTTTCAGTATGCGGCGGGCATCAATACCATGCGCTATGAGGCTGCACCTGCTGGCGATGGTGCCTGCGAGCTCACCTATACCGAGGATTTTCAGGGTGTGGGTGGCAACACGTCTGGCACGCGCGGCAAGCTTGGCCTCTTCTTCTATGAGCGCAAGCTCAAGAGCCACGCCAACCAGACGATTGATCAAATCGTCAAATACATCGAGGGTGAGCGCCGCGTAAAGGCTAATCCCGCCTTCGCCGATGACACTGCCGAAAACGCTTCGGATGTATTCCATTGATATCCTGTGCAAAAGCTTTACCGCTCTTCACATCAACTGCGAACACTTCAGGTTTCGAGTCAGTAGCGAGTGGCCCGACTAAATTAGTTGATGGAAGTGCCAAATGAATAAGAATGCCGCTGCGCAGCTGCACATCTATTCCGCCTTTTTCGTTCTCGCGGGATTTGTTTTAAATCGGGGAGTGTTTCTACTTTTCCTTGCGGAGAAAGGAATGTCTGTCACGGAAATCGCGCTTTATCAAGCCCTGTTTAACATTGCAACGGTCGTCCTCGAGCTGCCAACAGGGCTGATAGGCGATTTCTTTGGAAAGAAGTTCTCGATTCAAGTGGGTGTGCTGCTGCTTTTCTTCCATACGGCTGGCATGCTGTTGCTCTCAGGCCCCTTTCTCGTCGCGCTTTCCCTTGTTGAGGCACTCGCCTACTCCCTTCAATCGGGATCCGAACAAGCACTTTTATATGAAATTGCCCGAAATGCCGGTCAAGGAGAGCGCTTCCTCACCATCAACGCTCGGCTGCTTGCCGCGCAATCAATCGCGACGGGAGTGGCAATCGTACTTGGATCATTCATTGCCCAAGTATCTTGGAGCGCCCTCTACGTATGCGTTTCCGTTTTCTATCTCCTGCAGCTTTTCCTTCTGTATCCCATTGAGAGGACGGAAACGACCCATTCCAAAAACTCTGGGGAGGAAAGGTTTGACGTGGCCAAGGTCTTCAGACGCGAAACCTGGTGCATTGGAGAATCCGCTTTTGCGGTGTTGCTTCTTCTAATCGGCACAAGCATGCTCGATGGATTCTATGGGAGTTATTACAACTTGAATCAGTTGGTATTCGACGCATTTGATGCTCCCGTCTCCATAATAGGAATCTTTTTCGGTGCATCCTATGCAGTAAATGCGACGTCCTACATTGCAGCAGATTTCTTCTCATCGCGTTTCGGAAAAAGAAATACCATGCTCGGCTCGATGCTAATCGCGGCCGGTCTTTTCATGATTCTTCCGTGGTTCGCTTCAAATCCGCTGTGTTTGTTTGGCCTTAGCGTGGTGCTTTGTTTTCTCCCAGAAGTGGTGTACATCACTTCGGAAAACTTAATCCAAGACGCGATAGCGGACGATCTCCGCGCGACGATCCTTTCCGTCGCGTCTCTGGTAAGGGCTCTCTTTTCTGCAATGTTTTTCTCCATATTTGGATATGTGTTGGGGTTATATCCCATTCAGATAGCGCTCGGTGTTATTGGCGCAATCGCGATAGCAATTACCGCCGTTGTTTCTTTAAAAATGGTAGGAATACATGTCTCCAAGAATTGATATATCGATTGACGAGCTGCCCGAAGCGTCGAGCCTTCTTGGTGGACATGACTATTCGTCACAAATCATTCAGCGTATCGCCGGGGTTCCAGTAATACTCGATGCATCGGGATGCCCTCATTCCCCTTTTTGAAGGTCCCAAATTAGCTACCCGTGTGGGTTTGGCTAGGTTCGGGTGCTGTCCGTGCCGTGGGGTAAAATCGTTCAGTCAGAACACGAACCCGCATCGGAGCTCATCACATGGCATTCGTCCATCTGCACAACCACACTGTTTTCTCCATGCTCGACGGCGCAACCCGTATCCAGGATATGGTTAACCGTGCCGTTGAGCTGGGCATGCCCGCCGTGGCCATTACCGACCACGGCTACATGTATGGCGTGCCCGACTTGGCGCTGGCCTGCGACGCCGTCAACCACAACACGCCCGAGTACAAAACCTGGAGCCACGACAAGGCCTTCTTGGAAAAGGACCGCCGCGACGAGCTGGTGGAGCCCGATCCCGAGGCAAACCCGCGCGAGCATGCCCAGTATGTTAAGGACATGGCCATGTGGGATGAGAAGGGCAATATCGACGAGCTCAAGCCGCCTCTGGTCATCAAGCCCATCTTTGGCTGCGAGGTCTACTTTACGCCGGACGAGACGCTCGCCCGCGACCACAAGCCCGAGCTCTACCACATGATCCTTCTGGCTAAGGACCAGGAGGGCTACGTCAACCTGATGCAGACGGTCTCCGAGGCCGCCGTGCAGGGCTTTTACTACAAGCCGCGCGTGACGCTCGACAACCTGCGCCGCCACGCCAAGGGCATGATCTGCACGAGTGCCTGTATCGCGGGCATCATCCCCAAATACATCGACCGCGGCGACATGGAAGGCGCCATCAAGTGGGCCGAGACCTTCCGCGACACCTTCGACCCCGGTGACTTTTACATCGAGATCCAGGAACACGGCATTACCACCGATAACGGCCTGACCGACGAGCAGATGGACCGCACGCTCATCGATATCGCCAAGCAGGTGGGCGTCAAGGTCATCGCCACCAACGACTTCCACTACCTGCGCCGCGAGGACGCGCCCGTGCAGGACGTCATCATGTGCATCGGCATGAACGCCAAGGTCGACGACCCCAACCGCATGCGCATGACCGGCTCGGAGTTTTACATGAAGACCGAGGAGGAGATGCGGGCGATGTTCCCGTATTGCCCCGAGGCCTGCGACAACACGCTCGAGATCGCCGACAAGTGCTACGTTGAGCTGGACTGGGACTCCATCATCCTGCCGCGCTTCCCGTTGCTCGATCCCGGCGAGACGCACGAGAGCCAGTTCCGCCGCGAGTGCGAGAAGGGCCTGCGCCAGCATTACGGTGACGACTGGGCTACGCGCGAGATCGGCGGCGTCAACATCAAAGAGCGCTTTGAGTACGAATATAAGGTCATCTGCGACAAGGGCTTTGCCGCCTACTTCCTCATTGTTGCCGAGTACGTGCAATGGGCCAAGGACAACGGCATCGGCGTCGGCCCCGGCCGTGGCTCGGCCGCCGGCGCCATCGTCGCCTACGCCATGAACATCACCGCGTTCGACCCGCTCGAGAACGGCTTGATGTTCGAGAGGTTCCTGTCCCCGCAGCGTACCGAGATGCCCGATATCGATATGGACTTCGACGATGAGCGGCGCCTCGAGGTCGTGGAGCACGTTCGCCAGCTCTACGGCCCCGAGAAGGTCACCCACGTTATCACCTACTCGACCATCAAGGCCAAGCAGGCCATCAACGACGCCGCACGCGTCCTGGACTATCCGGTCTACATGGGCCAGCGCCTGTCCAAGATGGTCTCGAGCGACCCCAAGGTTAAGCTCAAGCAGGTGCTCGACAAACAACCCGGCAAAGAGGATCTGTTTAACCCCGACTTTGCCGAGGCCTATAAAAAGGACGACGACGCCCGCCGCATCATCGACACGGCGCTCTCGATCGAGGGCCTCACCCGTGGCGAGGGCGTGCACGCGTGCGCCGTTCTGATCTGCCGTGACCCCGTCAACGAGCACGTGCCCACCAAGCTCGACACCAAGGGCGGCGTCGAGATTACCCAGTACGAGGGCCATACCGTCGCCGACATGGGCCTGCTCAAGATGGACTTTTTGGGCCTGCGCACGCTGACGGTTATCTCCAAGGCCAAGGCCAACATTAAAAAGAACTTCGGCATCGACATCAAAGAGGAAGAGATTCCCTTTGACGACCCCGAGATCTTTAAGCTCATGGGCTCCGGCCACACCGCCGGCGTCTTCCAGGTCGAGTCCGCCGGCATGACGGCTACGATCAAGAACATGAAGCCCACCGAGTACAAGCACGTTGTGGCATTGATCGCCCTGTACCGCCCAGGCCCGCTGGGCGCCGGCATGGTTTCGTCCTACATCAACCGTATGAACGGCAAGGAGCCGGCTGTCTCCTATGACGACCGTCTGGACGACATCCTGGGCGAAACCTACGGCACCATGGTCTACCAGGAGCAGGTTATGCTCATCTCCGTTGAGATGTGCGGCTTCTCCAAGGGCGAATCGGACTCGCGTATCCGTAAGCCCGTGGCTAAGAAGAAAATCAAGCTGCTCACGTCGACGGTGCTCCACTGGGAGGATGGCTCGGACGAGACCACCTACGACCACTGGATGAACGGCGCTATCAAGAACAACTACACGCGCGAGGTCGCCCAGAAGATTTGGGACGATGTTCTCGAGTTCGCGTCCTACGCCTTCAACAAGTCGCACTCCGCTGGCTACGCCATTCTGGTTATGCAGACGGCGTGGCTCAAGGCGCACTATCCGCACGAGTACATGGCGGCCGTTCTGACGTCCTACACGGGCAAGACCGACAAGATCGTGCACTACGTCTCGGCGTGCCGTCACGATGGCATTCCCGTGCTTTCGCCAGATGTCAACGAGTCCGGTACCGAGTTCACGGCTACCAAAGAGGGCGTGCGCTTTGGTCTGGCCGGCATCCGCGGCGTGGGCACCGGCGTGGCGCAGGCGATTATCGCCGAGCGCGAGGCGGGCGGCCCGTTTAAGACGCTGCACGACTTTGTCGAGCGCGTGGACTCGAGCCAGGCCAACCGCCGCGTGATCGAATCGCTGATCAAGGCAGGCGCCTTCGACTCCACGGGGTATCCGCGTCGCCAGATGATGCACTTTGTGGACAAGAACAACCCCGAGAACATCATCGATGCCGCGGTAAAGCGTCAGAAGGATCGCGCGAGCGGCCAGACGTCGTTCTTCGATATGTTTGGCGACGTTGAGGGCTCGGGTTTCGAGGTCAGCGTGCCCGATCCGGACGGCCAGGAATGGGACCGCCACCTCAAGCTGAGCCAGGAGAAGGAGGTTCTGGGCATCTATGTCTCGGACCACCCGCTGCGCCCGTTTGAGTATGCGCTCAGCAAAGCGCGCGACTTCTCGTTCTCGCAGATCGACACCGGCTACGAAGTTCAGAATCCTACGGGCGGCACCATCAACCAGGAGATTCCCGAGGGCAAGGCGCTGTGGTGGGCCGGCATGGTCTCGAGCGTGTCCAAGCGCGTGACCAAAAACGGCGACCCCATGGGCATCGTGCAGCTCGAGGACATGGAAGGCGAGGCCACGGTCGTGGTGTTCCCCAAGACCTACAAGGAGGCCGAGGGGTACCTGTACGGCGAGGTCGATCCCGAGACCGGCGCACAGCTGTCCGATGCGTTTGTGCGCATTAAGGGCAAGCTCGAGCGCTCGGACCGCGGCGACCAGATCATCGCGCAGGAGATCGTGCCGCTTGAGCTCAACGAGGAGAACAACAAGCCCAAGGTGTTTGAGGTCATGGTTCCCAACAGCCGCTTTAGCCAGGGCAATATGGCGCGCCTGGCCACGGTGCTCACCACTAACCCGGGCGGCGACCGCGTAGAGATCTTTATCGAGCAGGTGGACGGGCGCGTGCTGCGTGCCGAGGTGCCGGCTAAGGTCAACGCGCGCTCGATTCCGCTGCTGGCAGAGGCCAAGGCCATCGTGGGTAACCAAGGCAGAGTGACAGTCATCTAAAATGATTTTTCTGGGACGGGGATTTAAAAATCATTTTGGATGATGCGCGGAGGATCGGTCTTTCTGAGACGGGGAATGATTTTTAAATCCCCGTCCCAGAAAAATCATTTGGCGTGTGGATTGGAGGAAGTGATGGCGCAGGGGACGTTTGTGCAGGCGCTTCGCAAAGAGGCGGCGCTGAGCGGCACCTTTATGAAGGGCCGCTCGCTCATGCTCAACGGCGCCGTGCTGTCGATTGAGGACAGCGGCTCGCGCTTCTCCAAAAACGTGACGGTTGAGGGCTCGGTGCGCGGTTCGCGTGGCGATCTGTACAAGACGCACGTGGCGCTCGACATGGACGAGCACGAGGTGATCGACTACGACTGCGATTGCCCCGCTGCCTATCGCTACCCCGGCATGTGCAAGCACGCCATCGCCACGGCGCTGGCGTATCTGGACGCAAGCGGCACCGAGCCCGTCGAAGGCCTGCGCACGCCGGTCCGCACGTTTACGGCGCAGCCGAAACAGCCCGCGCGCACCGCGCCCAAAGCGCCGGCCGTCAATCCCAACTTTCCCTTTCCGGCACCCGTCCCCACGAGCCCGAGCCTCATGGCGGCGCTCTCCGATCTTTCTGACGCGCGCATGGACGAGCTCGTGGTCATGCGTCGCAAGCTCGCCGGCGCCATTGACCCCAATGCACCCAAAGCGGTGCTGGAGCCCTCGCTGGTGCCGTACTACAACCCGCTGTTTGCCGAGCGCTTTAGCTGGGCGCTCGAGTTTCGCATCCGCTGCGGTTCGGTGTCCTACGTGGTTAAGGATATCGACGGCATGGCCGATGCCTATGTGCGCGGCGGCACATTCTCCTATGGTAAGAAACTTACGTTTGCCCATGTGCCCGAGGCCTTCGATGACGTGTCGACAAAGCTGCTCGACCGCGTCACGATGACGGTCGCCTACCTGAGCGACATCACGACCTCGCGCTCGGCATCATATGACTTTGCCCGCAGCGGTTTTGTCGCCGAGCGTCAGTTGCCGCTATCCGAGTATTCCATTGTGTCTGTGCTGGACCTGTTGCGCGGCAGGACCATTTCCTTTGAGCCCGCCTGGTCGCGGGGGACGACGACGCATCGTAGCTATGACGTGGCGGTTGAGCCGTCGCCGCAGGGGGAGGACGACGATCCGACCAAGCGTCCACCGCTCCTTGCCGCCAAAATCGCGCCGGCGGCTGGTGGCAGCTACGATCTACGCCTGCCGGCCGATGCATACTGCTTTGCTTCGGGCGACGTTGCCTATCTGGTCGACACCCGCCGTGCGCGCCGCGCCGATGTAGCGTTTGCCCAGCATGCGGCGCCGTTCCTATCGCGCTTACTGCCCTGTCACACGCCGATCCATATCGCTGTCGACCAGGTGGGGGAGTTCTGTCGTATGGCGCTGCCCATTTTGCGCGACTACACCGACCTTACCGCGCCCGCCGCGCTCGATACCGTGGCGCCCGAGCCGAGCTTTGCTATGGCGATCGGCGTCGACGATGGGCTTGTGACCTGCAAAATTACGGTTACCTACGGCGACTGGTCGGCAGATCTTTTTAGCCTGGGCGCTCCGGGCAGTCTCTTCGAAGAGCAACGCCCGGGCGTGCCGCCCCGCGACGAGGTGGCAGAGTTTCGCGTTATGGATACGGCGGCCCTGTATTTCGACTTTTACGAGGGCGGTCTGGCGTTTGAGGAGCGCGATGACGAGAGCTTGTTCTGCCTGCTGACCGAGGGCCTGTCCGCCCTGTCCGAGCTGGGTGAGGTCATGCTCAGCGACCGCCTGCGCCAGATTTCGGTGCGCCCCGCGCCCAAGCTCTCGGTTCGTGCGACCGTCAAGAGCAACCTGCTTGACGTCGAACTGGGCGCGAGCGGGCTTTCGGCGGCAGACCTTGCCATCTATCTGGACTCCTACAAGCGTCACCAGACGTTTGCGCGTCTCACGTCGGGCGACATCATTCGCCTGGACGAGGGCGCTCGAGCCGCGTTTGGCCTCGCCGAGGACCTGGGCGTCGATGCCGTCGACCTGCTCGACGGCGTGTCGCTTCCCGTGTCGAGCACCCTGTTCGTCGATAGCATGCTCGCGCGCACGCCGGCGCTCGAGGCCGATCGCGACGCTGCGTTCCGCCGTACCGTCGAGCGTCTGGACACGCTCGGCAAGATGGACTTTACGGTGCCGGCATCGCTCAAGGCAACGATGCGCGGCTACCAGGTCGACGGATACCAGTGGCTCGGCTCGCTCGAACACCTGGGCCTTGGCGGCATCTTGGCCGACGACATGGGCCTGGGCAAAACGCTCCAGATGATCGCGCATATCCTGGCGCGTGTGGAAGCGGGGGACATTAAGCCCACGCTTGTGGTGTGCCCCGCGTCGCTTGTGTACAACTGGACCGCCGAGCTGGAGCGCTTTGCCCCGTCGCTCGATGTGTGCGCCATCGTGGGCGCCAAGGCGCAGCGTCGCGTGCAAATCGCCGGCGTGGCCGAGCATAACGTGGTCGTGACGTCGTATGACCTTATGCGGCGCGATATCGACGAGTACGTCGAGCAGGACTTTGCCCGTGTGGTGCTCGATGAGGCCCAGTACATTAAAAACCCGCTCACCCAGGTGGCGCGCGCCGCAAAGCGCCTGCCTGCCGGCGTGCGCTTTGCCCTGACGGGCACGCCCATCGAAAACCGCCTATCCGAGCTCTGGAGCATCTTCGACTTTTTAATGCCGGGCCTGCTTGGCACGCGCGAGTCGTTTGCCAAGCGCTTCGAAAGCCCGGTCGAGCATGCCGAGGGCGACAGTGCCGCTCGCCTGCAAGCGCTCGTGTCGCCGTTTGTGCTGCGCCGTGTCAAGGAAGACGTGGTGGCCGACCTGCCCGAGAAGATCGAGGATACGGTCATGGCGCAGCTCACCGGCGAGCAGCGCAAGCTCTACCTGGCAAACCAAGACCGCATCGCCCAGCAGGTGCAGCATCGCGAAGCATCCGAGTTTAAGAAAGACAAGCTCAAGGTGCTTGCCGAGCTCACCAAGCTGCGCCAGATCTGCTGCGACCCGCGTCTGCACTACGAGGATTACAAGGCGGGGAGCGCCAAACTCGATACGTGCATGGAGCTCGTGCACGGCGCACTCGACGGCGGACATCGCATCCTGTTGTTCAGCCAGTTTACGGGTATGCTCGATATCATCGGTAAGCGCCTGGCCAAGGAGGACATCGCCTTCCTTAAGCTCACGGGCGCTTCGTCTAAGGAGAGCCGCGCCAAGATGGTCGCGCAGTTCCAAGCGGGCGAGGTTCCGGTCTTTTTGATTTCGCTCAAGGCGGGCGGCGTGGGCCTTAACCTGACGGCTGCCGACGTGGTCATCCACTACGACCCGTGGTGGAACGTGGCGGCGCAGGACCAAGCAACTGATCGTGCACACCGTATTGGCCAGCAGCATACCGTGACCGTGTACAAGCTCATCGCCAAGGACACGATCGAGGAACGCATTATGCAGATGCAGGAGTCCAAGCGCGACCTGGTCAACAGCGTGCTCGGCGGCGACGGCATCTCGTCGGCACTGTTCACGCGCGAGGATGTTCTGGCGCTGCTCGGCGGCGACGGGCGCTAGCCGCGCGCGGGGTGGGACTGCTGGAGTGGGCAGGACGGTCGACGCATTTTGGCCCGACCGCTTGCCTGGTCCGTTATGTGTTCATTTGCAATGCCGTGGATGGTTTGTCTGCCTTTGGGCATAAGAACTATCAAGAACATTGGCACATCAGCAAAGGAGAACATCATGGCGAAATTCTTTAAGGACCCCGACGGCAAGCTCATCGCCGCCCTTGGCGACGACGTTGCGACCCCTGCCGGTTGCACGGAACTGACCGCAAACACTGAGGACGCGGCGCACGAGAAGCACGTGCCTGTTGTCGAGACCGAGCGCGACGGCCACGTGATTCGCGCACGCGTTGGCTCGGTCGAGCACCCCAGCCTGCCCGAGCACTACATTGAGTGGATCGCCCTTGAGGCCGAGGGCCGCTTAGAGGTCCATTACCTTGAGCCCGGCATGAAACCCGCGACGTTTTTTGCGGGCGGCTCCAAGACCGGTACCGTCTATGCCTACTGCAACCTGCACGGGCTGTGGTCCGCGACATTCTAGGAGCGCGCCCCCGCTCGGGGTATCATAGCTAGCATATGCACATGCAAGCGCCGACTGCATTATGCGGCCGGCGCTTTTACTACGATTTCGATGGTTTACGACGGAAAGGGCTGAGCCATGAAGCTCGCACTTGCACAGATCGATATGCGCCTGGGTGATATTGAGGGCATTTGCGGCCGCATCGAGGACCAGGCTCGTCTGGCCCGCGAGCGCGGGGCGCGCGTGCTGTGCGTTCCGGCTCCGCTCTTTATGGGCGCCATGCCCGGTGGCCTGGTGGGGGCTGCCGACTTTGAGCACGACATGCTTGCCGGCTTGACTGGTGTCGCTGAGCGTATCCAGGAGCTTGACATGATCTGCATCGTGCCCGCGGCGGTTTCGTTTGAGGGCCAGCCGCTGCTCGACTACATGATGCTCAAGGACGGTCATGTGGTGCCGGCGCGTTCGAGCATTGCCCTGCAGCGTGGCGAGAACAACGACACACGTTGGGCGCCGCCGGTGTTCGACGTGGACGGCGTGCGCATCGCCGTGATTTTTGACTTGGACCGCGAACTCGAGATGTTGCCGACCGGTGTTGACCTCATTGCGTATTTCCAATTCAACGCGTTTGACATGACCGACCGTGAGACTGCCGCCATTGCCGCCGTTCGCAGCGGCGCCTACCGTAAGATCGCATCCAAGCGCAGCGTGTGGTTTGCCTGCATGGCGCCGGTCGGTGCCTATGACGAGTCGGTGTATACCGGCGGTTCGTTTGTGCTCGACGACTGCGGTCGCGTGGTGGCCCAGGCGCCGTGTTTTGAGGAGAGCCTGCTGGTTCAGGAGATTCAGCGCGGCGTGATGCTCGATGCCCTGGAAGATCACGAACTGCCCGAGTTCCGTTCCGAGGAGTGGCTGTGGCAGGCGCTGGTGCTCGCCGTGCGCGACAACGCCCGAGCCCACGGTGCGTCGCGTGCTGTGGTGGCACTCGAGGGTGACTTGCCGTCGTCTTTGCTGGCGGCGCTGGCCGTCGACGCTCTGGGCCCGCGCAATGTGATTGGCCTGGTGCTGGGGCGCAACCGTATCTTTACGCCGGCGCAGGAAGAGGCCGAGGCTGCCCGCTGTGCCGCCGTCCGCGCCATCGCCGAGCGTTTGCACATTCGCACTGTCGAGCGCGATGCACCGGATGCGGCGCGTGTGCTCGATCGCGACGTGTCGGCGGGCGATGCCGAGCGTCTGCGCTCGCGCACGCTGGGCCTCATGCTGGAGGACACGGCGCTCGAGCTGGGTGCGATGGCGCTGAGCCCGCTGTCCAAAACCGAGTACGCGCTGGCGGCGCCGGCGCTTTGCGGCGGCTACCAGGGCGACTTTGCGCCCTTTGGCGATGTGTACCTGTCGACGCTTGAGTTTGTGGCGCGTGTGCGCAACCGCACGTCTGCCGTGGTGCCCCAAGAGCTCGTGACGCTCAACGCGGTGGAAGATTGTATGGAGCGCGTGCTGGCGCAGACGCTCTCGACGCTCGACGGTCCGGTCGACATGCTCGACCGCGCGGCGCAGCTGCTCGGCGGGCTTGAGCCGGGCGAGGTCGATGGCGCGCTCGAGGCGCACGTGGACCGCAATCGATCTTTCGACGACATCTCGATGACCGCCGGCAAGCCTGAGGCCTGCTCGCTGCTGCTGATGCTCGTGCGCCAGGGCGAGGCTGCTCGCCGCATGCTGCCGACGGCCCCGATCGTCTCGGCACGTTCGTTTGTTGAGCGCTCCTGGCCCTACATGCTTGCGTGGTCCGATCTGGGACTCAGCGGTAAAGAGCGCATGACGGTCGATTCGTTGGCGCGCGCCGAGGTGCGCCGTTTTGCTGACGAGGATACGAGCGAGCGCGTGCGAAACGAGATGATGGGCGTGCTGGGCGAGCTACTAGGTATTTCGCCCGAGCAAATGGAGGAGCTGCGCTCTGAGGACGGTCAGCGTCGTTTGCACGAGGGAATGAAAAAGTTCGAGGGCGAAGTTCAGGACGCCATCGATAAGATGATGGGCGGTCAGGGCGGCTCGCAAGGTAGTCCCCAGGGTGGCCCGATGCCGCATCCGCCGGTTGATCCCCGACAGTTCCCATTCTTCTCGCAGAACTAAACTGGGGATGGGATTCGCTCCCAACCCCGATACTTCAACTAAGCATCTTGACCCCGTTGTGTTATTCTAGAACAGACGTTCGTGAATGATGCGCGGGGCCTTGTCTTGCGCTGTGCTTGTGGCGAGGGGAGGTCGGCTTGGTTATCTTGGGCATTGACCCCGGTTTGGCTCATACGGGTTGGGGGATTATCGAGGAGCGGCGTGGCGAGGTTCGCTGCCGTGCCTATGGCTGCATCGAGACCAGTGCCGGAAGTCCGCTCGCGGTGCGCCTGTCGCATATCGCCCATGACCTTAAGGATGTCGTTGAGCGTTATCGACCCGACACGGCTGCTGTCGAGAGCATCTACTTTGGCGCCAACGTTCGTTCCGCCATCCCCACGGCGCATGCCCGCGGTGCTGCACTCGTCGCGCTTTCGGAATGCGCGCTCGAGATTGGCGAGTACACGCCCATGCAGATCAAACAGGCTGTGGTGGGCACCGGCGCCGCGGACAAGCGGCAGGTCGCCTACATGGTACGCACGCTCACACAGCTCGACCACGACCCGCATCCCGACCATGCCGCCGATGCCCTGGCCTGCGCCATCTGCCACGTAAACCTCAGCCGCACCCGCGCCCTTACCGGTGGCGAGTTCTATCAACAGAGAGGAACCGGATACTGATGATTTCCCAGCTCCACGGAACGCTTGTCGAGGCCACGATGAGCTCTGCTGTCGTCGATGTGTCGGGCGTTGGCTTTGAGCTCGGCATCTCGGGCAGCACTGCGGCCACGTTGCCGACGCCCGGCGGCGAGGTCCGCCTCTACACGCGTATGCAGGTGCGCGAGGACGCCATGACACTTTTCGGTTTTTCCTCTAAGGATGAGCGCACGATGTTCGATCGGCTCGTGTCCGTCTCGGGCGTTGGCCCGCGCTTGGCGCTCGCCGTGCTTTCCACCTATACCGTGGGGCAATTGTATTCGCTGGTGATGGCCGAGGACGACAAGGGCATGGCCAAGGTGCCCGGTGTGGGCAAAAAGACAGCTCAGCGTCTGATCCTGGAGCTCAAGAGCACCTTTGCCAAGGACAAGGGCTTTGTGCCGGTCGATGTGATTCCCGGCCAGGTTGCGATGCCCGTGCCCGCTGCTGCTCCCTCGGCCATCGATGATGCCCGTGCGGCGCTCCTTTCCATGGGCTTTAGCCCGCAGGAGACCGATGTTGCCCTGAGCGGGTATGATGGGCAGAATATGCGTGTCGAGGATCTGCTCGGCGCGGCGCTTAAGCGACTCGGAATGGATGCGTGATGTGGGAAGCCGATGACTCTCAGGACCTGTGGGCGACGCCCGGTAACTCGCCGGCGGCATCCATGGCGCACGGCGAGCGCATGGTGGGCTCGGAGCTAACGCCCGAGGACCTTGATGTCGACCGTACCCTGCGCCCTCAGCGCCTGGACGACTACTGCGGTCAGGAACATATCAAGCAGAGCCTTCGAGTGCTGATCGAGGCGGCGCAGAGCCGTGGCGAGACGCTCGACCACGTGATCTTCTCGGGCCCTCCGGGCCTGGGCAAGACCACGCTGGCCACCGTTATCGCCAACGAGCTGGGCGCTCAGATCAAGACCACGAGTGGCCCCGCCATCGCGCGCACGGGCGACCTAGCGGCCATCCTTACTAACTTGCAGCCGGGTGATGTGCTGTTTATCGACGAGATCCACCGCCTCAACCGTTCGGTCGAGGAGGTCCTGTACCCCGCGATGGAGGACTTTGCCCTCGATATCGTGATTGGCAAGGGTCCGGCGGCGCGCTCGATTCGCCTGGATATTCCCAAGTTTACGCTGGTGGCGGCAACGACCCGCTCAGGCATGTTGACCGGCCCGTTGCGCGACCGCTTTGGCATTTCATATCGCCTGGATTACTACACGGTCGAGGAGCTCGCGCAGATTGTGACTCGCTCGGCGACTATCCTGGGCGTGACGATCGACCATCCCAGTGCACTCGAGATCGGCTCGCGTTCGCGCGGCACGCCACGTCTTGCCAACCGCCTTCTCAAGCGCGTGCGCGATTACGCACAGGTGCGCGGCAACGGCCCCATCGAGCTCGATATCTGTCGCCAGGCGCTCGAGTTCTTCGAGATCGACGAGCTCGGTCTGGACTGGATGGATATTCGCATTTTGGAGACGCTCGCCAAGACGTTCTCCGGCCGTGCCGTGGGACTTACGACCCTTGCCAGCGCGGTGGGCGAGGACCCGGGCACGCTCGAGGATGTCTATGAGCCCTATTTGCTGCAGTGCGGGTTGATGATTCGTACGCCGCAGGGCCGTCAGGCAACCCTTCGCACCTTTGAGCACCTGGGGATTGAACCTACCGTTTAGGGCGCTTTGTTTTGGCGGGCTGTTGGACTATCGCTGGGCATCGGGTAAACATATCGCCGTTCATCGGTTATGGGCGTTTTACTATTGCGCGCCCGTGCTATGCTGAATTGGTCTTTTTCTCATTCGGTAACGAAAGGACCGCCCATGCCTACTGACATCGAAATCGCACGTTCTGTCACGCCGCTGCCTATTACCGAGGTGGCCAAGAACGCCGGCGTCGACGTTAAGCACCTTATTCCGTACGGCTTCGACAAGGCTAAGGTCGATTATTCACTGCTCAACGAGCCGACTGATCACCAGGCCAAGCTCGTCCTCGTGACCGCTATCAACCCAACGCCTGCGGGCGAGGGCAAGACCACCACGACCATCGGTCTGGCCGACGGCCTGCGTCGTCGCGGCGTCAAGAGCGCCGTGGCCCTGCGCGAGCCTTCGCTCGGCCCCGTCTTTGGCGTTAAGGGCGGCGCTGCCGGCGGCGGCTGGGCTCAGGTCATCCCCATGGAGGATATCAACCTGCACTTTACCGGCGACTTCCATGCCATCGGTGCTGCCAACAACCTGCTGGCCGCCATGCTCGACAACCATATTCAGCAGGGTAACCAGCTCGGCATTGACGTTAAGCGCATCACTTGGAAGCGCGTTGTCGACATGAACGACCGCCAGCTGCGCCACGTTATCGACGGCATTGGCGGTAAGGCCCAGGGCGTGCCGCGCGAGGACGGCTTCGATATCACCGTCGCCTCCGAGGTCATGGCAATCCTGTGCCTGTCTACGAGCATCAGCGACCTCAAGGAGCGCCTGGGCGAGATCGTCGTCGGCTACAGCTTTGCCGGCGAGCCCGTCCGCGCCCGTGACCTTAAGGCTCAGGGTGCCATGGCGGCCCTGCTCAAGGACGCGCTCAAACCCAACCTGGTGCAGACACTCGAGGGCACGCCTGCGTTTGTCCACGGCGGTCCCTTCGCCAATATTGCCCACGGCTGCAACTCCATCATGGCCACCCGCATGGCCATGCGCTTTGGCGACGTCGCGATTACCGAGGCCGGCTTCGGTGCCGATCTGGGTGCCGAGAAGTTCCTCGACATTAAGTGCCGCATGACGGGCGTTCGCCCCAGCGCCGTCGTGGTCGTCGCGACCGCTCGTGCGCTGAAGTACAACGGCGGTGTTGCCAAGGCCGACCTCAACGAGGAGAACCTCGAGGCCCTCAAGGCCGGCATGCCCAACCTGCTGCGCCACGTCGACAACATTCAGAATGTCTACGGTCTGCCCTGCGTGGTCGCCATCAACCGCTTCCCGACGGACACCGAGGCCGAACTCGAGCTCATCGAGTCCGAGTGCCAGAAGCTCGGTGTCAACGTTAAGCTGTCCGAGGTTTGGGCTAAGGGCGGCGAGGGCGCGCTCGACCTGGCCGATGAGGTCATGCGCCTGATCGAGCAGCCGAGCGAGCTCAAGTTTGCCTACGAGGACGGTGCCGATGTGGCCGACGCCCTCGAGGCCGTTGCCACCAAGGTCTACCGCGCCGACGGCGTCGACTTTACGCCGGCTGCCAAGCGCCAGCTCGCCGAGCTGCGCGAGAACGGCTTTGGCAACCTGCCGGTGTGCGTGGCCAAGACGCAGTACAGCTTTAGCGACAATGCCAAGGCGCTGGGCGCTCCCGAGGGCTTCCGCATCACCGTGCGTGAGCTCAAGGTTTCCGCCGGTGCCCACTTTGTGGTCGCGCTGACCGGCAGTGTTCTGACCATGCCGGGCCTGCCCAAGGTTCCCGCGGCCGAGAACATCGACGTCGACAACGACGGCAATATCACCGGCCTGTTCTAAGTCTGCTGCTCATAGCCGCTTGTCCGCCCCGTCGCGCCTACCAAGGCCCGGCGGGGCTTTTTGATCCCAAGGGGACGGAAGGATTACGGATCATTTTGTGGCGGTTGGGTCAATGAGGCAATCCGTATGGGGCCGTTCGTCCAAAACTATGCCGGTTTACTACGATGAATCGGTATACCTCGACCATATCTGAATTTTCCGATAATGGCCGATTCGTCTACCTGCGGTTTTGGTTTCTTGAAAAGTAGCATGCTCAGGTTCGGGCGATTTATCGTAGTAAACCGGCATAGTTTTGGACGTGGCGGCAATGTTGCGCAACAAGAATGGGGATTTCTCTCGTACGGTGAGTTGGAAGAACTTCGCGGGCGCATTGCGGCTGCGATGAGAGACGGGAGATGCGATGTATTGCACCAAGTGCGGAGCTCAGATACCCGATGGCTCCATGTTTTGCACGATTTGCGGCGCTCGCGTGGGCGGCGTTGAGGACCAAGCAGAGCCTGCGGCGTTTCCGGTAGGAGATGTGCCGGTGGACGACCCTGCGGGACGGCGCGCTCTTCAGGATGTCCCGTCTCCTGTGATCTGGGAACGTTTTGGTGAGCCTCCTTTGATCGTGGGACGTTTTTGTGGGTCTCCTATGACCGAGCCTGCCGAGACCTCTCAGCCGTTTGTTCCGACGCCGCAGCCCAAGAAACCCAAGCACAAGGGCCGTATCGTCGCTGCCGTTATCGGTGGCGTTGCCGTTGTCGCCATTGTGGCGGCAATTGTCGTCGTGCCGCGTATCGGCGCATCTTCCGAGGTAACCTCGGGTGGCAAGGGCTATGTTGTCTGCGCGTGTGAGACCAAGATTCTGCCCAAAAACAGTAAGGGCAAAAAGCTCAAGAGCTATACCGTCGAGCTGGCGCCCGCGAATGGCAAGGGCAAGAGCTACACCATTAAGGTCGATGGCGAGGATGGCTTTGCCATGGAGGACTTTGGTGAGCTGCCCGACCAGAAGTACCAGATGACCATCACCTCGGGCAAGGGTAAAAAGAAGAGCACGACCACCATGAAGGTCGACTACGCCAAGGAGGGCTCGGACGCCCCCAAGAACGTCGAGCTCACGCAGTCCAAGAAGGAGGCCAAGGCCTCTGCCAGGGCAGCGGTCAAGACGGCAAACGAGCTGTTCACCGACAAGATCCTCGAGTATCAAAAGAAGTACGGCGAGGGCGAGGCTGTTGAGATTGATGATTCTTCGATGTTTGGAACACGGGGTGTTGCCTACGCTAGGCTCATCGATTTTGACGGCGATGGCCAGGACGAACTGTTGATTGAGTACTCTGACGAGCCGATTGAAAACGACAATGGCGCCACTGCTGCCAAGGTAGAGGTCTGGGCTTATCGCGATGGTGAGATCGAGAAGGTATACGAGCCCGACACTCAGGTTTACACCATGTGCGCTGGCGTCTCGCTTTACGTATACGAATATGATGGTACCTATGGATTCAAACGGTATCTGCATGATGGGGAGACAATTAATTTCAAAGAAGTCCCTGATGGCTTTAACCAATCCCATGATGGCTACGAGTGCGAATTCAACGCCTATGACGGCAAGTCATTTAGCGCCATTGTTGGCCCTGTGTCGATTGACGATTCGAAGGTGAAAGACATCAATGAAGTACGTGAGTTTGACGCTGAGTTGTTCAGCAGCGAGGAAGTTGTAGCAAAAAGCATCGCAACGGTGGCCACGACGCTGGAGCAGCTGAAGTCTAAGGATGCCGGCGACGATGCGCAGGCGAGCTACGAGGCCGTCTCTGCCACGCAGGATGTCGACTTTACGGCTGCGGTTGGCGAAGGCCCGCTGGATCCGTCCCCCGATGACACGTGCCAGATCACGGCTATGTGGACCTATCCCCAGGTGAAGGGGCAGGGCGTGGGCGTCGCCAAGTTCAACAAGGATATGGTCCAGCTCGTCGCGGATACGCTCGACGCGAGCAAACGGGCCTCGATGGACGACGAGGACAGTCGCGTGACCATGATGTATACCGCCGAGATCGTCTCGATTGACGGCGATATCGCTTGCGTGCGTACGTTCACCAGCAGTTATCAGCCTCCGTATCGATCGGTGCAGAAGACGAGGTCGGCGTTCTACAACCTCAAGACGGGTGAGCAGGTTTCGCTCGAGGACTCGCTTGCGCAGCACGGGCTCTCGTTCGACACCCTCAAGAGCGAGGCCAAGCAGGCAATTAAGACAGCAAAGCCGGATATAGATTCCGTGTCCGAAGACAACATCGACGATGACGATAACTACACCGAGGATCATTTCTACTACGACGGCAAGGGCTATATCATCGTCCTCGATACTGGCGAGTTTGACTGTATGGCATGGGATACGCACGACTTGGTGGCGCACGCCTTCGACTCGAGCTATTCCTGCGGCCAGGATGTAACGCCCGAGCGAGCCAGGGCTACGTACGTACCCAATGAGTAAGGTGGACCGCGAGGGATAAATTGAACAGTCCCCGGTGACGCAAAACGCAGCGACGCCGGGGACTTTTTGATGCAAATTGGCTCCGAGACAAGTTATCTGGGCCAGCCGCGCCACGAAAAGCGCCCATCTACTACGTTTGCCAGGGTGGGACCGACCATGGAGCGTTTTTTAACAATGCAGTAAGACGTTTACCTGCGGTTTTGTTAACACAAATATGGCTATGGTTGGCACCCTTGGGTTAAACGTAGTAGATGGGCGCATTTTTTGGTGCACAGCCCAAGAAGAGGTCGTTAGCCGCGCTGGAGGCCGAAGAGTTTGGCGTTGCGCTCGGCGACTATCATGTTGATATCGGCGATTTCCATCTCGCCGTCAATGTAGGGCTGGTAGGTGCCATACGGATCGCCGGCTCCCAAGCTGCAGCTTCCGCAGTTGTCGCAACTGCCGTTGCCGGAGCCCGCGAGTGCCAGCTTAATGATCTCCTCACGCTCGGCACGTGTCGTGTCCTTGATGAGCTTGCTTTTTGCCATGACGTTCCTCGATTCGATTGTGACCGTCGGCCGCGCATGTCTTGTAGATACCGACGGGCTTTGCCCATCATAGGCTTTTGCGCGGGTAGAATGCATGGATAACTTGATGCTTACGGGCGACGGAAAGGAATCGTTGCATGGACCAGGATAAGACGACCGTAATGGGTGGCTATGGCTCCCCGCGGACGGGAAATGGCGCCGATGAGACCCGCGTCGTGCCGGACGCCCGATACGCCTCGGCCGATGCGACCCAGGCCTCGGCCGATCCCACGCGCGTTGTGCATTACGGGAACGCAGCGCAGGACCCGTATGGTGTCTCGTCGCAGAGCCCCTACGGCAACGCAGCGGCAGACCCTTATGATGACCTGCTGCAAAATCCTATTCCGCAACCTCAGCAGACGACATATATGCCGCGCACGGCACAGCCGCGCTACGAGTCGCGCGACCGATATGCGCGCGAGCCGTACCGTGAGTATCCCAAGTCCATCCCTCAGTATGGCGAGGACGAGGAGAAGAAGCCTTCGCGTTCGTCGAGCGTGATTAAGAAAATCCTGATCGTGCTGGCGATCTTCTTTGCCTTGTCGGTTGTGTTTGCCATCGTGTCGGGCATGCTCAACAAGCGGGGCGCCACGACTGATACCACGGCCGAGCAGACCGAGACTACCCAGTCCGGCACCGTCGACCTGAGCGATATCCCGGGCCAGTACTGGTCAAACGCCAAGAAGCTCCTCAAGTCACGTGGGGCCGACCTTTCGAACGCCGTGATCCTGACTGACGACGGCTCGACGCCCGTTGTCGATGCCAACTGGGTCGTGACGTCTGCCTACTATAACGACAACGGCAACCTCGAGATTCAACTCACGCGCAAGGACGGCTCTTCGGGCAATGCGTCCGGCGACCAGGGCACCACGGACAGCTCGAGCTCCAACACGCTGGAGGACCTGAGCAACAAGGCGCAGGAGCTGGGAGATAAGGCCCAGCAGTTGGGTGACACCGCTCAGAATCTCGGCGACACTGCGCAGAATCTGGGCGATATGGCCACCAACGCTTGGGATACGCTGCAAAACGGCATTTCGGGCGCGCAGGGGAACTAGCGGTCGAGCGGCTAGAGCCTTAGCGGTGCGAACAAAAACGGGACGCAGGATCGCGTGACCGGGCGCGTAGGCGCGTTGGTCGGCGGTCCTGCGTCCCGTTTTGCTGTCGATTACAGCTGCTCGGCCGGACGCTCGGGTGAGCTGAAGCCCGAGTCAAATGTGACGACGCACGAGGCGTCGGGCCGGCGCTCGTGCACGATGCGCGTGACGAGCTCCAGCAGCTCCTCGTCGGATATGTCAAAGCCGTCGGGACGCACCAGGTCAAACGAAACGAACCCGTCGTGCTCGTGCAGGTCGTGGATGGAGAGCGCGGGATCGATCTGCATGACGCCGCGCTTGACCCAGCCGCGCAGGTCGTCGCCGGTGGTGGCGATGGGGTCGCAGTGCAGCGTGATGGCGATGCCCATCTGATGCTTGATGTCGTGTTCGATGGTGTCCAGGATTTCGTGGTGTTCAAAGGCATCGCCCTCGCCGGGCATTTCCACGTGCGCACTGGCAAATTGCCGACCGGGGCCGTAGTCGTGCACCATGAGGTCGTGTGTGCCCAAAACCTGGGGGTACGACATAATCCTGTCGCGGATTGCCTGGACGAGCTTGGGGTCGGGCGCTTGCCCCAACAGCGGGCTGATGGCGTCGCGCACCAGGCCCATGCCGCTGATGCAGATGAAGATGCCCACGCCCAGGCCTGCCCAGCCATCGAGGTCAAAGCCAGTCGTCTGCGAAATAAGCGCTGCGGCCAGGACCGAGGCCGAGGCAATGACGTCGTTTTTGGAATCCTGCGCCGTGGCGATAAGCGTCTCGGAATCGATGCGGTTGCCCAGCGTGCGATTGAACGCCGCCATCCAGAACTTGACGAGCATGGACAGGACAAGGGCTGCCATGGAGAGCGCCGAATATGCGGTGGGGGAGGGCTTGATGATCTTGGTAATGGACTCGAGTGCCAGGTTGATGCCGACGGCGCAAACGAGAACGGCGACAAACAGCCCCGCCAGGTACTCGTAGCGGCCGTGGCCATAGGGGTGCCCTTCGTCGGCCGGGCGGCTGGCAAGGCGGAATCCGAGCAGGCTCACGATGTTGCTCGAGGCGTCGGAAAGGTTATTGAAGGCATCGGCGATAAGCGAGACGGAGCCCGCGAGCAGGCCAGCTATGCCCTTGGCCAGGCACAGCGTGATGTTGAGGCCGATGCAGATGAGGCTTGCGGCAAAACCCGCGTTGGTGCGGCAGGAGGTATCGACCGGCTTGCTTTCGCTGCCGGGAACAAGCGTATGTACCAGCCGATTTACAAATAGCATGGCGTATCTCCTCGCATTCTCATTAAGGGGATAGTGTAGCTCGCATGGTCGCTCCGTGCGCCGGTGCTCAGAAAATGCAGCAATGGTCTGCCGGCGCTAACGGGCACGAGGCGGAGGGGACGACTTCCCACGCGCCTTCGAGTTCACTGCGCCTTCCCGTCCGACCGAGTGCTCCATTTTGGGCCACATGGGTATGGGCACGCGCCGATTTGCTCGACATACTTAATGCCGACAGCCCTGTGCAAAGGAGGACGTTTCCATGGACGAGATGTTTGCCATTAAATGCCAAAACTGCGGCGGCCCCATGTATTCGCACCAGGCAAAGCGCAGCTTTGAGTGCGCCTATTGCGAAACGGTTATTCCGTGGAAGGCGGACGCCGGGGAGCCCAAGAGCGCCCTGGGCATTCGTCATACGCCGTTGACGGTGGTTGACGGGCTGCTCAAGCTCACGCACGTCTCGCAGCTCGAGCGCCCAGAGGATCCGGACTGGTATTTTTTCAATTCGTACTGGCGCAATCAGTCGGTCCTGGAGCATCTGCTGTGGGAAGATCGCGGAACGGCGCAGGAGTTCCAAGAGGCGACGCACGTGAGCATTCCCTGCCCCTTCTGCGGCGCGTCTTTTGAGGGTGAGTCGACCCAACGCGTGTTTGAGTGCCCGTCCTGCGGCAACAAGATTGGCGTGGCCGACCTGCTCAAGCCCGGTACCTTTAGCAAGCGCCTGACCATGGGCGTGGGTGCCGAATACGTTCCCGAACAGGGCGTCCCCTGTGAGATATCGCCGCAGCAGGCACGTGCCAACGCGCTGCAGCTGGTGCGTCAGTATCCCGATGCCTTTGCCGGGCACGATGTAGAAGACGCGATCCAAAACGACATGATGCTCTTCTATTTCCCCATGGCGCTGGCGGATCTGCGCATGATGGCGTCCTTCCCGGGCAAAGGGCTGAGCAAGGAGACCCTGGTGTACTACGAGGTGCTCGACTGGGCGTATCCGCGGGCAAACTACCTGGACGTTCGTCTTATGGGCATTTTGGAGCCGTGGGACTTTGGCAAGGTGGGCCCGTTCGATCCTGCCATGCAGGAGGGCGACTTCCGCGTTGTCTCCGTCGATGCGTCTACCAAGGACCAGGTGGTCATTGATAAGCTGGCGCTCGACGTTGCAGGCAACGATGCCGAGGCGGTGCTGGGGCTCAATAAAAAGAGCATCCGCGCCTGGGCGCGCAAGGCCCGCAAGCATAAGGACGGCCTGGTGATGGTGCCGGTCTACTTTGTCGATCGCCCGGCGTCGGATAGCCGCGACGGCGAGCAAGTGCGCATCGCCGTGAACGGCCAGACGGGTCGCGCGGCAGCGGTGGTGTTTAGCGACAAGCGCGAGACACATGTGGTGGCACCGCTCAATCCCAACGTGATGCTGTCGAGCGAAAGCACCGTGCACGCCACGCCCATCGAGGTCAAATACGTTAAATCGCCCTTCCTATACCAGATCGTACGCCGCGGAGGCGGTGAGCAACCGCGGCAGGTTGCGGCAGCTGCCGAGGGTTCCTACCGAGAGGAAAAGCCCAAACGCAAGGGATTGTTTGGCGCGATATTTGGTAAGTAGGGGAGTGGCGCTGGTTGGCGCTGTAGCGTGATGGCCGGGGATACGGGGCAGTTCGCAAGAGCGTGAGCTGCCCCGTTTTTTGTATTGCGGGGATATGACATCCGAATGGTCGTAGGGTTTCAGCTAAATGGCTATTTAGCTGCGTGAGGTTAACCTCTGAAACATCAATCTCGCCCGACATGAGTTTGGGGAGAAGACTATCGCGAAAAACAGCAAGCTTTCGAGCTTCAATCTTACTCATGACATACTGATCAATAATCGGCTGCATAAGCTGAGTTTGGCTTAGAAGAATATTTTCAGGTGGAATAACAACTTCGGACTCTGCCAACGCGCTGCGCTTGATATGCCCCATTGTCGTTGCACGGTCTTTGGCAAGCATAATAAATCGTGCTAAATGATGTTTGGTCCAGCCATAATAGAACCAGCTTGGATACGCAGAAGAAGTCACTTTAAATAGATGCTGATTTAGACCGGCGTTCCCGCCCGCCCAAAAATCCAGCAATAGGGTCCCGGACCAAGAGAAAATGAGGTCACCGTCGTGAACCTTAGCGCTATCGACAATGCCACTCTTGCAACGCTCGGCATCGCTTCCGCAAAAGCCTTGTCCCAGTTCGCGAATTTTCAGCACGGGTAGACCTTCATCTCCAGTGTCTGGGCGGAACTTTTGCATTGCAAGTCCGTTTTTATAGTCAGCAATGTCCAGCAAAGAAGCGGTATCCCAATCAGAACCCGCGTCGTCTATTAAACGTTGAAAGATCAAGTCGAACAGTTCTTCTAAATAGCCATTTACTTCACTATGTACAACGCGCCGTCCACACTGTGGCTATCGTACTCGACGAAAGGAACAGCGTGGAAACTGTCATCAATACCGTACTTTCGGAAATGCAGGGCCTTCTCGACCCACACCAGCTCAAACATCTAACCATTACGCTTAGACGGGCACTCGGACCGAAACAAACAGAGCCAGGGCAAGATCTGCTTGCGCTCTTTCTCACCGCTAAAGAGGTCGAGGGATGCTCTCCTAAAACCATTGCATACTATGAGGCAACCTTACGGCATATGAACACAGCGTTTGCTAAGCCCTATACCCAGGTTGAGAGCGACGACTTGCGCAGCTATCTCAATGATTACGAGGTGAAACGCGGTTCTAGTAAGGTCACAATCGATAATATACGTCGTATCATGTCGAGCTTCTTTTCGTGGCTTGAAGATGAGGATTACATTGTAAAAAGTCCTGTAAGGCGCATTCGTCGCGTCAAAACTGCTCAAGTAACCAAAGAGGTGCTTAGCGATGAGGAACTGGAGGTATTGCGAGACGCCTGTGAGTCCAAGCGAGATCTTGCCATCGTTGATCTACTCGCTTCGACGGGCATGCGTATTGGCGAACTTGTGCGACTCGACAGGAAGGATGTCAATCTGCACGAGCGCGAATGCCTTGTAATGGGAAAGGGAAATAAGCAGCGCCCCGTTTACTTCGATGCGCGCGCTAAGCTTCATCTTACGGAATATCTTTCGAGCCGTGCTGACAAGAGTCCTGCATTATTTGTCGCGCTCGATTCCTCAGCTCGACGTATTACGGTGGGGAGCATAGAACTCCGTTTACGTGACCTAGGCAGAAGCGCCGGTATCAACCGCGTTCATCCGCATAAGTTTCGCCGTACGCTTGCCACCCATGCGATCGACAAGGGAATGCCCATAGAGCAGGTGCAAAAGCTGTTGGGCCATGCGAAAATAGACACAACCATGTACTACGCCATGGTTAATCAGAGCAATGTGAAGGCTTCGCACAGGAAGTATTTGGAATGAGCTGGACGCAAAAGACCTTGGGAGAGATTGTTAATCTAAAAAGGGGGTTTGACCTCCCTTCCAGCAGCAGGGTTGATGGCCCCTATCCGGTTTTCTCATCTTCGGGACAAACGGGCACGCATTCGGAAGCCGCTGTTAAGGGTCCATGCGTCGTAACTGGACGCTACGGAACTATTGGCCAAGTTTTTTTCTCTGATGCAGCTTGCTGGCCATTAAATACGTCTTTGTACTCGACAGACTTTAAGGGCAATGATCCTAAGTTCGTTTATTACCTACTCAAAACTATTCCATGGCGAGACTACTTAACTGCAAGCGCCGTGCCGGGCATAAATCGCAATCACGTTCATCTATGCCCGGTCTGTGTTCCGGATCACGAAACACAGACCGCTATTTCTGGCGTCCTGGGTTTACTGGACAATAAAATTGAACTCAACACTAATCTAAATGGCTATTTACTTGAGTTGATGAATGTTCAGTACCAACATTCCTTCTGCTGCAACAAGTTAACCCTCGGGTCAATTTATGACATTGCTGATGTTGTTTATGGAGCAGCGTTCAAGTCTGCCTTGTTTAACGAGGAAAAGGTAGGGTATCCCCTGATCCGCATACGTGATTTGAGCACCTTCTCTCCGCAGTATTGGACAAATGAGGCTCATCCAAAAAGGGTATTCGTACATCCTGGTGACGTTTTAGCGGGAATGGATGCCGAATTCACGCCATGTCTCTGGCAGGGTGAAATGGCTGTACTGAACCAGCGAGTTTGCCTGTTCGAGCCCGCTGCCAATTCGGGAGTTTCAAGAAGTTATTTGCTTATGGCATTGAACCCATTGTTGGCTTTCATCCAGAACTACGCCTCTGGTACTACCGTCGCGCATATGGGGAAAGGCGATTTGGAAGCGTTGAACGTGCCTATTCCTGCAAGAGGAGATCTCGAGAGGTTTAATACTATTGCAGAGCCATTGAGAGAACAGATTGTTCAGAATTCGACACAGAACCGAAAACTGGCTGCTCTTCGTGACGCTCTTCTCCCCAAACTTATGTCGGGCGAGATCGACGTCTCAAGGGTCGATTTTACGCAGCTAAATAGCCATTTAGCTTAGAGTTTGCTTGCTGCTTTGCATATATCGCGTCAAGTATTGAAACAATTTGATGCTGAACCTCAGTTTGCGGTAAATCGATTTCGATTCGTGCCACGTCTTTGGGATGGACACGGAATACCTTCATACCTCTCGTGTACTGCCGGAGCTCTCTGATAAAGCGCGGAGAGCTCATAAGATAGTTGAGGTAAGCCGGCACGACGAGGTCTCGGCGATTGACGCGCACGATGGTTGTTTCGGTGCCTGAAATGGTAGGCTTTTCCTTTGGATTGTTAAACAAATAGGCATGACCAAGGTCATCGACTGTCTCTGAGGTCAGCACATATACGATGTCTTGGTCTCTGAGACGCTGACTGTCTTTTATCTTTTCGTTGTTAAGGATGTATGGGATGGGTTTTGCGGGGTCTTCAACGTCGATGTGTAGGTCGAAACCTTTGTAAAGATCTCCATAGTGAATGTAAAGATAGGCACCCTTATCGTACATGCGGGTACGGGGGACGCTGGCGCCGCGGTAGAAGCTACAAACGTCACCAAGTGCGACTCTACATCCCATAACCAATCGCCTCCAGATTCTTCTTAATCTGCTCCTGCAAGCGGTTGGACTCTTCAAAGCACTTTGAAATCTCGCTGGTTAGGCGTGCCATCTTCTCCTCAAACGGCTCGCCGTCGTCTTCGAGCTCGGCAATGCCTACGTAGCGACCGGGCGTCAGGATGAAACCTTGCTTGGCGATTTCATCCAAATCCGCTATGGCACTGAACCCCTTCACGGGCTCGAACTCGCCCTTGCGGAAGGAGTCGAATGCGGATGCAACTTTGTTGATGTCCTCTTCGGTAAACTCGCGTAGTTTGCGAGAGACCATGGTGCCCATTTCGCGGGCATCGATGAATAGCGTCTTGCCGGACTGAGCCTTCTTCTTGTTCAGGATCCACAGACACACGGGAATTTGGGTGCTGTAGAACAGCTGCCCCGGCATGGCTACAATGCCCTCGACCAAATCGTCCTCTACGATAGCGCGTCGGATATCGCCCTCGCCGCTCGTCTGGCTCGAGAGCGACCCGTTTGCCAATACGAGGCCAATCTTGCCCGTGCCGTTAAGATGCCAAATCATATGCTGCATCCAAGCGAAGTTGGCGTTGCCCGTGGGCGGCATGCCGTACTTCCAACGTACGTCTTCCTGCAGCGCTTCGCCGCCCCAGTTCTTGAGGTTGAAGGGTGGGTTTGCCAACACATAGTCAAACTTTTCATTCTTGTGCTGGTCGGCGCTGAAGGTGTCTGCATAGTTACCCAAATCGGCCTCGATGCCGCGAATACCGAGGTTCATCTTTGCGAGCTTCCACGTGGTAGGGTTGCTCTCCTGGCCAAAGATAGTGATGTCCTGTACCACGTTGCCGCCATGGTGCTCGACGAAGGCGGCGGACTGCACGAACATGCCTCCGCTGCCGCAGCAGGGGTCGTACACACGACCGTGGAAAGGCTGGAGGATTTCAACTAGCGTGCGCACGATGCACGACGGCGTATAGAACTCACCGGCGTTTTTGCCCTCCATTGATGCGAATTTCTGTAGGCAATATTCGTATGCGCGCCCTAACAGGTCTTTCTCGCTCTCGTTATCGGTCATTTGTACGTTTGTGAATAAGTCTACGACGTCGCCTAAGCGTCGCTTATCTAGTTCGGGACGAGCGAAGTTCTTGGGCAGCACGTCTTTGAGCTTGTCGTTCTCGCGCTCGATGGCGCGCATGGCATTGTCAATGATCTGGCCAATTTCGGGCGTATGCGCCGCCTGTGAGATGTTCGCCCAACGTGCTTCTTCGGGAACGAAGAAGACATTCTGCTCCATGTAGCAGTCACGATCTTCCTCGTCGCCGTAACCCTCTGCGACGAGCTCTAGATAGCGTTCGTCGAAACGGTCCGAGAGGTACTTCAGGAAAATGAGGCCTAATACGACGTTTTTGTACTCAGCAGCGTCCAAGTTGCCGCGCAGCACGTCTGCGGCGTTCCACAGTTGGTCCTCAAAGCCAACATCGGCCGTGTTCTTCTTGGTGTCCTTAGCCTTGCTTTTAGCCATGCTGTTTTAACTCCCTATGCTGCATTGTCGGCCCAGAGTTCGCACTGATCCATCACGGTGGCCAGTGCCGACTCCATGCCCTCTGGCGGATACTTATGATGTTTGAGCAGACGCTTAATTGCAACACGCATAGCAGCGCGTGCACTTTGCTTCTTCTGCCAATCGACCGTGCGCATTTCGCGCATCTTCGCAGCGAGCTCTTGCGTGATGGCGACCAACTCGTCATTCCTCTCGCGATAGTAGTCGGCGACTGCTTGCGGTTGTGTTAGCGCCTCGTAAAACGCAAACTCTTCTTCGCTAAGCCCAAGCTCCTTTGCCTTTTGGTTTTCGGAAAGCATTTCTTTTGCCATCTTGAGCATTTCTTCGAATACCTCAGCGTTTGTGAGCTGTCCATTTAGATAGCTATTTACCATGCCTTGCATGAGTTCTGAGTACTTCTTTGCCTGCGTCACGCTCTTCTTGCGGTAGCCCTTGATCTGGTCGTCGATGAGTTTTTTCAATAACTCGTAAGCCAAGTTCCTCTCTTTCATACGCGAGAGGCTCGACAGAAACTTGGGATCAAAAATCGAAACCGTTTCGTCTTCCACCTTAAACAGGTCTATTACGCCGTCGGTATGGACGATGTTCTGTTCGAGTAGTGCATTGATGCGGTCATTTACCTGCTTAAGGGTAAGTTTGCCTCCTTTTTTGCTGTGGGTGCCGCCCTGCTCGGTGAGCTGAAGGATGAGCTCTCGAACAACCTGGAAATAGCCAGCCTCGATGCGCTGCATGTCTGTTGCGCGACTTTTGGCGAGTCCATAGGCTTTGAGCATGACTCCTGCCTGCTCAACAAAGTTGCGGGTGATATCTTCGTCGCCGGGTGCAAGGATATGATTTACTCCACCCGTTATGAGTTCGCTTCGACGTGCGGCGGACTCGGTGCTCATGAATTCCGAATAATCGTAGCCAAACATTTTGTCGCGACAGACCGCCAGTTTTTCCAAGAACTTAGGATAGGCGGTTTTCCCGATATCCATGTCGCCGTATTTCTTTTGGTCGCGCTTGGTGTAGTCCTTCATGGCGCGTTTAAGGGCGTTAGCTATGCCTACGTAGTCAACAACCAGTCCGCCAACCTTGTCTTTATATACTCGGTTTACGCGTGCGATTGCCTGCATCAGGTTATATCCGCGCATGGGTTTATACACATACATAGTGGCAAGGCTCGGCACGTCAAAACCGGTGAGCCACATGTCTACGACGATTACGATTTTAAGCGGGTCGGCGTCATCCTTAAACCGCTTTGCCATCTCCTTAACATGGGCCTTATTGCCTACGACGTCGAACCACCACTCGGGGTCTTGATTGCCCATGGTCATGACAACGCCGAGCTTGCCCTCGTCCTTCCAAGAGGGTCGCAGCTTGCATATACGTTGATATATGGCCATGGCAGCGGGGCGCGAATACGCAACAATCATTGCCTTGCCGGTGAGTTCGTGCGCACGGTTGGTTTCATAGTGCTCTACGATGTCCTGACACAAGGCATCGATGACTTCGGGTGCACCTAGAACGGCGTCCAGATTTGCAAAGTTACGCTTGCTTGCGTCAATGGTTTCGGCGTTAGCCTGCTCGGTTAGCTTTTCGTACTCATCGTCAACTTTTGCAAGGATGCTCTGATCCAGTTTGAGTGCGACGACGCGGCTCTCGTAGAACACGGGTCGGGTTGCGTCGTCCTCTACTGCCTGAGTCATGTCGTAGATGTCAATATAATCGCCGAAAACCTCGCGAGTCGATCGATCTTCGGCAGAAATAGGGGTACCGGTAAAGCCGATGAAAGTCGCATTCGGAAGGGCACGGCGAATGAGCAACGCGGTGCCCGTGTGCTTCTTGCCGTCACGGTCGTATTTCTCCTCGAACCCGTACTGCCCGCGGTGCGCTTCATCCACCATCACGACGACGTTCTTGCGCTTGGAGAGGGCGATGGCCTCCTCCTCGAACTTCTGCATGGTGGTGAAAATGATGCCGTTGGCGCGGCGGCTCGAGATCTGCTGCGCAAGATCGGCGCGGCTCTGCGCTTGAACAGGCGTCTGGCGCAGGAAGTCAGAGCATTTGGAGAACTGCGCGAACAGTTGCGAGTCGAGGTCGTTGCGGTCGGTAATCACCACGATGGTCGGGCTGTCGAGTTTCTCTTCGAGCAGATGGGCAAGGAAAACCATCGAAAGTGACTTGCCCGAGCCCTGCGTGTGCCAGAAGACGCCGCCCTTGCCGTCGCCGCCGATGGCCTCGTGCACGCTCTCGAGCGCTTTGTTCACCGCGAAGTACTGATGGTATCCTGCGAGGATTTTCGCGTCCTCGGAGAACAGAATGAAGTTCTTCAGGATGTCGATGAGCCGCTCCTTGGGGAACATGCCGTCTAGAGGCGTCTTCCAATCGGCGTACTGGGTGGCCTCGTAGCTCCCATCGACGCTCTTCCACTCAACGAAGCGTGACTCGTTGGCGGTGATCGTGCCAACCTTGGTGTGAAGCATGTCACTGGTGACGCAGAAAGCGTTGTACACGAAAAGCGATGGAATCTGTCGTTTGTAGTTTTGAATCTGTTGGTAGGCGTCTTCGCTGTCAGCGTCGGCACGAGCGGGTGACTTCAATTCAAAGAGAACGAGCGGAAGCCCGTTGACGAATACGATGACATCTGGACGTTTGTTGGTGCCGCGCTCGATGTAGGTCCACTGGTTAACAACGTGGAAGCTGTTCTTTTCGGGATTGCCGTAATCGACCAAGTGCACGATGTCTGCATTCTCTTCTTTGCCGTCAAACCAGCTTGTCTCCACACCGTTCTGGAGCATGTCCATAAAGATGCTGTTCTTGGCGATGAGGTCGCTGCCCTCGATTTCCTTTAGTCTAGTTATTGAGGCATCAATCGCTCGCCGATTGAGCGTGGGGTTAATGCTCTCAAGAGCGGGCCCAATGACGTCAGGTAGGAAGGCGTCGTCAAACGCGTCGGAGGAACGAGCGACATCAGGTCCATAGAGGTGCTCGTACCCCAGACTCGTTTGCAAGTGGTCAATGATGCCTCGTTCGAAAGCATCCTCATTAAATGACGTTGAGGAGCTGTAATCGACAGCAATCATGCGCACTCCTTACCTTATGCTTTCACGATGTTGGTGAGCCTGTCCACCATTGCATTCTAGCAGTTAATCTTGCGTATATTGGTATATCTGACACCCGTTAGTTGCCATTTGGCCTATTGGCTGATCGTGCCCGAATGACAATTGGTGGCAAGGTTCTCTTACTTATTAAACTGGCTCCTATTTACAGGCGCTCGTGTTGTGACAGCTGCCCAAGCGCTTGCTTGAAGCTGTTGTTGATGATCTTGAGATCGTTTCCCGCTTGCATTTTAATGAGTGTCGGGCCGGAGGCGATGGCGGATGTGGTGCGATGGTGCCAAGAAAAGCGCCTAGACCTGGGTGAAGAACCGAGGCCGCGGGCGCTTTTCTATTTCTTTGGTTGCATGGATTGTCTGTTCTGTTGGCCGCGCCGGCGTTGTTTCTTTGCTCTCGTTCGCGCGGCATCCGCTTGTGGCGGTGGATGTAAATAAAAGGTGGAGCGACTGCAAAAGAGCCGCTTCACTGGGTAAAATCAGGATGTGCCGCGGAACCCGCTCCTCAGTCGGTCAACTTTGGAAGCGCGGGCAACGCAGGTGCTATCGTCTTAAAGGGTCGGCTGCAACCGACCCTTTTCTATGACTCCCTTCGCTATCCGTTACTGCTTATATTCCCGCCAGATCGAGTAGAGGTTCCAGGCAATGCCGTGGGAGGCATCCTACCCATCCCATGGTTTGGAGCAGTGTCGATCTAACGGGCAATCAAGCCTCTAGCACTCTTTGAATTGAGCGAGCATCTGCCCGAAGAGGCTGAGCCCGGATGGCTCATAAATGAGCGAGCCACCATCTTCGGTTCGGTAGACCCCGCAGGGGAGGTAACGCCCGTCGGGGAGGACGTAAAGGTTTCCCTCCTCCCTTAGTCCCGCTGGGAGCATCGGGACCTCGTTCTCGTCTACTTGGAACTCGTCAATATTCGCGATCTTCCTCTCCATGATGCCTCCTGCCTTATTTCTTGAATGGCACCCTAAAACAAGCAGTTCTCAATCAGCTCCTTGCCGCGTAGGGTGTCTATCCACTCCCGTGGAATTGCATCGATACCGTATGCCGTGCCGGCGAGGGCGCCTGCGACGGCTGCGGTGGTGTCAGTGTCGTCGCCCAGGTTGACGGCGGCAAGCACACAATCTTCGTAGCTGCTGGTGTTGACGAAACACCAGGTGGCTGCCTTAAGCGTGTCACGCACGAAGCCACCTGATCTGATTTCCTGCTTTGGCACGCCTTTCAAATGAAGCGCCCACGAGGGGAGCGCGTCGTTCAGCACGTCTCTCATCAGCTCGACAAATATGACGCATGCGTCGGTCGACGTTCTGTGGGCGTGCGTAATCGCGGAGACCTCGCAGATCTCGTCGTCCGTCGCATCGACAAACGCCAGGGGCGCGATGCGCATGAGCGAGCCGTTGCCGTTGTCGCGCTCGCCGGAGCCTCCTTTGCCGGTGTGCAGGGCGCGGGCGGTCGTGCCGCCGTAATCGAAAACGCCGTCAATCGTATACTCGCCACGGGCAATCCAGCCTACGAACTTGTCGCGCATGTCCGCGGTGTCGATATGCCCGAGTTCCCTAATCGAGTCACAGGTAGCAAGCGTCATAGATGTGTCGTCGCTCCAGGTGCCGGCGGGCTGCCCATGCGTGCCGTAGCCGATCATGTCCGTGCATTCGAACGTGCCGCGAGGCATAAACTCGTATGGAACGCCCAGCGCGTCGCCGACGGCAAGTCCATAGATGCAATCGCGCAGCGTTGTTTTCGGTCTGTCTGTCATGGAAAGCTCCTCTTTTCCGGGTGATGTGGAGCGCCATCGGGGGTGTCGGTCGCAATGTGCTGCTACCCTTGCGTTTCGCCATTAGCCGCTTCGTTGATGGCGCGGTACTCGGCACTCAGCTCGCGTGCCAGCTCTTCCTTACTTGGAAGATACGGCAGGTATTTGGCGGCAAACACTTGGTCGTTGTCTTCGGGCAGCGTGTACTCGACGATCGAATCGCTTTTGTCCGCGCAGAGCACGATGCCTATGGGCGGATTGTCGCCTTCGTTCATGAGCTCGCGCGTGTAGTAGTTCACATACATTTGCATCTGGCCCAGGTCCTGATGTGTAAGGTCATCGGTCTTAAGGTCGATGAGCACGAAGCAGCGCATCAGATAGTTGTAAAAAACAAGGTCAATATAGAAATGGCGCCCATCAAAGGTGATGCGCTTTTGGCGCGCCTCGAAAGCGAAGCCACGGCCAAGCTCCAGCAGGAACTTCTGAAGATGCGTGATGAGCGCCTGCTCTAGATCGCTCTCGCGAAACGTAGCATCGTCCGAAAAACCTAAAAACTCCAGTACATATGGGTCGCGGATGATATCCTCGGGGCGACGAGCCGGGGCGCTCTTTTGGATTTCCTGGGTGACGGCCTCCTTGTCCTTGCTGGCAAGCAGGCGCTCGCGGAACATGGTGTTGATCTGGCGCTCGAGCTGACGCGTGCTCCAGCGAGAATCGGCACATTCGTTCATGTACCATGTTCGAGCATCAGGGTCGGTTATACGCGATAACCTGCGGTAATGTGTCCAATTCAATTCGGAACGCAGCGCGTTCCGAATTGGGAACGCAAGATAAAACTGACGCATGTATCTTAAGCTTCTGGCGTTGAAGCCTCTGCCAAAATCCTTAGTCAATCTAACGGCAAGTTCGTCGATCAGTGCATCGCCATACTTGGCGCGCTCCTCTCCGCCCTGTTCATCAACAATACTCTTGCCAATCTCCCAATATGCCTCAACCATCGCAAAGTTAACGGCGGTATAGGCCTTGTCGCGAGCGGCGTTGAGAATCGAGGAAACCTGCTTGTAAAAAACTTCTGGCACGATTGCCGATTCCCCGCGGTTTACCAGTTCACCCATCACTGTCGCCCCACTTTCCTCTCTTGGAATGCATCTTTATAGCATTTAGTTTAAAGCCTCGCGCGGACACGAATTGCTGTGCTGTCTGGCACCTTCGCATGGGAGCCTTGCGGTGGCTAAAATGTGGTCATAGAGATGGTTTTATCGAACTCCATGGGGGTGGCGCGCGTGGATAACAACACGTTGCTGTTTCACGATAAGGGTGCCGGCGTTTTCAAGGGAATAAGCATCTATCCCAATCGTATCGAGGCGGTCGTGAAGAACAACTTCTTCGGTAACCATACCAAGATCGTCTACCTCAAGGACATTACGGGTGTCAACGGGGTCAAGGGTAAGCGCGTGTTCCTCCGTAATAGGTTGCTTACCGACTGTTCCTACAGGCTGAGCAGTCACTCCCAGGCTCAGGAATTTGTGAACGCGCTGAACATGGTGATGTAGCCGGCGACGACGTTCGGGCTAAGATCGCGACTGCGCATTGGATGACGGGCTGGCTAGTTGCTCGACCTGCGAGCGCGCTGGACACGCTGCTCACTCGTCTGCAAAAGCTAGGGGCGCAGAATGGTATTCTGCGCCCCTCATCAAATCGATGTGTCCAAAAGGGCTGGATGGCCTACTCGTCAACACCTCCGTTGCCTTCGCGGTCGTTAACAAGCATTGCCGCGCCGACGGCTGTTGTCGCTACGGCGGCAGCGGCGAGCCCGGCGGCGATGCCAGAGCCGTCGCCTGTGCCGGCAAGCTTTTCGCCTGAGCCCTTGCGCTTGTTGACCTTACCGTTCTTGTCGGTGCTGCCTGCGTTGGTACCGCTGTCGGTGCCGGCGCCGCCCGCGCTGCCCGAGGCCGCTACGGTAAAGATTACGGCTTCGTTGCTGGCGAGTGCGTAGTTTTGTGCCGCGTCGCCCAAAAGGCCGTTCACGTGCACCCAGTACGTTCCCGCGGCAAATGTCTCGCCCTCTGCCATTGCCGTGCCCGGCGCGCCGTTTGCATCGTGCATAAACTCGAGCTGGGCTGTGCAGGCATCGCCTTCGAGCTTGCCCTCGAGCGCCGCTGCAACCTTTGCGCGCACGTCTTCGCCGGCCTTAAGGCCTTCGAGTCCCTCAAAATGGGGCGTCAGCGCGCGTCGATCGATATCGATGGGCACAGAGCCCTGCAGCCCCGTAGCGGTCTCGTTACCCAGGGCGTCGACATCCACATATTCGATGGTAAACGCATAGCCCGAAGCCGCCACGTTGAGTACGTTGCTGCTGTCGACAAGGCGGAAATGACCCTCGCCAACGGTCTTGCCATCCTGGAATGAGGCATCGCTCAGCGAGTCGCCGTACGTCATGCGCATGCGGGTCGGGAGGTAGTACGAAACGGTCTGCTTGTGCTTCGCATCGTAATTGCGCTGGTAGATGCTTCGGGCCAGTGCCGCATCAATAAAGTCGGACGCAATGATGCCAATGTGCTTGAGGCAGTCCTCCTTTGTGCTCTCATTTCCGGTGCTGTTTATATACTGGCTCTTGTATAGATGCTCGTTGACCACTCGTGCTGCGGTAAAAGGATTGCTTCCTTGTTTGTAGTTCGTGCAGCTGGTGTAGTTGATGCACCAGCTATGCTCCAGGACCTTTACCTTGGCCCCGTCAGTGTCCTCGACGTCCACCATGATGCGGGCGAGCTTGGTTGTCTCCTGCAGCGCCATATCGACCCAGCCGATTTTGTCGGTTCCTGTGCATTCGTAATGGTCCTGGGCGTATACCTTGGTGCAATAGGGCTCTTCGTCACCCGTTTTCCCCACGGCTTCAAAGCCCCGCTCGTCTCGAACGAGACACATAGAGGTGCTGTCGGTGTGTGCTGCGATTTTGTCGTCCCATTGGGTGAGGTCGAGGCCCCATGTGTGGCTGCTTACGCTGTTGCCGGCGAGCCCAAACCGACGCAGCAGGACGATCTTTCCGCGCACCTCGCCCAGCGTGGGGATACGGCTCGATGTGTAGAACAGGTTGGGGTTCTCATCAAAAACCTTGCCCAAGGCCGTCGTGAGGCTTTCGTCGGTAGCCTCGTCATTGCCCCGCGACACGAGCATGATGAGCGCTTCTGTCGGGTTTTCGCTCAAAAACGTATTGAAGTACCCGATGACATCGGAGAGATGCATAAAGTTCCCGTCTTTTTTGAGCAGGTAACAAGCTCCGTGGTCGATGCCGGGGTTCTCACCCTTTCCGAGTCGAATATCAAAATAGCGAACGCCTTCGAGCAGCTGCGTGGGGATGTAATCCTGCTGGCATTTTGCTTGGGAGGATTGGGGCTCGGTGTCGTTGTCGACGCTGCAGGTGCCCGAATCGTGCGTGCCCGGGATACTCAGTTCGTCGAGGAACTTGTTGCCATCGACGTAGCTCATCCAACATGGTCCGTCGACGTAGCTGCTATACGTGATCCAGTCGATGCTGCTAACTGTGGCGTTGGTCTTGTCCATGCTGTAGCCGACAAGCTCGAGCTCCCACGGAATGCTCTTCCTCTTGTGGCAGATCTTGT
This sequence comes from Collinsella aerofaciens, assembly GCF_039062365.1. Taxonomy (GTDB): domain Bacteria; phylum Actinomycetota; class Coriobacteriia; order Coriobacteriales; family Coriobacteriaceae; genus Collinsella. The sequence goes on from NZ_JBCJBI010000001.1 coordinate 189,568, forward strand.
TGTTGTCTTGGTCTTTGCCGTCCTTTTCTATGGCCAGGTAATTAATGTCTTTTTCCTCGTTTGTGCGGTCTCGGATGATGTAGGTTCCGTTTAGCTGGCGGTCGAACGCAAAAGAGCGGCTGGCCTTGCCGTCATGCTCGCCACTCCATACGTGGATGACCTTTCCATCTTTGTCCGAGTCGCCATCGACCGACCAAATGCTGTAGCCCGTCTTCTTGTGCTCTTCGAAATTGAGCAGGGTGCGGATGGCATACCAATTTGTATTTTTTGTATCGGTCACTACGTGCTCAAGGATGAGCTTGCTGGACGTGCCGTCATTAAATAGGTGGCAGACGTTGCCCTTGATGTTGCCGTCTTGGTTGACGCTTGCGGTACGAAAATAGCCCGCGGGGCGAAGGCGAATGACGAACTTGTCGAGGCTGACCGACGCTGTGGCAGCGTCGTCTGCAAATGCCGCTCGCAGGGGAATACCCAGCGTCGCGGTTTCGGGCAGGCTTGCAAGCGGCGACAACGCCGCAAGTCCTAGGCCCAACGTAAACGCTCGGCGACTGATGGCGTGGTGTTCGGTCATAACTCCTCCATTCGCAGGGTGCGGTTATGCACTCGTTTGGGTCACTATACTGCCCAGATGTCTAAACGTGTTGGCTTAATTTTCTGCGCGGCGCTATAAATCGGCGGGCGGACGCGTTGGGGCGCTTGTCTATTTGTGCTGCTACCGCGCTGGGGGTGGTTTTGCCGCCCGGCACCCTCGCGTTCGCCGGCTATCGGCATAAGAAAGGGAGGGCCGGCGAGCCGATCCTCCCTTGGTGCGAAGCGCTGGGGTATAGTCGCTTGTTTGCACTGTGCCTGTGTTTCCCGCTGCGCTCGCCAGTCGCTTAGCGCTTGATCTCGATATCGTCGAGCTTGACGTCCATGGCTTCGGTCTTGGCCTCGGCAATGTCGTCGGCAAATTCCAGGGACTTCATCATGGTCTCGACGGCATCCTTGTGCTCCTCGACGTTGTCGATGCGCACGTACACGCTGCCGCCTTCAACGTCGGTGAAGTACTCGGTCGTTACGCCGCCCGAGTGTGTATAGGAAGCGTTGCGCCAAGTCTTGCCGTTGTACTTGACGGGGTCATTCTCGGTCCACTCAAAGCTGGCATTCCACTTTGCCTCGTAGTCGAACAGCTCGTCGGCGTTCTTGTCAGAGTCGAAGACGGGGATGAAGCGATCGCTGGCGTGCTCGCTCTCGGTGAACTTAAACTGGGCCCTATCGGCGGTGTCGCCTGCGACGTCGGTGATCTCGACGCCCTCGGGGACTTCGACCTTAAACCAAATGAAGTCGGTCCTCATATCCACGGCGGGCTTTTCTGCTCCGCCGCCACCGCCACTGCCGGTAGCGCCGCCGCTGCCACCGCAGCCCACCAGGGCAACTGCGGCAAAGAGACTGATGCAGAGGGTGAGAATCGCAAAGGCCTTCTTTTTCATGGTCGTGTCCTCCTCGATCTGTAACCGCCCATGGATTACCTGCCTTTACTGTACGCGCGGACGGCTCGCTAGGGTGGGCCATGTGTCCCATTCTGGGTGCCGGATTTGCGCCGACAAGTGGCAATATGTCCGGGCGCAAAAGAGGGGAGGGCCGATGATGTCGGCCCTCCCCGGGGTGAGGTGCCCGTTCATTTAATGGGGCGTTCGTGCGTGGGCGTTGCCCCAACAGGTTCCTTGTTTATAGATATGCCTCTGTTTTTGACGTCCGGAAGTCTCGAAAGGTGGGCCATGTGTCCCATGTTTGCGTTGACATGGCCTATCGTGTGCCATAGAAATCCGCGATGGCCAGGTGCGCTGACGCTCGCGTACTTATGGGCTAGACTTAGCACCATTACGTGATCGATGCGGTCGGCCGACGTCGGCCGCCCGACCGATATATATGACTTGAAGGTGCGTGTGCGTATGAGCCAAGAGATGATGGATAAAACCTGTCGCGGTTTTGCCGAGGCGCTGGCCGCGCGCGAGCCAGTTCCCGGTGGTGGCAGCGCGAGCGCTTTTGTGGGCGCGCTGGGCGCCTCGCTGTGCGGAATGGTTGCCCGCTACGGTGCGACCAATCCCGCGCTTGCTGATCGTGCGGATGACCTGACGCGTGCGTTTGCCCAGGCAGACGAGTTGGCGCAGGAGCTTGTGGGTCTGGTCGCCGAGGACGTTCGTGCGTACGGCCAGGTGTCCGCTGCGTACGGTATTCCGCGTGAGGACCCGGCCCGACCGGCTGCGATTCAGGATGCGCTGCATGTGGCCGCTATGCCGCCGTATCGCATTATGGATGCCTGCGGGCGCGCACTGGCGCTGCTCGAGGACATGGCCGACAAGGGTTCGCGTCAGCTGCTGTCCGATGTGGCGTGCGGCGCCGTATTCTGCCGCGCCGCCATGCAGGGCGCGAGCTTGACGCTCTTTGCGAACACCACGTCTATGAAGGATCGTGCACGCGCCGAGGAGCTCGAGACGGCGTGTGATGAGTTGCTCGACACATGGTTGCCGCGCGCCGATGCGCTGGCGCGCCGCGCCTCCGACGCTGCAAGAAAGAGGGGATAGCCATGGCTGAGCTACTGAAGGGTGCTCCCGTCGCCCGCGCTTTGACTGAGGAGCTCGCTGCCCGCTGCGCTGCGCTGCGCGAACGCGGTGTTGTTCCGACGCTTGCTATCGTGCGTGTGGGTGAACGCGAGGACGACCTATCCTACGAGCGCGGCGCCCTTAAACGCTGCGAGAAGGTTGGCATTGAGGCTCGCCGCGTTTTGCTTCCTGCCGATGTTTCGCAGGATGAACTGCTGGCGGCTATTAAGGACATCAATGCCAACCCCGCTGTTCATGGCTGCCTAGTGTTTCGCCCGCTGCCCGCTGGACTTGACGAGGATGCGGTTGCCGCGGCGCTCGATCCCGCCAAGGATGTTGACTCCATGACGCCGGCCTCGCTGCTTACCACGCTTTCGGGTCGTGGCGAGGGCTTTGCTCCCTGCACGGCCGAGGCCGTGTTGGCGTTGCTGGACCATTACAGTGTTGAGCTGGATGGGGCCAAGGTTGCGGTCGTCGGTCGGTCTCTGGTGATTGGTCGTCCCGTTGCCGCCATGCTTACGGCTCGCAATGCCACGGTGACGATGTGCCATACGCATACACGCGATCTTGCTGCCGAGTGCCGTTCTGCCGATATCGTTGTTGCGGCCGTTGGACGCGCGAGCACGATTGGCGCGGATGCCGTTCGCGAGGGCCAGACGATCATTGATGTTGGCATTAACTGGGACGAGGCCGCTGGCAAGCTGGTCGGGGACATCGATTTTGATGCTGCGGAGCCGTTCGTTAACGCCATCACGCCCGTGCCGGGCGGCGTGGGGGCTGTGACCACCGCGATTCTCGCCAAACACGTGATCGAAGCGGCCGAGCGCGCATCGAAATAGGCATTTTTGCACACAGGGGTCCCGAGGGGTCCTGAAGGGTTGCGGTTTCGCCCTTTTTTCGCCGAAGCGATACACTGTTGCCGTTTGATTTCTTCGCTCAAGGAGGATGCGCATGCCGTGCACAACGATTCTGGTCGGTAAAAACGCAAGCTACGACGGGTCGACCCTGGTCGCGCGTAACGAGGACTCGTCCAACGGGGTGTTTGAGCCCAAACGTATACGCGTGGTGCATCCCGACGAGCAGCCGCGCGTCTACACGAGCGTCCTGAGTCACCTGACCGTTGAACTGCCCGATAACCCCATGCGCTACACGAGCGTCCCCGATGTTGTTCCGGGCCACGGCATCTGGGCCGAGGCCGGTTTCAACGAGCTCAATGTGGGCATGTCCGCAACCGAGACGCTCACCACCAACGAGCGCGTCCGCGGTGCCGACCCGCTTGTGGACTACGTGCCTGCCAAGGGCAACGAGGGTGAGGACGGCTATGTGCCGGCGCAGCCTGGTGGCCTGGGCGAGGAGGATATGGTGACCCTGGTCCTGCCGTATGCCAAGTCCGCCCGCGACGGCGTGCGTATCCTGGGCGACCTGCTCGAGCGCTACGGCACCTACGAGAACAACGGCATCGCCTTTAGCGACGTGGACGAGATCTGGTGGCTCGAGACCATCGGCGGCCACCACTGGATCGCCAAGCGCGTGCCCGACGACGCCTATGTGACCATGCCCAACCAGCTGGGCATCGACAGCTTTGACCTGGACGACGCCGAGGGCGACCAGGCCGACCACATGTGCTCCGCCGACCTGCGCTCCTGGATGGCCGAGTGGCATCTGGACCTGACGCTGGGCGTCGAGGGCGACGGCCCGGCTGCGGTCTTTAACCCGCGCGAGGCCTTTGGCTCGCACAGCGACAGCGACCACGTCTACAACACGCCGCGCGCCTGGTACATGCAGCGCTGCCTCAACCCCAGCGATGTGTGGGACGGTCCCGACGCCGATTACACGCCCGAGAGCGACGATATCCCCTGGAGCCGCGTGCCCGAGCGCAAGGTGACCATCGAGGACATCAAGTACGTGCTTTCGAGCCACTACCAGGGCACGGAGTACGACTGCTACGGTAGCAAGGGCACGCCCGCCACGCGCGGCGCCTATCGCCCCATCGGCATCAACCGCAACAGCCAGCTCGCCGTGTTGCAGCTGCGTTCCTATGCGCAGCCGGCCTATCGCGCCGTGCAGTGGATGGCCTTTGGCTCCAACTCGTTTAACGCGCTGGTTCCGCTGTACGCCAACGTCGAGACCATGCCCGAGTACTATGCCGACACGCAGGCTCGCGTGACGTCCGAAAACTTCTACTGGGCCAACCGCCTGATCGGTGCCCTGGCCGACGTCCGTTTCCATGAGTGCGGCCGCGCGGTCGAGGATTATCAGGAGAAGATCGGTGGCATGGGCCACAAGCAGATCCATGACGTCGACGCTGCCGTAGCCGCTCTGCCCGAGGCCGAGGTGCCTTCCGAGCTTACACGCGCCAACGAGGCCTTTGCCGAGCGTGTTCGCGTGGAGACCGATGCCCTGCTGGGCAAGGTGCTCTACACCACGAGCTGCGCCATGAAGAACTCTTTCGCGATGAATGACAACGTGAGGTAGGGATTTCCCATCGATCGAATAGCGCTAAAACGCTTTGTCGCTTTCGCTCAATCTTGGGTACAAGAACGCCAATGCAGTTGTTTGTGATTGGAGATAACCATGGTTATGAAACTCGATCAGCTTGTTAACGGCGCCATTAACGTGGGCTTTGGCGCTGCCGCCGTTGCTGTCGAAGGCGGCAAGAAGGTCCTCGACGACCTTAACACCAAGGGCGAGCAGGTCCGCAAGGACACCGCCACCCCCGATATCGCCCGCAGTGTGTCCGACATGTTCGAGCAGGCCGGCGGTACCATCTCCGACCTGACCGAGCGCTTGGGCATGCAGGGCGAGACCGCGGCCCAGCGCGTGCTCGACGAGCTCATTCTGGCTCGCGTCCGCGTTATGACCGCCCCCGAGCGCACGGCCTTCCTGGCCCATGTGCGCGACATCGTCGATTCGGTCGAGGACAACGTGACCTCGGTGCCCGTCGAGTCCGTTGAGCCCGACGATGCGAAGGATACCGAAGAGGCCGAGTAGCGGCGCAGATGGCAGATTCCACCACCGATTACAACAATCTAGATCCCTTGGGTGACGAGGCGGCGGTTGTCGACGAGGTCGATGCCGCCGTCTCGGGCGCTCGCAAGAAGCCGCGCGCTGTCGATATGGTGCCCGAAGAGCCCGACGCGATGGCGCCGGACGAGGAATACCAGCTCACGCCGGCGGGTCGTCGCGAGCGCATTGGGCAGATTGTTCGCTTGGTCAAAAAGTACCGTGTGTGGGATAACCTCACGCCGGTTCGCTTGCGCCGCCTGCTCGAGGAGCTCGGCCCCATGTTCGTCAAGATGGGGCAGATTCTGGCCAGCCGGTCCGAGATTCTGCCGCAACGCTTTTGCGATGAGCTGCGCCGCTTGCGCTCCGACGTGGAGCCGGTGCCGTACGAGGTAGTGCTCCGCTGTCTGGAAGAGGAATACGGCCTGCGCCTGGGGGAGATGTTCGATGCGATCGACCCCAATCCGCTTGGTAGCGCATCGCTCGCGCAGGTGCACCGCGCTCGTCTGGTGACGGGCGAGGACGTGGCCGTCAAGGTGCAGCGCCCCGGTGCGCAGCAGGTTATGGCGCAGGACATCGATATCATCCGCTCGGTGGTGCGTATCGTTTCCAAGTTCGTCAACACCGATCAATTCGTTGACCTGCACGGCGTAGTCGAGGAGTTGTGGACCTCGTTTCGCGAGGAGACCAACTTCTTGGCCGAGGCTAAGAACCTCAACGACTTCTACGAGTTCCATAAGAGCGTTCATGGCGTGACGTGCCCTAAATCCTATCTGGACCTGTGTACCGAGCACGTGGTGGTCATGGACTACGTCGACGGCATTTCGATCGCCGATCCTGAACGCTTGGTGGCCGAGGGCTATGACTTGGAAAAGATCGGTGCCGCAATCGTCGAGGACTATTCGACGCAGGTGCTCGACGACGGCTTTTTCCATGCCGACCCGCATGCGGGAAACATCATCCTCAAGGACGGCATCGTCTACTTTATCGACTTGGGTATGGTCGGACGCATGTCGAGCCACGACCGCGGTATCGTCAAGGACATGATCTTTGCCGTGGCCGAGGGTGACGTGCCCAAGCTCAAGGATTCGCTCATGCGCTTCGCCGTGACGCGTGGCGACTCGGCTGAGCTCGACCATTCGGCTTTTTTGTCCGATTTGGACTTTATCGTGGCTGACTTTGCGGGCCTCGACCTTAAGGACCTGGATATCGGCGAGTTTTTGACCTCGCTGTTAAACCTCGCGCGTAAGAATGACGTTGAGCTGCCGAGCGTGGTGACGATGTTCGCCCGCGGCATGGTGACGCTCGAGGGCCTGTTGACCGAGTACATGCCCAACGTCAACATGATCCAGATCATCCAGACGCACATCAAAAACGAGAAGAGCACCTACGCCCGCATGCGCGAGATGAGCCGCGACTTTGCAGCGAGCAGTTATCGCGCGGCGAAGGGCTCGCTCGAGGCGGCCGAGTATCTGGGCTTGGCTTCGCGCATGCTCACACGCGGCCAGCTTAAGGTGAACACGCAGATCATGAGCAGCGATAAGGCGCTGCGACAGCTAGGTGGGATTATCGACCGCATGTCGATGGCTATCGTTATCGCCGGTCTGTTTATCGGTTCGTCGGTGGTGTACTACGCGCGCATCGAGCCGGTTGTGTTTGGTATCCCGGTCATTGGCTTTATGGGCTACGTGAGCGCGCTGGTGCTGGCGCTTATGCTGGGCCGCAATATCTGGCTCAACAGCCACGGCGGCAAGCACTAGAGGCTGCGGCCGTCACCGCATTTTCCTATCGCAAACAATAGCTTTTACCTTGGGCTTCGCCTGCGTGCGAGGCCCTTTTGCGTGATACCATTTTGACGGTAATAATCGATGGCCTAGATGGTGGTGCGGAGACGCACGAATGCGCGGTTATCCTGCGCATTTGGGAGAATCGGGGTGCAAGTCCCCGGCTGTACCAGTAACCGTAATTCCTCTTGGCTCGGGATGCTCGCGTCGCAGATCGGACGACGTGCCCGAGTCGTTAAGGTTAAGTCGGATCGCCTCCCGTCTTGCATGCGGCTGCGGCTTTTGCCGCCGGTGTGCATAGGGCTCTGGAGGGAAGGGGGTCCCGATGGGGGAACTCGAGCGCAACATGCGCGATGACGTGGGGCAGTCTCAAGGCAACGCTCCAAGTACAGACAGTAGGAGACAAATGGATATGTTTGAGGACGAGCGCCAGCACGTCTCGCATCGCCGTGGCGCGATTGCGCGCGATGTAGCCAAGCGCGGCCTGGTGGCATTCCTGGCCTTCGCGATGGCCTTTGGCACCACGCCGGCTCAGCTGTGGGCCGAGGGCGCTGAGGGCATTGCCGAGGCTGTGGCTCAGGCTGCGACGCCGGGCGAGGACGCAGCGCTTGCGGGCGGTACCGCTGAGCAGAGCGGCGCCGAGGTTTCGGATTCTGGGAGCGCGTCTGCAACTAGTGTCGCCACAACTGAGGCGGCAACTGGCGACGAAGGCTCGGCGACGGGGGAGAGCCCTGCCACGAGCGAGCAGTCTTCGACGGCATCCGCTGGCCAAGCAGGATCTGCCGCCGCGGCTGCCATCCAGACAGAGAACCCGACAGAAACCGGCGATGTCGCCAAGAAGCAGGTCGAGGTCTCGTTCTCGATTATCGGCACCGATGCCGACGGTAAGGCTCAGACCTGGGTGGCACCCACGCAGCTCAAGCTCGACGAGGGCGCGACGGCTGCGGATGCCTTCGTTAAGCTGCAGCAGAAGACGGGCTTCAAGGCAGACTACGATCCGAACACGGCATACGGTTTCTACCTCAAAAGCATCACATCCCCGAGCGATGGCCGTACGCTTGCCTTCGATCCGACGACTTATGCCTTCTGGCAGCTGTTCGTCGACGGTGCGTCTTCCTCGGTTGGCGCGAGCAGCGTTAAGCTCACCCAGGGGCAGAAGGTTGAGTTTGCCTATACGGCTGGTAGCGCGTCCCCTGTCGTTAAGGACCAGGTTGCCGCAAATGTGACCGTCATTGGTCGCGATGCCCAGGGCAAGACTCAGACTTGGGTCGATAACGCGCAGTATGTGGTGACGTCCGGCTCGAGCGCGCTTGATCTTACGAAGGTCGCACTCGAGGCGAACGACATTGACGCCGTTGCTGCGGGCTCCTTCATTCTGAGCCTTAAGTACAACGGTGTTGAGCTGGGTACGCCCCAAGATTATTCGACCTATTGGCAGCTGTTCATCAACGGCAAGTCGAGTGACTATACGGCGGACAATGTCACCATCCATGCCGGCGATACCGTCACGTGGTTCTACGGTGGCTGGGGCGACCAGTTGCCGTCCGATTCTGTCCATGCTTCTGTTCAGGTTCTCGGTAAGGACAAGGACGGCAAGCAGCAGGTTTGGGCTTCGACGGGTCAGACGAGTCTCAAGGCAGGCTCCACTGCCAAGGATCTCCTTGAGCAGGTCGGCCTTACTCTCGATGCTGGCGAATCGTCTTGGGGCTGGTTCCTCAACGGCATTTATTCGCCCTTCGATGGTAAGTCCTATTGTGGCTATGATGCTGCGACCAATAGCTATTGGCGCTTCTACGTAAATGGCAAGTTCGCCGACGTTGGCGCCGGTGCCTACAGGCTCCAGGAGGGTGACGCCGTCACCTTTATGTATGGTGCTGACGCCGATGCCCTTCCTGGCCAGGTTCTTGGGTCTGTCGATGTTATCGGTCCCGATGTCAACGGCAACAATACTCGCTGGGGCTCGGCAAGCAATGTTTCTTTGCCCGAAGGCTCTACTGCCCAGAACCTTATTGAGACGGTCCTGAAGGCCAAGGGCGTTACGTACAACGGCTCCCAGAGCGGTGAGTACTGGTTCCTGAATTCCATTACTTCGCCGTTCGATCACAAGCCGTATGGTTGGGATGCTGCGACCAATAAATATTGGCATCTGTATATCAACGGAGAGCCCTCCTTACTCTGCGCCAATCAGATTACGCTCAAGAGCGGCGATAAGGTCACGCTTGCCTATACCACCGATAATTCTCCCATGCCCGATCCCGACAAGATTGTCGTGGATCCGAGCGCGACGACTCCTGATTGGGATGCCGAGTGGGCCGGCTACGGCAACAGTGGCAACGGTTCGACCGTAACGGATGCCAAGACGCCTGCGCAGGCCGCCGGTCTTAAGTGGGCCTTCGATTGGAAGGCCGAGTCTGGTCAGCAGTATGCCAACTGCAGCGAGCCTGTCATCGCTAACGGCTTTGTGTACATCGCGACCGAGAACGAGCTCATTAAGATCGATTCCTCCACGGGCAAAAAGGTTGCCTCTGCGCCGCTTGCCTCCAAGGTGAGCTATACCTCTCGTCCGATCTATACCAATGGCCTTATCATCGTTCCGCTCAACGGCGGCGCGGTCCAGGCGATTACTGCAGACAAGCTGATCTGCAAGTGGCTGACGCCTGGTTTGACGGACTTGACGCAGAGCTCCTGCACCGTCGTTTCGGACGGCGAGTACGTCTATGTAGGCACGGCTGATGGGAAGAAATACGTCAACGGTTCCTTTACGCGCATCAAGATCGCCACAGGCGAAGTCTCTTGGCAGAACATCGACGCAGCTGAGGGCTATTATTGGACTGGCGCTGCCCTGACGGATAAGTACGCCATCGTCCCCACGAGCGCAGGTACGCTTAAGTGCATTGATAAGGCAACGGGTGATGTCGTTTCGACCATGAAGCTCGGCGTCCTTGCGAACGCTGACTGCGTCGCCGATCCGTCCAATGGCTCGACCTTCTATCAGATGACGCACGACGGAAAGCTCCATGTGATTTCGCTTTCGGCGAAGGGCGTGCTGAGCGAGCAGAAGACGGTCGACCTGGGTCTTACGAATAACATGAGCGCCCCGGCGGTGTCTGGCGACAACTTGATTGTCGGTGGGCAGACGGCTACTGGATCTGCTCTGGTTCTCTATAATCTGAAGACCGGTAAGACCACGATGGTCACCGCTGCTGACGGTAAAGAACTACCGGCCGGATTTAACGGTATTGCTGCTACTCCGCTGGTGAGTGTTCAGGGCGGCAAAACCTATGTGTACTTCACCGTTAATAGCGCGGATAGCAAGGACTACGTCAGCTACTCTGCTGGTGGTGGGGTGTATCGCTATACGCTCGGCGATGCAGAGGCGACGCAGATTTATGATGCGGCTGGCCATTACCAGTACTGTGACTCTCCGGTCATTGCCGATGCATCTGGCAACCTGTACTACATCAATGACTCGGGCACGCTGTTCAAGCTTGGGGCCGTTGAGTCTTGGACGGTTGCCTTTAATTCCAACGGCGGGTCTGCTTGCGACACTAAGTTTGTTGCTACGTCCGATGGCAAGCTGGTCAAGCCGGCCGATCCGATGCGCGATGGCTACACTTTCGGCGGTTGGTATACCGATGAGCCTTGCACGCAGGCGTACGACTTCAGTACGCCGGTGACGGCCGACCTGACGTTGTATGCCAAGTGGACCAAGAATGCCGTTAACCCTGGCGGTAATGGCGGTTCTGGCACTAATGGTGGCAACGGTGGCGCTGGCAACGGTTCCGGTGCTGGCGCTGGCACTGGCACGGGCTCCGGCTCCGGCACGAAGGGCCAGCAGGCTGGCGGCGCTGTCGCCCCGGGTCATAAGCCGACGACCAAGATGACGGTGTCGACCAAGACCGAGACCAAGGACAACAAGTCCGACAAGAAGGACTCCGATAAGTCCGATAGGAAGTCTGACAAGAAGTCTGACAAGAAGGACGGCAAGTCCGACAAGAAGTCCGATTTCAAGTCCGATACGGGTGCTGTTTCCACGACCACTGCTAAGAAGTCCTCTAGTGCTTCCGAGCAGGAGACTGGCGCCAATCCGCTCGCCATCGTTGGCATCGCCGCCGGCGTGATTGGCCTCGCGCTCATCGCCGTCTTCGTGCTGACCAAGCGCGGCAAGGGTGACGGTAATGCCCGATAAGCCCAAGGAGACCAGCGGGCAACAACCCGACTCCTCGTTTATCCAGCTCGATGATCCAAAGCAAAAGGGCGCCGCTTCGGCGGCGTCCACCTCTCGTCGCAAGGCGCTCCTCGGCGTTCTGACTGCCGCGTGCACCATTCTGATCGTCGTCTCGCTGGGTTTCGTCCATCCTTCCACAAGCGGTGCCTGGTCCATCGACTGGATCATTCAGACCGTGACGGGGGAGAGCGTCGTCACCAAGGACACCAAGGCATCTGGCTCGACTACGACTTCGGGCGAGGCCAGTTCCAAGGATTCCAAGTCATCGAATGACGCAAAAGACGAGTCCAAGGGTTCGAACGACGGCAAGGACGATTCCGAGTCTTCGGACAAGGAATCAGACAAAAACTCGGATAGCAAGAAGTCCGAGGACCAGGACGGCAAGAAGTCTGGCGATAAATCCGCTGCCCAGAATACGGGCGCCGGCGATACTTCCGAGGTGTCTGGTGGTGCTTCTTCGGGCGGTGGCCAGTCGTCTAATGGAGCCTCATCCTCTAATGGTGGAAACGCCTCCTCGGGCGGCCAGAGCGGCTCACAGGAGTCCAACTACGTTACGGTGACGGTTTCGGTCACATCGAGCGCCGTGGGCAATCCTGTGTCCTCTGGTGGCACCTTTACCTTTAACGAAGGCGCTACCGTCTACGATGCCCTGTGCGCGCTGGGCCTTTCTGTCAACGCACATGGCTCGTCGTACGGCACGTATGTCTCCGCGATTGGTGGTTTGGCCGAGAAACAGCACGGCGGCACGAGCGGCTGGATGTACTCCGTCAACGGCGCAACGCCCATGACGGCGTGCAGCAACTACGTTCTCTCCAACGGCGACAACGTGGTTTGGTATTACGTGACAGGCTAGAGGCCTCGACATAGCGCGCCAGACGGGCGGTCCGGACAAACATCCGGGCCGCCCGTTTTTCATGCGAATGGGACTGGGCCGCCGGGTCTCACAAAAAACCGGTTGGAATGGGAATTCCAACCGGTTATACATTCAAGCAAATAGTGATCGACTACGACCGTGCACCCTCGAGGAAGAAGCGGCGGCTGAAGTAGTTGTACCAGGTGACGAGGAACGTGGCGATGGCCTTCATGGCCTGGTAGCCGATGCTCAAAAACGTGACGCCCACAAACATGTACAGGTCGTTGAGACCCAGGCCGATCACCGACAGGATGGTGAAGATCGTGAACTCGCGCTTGCGGCTCATACCCTCGCGATGGTCGAACACGTACTTCATGCTGAGCCAGTAGTTGACCACGACGGACGTGATAAACGAGACCGTAGTGCTCATCAAAAAGTCGAGGTGGAAAAGCTCGACGAGCGCAATGAGCATGCCCCAGTCGATGCCAAAGGAGATGAGACCCACGACGGCAAACTTGAGGAACTGCTTGGTATGAGGTTGTGCCAGCGCCTTGCGCACGTAATCACATCCAATGCCTTGATGAATCGAGCAGAGGATACTTTAGAGCTTTTACAAGGGAAACGTAAGGTCTTTGCCAATAACTATATGAACTCGCCAAATTTTCAAGAGCTAATCCGCAAACGTTAAAAATTTGCCCGTAAACGAGCGACACCCACGGACGATACTGCGCTGAGTGCGCGTCGTCCGTGGGCGCCGTAATGCTGCAGGGGTTTCGAGCTATTTTGTCTCGTCGCCCTCCAGGAAGATTTTTCGGGTCACAAAGTTGTAGACCATGACAAGCGCGGTGGCACAAATCTTGGCGATATTGGCCTCGAGCCCCAGACCGGCGTTGAGCGCCAGCACGATGCCGTCGTTGAGCACCAAACCGATCACGGACAGCACGACAAAGATGATGAACTCGCGGCGGCGGCTCATGCCTTCCTTGTGCGCAAACACGTACTTCATGCTTGCGAGGTAGTTAAAGATGAGTGAGATGATAAAGCCGCTGGTGTTGGCGATTAGGATGTTGAGGCCGAGACCGTAGTGGAGCAGATTCATAATGCCAAAGTCGATAACCGTGGCAATGACACCGACGACGCCAAATTTCATGATCTGCGCAAGGAGCTTTTGCATGGTACCTGCCTTAGGGTGGCGCGGGGACGCCGTGGGGATGACAAACTCAGCAAGTTTAGCCAATCCCCGCGGGTGGTGCTAGGCGCGCTCCTCGATAGCACCGTTTCTATATGCATCGAGCAGCTGACGCAGGTCTTGGATCTGGCTGCGGATCTTGGCGCCAGTATCGGTGTCGCTCACCATGCGGCGACGGTCCGCTTGGTCAAAACGGTTGGTCTCGCTTTCGATGTCCACGTTGCGCGTGAGTGCCTCGGCAACCGTCGTAAAGGCCCGGTGCGACTTGAGGCGGCAGCCGCGCGAGCTCGAGATGAGCGTATAGCCGGCGATGCCCGTCTTGGGATGGTAAGCGCGGCAGAAGCCGCCATCGATGACCAGCAGCTTGCCCTCGGCGCGGATGGGCTGCTCGCCCTTGGTGGTTTTAACGGGTGTGTGGCCGTTGATGATGTGGCCGGTCGGCGAGCATGCCATGGGCGCGACGCCAAACTCGCGCATGATATCATCGCAGACCGAGGGCGACTTGGTAAGCGTAAAGTACGGGTCCATCGGCTCGACCCAGGTGCTCTTATCGGCGATATAGGCGCGCTCAAAGGTACGCACCAGGCGTCCGCTGGCGGGTGAATTGAAGCCAATCCACAGGTACCACATCCAGTCGAGGGCATCGCGGTCGCCCACGCGCCACGCGCGGCGGGCGATGTGGTCGCAAAAATCGAGATAATCGCGGCCAGCGTGCCAGGTGCCCAGGCAGTTCATGCTGCTAAAGGTGCCGTCTTCGTTGAGCGGAACGCAGCCGTGGAAGAGCAGGTTGCCGTTGGCGACCTTGTACATCGAGCCGTGGGTGTAGAGGAAATCGATATGGCGATGCAGGTGATCGGCGGTGACAAACTCGGACACGAGCTTGTCGATGATGTGCTGCTCCTGAGACGTGAGCGTGTAGGGGTCCGCCGGGTCGACGGTGGGGAAGTCGTTGGTCGTGAGCGGCCACACGCTGCCGTCGGCGAGCGTGACCGTGCCGGTGTCGTGGTCGATCTTGTCGAGTAACAGGCGGTCGGTCATGTCGAACTCGGGGTGGCGCTGGATAATCTGGCCCTCGAGCTTAAAGAGCAGCACGTTGATGGCCTTGATCAGCGGGGTGATGGACTCACCGGCGGTGTAGGTGGCATCGGCAAAGGCGACAAGCTCACGCAGCGAGATGCCGTAGTCGTTCTCCAGGATCTCGTAATTGTCGTAGCGCAGGTTGTTGCGCAACACCGTGGCGATGCAGGCGGGCTCACCGGCCGCAGCGCCCATCCACAGCAGGTCGTGGTTGCCCCACTGGATGTCGAGTGAATGGTAGGTGAGCAGACGGTCCATAATCTTGGCCGCGCCGCCGCCGCGGTCGAAGATGTCGCCCACCAGGTGCAGGTGGTCGACGGCCAGGCGCTTGATGAGCGAGGCGAGCGACTCGATAAAGTCGTCGGCGCTGGCGGTCTCCAGGATGGACTCCACGATGCGCTCGTGATAGCGCACGCGATAGTTGTTCTCGTCCGGGTGCGTGTGCAACAACTCGTCGATGATGTAGGCGTAGTCGCGCGGGATGGCCTTACGCACCTTGGAGCGCGTGTAGCGGCTTGAAAGTGAGCGCGCGACCATGATGAGCTGGTCAAGCATCGTCTTGTACCAGGTTGGCGAGTCCTCGCGCCGGCTGCGGACCAGGTCGATCTTCTCGCGCGGGTAGTAGATGAGCGTACACAGCTCGCCCTTTTCGTCAAAGGAGAGCGTGTCGCCAAAGATCTCGTCGACATGTTCGCGCACGACGCCCGAGCAGTTGTTGAGGATGTGCATAAAGGCTTCGTACTCACCATGCACGTCGCTCATAAAATGCTCGGTGCCCTTGGGTAGGTTGAGGATTGCCGAGAGGTTGATAATTTCGGTAAATGCGGATTGTTCGGTGGGGAACTGTCTCGACAGCAGGCGCAGATACTTGAAGTCTTGCGGGTTGCGATCGAATGCGACCATGAAACACCTTCCGATATGGTTGGTAAAACTGATAAACAACGTCAAACGTTTATCAGTATGCGCCGCTTTTGTTTCGATTTTGCGCCAGCGGCTGAATTGTCGGCTGAACGGTTTGGTAAATCGATTTAGTTGAGGTAGATATGGCGGTTGGGTGGAGACGACAGAGGGTGTTTTCTCAGATATTTATGCGTGGGGCCGGTGGAGACGATGGTGGTAAAGATGTTCACTATTTTTGGTTCGATTTGGTAAATAGTGGACATATGTACCGCATGTAGGCTCACTGTGCGATAATTTGCGCAGCAATGAGTAAGGAGCCTCATATGAGTGATTTTGTCCTGACCTGTGAATCCGCCGCCGATCGAACCCGTGAGTTCTTTGCGTCGCGCAATATCCCTGTCGTGTGTTTTCATTACGAGATCGACGATGTTGTCTATGCGGACGATCTGTATCAGTCGATTACGCCGGACGAGTTTTTTGCCCAGATTGCCGCGGGCGCCATGCCCAAGACGTCTCAGGTGAGCGTGGGTGAGTACGAGGAGTTTTGGGAGCCGTTTGTTGCCGAGGGTAAAGACGTGCTGCACCTGACGTTGTCGTCGGGTATTTCGGGCACGTATGGATCGGCCTGCGTCGCGGCGCAAATGCTTGCGGATCGCTATCCCGAGGGCGGCAAGGTGCGCGTCATCGATTCGCTGGCGGCGTCTTCGGGCTTTGGCCTGTTGTTGGAATATGCCGCCGATGTGCGCGATAGCGGGGCTTCACTCGACGAGACGGCTGTCTGGATCGAGGAGCACAAGCTCAACCTGCACCACTGGTTCTTCTCGACCGATCTGTCGAGCTACCTGCGCGGCGGTCGCATTTCGGCCGCGAGCGCGATCATCGGCACGGCGCTTAAGATTTGCCCGCTTATGACGGTCGATTGCGAAGGTAAGCTGTCGCCACGTGAGAAGATTCGCACTAAGAAGCGCGCGATTTCCGAGATGGCTAAGACCATGATGGCACACGTACAGGACGGTGCAGATTATTCGGGTAAGTGCATCATGTCGCAGTCGGCGTGCCGCGAGGATGCTGAGGCGGTCGCGGCACTGATTGAGGAACAGGTTCCGCAGCTTAAAGGCAAGATTGAGATCAATGACATCGGTACTCTGATTGGCTCGCATACCGGACCTGGTACGGTGGCGCTCTTCTTTATGGGCGACAAGCGCGTGGATTAATTTGCCCCATCACGTCGCTGCATGATTGCTCAAACGAAAACGGCCCGCCTCACGTTTGTGGGGCGGGCCTTGCTGTTGCGGCTAGCGTTTCTTTCCGCGGAAGAAAAAGCCGTGCAGTGACGGCTTGAGGCCGCGGTTGGCGCGATGCTCCTCGACGCGCTCGTGGATCGAAGCGACGCGCTCGATGACTTCGTCGGGAATCGGCACATCGGGATTCATGTTCTCGACTTGGCTGACCTCGGCGGCGGCGACCTGGTCGATAATGGGCACGTTGTCGCGCGAGATGACAGGTGTGGCGTCTTCCTTCATCTTGCGATAACGCTGCATCATGTCGGTCTGTAGCTGCTGGGCCGAAGGCGGTGTCCAGATGATGGCGTTGGCGCCGGCGGCGATGGTCTCGCGAATGCTCTCGGGCGTCTTGCCGCCCGGCGCGATAAGCGGCAGGTTGGGATAGTGCTCGCGCAGCTCGCGTAGGACCTGGGGCGTGTTCTTGCCGGCGGCGATGTTGAGAATCTTGGCTCCGGCGCGCACCTTGGCGTGAGCATCGTCGTCGCAGCGAACGACCGTGGCGATGACGGGGATGTCGGCGATGTTGGTGATGTGCTCGACCATTTCGGCAGTAGCGGGGGAGTTGACCACGCAGCCCGCCGCGCCTTGCATCTCGGAAACGGCCGCCATCTGCACGGAGCGCTTACCGGTGGTGGTGCCGCCGCCAACGCCCACAAAGACCGGGCACTCGGCAACGGTCAGCAGCGCCTGCGTAATGGCGGGCTGCGGCGTGAAGGGGTAGACGGCAAACACGGCGTCGGCATTGGAGTTGCGGATGACCGCCACGTCGGTGGTGTAGATGAGCGATTTGATGCGGCGGCCAAAGAGCGTAAAGCCGCTGGCCTCCTCGATCTCATCGGGCATACGGAGGGCCGCCTTGCGCAGGCGTCCGTCGATGGGCAGCGGCTCCATGGGCAAAAGGCCGTTGGGGGTTACGGCCACCTGGGGCTCGGTAAATTCGTCTGCAAGCTCAACCTCGGAGAAGTCGACCGAGGCGACGACGTCTTCGTGAACCTCGGCGGGCACATCGATGGGGGCTTGATCGTCGGTCGCGGCGGGCGTATCGAAGGAGCTGGTGCCGACAAAGGCGTCGACGCGCTCGTTCAAATCGTTGAGAGAATCCATGGCGGTCCGTTTCTATGTTGTGCGCCCGTCAGCGTGCGACCGGCGCTACGATTGCTAAATCGTTTGACGAGTTGATTTTTCCCCGCCGCGCCATCCGTTAGACCGAAAGGCCGGCGAACGTGAAGGAGCTGTGGTGGCGGGTATTGAGGTGCTATCTTGAATGTCCCGTTTAAAAGAGAGGTGACGCGGTATGGAATTCACAGCAATGTTGGGCTCGATTGGCCTGTGCGTGGGCGCAATCGTTGCTGCCGCGGTCATCTACTTGGTGGTCACGGCCATTAAGGGCAAAAGAGCCGAACGCAAGGAACGCGAGGCACTTAAGCAGCACCGTGACCAGCAGGACAGGCGCGCACGGAGATAGTTTGTTGAGTTTTGAATCCGTGCGCTAGCTGCGTTTTCGGATCAGGGCGATGTAGAAGCCCTCAAAGTCGCGGCTGGGCGGAATGGTCAGCGTGCCGGGCATTCCGTTGGCGACGGACGAAACGTGGCCGGCGGCGATGGCCTCGGTGAGGGCGTTGCTCTCGACGCGCGGCTCTTCGCCAGCTTCCTGAGCACGGCGCGTTTCACTTTCGCTCGGCGTGCCATCGAGGGGGATAAGCTCGCAGTCCATGTACTTGTCGAGGGCCTCTTGCAGGGCGTCCTCGTTTTCTTGCGGCAAGATCGAACAGGTCGAATAGACGAGCGTGCCGCCCGGTTTGAGGGCCCCCATGGCGCGGTCCAGAAGCGCGCGCTGCGAGCGGGCACACTTGCCAAGCAGCTGCTCGGTGAGGCCGCGCAAGCTCTTTTCGTTGCCGCTGATGACGGTGCCCGTGCCGGTGCAGGGAGCGTCGAGCAGAATACGGTCAAAGCGGAAAAACTCGTCGAGCTCGCGTGCGTCGATGCGCATGACGGGCACGTTTTTGGCGCCCTGGCGGCCCAAGTTGGCCTCGAGCTTTTCGGCGCGGGGAATGCTCATCTCGCAGGCTGTGAGGTGCGCCTGTCCCTGGGTGAGGGCGGCGATCTGCGTCGTCTTGCCGCCGGGGGCCGCGCACATGTCCAGGATGTCCTCGCCGGCCTGAGCGCCCAACACCAAAGGCGGCATCATGGACGACAAGCTCTGCAGATAGATTTTGCCGTCACGGTAGATGTCGAGATCCCACAGATCGGAAACCTGGGCCTCGGGCAGCATGAAGGCATCCTGATACCATGCGACGGTTTGGTGGGTGATCCCGGCGGCGTCGAGTGCAGCGGCGATGTCCTCGGCGGTCGCCTTGAGCGTGTTGGCGCGCAGCGTGACCGGGCGCGTGGCTGCGGCGCCAAAGCCTTCGATCATGCGCTCAGCATCGGCAGGCGTATAGGCGCCGGCAACCGTGTCGACCATAAAGCGCGGCAGGTCGGCGGCGGAGTGTTGGGCGGCAAGCCGGCCGGAAAGCTCGGTAGCGGCAAACTGCCTAAGCTTGAGCTCGGGCTTAACCTGCTTTTTCTGCTTACGACGACGCGGCTTGGACATCCGTCTTTCCTTCCCGTCCCAAATTGACTGCTTTCCGGGCGCGCTGCTGCTAGCGTGCTTTAGTACTGGCTCTCGTGCTTGCTGAAGAAGTCGAAGCGCGGGGGCAGCGGCTTCACGCGGTGCTCGCCGGGCTTCTCGCCCAGGCTCTCCACAAACTCGTCCGTGGAGGCAAAGATGTTATCCCAGCTAAAGAAGGCGACCGGGTCGACGTCGAAGTACTCGCAGATGAGCTCACAGCCGGCCGGGACGATGCCGTGCATGAGCACGGTCGCCACGCGCAGCTCGGTAAAGGCGTCGACCAGGGCCTGCGTCATGGCGGCGTTGGCCGGCTCACCCTCGAGCTTGTTGGCGGCCTTGGAGGCGTCGCTCCAGCGCTTGTTGGAGGCGCGCAGGTAGTCGTCGCACACGGCAAGTGCGCGGTGTGTCTCAAACTTGTACATGGCCTGCTCAAAGGCGAGGACTGCCTGCTGGGCAGCCTCGACAACGGTGGCGGAGGCGGCACCGGCGGGGATGCAGCCGTTGCGATAGGGGCTCTCGTCGCCTTCCTTGACGGCGACGCCGTAGAAGCAGCTGCGGGCCAGGCGGTTAAAGACGCCGGTCAAAAGGGCGCTCTCCTTAAGGGCCGGATCGATGACGCGCTTGTCGTCGCAGGCGCGCACCTCGTTGCCGTCCTTGTCCTTGCCGGTCACGCGCGTGTCGTATGCCTTGGGGCTAAAGCTCACCGGCTTCTCGGACAGGCCGAGCGACAGCCAGTGCGCGCGCATCTGCTCGCAGGTGTAGTGGTTGAGCAGGTCGTCTGCCGGCGGGGGAGGCGTCTGCGAGGACGAGCTGGCCTTTTTACCCATGTAGAGCAGGTGGTAGCAGGCGCTGACGGTGCTCTGCGTAAGGTCCCAACCCAGGGCCTCCCACATGGCGGTCTGCGCGATGCAGTAGAAATAGATGTTGTCCTGACCGATAAACTGGTAGATCTGAGCGTCGTCAGAGCACCACCAGTCGCGCCAGTCGAGCGAGCTGTGCTGGTAGGTGGGCGCGGGGACCTGCGTGGAATCGGCGGCGGGCTCGCCCATGAGGGCGGCATCCTGGGCGGCGACACCCTCGGTCACGCCGGCGGCCTTGGCATCGCGTGCGAGCACGGTGCGGGTGTAGCTGATGGGCGCCCACAGGCTCTCGGGCCAGCACCAGCAGGTGACGTCGTTCACGCCGTCGACCTCGGGCACCGGAACGCCCCAGTCGATGTTGCCGGTGATGCGGAAGGGCACGAGCGCCTTGCCGCTGCGGAAGCGCACGCCGCCGTTGGCGAGCACCGCGTGGGCGTCGTCGCGCTCCTTCCAGCTGGGGAAGGTGACGGTAAAGCTGCTCTTGTTTCCCTCGGGCTCCAGCACGGTGTGCTCGGGCAGCTGGTCCTCGACGGCATCGAAGGCCTCGCGGAACTTGTTTTGGATATAGAGCTGGGCCGGCAGCAGCCACTCCTCCATGGTCTTGGAGACCACGGAACGAACCTGCGGGTTCTGGGCGAGCTTGGCGGTGTAGGTCTTCATAAAGTCGAGGTAGGCCGGCAGGTCGAAGTAGAGGTTGTCGACCGGGCGCAGCTCGGGCACCTCGCCGGTGAGCTGGCTCTTGGGTGCGATGAGCTCCTCGGGCTCAAACTGGTGACCCAGGTCGCACTCGTCGGCATAAGCCTTCTCGGACTTGCAGCCCTGGATGGGGCAGCGGCCGATCACTTGGCGGCCGTTGAGGAACGTGCCGGCCTTGGCGTCGTAGAACTGCAGCGTGGAGCGCTTGGAGATGGTGCCCTGCTCATGCAGGCGCTCGATAATCTCGGCGGTCACTTCGTTGTGAATCTGCGCAGCCGGCTCAAGGCCTGAGCCGCCGTAGATATCGCAGCTGATGTTGTAGTTGTTGAGGGTCGCGGCCTGGCGGGAGTGATTGGACTCGACGTACTCGTTAATGGACTTGTCGTAGCCCTCGTTCTCCTTGAGCTTGCGGTAGCTCTCCATGATGGGCGAGCCGTAGCAGTCGGTGCCCGAGGTGAAGATGACGTTCTCGCGGCCCAGACGGTCGCGCAGGAAGCGGGCGAAGAAGTCGGCAGGGACAAAGACGCCGCCGACGTGGCCAAAGTGAAGGCCCTTGTTGCCGTAGGGCTCGCCGGCGGTAACGATGGCGCGGCGAGGCCAGCTGGGACGGTCGTTCATGGAGTATTTGGATGCCATGGGACTCCTTCGCATATGGTGAGAGCGCGGCCGGGCGCAAGGCCTGGCGACGCGGTGGTCAATTCGTGCATATCGTTCGACATTATCGCACATGCGGACGGGTACGTGGCAGGGGCGCTATCCTAAGATGCTATGAATGAGATTTCCAACATACATGCGTTTGAGGACGAGGATTTTCTGCACGCTTGCTTCGTGTGGGGGATGGTCGTAGCCGGCGTGTTTGCCGTGTGCCTGGTGCCGGTGTTTATGCTGCTGGGCGGGCCTGCGGATCTGGATGCGGCTGACGCGGGTGGCTGGATGGCTGCCGTGGGCTGGATAGTCGGCTTGGCGGTCGTCTCTGCGGCGTCATTTGCCGTGCACGAGTTGGTGCATACGGTGTTCTTTAAGTTGTTTGCGCCTGCTGGTGCACACGTGACCTTTGGGGCAAATCTCGAAACCTGCATGATTTACGCCTGCGCCGAGGGCGTGGTGTATTCGCGTGCGCGGTACATGGTCATTTGCCTAGCGCCGACGGTTGCCTTGACGGTGGCGTTTGCCCTGGGGTTTGCATGTTCGGGCTATCCGCTGCTGTGCTACCTGGCGGCCGGTTTGCATTTGTCGGGCTGTGTGGGCGATTGGTATTACGTGCGGACCATTCTGCGCGACCGTCGCATTGTCGCCTGCGAGGACACATCCTTTGGCGTCCGCTTTTTCGCAAGGTAGTCTTTTTGGGATGATTTTTCTGGGACGGGGATGTTGATGAAGCCGTTGCTGCTGCATGCTTGCTGCGCGCCGTGCTCGCTGGAGCCGGTTCGCCTGCTGCGCGAGGAGGGGTTTGAGCCCGCGATTTGCTGGACCAACCCCAATATTCAACCGCGCGATGAATGGCAGCGCCGCTTGGACGAGCTGCGCCGGTGGTGTGCCGATGGCGACATCGAGCTCATCGAGGCGGGGGAGGACCGCGATCGCTGGGAGACCGGCGTGGCACCGCTGGGTGCCGATCGGCCCCGTCGCTGTCGCGCGTGCTATGCCTTGCGCTTGGCCGAGGCGTGCCGCGTGGCCCAGGAGCGCGGGTTCGAATATGTGGGTACGACGCTCGCCGTCTCACCGTATCAGCTGTTCGATACCTGTAATGACGTGTTGGAGCGCCTGGCTACCGCCCGCGGGCTTACACCGGTGATTCGTGATTTTCGCCCGTATTACCCCGAGGCGACACGCCGATCGCGCGAGCTTGGCATGTATCGGCAGAACTACTGTGGTTGCCGCTTCTCGGCTGTCGAGGCGGCCATGGACCGCGCCCGCATCCGCGACGAGCGCAAAGCGTCCAAAAAGTAGTTCATTTGGGCTGGGGCTTTGAGCTGTCTGTGCGGTACGGTCGTTTTTGGGAAAGTCGATTTAATTAAGCGTGTGATCGTGGCTCGCTTGATACCAAACGACGACTCCTATGATTCTGATCCTCCGTTTGTTAAACATCAGATCCGGACTTGCTGTTGCATATGAATGGGACGACAGCACAATCATGTCGTTTCCTTCTGCAAATCGCCTAATTACCGGTGTTTTACCGTCTGCGAGCGCCAATACAGCACAGCCGTTCCAAGGCTTTGCGGTGGTATCGACAAGTAGTAAGCTGCCGGGAGGGTAAATGCGGGACATTTCGTCACCTTTGATTTTAACGAAAACGCTATGTGGGTGACGCTTGGCTACGTCTACAGGCGCGCAAGCATTTTGTTGGCTGTGCGTGATGCGGCGCTTTTGCGATTCGATATCGATGACGGGAAATGCGCCCTCCATTTCGTGGATAGCAGGGTCTTCGTCGGTGACGATTCTTTTATTTGCGAGCTTTACGGCCAAACCGTTTTCCTCGCCAACAAGTTCATCGCGGGTGCAACCGAAGAGCGCTTGTAACTTTTCAATATGGCGCTCACGGGGGGCATACCGACTTTTTTCCCAACGACAAACGGTCTCTTTAGATACCCCCAACATCTCTGCAAGTTGCGCCTGACCAAGATGCTCCATGGTGCGGAGTTTACGAATATTTGCCCCGAAGCCCATGGCTATAGATCCTCTCGCCACAGAGGGAGGCATAGACAGTTTGTGCCACCATAGCCTTTGGTGAGCTCGTCAATGGATAACGGGAATAATTCCATTCCTGCTTTCTCAAGCGCTTCGTTGGTCCAAACGTTTTCTTCATATACGCATAGTTTTCCTGGCGAGAGCGCAAGGATAGACGTTGCGTTGTTCCGGCGCTCTCTTTCGTAGGCGGTTTGATTCCCGCCTCCGCAGTCAATTACTTTTATTGGTTCGCAACAGGCTGCAGAGAGTATTTCCGGAATCGCGCGATCGATAGGAGTGATCGTAAGGCCCTTTCCGGATCGTTTTAGTTGAATGCTGTATGCATCAACGGCATTGCATATCTCACGATCGATGAGGAACGCGTCGTGATCAATTCTACTTATGAACGTATCGAGGTGGATACGCAGCCCGTCAGAGGGGACTCGAATCGCAATTAGCTCGGTGGTCTGGAATTTATTTGAGGTCAGGAGCTCTTTGGCAAGTGACTCGACGGCGGCGGGTTCAGTTCGGTCAGAGATTCCAACTAATAATGTCTTAGCACTGATAACAAGAATGTCTCCGCCTTCGATATGGTAACTACTCCTGTTCAAATCACATACCGGGGTTTCTCCCATGATCTTGTGGTGGGTGAATATCTGCCGGTATAAGGCGACCTCACGATCACGCTCAGGCCAATACATATGATTTAGGATGATGCCGTCTCCGACTACCACAGCAGGATCACGAGTGAAAAAAAGCGTGTTGAGGGGATTGACCAAGAGCGAGGCGGGGTCAAATTGCTCGTGCACGAGCGCCCGTAGTGTTTCCGACTGGTTTGAACATAGCTCAGTGTCTCCAAAGCGAATGCCGTTAAGTACTATATTCACCAATTCCTGGGTGTTCTTAGCGTTCTCAAACAGCTGGGTTATTGTCTCGAGGAACTCTCTGCCTGTTGCCCCACTGCAACGGAGGTAGTCATCAATAAAACATTTAAGTGATTGGGGCTCAGTTTCAAGTGAGTCTTCGAGAAGGTCCCTAATTTCAATGGTTTCTACGCCATGCTTCTCAAGCAATTGAACCATGGAATCGTGCTCATATATTGCTTTGTCGAGGTCAAAACGACCACTCCATTTTCGCAGGGAGAAAACTTGGCTGAAGTCGGCATCAGGGTAGTTTTGTGTTTCAGTTCCTGGTCGATGGACAAGTACGGCTTTTAAATGACCGATTTCATTTGTTATGTGTACGCCTTGCATGTCTGTCTCCTGTCCTGCTGGTTTTTATATAAGGCTAAGGCAGGTTCCTTGTTGTGTTGCGGAAAAGTTAAAAGACGTATGTAATTGATAAATAACATCAATTTTAAATATCAGATTGATTAATAACGTCACTTTAGCTGCCGTTCATAGGTGAAAAGCGACACGATGGCGATGGTTGGCCGACCACCGCTGAGCAACCTCATACATTTATGGTGCCAGCTGGATAGATGGGAAAAGGAATGAAGGAGGAGATATGGCAGCGGAAAGTTCGAAAGGCATCAAGCAGTTCAAGGTCCCGCACGTATATGCGATCATCTTTGCACTTATGGTCATCTTCGCTGTTCTCACGTGGATTGTTCCCTCTGGGTCCTATCAGCGTCAGGAGGTGAACGGTCGTGAAGTCACTGTCGCAGGTACGTATGAGCAGAGTGAAAAGACATATATTGACGAGGAAACCGGGGATGAAGTAGATCTCAGACAAGGCGTCTTCGATGTTCTTCAGGCTCCAACGCGCGGTATACAAGAGGCAATTGAGGTCGTTGCATTCATCTTGATTGTGGGCGGTTCGTTTCAGGTTATTACTAAAACGGGCGCTATCACGAGCGGAATGGGTCGTGTCGTTCGCCGCTTTAAGAACAAAGACATTCTAATTATTCCTATTGCGATGGTTCTCTTTGCATTGGGCGGAACGAGCTTTGGCATGGCGGAAGAAACTCTCCCGTTCTTTGCGATCTTCATGCCAATTATGATGGCTATGGGCTTCGACTCGATGACGGCGTTCATGGTCGTGTTCGTTGGAGCGCGCACGGGTTACATCGCCTCAACGATTAATCCGTTTAATGTTCTCATTGCGCAAGGTATTCTTGGTATTCAGGGCAACCCCCAGCTGTGGCTGCGTATGATTGCCTGGGTTGTTTTGACTGTCGTTGCAATTACTTGGGTTGTCCTCTATGCACGAAGGGTAAAGAAGAACCCTGAGTCATCGATCACATTTGAGGATGATATCGCCAAGAAAGTCGAGTTCGCTGCCGATGAATCTGCCCTTGACGCGGAATTTACGGGTCGTCAAAAAGGCGTGCTTGCGGTATTTATCGCTGGTATGTGCCTTATCATCTGGGGACTTGTGACCCAGGGCTGGTATATGAACGAGATTTCTGCGGTCTTTTTGGCCATGGGCCTGTTGGCTGGTGTTATTGCGGGCTTTAGTCAGGACGTCATCGCTCAGGAATTTGTTGCGGGTATCGCTGACTTTGCTTTCTCGGCAATTGTCGTTGGACTTGCGCGTGGCATCCTTGTCATTGCCTCTGACGGCATGATCATCGATACCATCCTCAATGCGCTCGCCACTGGTCTGGGCGGCATCCCGGCGGTTCTCTTTACTACGCTTCTTTATGCGGTTGAGAACCTCCTGGCGATTCTGGTTCCCAGCTCATCTGGCCTTGCAGCACTGACCGCTCCCATTTTTGGACCTTTGACCGAACTCATGGGCCTTAATCCCGAGGCCGCCGTGTGGGCTCTCTCCATGGGTAGCGCGACGATGTCTTTGATCTGTCCTACTAGCGCCATTCTTGTAGCGGGTTTGGGCGTGTGCAAGATCAAGCTTGGCCAGTGGTGGAAGACCGTTTGGAAATTCTTCTTGGTCGTGTCGCTCATCAATATCGTATTCGTAGCAATCTCGGGACTTATTGCCCTGTAGGTTTCATGGCTGAAATGGAGTAACAGGAATGTCTAAAGGACTGAATGTACACAGCGAGATTGGTAAGCTCAAGAAAGTTGTGCTTCACCGCCCCGGTCGTGACCTTGTGAACGTAAAGGCAGAAGAGTTCGAGGATGTCTGGATTCACGACTGTTTCTATCTTGATGTGGCTCAAAAGGAGCATGATGCCTTTGCGGATCTTCTGAGGAGCGAAGGTGTTGAGGTTCTCTATATGGAGAAACTCGTTGCTGAAGCGCTGGATGCATGCCCCTCGGCTCGCGCTGAGTTTACCGATACATTTATGGCTGAGAGCGGGATTGTCAATCCTATGCTTGAGCAGGCTGTTCGTGAAAAGCTCGACGCTATTTCAGATTCGTATCAGTTTGTACTTGAGGCTATGGGGGGGTATCGTTATCGTGACCTTGAGCTGCCTCGCGTTTCGACTACGCTTAGTATGATGGATAATGAGGATGCGAAGCCCGATGATTTGGTGTTGAAGCCTCTTCCGAGTTCATATTTCTCTCGCGATCCTCTTGCTTCCGTGGGCAAAGGCGTTCTGCTTCACCATATGTATTGGAAACAGCGAGATCGTGAAGTGCCCTTCTACGAAGCGATTTTCAAATACCATCCCGATTATGCAGGGACTCCGATTTGGTACGACCATAAGAATCCCTGGCATATCGAGGGCGGTGATGTGCTTAACATTAACGCTCATACCTTGGCTATTGGAATTAGCCAGCGAACTGAGGCGGCTGCGATTGAGGAGCTTGCAAAGAATTTGTTCTGGGGATCTGGGAATTCTGAGATCGATACCGTTTACGCTATTAAAATCCCCAACGGCTATGCTTACATGCATCTTGACACCGTTTGCACCATGGTGGATTTCGATAAGTTCACAGTTTATCCCGGTATTTTTGAGACCCTTCGTGTTTATCGTCTGACTCGTGGTGACTCTGAGGGAATGGTCGCTGTTCAAGAGATTGATGACACGCTTGAACATATTCTTGAAATGGCTACTGGCGTGGAGAAGGTGCAGCTTATTGAGTGCGGTGCCGGCGATATGGTTGAGGCATCTCGCGAGCAGTGGAACGACGGGTCGAACACTCTTGCCGTTGCTCCTGGTAAAGTCTGTGTTTACGAGCGCAATGTTGTCACAAATGATGAGCTCTACAAGAACGGTTTGGAACTTTTGGTCGTTCCCTCCGAGGAACTGTCCCGCGGTCGTGGTGGCCCGCGCTGCATGAGCATGCCCTTCTGGCGCGAAGATATTTAGTTGCAAATCCACTGTGATGGGAGATGGCGAATATGGGTGTTAATATCGCTGGGCGCAGTTTTCTGAAGCTGCTTGATTACACGACGGAAGAGATTGAGTATCTACTTGAGCTTTCTGCTAACTTCAAAAGCATGAAGCGTGCCGGTGTTCCGCATAAATACCTTGAAGGCAAGAATATTGTTTTGCTATTTGAGAAGACTTCCACGCGTACTCGCTGCGCCTTCGAAGTTGGTGCACTTGACCTTGGCATGGGTGTAACTTATTTGGATCCGGGCTCGTCTCAGATGGGCAAAAAGGAGTCGATTGAGGACACGGCTCGCGTCCTTGGCCGCATGTATGACGGAATTGAATACCGCGGCTTTGAACAGGCGAAGGTTGAGGAGCTTGCTGCAAAAGCTGGGGTTCCCGTTTGGAATGGGCTGACTACTGAATTTCACCCGACTCAAGTGCTTGCCGATATTCTGACCATACGTGAAGAGTTTGGAGAGATTAAGGGCAGGAAACTTACATTTTTTGGTAAGGCGGCCGGAAACGTCGCTGATTCGCTCATGGTCATTTGCGCTAAGCTCGGCATTAACTACTGTTCTTGCGGCCCAATCGGGGGAAATTCGGAGGGGGCTACATCCTATGATCCTGAACTCCTTGCAGAATGTAGTCGTATTGCGGCCGAGCATGGATCGACGATTACCATTACAGAGGATATTGAGGAAGGCGCTCGTGATGCCGATGTAATTTACACGGATGTTTGGGTTGGCATGGGTCAGCCCGCAGAGCTGTGGGAAAGCCGCATTAAGCTCATGTCGCCGTATCGTGTGACCGCTGAGGTGATGTCTATGGCAAAGCCCGAGGCGATTTTCCTCCACTGCCTTCCGAGCTTCCACGATACTAATACTACTGTTGGTGCCGAAATTGCTGAGAAGTTTGGAGTTACCGAAATGGAAGTCACGGACGAGGTTTTTGAGTCCGATAAGTCTCGTGTTTTCCAAGAAGCGGAGAATCGCATGCATACGATTAAGGCGGTGACGTACGCAACGCTTAAGTAGCAGGGCGTTGAGAAAACAGTCGCAAATCTGTTTCCATACTATATTTCTCTCAACAAGCTGATAGGATACAGGGGAGAATGATGCGCGCGTCAGTCGATTTTTTCGACTGACGCGCTTTGTGAAAGAGGCAAAGATGCGTACCGATGATTTTGACTATAACCTGCCCGAAGAGCTCATTGCCCAGGCTCCTGCCGAGCCGCGCGACTCCTGCCGCCTGCTGGTGGTGGATCGCAAAGGCTCCCAGGCGGGAACGCCGCTGGAGCATGGCGGCACCGTTGAGCACCGCATCTTCCGCGACATCATCGACTATATCGAGCCGGGCGATGTGCTCGTCATCAACAAGACGCGCGTGATGCCGGCCCGCCTGATCGGTCGCAAAGCCGGCTCGGGTGGCGTGGTCGAGACGCTGCTGCTCAAGCGCCGCGAGGATGTTGACCCGCTGGGCCACGTTTGGGAGTGCCTGGTCAAGCCAGGTAAGCGCCTGAAGCCCGGTGCTCAGATTGAGTATCGCGCCGGTGGCGCCCATGCGCCCGAGGGCGCGCCCGTGGTGCTGACGGCCGAGGTCATCGACTTTGTCACCGATAGCCGCGGTGGCCGTCTGGTGCGCTTTGAGCCGGCCGGTTGCAATGCCGCCGGCGAGCCGCGCACACTCGACGAGGCCATCCATGCTGCCGGCCACGTGCCGCTGCCGCCCTACATTACCGATTACGAGGGCGATCCCGAGAAGTACCAGACCGTCTACGCCATGAAGGAGGAGCACTCGGCTGCCGCTCCCACGGCGGGTCTGCACTTTACGCCCGAGCTCATGGCCGCTATCGAGGCCAAGGGTGCCAAGTTTGCCGCCGTTGAACTCGAAGTGGGCATCGATACCTTCCGTCTGGTGGAGGAGGACGATCCCACGCAGCATGTGATGCACACCGAGCGCTACCACGTGTCGCAGGAGGTTGTCGACGCCGTGCATAAGGCGAAGGCCGAGGGGCATCGCGTGATCGCCGTTGGTACCACCGCAGTGCGCTCGCTCGAGAGCGCGTTTGACGCAGAGGCACCGGTGTCCGATCCGGCTGTGACGGCGCGCTATTTTGAGGGCCGTGAGGACGGGGCCGATACGCTCGGCCGCGGCGACATCGTGGTACGCGAGAACGCGACGACGCAGCTCTACCTCATGCCCGGCTCGACCTATCACGTGGTTGACGCACTGATTACGAACTTTCACGTGCCGCGCTCCACGCTCATGATGCTTGTGAGTGCACTTGCCACCCGCGACCAGATCATGGATGCCTACGCTGCCGCTATCGAGGAGCGCTACCGCTTCTTCAGCTTTGGCGACGCGATGCTCATTTGTTAGTTACGCGGTTCTACGAACCGCGTAACTGCTCGACGCTCCAAACGCCCCTAAGCGGCAATCTGACGTTCAATCGTCGGGCATGACCTCTCTAGATTCCGCCGTTCTACCGAACGGCGGACCGGCCGACGCTGCGCGGGCCGCATTTGGACAATCTGACGTTCAACTTCAAGGGCGCGACCAGAAGGTCAGCGCCCTTTCGTTTCACGTCACCTTGTCTCAAATGCGACCCGCTCGCTGTCGTTGCCAAAACATCGGCGTTGCCGTGGTTGTCGCTGTAGTCATTGGGTAGTCATTGGGTAGTCATTGGGGACGTTCTTAAATGACTAGTCAAAGGGGACACTCTTACGGCACTTGGCACTTGGGGACGTTCCTTTTGTGCCGGCACCTGGGGACAGTCCTTATGTCAAGAGATCGGTGCAAGAGGGATAGGTTGCCTTGCGTCGATCTAAATAAGTTGCGGTGAGATAGTTCTTGAATTGGCCTTTTGGGGGTGCGGACAGAAACTTTCTCACCGCAACTGAGTTGAGGCGTTTTTTGGCAGCTGGTTTACTTGCTCGCGAACAGCCAGATCAGGATGATTACCAGAATCACGGCGACGATGCAGACGATGGCGCCAGTGAATTTGATGCGTGAGTCGCGGGTACGCTCGCGCACCGCGTCCTCGGCGGCCTCGAGCTGGGCGACTTCTCGCTCGGTCTCGGCGTGTTCGGCTTTGTCTCGGGCCAAGGATCCTGCAAGCGACTCAGTAATCTCTGGGTGATCGTGCACCTCGGTCGCCTGTTCGATGATCGACTGCGCATGTGCGGCATCTGCTTGGGCGTTGGCGATGGTCTGCTCCTGGTCGCGGCGCGCCTTGTCCTCGGCAGTGATCTTCTCGCGCAGTTCGCGCTGACGAGTCGCGGCGGCCGTCTTCGCCGTCTGCAGCTCGTCGCGCGCGGCATCGGCTTCGGTCGTCACGGCTTGGTGCGCGCGTTTTGCGTCGGCGATAGGGGCTTGAGCCTGCTCGACGGCCTGCTCGGCTGCGGCAAGTGAGTGCTCAAGGTCGGCGGTGATGCGCGGGACATCTTCTTCGGCTTTACGCAGGGCATCTGCCGTGTCGGAGATCTGCATCGAGAGTTCGCTGGTGCGCACCGTATAGTTGGCGGGATTTGCCGAGGGATTGCGTTGCAGCTCGGCATACTCATGACGCAGCGTCTCGAGCTGGGCGCGCGTGGCGTCGACGGTTTGTTGTGCGGCGGCAATGCCGGCGTCTCGCTCGGCCTTCACCTTGTCGCGGATGCGCTTGGAATCCTCAAGACGTCGAACGAGGCGGTTGCCGGTCTCACGCGAGCTCGCCTCGCGGGCCTCCACGGCGTCGAGCGCGGCCTTCAGGCGGATCTCAGTCGCGTCATCCTCTGTTTTCATTTGTTCGAGCTGACCCTTGAGATCTGTTGCCTTGGCGGCGTGGGCATCACGGTCAATCTCGGCGGCCGCTGCAGTCTTTTGGGCCGTGGCAATCGCCTGGCGCTGGTCGGCGACGATCTGGTCATAGCGGCCTGCGATATCCTGGCGCGTCTCGAGTTCCTCGGCCTGATCGGCAATGCGCTGCTCAAGTTCGGCCAGGTGGGCGCGGGCATCGGCAAGTGCCTTTTTCGCGGCATTCATCTCGCGCATGGCCGAGGCGCCCTGGGCGATAAAGGTGCCCACGGCGTTCGCAGTGTTCGAGACGGCGGTCCCCAGATCGCGGCTCGCGGCGGGGGAGTGCGGGGCGGTTGGGCGAGCGGTGTCGGCATCGTCCGCATCGGCAGCCTGCGGCGCGGCGATATTGCCGGTACCGCCCTCGACCACAGAAAAGCCTGCTGCGTGCGGATCGACCGCATCGGCGCCAATCGTGGGGTGCTCGAGCTGCAGAAATGAGGGCATGGTGCTGCCTTGGTCGGCAACGGGCGTCTCGCCGGGCACGAAGGTCGAGGCGGCCTCCGCGGCCTCCTCTTCTTCGGCGTCGATATCGGCGTCGGCCACGGCGTCTTTCATCGCTTTGACGGCATCCATCATGGAGTCCATGACGGCATCGAGCTCTTCTTCCGAAGACACCTCGATGGGGCCTGCCGACTGTGGTGCGGGTTCCGTATCGGGCTCGGCGTCGTTCGACTTCGACTGCTCGCTTTCGTCATGCTCGACAGTATCGTCTGCGTCTGTTGCCTTATCTGCGGTGGCGTGCGCATCTGCGGTGGCGTGCGCATCGGTGGAGGCGTCGACGCAGGTAGGAGTATCGCAGTCGTCGACGGCGCCTGCGGAATCATCAATATGCTGTTGAGTCTGGGGGTCCAGCTCGTCTGTCATAGGCATGTGCTCCTCATCGTTGTTTGTCACCCTATGATAAAGTCTCGCGCCGACATCCCACGCGCCGCAGCAAAGTTTCAAAACGTGTTCGATGGCTCGATCTGATAACAATAACTCGGCCGCTTTATCCAGTTTGTACTTGACAATCCCTTCGCCGAACGACGTGGTGCCGTTCGCCTACCGCGGTCTATATTTTTTACTTGGACACGCTAAAGTTGCATTCCAGCTTTTGGCGCGTGAATTTGGATGCGCGCAGTCGGCGGGCGTGTCCGCCGCGATTTGAAAGGACTTTATATGGGACTTTTCACTGGTAAGACCGTGATCGTCACCGGCGGCGGCAAGGCCACGCTTAAGGACGGCTCCGCTGGCTCCATCGGTTACGGCATCGATATCGCTTTTGCCAAGGAGGGCGCGAACCTCGTCATCACCGGCCGCAACGTCGCTAAGCTCGAGGCCGCCAAGGAGTCTCTCGAGGCCGAGTACGGTGTCAAGGTTCTGCCTGTTCAGGCCGATGTCTCGGCTGGTCAGGACAACGAGGCTGTCGTCCAGAACGTCATCGACAAGGCCATTGAGGAGTTCGGCCGCATCGACGCCGTCGTCAACAATGCTCAGGCCAGCGCCTCGGGTGTGACCATCGCCGACCACACCATGGACCAGTTTAACCTGGCCATTTACTCCGGCCTGTACGCCACCTATCTGTATATGCAGAAGGCCTACCCGCACCTGAAGGAGACCAAGGGCTCCGTGGTCAACTTTGCTTCGGGCGCCGGCCTGTTTGGCAACTATGGCCAGTGCAGCTATGCCGCTGCCAAGGAAGGCATCCGCGGCCTGACCCGCGTAGCTGCCAACGAGTGGGGCAAGGACGGCATCAACGTCAATATCGTGTGCCCGCTTGCCTGGACTGCTGCGCTCGAGAACTTCCAGGATGCCTATCCCGAGGCGTTCAAGGCCAACGTCCACATGCCACCGGCGGGTCACTACGGCGACGTCGAGAAGGAAATCGGCCGCGTGGTCGTTCAGCTCTGCGGTCCCGACTTTAAGTACATGAACGGCGAGACCGTCACCCTCGAGGGCGGCATGGGCCAGCGTCCTTAGGGGTTACGCGGTTTTTCCAAACCGCGTAACGGCTCGACGCTGCGCGGTCACCAGGGCGACAACTTGTCATTCAAAGAGGGCGGCATGACCAGAAGGTCTATGCCGCCCTCTTTTCATGCCAATTTGTTCACCCTGGCGACCGCTCGCTGACGTCGCCAGAGCATCGGCGTTGCCTTGGCTGTTGGAGATGATCTCGTAGTCGTTGGGGACGTTCTTAAATGACTAGCTATAAGGGACACTCTTGCCGGCACTTGGGGACAGTCCCTAAGTGCCGGCAGATTGGGACACTTCTTTGCAAGATGGCGCTGAAGATTGTCCTCGACGACTAGTCGTTTAATGCATCAGTTTCTGTCGAGTCGGTGCGGTTTGCTGGTTGCCCGTATAATGGTCTGCGTATGAACCGCAACCAAGGAGTTCCAGTTTATGGATCAAAACCTGTTTAAATTCGACCTGATCGCCGAGGACCCGACGACGCACGCGCGCGCCGGCGTGCTCCACACCCCGCACGGCGACATCGAGACGCCGATCTTTATGCCCGTGGGCACCAAGGCAAACGTCAAGGGCATTCCTACCGAGACCGTCAAGCAGCTCGGCGCCCAGATTGTGCTTGCCAACACCTATCACCTGTCCATGCGTCCCGGCGAGGACACCATCGCCGAGCTGGGCGGACTGCACAAGTTTATGAACTGGCACGGCCCCATCCTCACCGACTCGGGCGGTTTCCAGGTCTTCAGCCACAACGACGCCGTCAAGCTCACCGACGAGGGCGTGCGCTTTATCGTCAACGACTACGACGGCCGCCACGTGTTCTGGACGCCCGAGGACAACATGGAAATCGCCATGAAGCTCGGCTCAGACATCTGCATGCAGCTCGATCAGTGCCCGGGCTATCCCGCCACGCGTGCCTACGTCGAGCGCGCCGTTGAGCTGTCGAGCATGTGGGCCGAGCGCTGCTATAAGGCTCATACCCGCGACGACCAGGCACTCTTTGGCATCGTTCAGGGCGGCATGCATCTGGACCTGCGCCTGCGCTCGCTGCGCCATCTGGAGGAGTGCGGCGACTTCCCGGGCTACGGCATCGGCGGCTACTCGGTGGGCGAGGACCACGAGACCATGTTCGAGACCCTGGCGCCGCTCGCGAGTGAGTACATGCCCAAGCACAAGCCGCGCTACCTGATGGGTGTCGGCAATCCGACCACGCTCGTGCGCGGCGTGGGCGTGGGCATCGACATGTTCGACTGTGTGCTGCCGACACGCACCGGTCGCATGGGCACGGCGTTCTCCAGTGAAGGTCGTCTCAACTTCCGCAACGCCCGCTTTGCGCACGACGACGGTCCCATCGATCCCACCTGCACCTGTCCGGTGTGCACGGGCGGCTACAGCCGTGCACTCATCCGTCACATGGTCACGCAGAAGGAGATGCTCGGCGGCATTCTGCTTTCGATGCACAACATCTACTACCTGCTCAACCTTATGCAGCGTGCCCGCCAGGCCATTATCGAGGGCCGCTACGGCGCGTTTGTGAGCGACTGGATGAACAGTCCTGCGGCGGTGGACTACTAAGAGCGGCGCGGGCGCTTGCAGAGCGCGGGCAACGGCAAGGGGCGAGCGCCGGCCGGTCATCACGTTCGCTAACAGCGTCTGCGTGACTGCTGACCGATAGCTCGCAAGCGCTTGATGCAACGTGGGTACCATACCGAATAGTTGATGTTCGGGCGGGTGTTTGACGCATGGCGTCGACCCCGCCCGTTTCTTTTTTCGATAGGAGTACCCATGATTAAGAACGAGAACGTCGAGGGCGAGCCTGCCTACGACGAGACGTACCGCCGCGGCCCCGTGGTTATGCGCGGCCCCATGATTCCTAAGGACAACACCTACGCTAACCTGCTGGCGCCCGAGGAGTCGACCGACTGGCTGCATGCCGATCCGTGGCGCGTACTGCGCATCCAGGCCGAGTTTGTCGATGGCTTTGGCGCACTTGCCGAGTTAGGGCCTGCGGTGACCATCTTCGGTAGTGCCCGCACGCCCAAGAACGATCCACTCTACAAGGCGGCGCGTACCGTCGGCCGCAAGATCGCCCAGCGCGGCGTGGCGGTTATCACCGGTGGCGGCCCCGGCATCATGGAAGCGGCCAACAAGGGAGCGGCGAGCGTCAACGGCAAGTCAGTTGGTTTGGGCATTGAGCTGCCGCACGAGCAGGGGCTCAACAAATACGTGAACCTCGGTATGGACTTCCGCTACTTCTTTGTGCGCAAGACCATGTTCGTCAAATACAGTTCGGGCGCCATCGTGTTTCCCGGAGGCTTTGGTACGCTCGACGAGATGTTCGAGGTGCTCACGCTGGTGCAGACGCACAAGGTCAAGCGCATGCCGCTTGTGCTGGTAGGCAGCGAGTACTGGCAGGGCCTATTCGACTGGCTTAACGGTCCGGTGATGGACGCCGGAATGATCAGCCCGCTCGATCCGGATCTGGTTCACATTACCGACGACCTCAACGAGGCCGTCGACATTGCGCTCAGCGGGTTGATGTAGAGCAATCGTGCCCACCGTGACATGAATATGCATGGCAATCTAATGCTATCTAACGTCAGGTTGCCATTTATATTGGGTATACTGATGCAAAAGACGAGGGCGAGGAGGTCGCGTATGTCTACTGCAACGGTTAAGCCTACGACGGTTCGCATCGAAGAGGGGCTCAAGGAACAGGCGACTGAGTTCTTGGATTCGGTCGGCCTCAGCCTCAATTCCTATCTCAATCTTGCCGTTCGGCAGCTTGTAAATCAGCGAAAGATTCCTTTTGAGATTGTAGGAAGGGCTGAGGTGCCCAACGAGGCGACGAGGCGTGCCATGGTGATCGCCGAGGCTCATGAATTGGGGATTTTGCCGGACGATTGCCCGTCATTAAACAACGCTGATGAGCTTATGTCATTCCTCGATGAGGAATAGCGATGTTCGAGATTAAGGTCGAGGCTCAATTTAAGGCGGACTACAAACGAACGATGCGCATGCATCCGCAGCTAAAGAGTGAGTTTAAAGCGGCAGTTGCAGAGCTTGTGGCTCACGGGTCGCTTCCGGCGGAGTATGGCGCCCACGAGCTCTCAAACCCGGGCGGAAACTACACCGGCCACATCGATTTCCATCTATCCGATGGCTTGGTCGATGTGGTCCTTCTTTATCTGCCCCATAAGACTAACCCAGTGATCAGGCTGGTGCGAATGGGCACTCATCAGGAGCTGTTTCAGGGTCCGCAGGGCTGATTTCTTGTTTGTAACTTGCGGTGGAATAGGGATTGATTTGCGGCTGATAAGCCAAAAACAGTCCCTATTTCACCGCAACTGCTGGGGGCACCCCGTTCGTTGCCGCGGCCTCCGGTTCCACTTTTCGCTGGATTTCGCTCAAAAGCTCGGCTGCGACTTCGCTGCTTTTGAAACGAATGCTGCAGTCTTCTTTCTTTGGGAAAGCCAGCAACGGAATAGCTCCGTACCAGACAGTTTCCTCGTCAATCACTGATGCGCACAGGCGTCCTTCGGCTTTGATGAGATAGTTGACGTTCATCTCGGCAAAAATCGCTTTCACGTCATCGCGCGGAGTCGAAGCAATAGAAATCTCAAGGGCAATTCCACGGGTAGCGGCATCCGCGAGTGCGGCGGCGAGCTTTTCAAGGCATGCGGCGGACGCGTAGGGTGCGGCAATAAAAATGCTTTTCGATGCGTTCTCGATGTCATTCACTAAAGCCTCCACGGCTCTTGCCGACCTAACGAGGATGTTACGATCGTCCTGTCTGTTGTCGTTTGCCGTAAAGACTTCATACCCCAGCTTGGCGTAGGTCTTGAGCCTCTTTTGGTACATGCGCGCGAACATGGGTATCGACAGGTCAACATAGTCGAATATCTCAACCCGCTGTTTGCCCTCGTGGCTTCTGTGTAGCCTGCCTGCCTGCTGCGTTATGCTGCCGTCCCAAGATATTGGAGTGGCAATGAGCAGAGTGTCAAGGTAAGACAGGTCGAAGCCCTCGCCCAGAAGACTTTCAGTTGCGACGATGATTCGATGCTCATGCTCAAAGCTGGGAAGACTCTTCAGTATTGCTTTTCTTTCTTTGGCGTCGATTTCTCCGGTTAAGAGTATGGGTTCGTGTCCACGGATTTGAAGTAGCCTGCATAGCTCTTCGGCATGCTTCTTTCTTTTAGATAGCACAAGCGGATGCCGACCGTTTGATGCGGCCTCGAGGGCGTCCTCGATAATTGCTTCGTTTCTCGCGGCGTGTACACACAGGAGATCGAGAATTTGGTTAAAGGATGCTCCTGGTTCGTAGGTGGGTAATCGAATTCCGGTGAAACGCGGTCTAACAATGCGCTGAATCCCCTGTTGGATTGCTTGCGTTTTTGGATCGACGACATAGCGAACCGGGCCGCAGAGCATCGAGAGTGCCCGCGTGAGTCCGTCCGAACGCTCGGGCGTTGCGGAAAGGCCATATACATATTTGGCAGGAGCGGACTTGAGGACAAGCTCAAGCTGTGGCGCGGCCGCATGGTGGCATTCGTCACAGATGATGAGACTGTAATCGCGAACGAACTCCTTGGCTAATGACTCGCCGGTTTGGGGATCCTTGCCGGATAGCGACTGGAATGAAGCAATGTCGATGAGACGGCTTATGGCGGTCTTGCCTCCTCCGATTTGCCCAATGAGCGGAGGCTGTCTTTTGCTGATTCGTCCCTTTGGGGTTCGGACGGGCTCTCTGTTGTCCGTGATGTCGAGAAATCGTTCGAGTTGGGATTTCCATTGGGCAATGAGCGCAGTCTTGGGAACGATGACGAGCGTTGGAAGACCGATGGCAGCAATAAGATAAGCTCCGATGACGGTTTTGCCGAACCCCGTCGGTGCAGACATGATCCCGTCTTCATAGCCG
Organism: Collinsella aerofaciens; assembly: GCF_039062365.1. Classification (GTDB taxonomy): domain Bacteria; phylum Actinomycetota; class Coriobacteriia; order Coriobacteriales; family Coriobacteriaceae; genus Collinsella. The sequence goes on from NZ_JBCJBI010000001.1 coordinate 228,234, forward strand.
AGCATCTGTTCGGCGACAATTTGCTGTTCAGGGCGAAGAGCCTCTTTAAATTCCATCGCAATTGGATTGCTCGACTTGCGTTTGTCTGAGTAGTGGGCAGAAACGCCGGCTTCTTGAAGCAGCCGCTCAAGTTGAGCCTTGCAGCCTCTGGGAATCGCGACGTAGCCGTCTCTAAGCTCGCTGAGGTCTATGTACCGCGGTTTGCCGAATACCGATTGATGCATAGATTGTGCGCGGAAGAATTCTGGGTTAGCAAATGTTGCAAGCCTGCGGACTTCCATTTGAGCTGCGGGGCTCAGAGATTTTTCGGGGATATAGAGCATATCGGCCTGCGTGACGGACAGCGATGACGGGAAGTCCCGCGGTGTGAGCGGAAGCCGCTTTCGCAGCCTCTGGGAATGTGACACACCGGTGTTTGCCGCCGCAGCTGCTATTCCATGCGGCCTATTTTCGATGCTCTCGATCAGATTTTTGCACCGTCACGCGCGGGATTAACTGGATTTGCGAAAGGTAAAGCCATTGATCGGGAAAGGGCTCAAATTGCTCGTCAACAAATACGCTGTTCCCTTTTCGCTGCGCTTTTCCTTGAAAAGGCAGCGCTATGAGATTTCCAAAGCCGCCCTCAGGAATGGTGGACTGCGCGGGCAGCATCCTGTCAAATGCTTTGAAGGTGATTGTCTTGTTCAGTATCGCCGCTTCGGTGATAAGGCTGCTTCCAAAATCTCGTGCGGTCTTTGCGCTGACGAGCTCTAGGAAGAAAAACCAGACATGTGCGCCGTCGCCCGATCTCGATCGCTCAACTGCGACATCGATTCCGTGGCTTTTTGCGACATGTCGAATGGCTTTCGTCGCTTCTTTCCAATCGGCTCCGTCAAAATCGATGACCAGGACTTTCGTGTTACTGTCTTTATCGAGCACATATTGGCCTATAACGTCTCGAAGCCTATCGTCATTGCCTCTGAAATGGGCGATGATCGCGGCATCGCTCAACTCGGGGAAGACGCGGCTGCTGCATTCCGTGCATTTGACTCTCTGGTGGTTTGCTTTGGGGCAAATGCCTGACTTCCACTCATTTGCGCAGGCGGGCGTATAGCCAATTCCTCCGTCTTTTCTGCGGTACCCATGAGCGTAAACATCTTTGCGGCCAGTAAAGAGATTGCGGAAGAGCTCGAGTTTGTCGCGCGCTGGGCTTGCGCTGGTGACGATACCTTCGGCCTGCGCCCGTCTATCGAAAAGATCGCCAGCTTTCTCCCATTCTTCCAGCGTTGTGTAACGGATGTCTGGACCGCTGCTGCAGATGACAATTTGACTGTACGGCTCCGATACGTGAGCGACTGTTCTCTTGAATTGGAATAACTTGTCCCCGATGAGGGCGTATTGATATGTGACGTTGCTCATGTAGATGCCGTTCTTGTCAGGGCTCATTGGAAAGAGGGTACGCTATTTTGTTTTTTGGGATACCCGGCTCTCATTTTGGTTCGGTGATAGTGGGGTGCAGCTCCGTGAGCGGCGTTCGCTTTCTGCCAAAATGTGTGACAGCTGTTGCTGAATGGGTTTTAGCAGCTATGAGGCGGGTTGGAGACGCGGGGGCTGCCCTCAAATAAACCCGGTGGGCAAAAAATGGCAAATATGAGTACTGTTGCTTGGTTAGCAACATATCATCTTTAAAGTATTTAAAACCAATTGACTGAGATTTAGTATATCCAACTCCCTAAACGCGACGATTCGGTGCTTTATGGCGCTTGAAATCGGTGGAAGATGGCAAATCCAGCCAGATTTTGCTGATACTAAATCGGTAACAGTACTCATATTTGCCATTTTTTGCCCACCGGGTATCGTTCGGAGCCAATCAAAGCTCCCCAAGCAGCTGGGAATGTGCCGATCGCCAATAAATATCTTGTATGTGGATGGCACATTAAAAAGTTGCGGTGGAATAGGGATTGATTTGCGGCTGATAAGCCAAAAACAGTCCCTATTTCACCGCAACTGATGTGGGCGTCCCTAGCGAGTTGGCTGGTAGCGGGGGCAGTAGCTGATGGCGATGGCGTCGACGCCTACATGGGTGGCGATGGTGCAGCCGATGGGGCCGGTGCCGGCGTCTACGTAGTCCTGGCCCGCGAGCGCCTCGTTGACGAGCTCCTGCTCCTCGGCGGCGCCGGTCGTGAGCACGCGTACGCTCGAGCCCGGATGCTCGACCAAAAACGCGAGGCAGTCTGCCATGGTGTTGGCGACGATGCGCTTGGCGCCGCGACCCTTCTTGATGGCCTTGATTTCGCCCGACTGCCACTCCGGCGAAACGGCCAGGCGAATGTTGAGCATCTGCGTCAGCTGGCCGGCGAGCTTGGGGGCGCGGCCGTTCTTAACGAGGTTCTCGAGTGTGCGGGGAATCAGCAGCAGGTGGGCGTCGGGCAGTGTCGCTCGGATCTGCGCCTCGGTCTCGTCCAGGCTGCGGCCGTTCTCACGCATGGCCAGCGCGTACTCCACCAGCAGGCCCTCGGCACCCGAGCCGGTGCGCGAGTCGATGCAGCGCACGTCGAGCTCGTGGGTGTCAGCCACCAGGCATGCGTTGGAATAGCAGGCGGACCACTCGCTGCACAGCGAGATAAAGATCGCGCTGTCGTGGCCATCGGCGCGCACGCGGTCAAACAGCGCCTTGAACTCGCCGGCACTCGGCTGCGAGGTGTGCGGCAGCTGCTCGGAGCCGGCCATGCGGGCGACGTACTCCTCGGCGGTGATCTGTACCTGGTCGAGCAGGTCCTCGCCCTCGATAATCACATGCAGTGGAATCACGTAAATGCCGAGCTCTTGGGCGCGGGCGGGGGAGATGTCCGACGTGGAGTCGGTTATGATGGCAAAAGACATAATTGCACCTTTCGTTGGGGCGTTTGCGCGCCGCCTTCTGAGAGCAAAGTGCGACAAGTATAGTAGAGTCATTCCACATTACTAGGTTCAATTGTTGAATAGTCAACAGTTTGAAGTGTCGGTGTGGAAATCATCAACTGGGGAAGAGGGATGCCGATGGAGGCACTGGAGATATGCAGGCGGCCGATTGTGCTGCTTGATTTTGATGGCACGGTAGCCGATACGGGCCGGGCGGTGATGACCTCGACGCGCAAGACGCTGGCTGCGCGCGGGTTTTCGGAGGCGCAGATAGGTGACCTGCGCCGCATGATCGGGCCGCCCCTGTGGAAGAGCTTCCACGACTTTTACGGCTTTACGCGCGAGGAGTCGCTTGTGGTGGCCGACGAGTACCGTGCCTTTTTTGATGAGCTGGGACCGGAAGAGTACCCCGTGTTCGATGGAATCCCTGAGCTGCTCGACGGCCTTGCCGCGCAGGGGCATCGCATGGCGGTCGCGACGTCGCGCATGGAAGCAAAGTGCATTGACATGGTGCATGAGCTGGGGCTTTGCCAGTTCGAAGCCGTGGTTGGCATGAATCCGCCGCAGGGGCGCGAGACCAAGGCAGATTCGGTCCGCGATGCGCTGGCGGCGCTCGGTGCGACGGCCGACGAGGCCGTGATGATCGGCGACCGCTTTAACGATGTGGAGGGCGCGCACGCGATGGGTGTGCCGTGCATCGGCATCTATTCGGGCGCGGCGGCGCCGGGGGAGCACGAGGCCGCGGGCGCCGATGCGGTGGTGCACTCGGTGGCCGAGCTTGCTAAACTTTTCGCTATATAAGTATGTGATGTGAGGGGCGGGCACGTTCGCCCCTCATTGGTAAGGAGGTCGTCCATGAATCAGGTGGAGCAGAGCGTTACCGAGTATGTCGACGAGGTCTGGGAGGATGTCGTCGCCGATATCGAGCGGCTGGTGAGTTATCCGTCCGTGGCAGTTTCCGCCGATGCGGAGCCCGGCGCGCCGTTTGGCCGCCCGGTCCGTGACGCGCTCGATTGCGCGCTCGGCATCGCGCAGAAGCTCGGCTACCAGACGAGCGACGACGAGGGCTATGTGGGCATTGCCGATATTCCGGGCCGCGGCGACAAACAGCTCGCGACCATCTGCCATGTGGACGTGGTGCCCGCCGGCCCTGGTTGGAACACCGACCCGTTTGCGATGGAGCGTCGCGAGGGCTGGCTGCTCGGTCGCGGCGTGATCGACGACAAGGGTCCGGCGGTGCTGTCGCTCTACGCCGGTGCCTATCTGCTCAAGCACGGCATCGTGCCGCGCTATACCTTCCGCGCGCTGCTGGGCTGCGATGAGGAAGTGGGCATGTCCGACGTTCACCATTATCTGGAGAACTATGCAAACCCCGACTTTCTGTTTACACCCGATGCCGAGTTCCCGGTCTGCAATGCCGAGAAGGGCCAGTTTGGGGCGACGTTTGTGAGCTCCAAGATTGACGGCGGGCGCATTGTGTCGTGGAGCGGTGCCGAGGCGAGCAACGCCATTCCGTCGCAGTCTACCTGCGAGCTTGCGATTGCCGCCGATGAGCTGCCGGCGCCCGTTGAGAACGCCGACCGCCTGGAGATTACGGCACTCGATAACGGGCATGCGCAGATTTTCGCCCACGGCATTGGCGGTCATGCCTCGATGCCTGAGGGAACGATCAATGCCGTCGGCCTGATCGTGACGTACCTGCGCGAGGCCGAGGACGCGTTTGGTGCGCGCGACGAGCGCCTGCTGACGCCTGCCGAGCACGAGTTTGTCAAGTTTCTGGCCTTTGTGCATGCGGACGCCTATGGCCGCGGCCTGGGTATCGACGCGACGAGCCCCGCGTTTGGCCCGCTCACCTGCAACCCCGGCGTCATCCGCGTGGCGGATGGCCACATTGAGCAGGTCATCGACGTGCGTTTCCCCGACAGCACGAGCGCCGATACCATCTGCGAGCAGCTCGAGCCGCTCGTGGGCCGCTTTGGTGTGACGTATCGCGTGGGTCGTACCAAGGTGCCGTTCTCGGTCTCTGCTGACGATCCGGCCGTAAAGGCGCTGATTGACACTTATAACGAGTTTACGGGTAAGCACGCCGAGCCCTTCGCCATGGGCGGTGGCACGTACGCACGCAACTTTGCCCGCGCCGTCTCATTTGGCCCCGAGGAAACCGGCCTGGAGCTGCCCGCATGGGGCGGCCAGATGCACGGCCCCAACGAGTGCGCCAACGAGGAACAGCTCAAGCAAGCGCTCAAGATCTATATTGTTGCGATCTTAAGGCTCAACGAGCTCGAGCTTTAAGGTTGCGGCGTTTTGCCAATCTAAGTTGCGGTGGAATAGTTCCTAGAATCGGCTGCCTAACAGCCAAACAGGAACTATTTCACCGCAACTTCTTTTTTATCGGTGTAAAAGGCGGGCCATGCTTGTCAGCGGGATTGTTATCCGTTTGTAAAGGCTGGGCCGCGCTTGCGGTAAGGGTCTATCAAATGGCCGTAAGAAACCGCAGATAAGGCGGTCGTCGCCCGATCGAGGCCGTATCTTTCCAAACAGCAAAGCGGGCAGGGTGCCCGCGAGTCGCATGTATGAAAGGAAGATCATGCTCGATCAGGCTTATTCTCGTCGTCAGTTCCTCGGCCTCGCTGGTGGTCTTGCCAGCATCGTCGGTCTCGGTCTCGTTGGGTGCGGCGGCTCAGGTGCCTCCGGTGCCGCCGACAAGGGTAGCGCCGCCGCTGCCGAGTCCGTCTCCGGCGAGGTGACCTACGACGGTGCCTCCTCGTTCCAGGCTCTCGTCGAGGCTGCTGCCGAGAAGTTCATGGATGCCAACCCCGACGTCTCCATCTCCGGCTCGGGCAACGGTTCGGGCAAGGGTCTGACCGCTGTCGCCGCTGGCACCGTCACCATCGGTAACTCCGACGTCTTCGCCGAGACCAAGCTCGAGGCCGACCAGGTCAAGAATCTCGTCGACCACGAGGTCGCCGTCGTTGGCATGGGTCCCGTCGTCTCCAAGAACGTGACGGTCGACGACCTGTCCCTCGAGCAGCTCAAGGGTATCTTCTCCGGCCAGATCACCAACTGGAAGGAGGTCGGCGGCGACGACGTCAAGATCGTCGTTCTCAACCGCAAGGCTGGCTCCGGCACCCGTGCCACCTTCGAGGCCGCCGTTTTTGGCGACGAGGCCGTCGACTTTAAGGGCGACGCCGAGCTCGACAAGTCCGGCGATGTCCAGACTCAGATGGGCAGTACCGACAACGCCATCTCCTACCTCGACTTCTCGCACTTCGATGACTCCAAGTTCAACGCCATCAAGGTCGAGGGCGTCGAGCCCAAGAGCAAGAACGTCACCGACGACTCCTTCAAGATCTGGGCGACCGAGCACATGTACTGCTCCAAGGACGCCGACGAGGCCACCAAGGCCTTCCTGGAGTTTATGCTCTCCGACGACGTCCAGGGCAAGCTCGTCGAGGAGCAGGGCTTCATCCCCGTCTCTGCCATGAAGGTCGTCAAGGACGCCAGCGGCAAGGTCTCCGCTAAATAAGTAATCGCCCCGGAAAGGTTTGCAATGGCAAAACAGCTGCCAAAGCGCGACCTTGAGAACGTGGGCCTGGGCGTCACGGGCGCGTGCGTTGCGCTCGTGACGCTTGTCGTTGCCGCGCTCATCTTTATGGTCGCCCAAAAGGGCCTCTCGGCTTTTATCAAGGACGGCGTCTCGGTCGTCGAGTTCTTCACCGGCACCAAGTGGGACCTGGCCAACACGGCCAAAAACGGCCTGCCCTACACCGGCGCCCTGCCCCTGATCGTCACCTCGTTTGCGGTCATGGTGCTCTCCACGCTCATCGCGCTGCCCATCGCCATCGGCTCTGCCATCTTTGCGGTCGAGATTAGCCCTAAGTTTGGTTCCAAGATCTTTCAGCCGCTTATTGAGCTTTTGACCGGTATTCCCTCGGTCGTCTTTGGCCTTATTGGCTTTCACGTGGTCGTCGGCCTTATGAAGAGCGTTTTCCATGTGAGCACGGGTCTGGGCATCTTGCCCGGCGCCATCGTGCTGGCCGTCATGATCCTGCCGACGATGACCACGCTTTCGGTCGATGGCCTGCGCGCCGTGCCCGACGGCTACCGTCAGGGCTCGCTCGCGCTGGGCTACACCCGCTGGCAGACCATCTGGCACGTGGTGCTCAAGTCCGCCATGCCGTCGCTCATGACTGCGGTCATCCTTGGCATGACGCGCGCCTTTGGCGAGACGCTCGCCGTGCGCATGGTCATCGGCGGTATTGAGGCCATGCCGACGTCGCTGCTGTCGCCGGCCTCGACCATCACCATCACGCTCACCACGTCCATGGCGGTCTATGCCGAGGGCTCGGCCCAGGACGATGTTCTGTGGGCGCTTGGTCTGCTGTTGATGGGCATGAGCCTCATCTTCATCCTGATCATCCATCTCATTGGCCGCAAGGGGGCGAAGGCTCGTGGCTAGCACGCACATCCACATCGACGAGGCGAGACTCGGGCGTGTCCAAAAACAGGACCGCATCGCCACGGGCGTGCTGACGGCGATCGCCGCCATCGTCATGCTCATCGTCGTTTCCATGGTGGCCTATATCCTGTTCGAGGGTATCTCGACGCTGTTCCAGCCGGGCTTCCTCACGCAGCCCGCGCGCGCCAACGGAACTCAGGGCGGCGTACTCTACCAGCTGTTCGACTCGTTCTATCTGCTGCTGATCACTCTGATCATCTCGGTGCCCATCAGCCTGGGCGGCGCGGTCTTTTTGGTTGAGTACGCGCCGGACGGCCCCATCCGCGACATCGCTTCCACCGCCATCGAGACGCTGTCCTCGCTGCCTTCCATTGTCGTCGGCATGTTCGGATTCCTGGTATTCTCGGTGCAGCTGGGCTGGAAGTACTCCATCATCTCCGGCGCCGTCGCGCTCACCATGTTCAACATCCCCATCCTGGTGCGCGTGATTCAGCAGGCGCTCGAGGACGTGCCGCAGGCCCAGCGCGATGCGTGCCTGGCCATGGGCCTCACTCGCTGGGAGGCCACACTGCACATCCTGATCCCCGAGGCCATGCCCGCCATCGTGACCGGCATCGTGCTTTCGGCCGGCCGCGTCTTTGGCGAGGCCGCGGCACTGCTCTTTACCTCGGGCATGAGCTCGCCGGTGCGGCTGAACTTCTTGAGCTTTAACCTTTCGAGCCCCACCTGCGCCTGGAACGTGTTCCGCCCCGGTGAGTCGCTCGCCGTGCATATTTACAAGATTTACGGCGAGGGCAGCCCCGAGGCACAGCAGATCGTCTGGGGCACCGCCGCACTGCTGATGATCTGCGTGCTGCTGTTTAACGTAGTCGCCCGTATCGTGGGCAAGCAACTGGCAAGGAAGATGACGGCCGAATGAGCGAGATGAATGCAACGCCCGCAACCGAAGCGACATCGTCCGAGACTCAGGATTTTCTGTCGAGCGTGGGGGAGAGCGAGAAGCGCGTGCGCGTAAGCGGCAAGGCCGTGAGCGACGAGGTCGTGCTCTCCACCAAGGACGTCAACGTGTACTATGGCGACCACCATGCGCTGCACGATACGTCGCTCGACTTTCACAAGGGCGAGATCACGGCGCTCATCGGGCCTTCGGGCTGCGGCAAGTCGACCTTCTTGCGTAGCCTCAACCTGATGAATCGCGAGATTCGCGGCTGCCGCGTGGAGGGCGAGATCAACTACCGCGGGCGCAACGTGAACACCAAGGCCGAGAACACCTATGAGCTGCGTCGCTCCATTGGCATGGTGTTCCAGCAGCCCAACCCTTTCCGCAAGTCCATTCGCGACAACATCACGTTTGCGCCTAAGCGCCACGGCATCACCGACCGTGACGAGCTCGACCGCATGGTCGAGGAGAGCCTGCGCGGCGCGGCGCTGTGGGACGAGGTCAAGGACAAGCTCGACAAGAGTGCCTATGCGCTTTCGGGCGGTCAGCAGCAGCGCCTGTGCATTGCACGCACGCTGGCGCTCAACCCCGACGTGATTCTGTTCGACGAGCCCTGCTCGGCGCTTGACCCCATCTCGACGCTGGCGATCGAGGACCTTATGTCGTCGCTTGTGGCAGAGCGCGCCATCGTCATCGTGACGCACAACATGGAGCAGGCGTCGCGTGTATCCAACCGCACGGCGTTCTTCTACATGGGCGATATGGTCGAGTACGACGAGACCGACGAGATTTTCCAGCGGCCCAAGGATAAGCGGCTGAATGATTACCTCACCGGCATGTTCTCCTAGTCCGGGACATGCTTGAGGCCCGCGGTGGCCACGGTCGCCACGGGACTGATTGGAGGGGCGGGTCATCTCTTTTGCGAGATGGCCCGCCTTTTTGTGTCGTGTGCGGCCCGCCTTTTCGCTGCTATCATGGACAACGTTGAATTTCTACGAAGGAGCAGGGCATATGGCGATTCTTTTGGGATGCGATTCCGTCAGCCTAGAGTTTCCCACCAAGCATATTTTCGATAGCGTAACGCTCGGCGTGGGCGAGGGCGACCGTATTGGCATCGTCGGTAAAAACGGCGACGGCAAGTCGACGCTGCTGAGCGTGCTCGCCGGCACGCTGGAGCCCGACGATGGCCGCGTGACGCATCGCCGCGGCACCACGATCGGTCTGCTCGGCCAAAAGGACCAGCTTGTCGACACCGACACCGTGCACCATGCCGTCGTCGGCGACACGCCCGAGTACGAGTGGGCGTCGAGCCCCCGCACGCGCCAGATCCTCGCCGGCCTCATCAGCGATGTGCCCTGGGAGGGCACGGTGGGCGAGCTTTCGGGTGGCCAGCGCCGCCGCGTGGACCTCGCGCGCCTGCTGATCGGCGACTACGACGTGCTCATGCTCGACGAGCCCACCAACCACCTGGACATGCGCACCATCAACTGGCTTGCGCGTCACTTAAAGGCCCGCTGGCAGCGCGGTCAGGGCGCCATGCTCGTGGTCACGCACGACCGTTGGTTCTTGGACGAGGTCTGCACCAGCATGTGGGAGGTTCACGACGGCCGGGTCGACCCCTTCGAGGGCGGCTACTCGGCCTACATCCTGCAGCGCGTGGAGCGCGACCGCATGGCCGCCGTCACCGAGGAGCGTCGTCGCAACATGGCGCGCAAGGAGCTCGCGTGGCTGAGCCGCGGTGCCCAGGCGCGCTCCACCAAGCCCAAGTTTCGTGTGGATGCCGCTCGCGAACTCATCGCCGACGTGCCGCCCGTGCGTGACGAACTGGAGCTCAAGCGCCTCGCCGTGAGCCGCCTGGGCAAGCAGGTCATCGACGTGATCGACGTGGACGCCGGCTATGCGGATGCCGGCGGCGCGCCCAAGCAGGTGCTCTCCAATGTGACCTGGCTCATTGGTGCGGGCGACCGCTATGGTCTTTTGGGTGAGAACGGCGCCGGCAAGTCGACGCTGCTCGACGTGATTCAGGGCAAGATCGCGCCCCTGCGCGGCCGCGTGAAGATTGGCCAGACGGTGCGCTTTGGCGTGCTGTCGCAGCAGCTCGAGGAGCTCGAGCCCTACATGGGCGACACGATCCGCGAGGTGCTCAGCAACTATAAGAAGTATTACGTCATTGACGGCAAGGAGACCTCGCCCGAGAAGCTTTGCGAGCGCCTGGGCTTTACGACGCAGCAGCTCTGGAGCCGCATCGGTGATCTTTCGGGCGGCCAGCGCCGTCGCCTGTCGCTGCTGCTGACGATCCTGGACGAGCCCAACGTGCTTATCCTGGACGAGCCGGGCAACGACCTCGATACCGACATGCTGGCGATTGTCGAGGACCTGCTCGATGGCTGGCCGGGCACGCTGATTCTGGTGACGCACGACCGTTTCCTCATGGAGCGCGTGACCGACCAGCAGTGGGCGCTGCTTGACGGTCATCTGACGCATATGCCCGGCGGCGTCGACCAGTACCTGCGCCTGTGCAACGCCACGGCCGAGGGCGAGCCCGTGGGCGCGCCGAGCGCCAAAACCGGCACGTTCGACACCGGCGCCGCGGCGGTTTCGGCCGACAAGCCCAAGTCGAGCGGTCAGCCCAACGGCCTGTCCAACGCCGAGCGCCAGAAGCTCCGCCGCGAGGTGAGCTCGCTCGAGCGCAAGATGGAGACGCAGCGCGCTCGCGTGGAGGAGGCCGAGGCAGCGATGGCTCAGGTCGACCCCACCAACTACACGGCGCTGGGCGAGCAGCAGACAAAGATCGACGAGGCCCACGCCGCCATGGACGAGCTGGAGATGGCGTGGCTCGAGGCGAGCGAAAAGCTCGAGGGCGATGAGTAGACGAGGATGATCAAAGCCGCGTTTTTCGATATCGATGGTACGTTGCTGAGCTTTAAGACGCACCGGATTCCGGCGTCGGCGCAGCAGGTGCTCGACAGCTTTCACGAGCAGGGGATCGCATGCGTGATCGCCACGGGCCGTCCGACCTACCAGATGCCGGACTGGCTGTTCGACCTGGGCTGGGATGCGTACATTACGCTTTCGGGCCAGCACTGCTTTGATGCCGAGGGGGTTTACCGCAGCTGCCCGATCGATTCGGACGACGTCGCGGTGATTGTGAACCAGGTGGAGCAGGGACGCTACGACTCGCTGTGCATGCAGGGCGAGAACTCGTTTGTGAACCGCCTGTCCGAGCGCGTGGTGACGGCTGGCAGCAACGCGGGAATCGTCTACCACGAGGAGCCGTTTGAGCACGCCTTTGACGCACCGGTCTACCAGTTCTGCGCCTTTGTGGACCCGGCCGACGAACATATCGTGACCGACGCCGTGTCGCATTCGCTCACCACGCGCTGGTGCGACCTGTTCTGCGACATTATTCCCGCTAACGGCGGCAAGGACCTGGGCGTGGCGGCGACGCTCGAGCGGCTTGGTATCGACGCGAGCGAGGCGATTGCCTTTGGCGACGGCGAGAACGACCTGTCGATGTTTGCCGCCGTGGGCACGAGCGTGGCCATGGGCAACGCACAGGACACGGTGAAAGCTGCGGCGACCTATGTGACGACTGCCGTGGACGACGACGGCATCTACAACGCCGCGAAGCACTTTGGATTGATGTAACTGCGGGCCGGCACCCGGCGCCTGGGGACACTCCTTGCGGGGCGTCCCCATTTTGTTTTCGTCCCGCACGTTTTGTGAAACACGGCTAACTTTTAGACAAAGTAGTAAGACATGGGCAACTTTTGCGGTAAAGTTAGCCGTGGAAAGTATCCAAAGGCTAACTAGAAGCCATCGCGAAAGGCGGCCCATGGCCCTGCGTGAATCCGGAGAAGACTATCTCGAATCTATTTATGTGCTCTCGAAGCACCAAGGCATCGTTCGATCGATTGACGTTGCCGAATACCTGGGCGTAACCAAGGCGAGCGTTTCCAAGGCCATGGCGACCTTGGAGAGCAACGGCTACGTGGAGATGGGCAAACGCGATGTGCATCTGACGGAACGCGGTCTGGAGGTCGCTCGCCAAATGTGGGAGCGCCATTGCTTTTTTGTAGGGCTGCTCGAGGACGCAGGCGTAGCGCCTGAGGTTGCCTCGCAAGAGGGCTGCCACCTGGAACATTGCCTGAGCGAGGAGAGCTTCGAGAAGCTAAGGTCGATGCTGAGGCGGGATGGTGCTTCGGCGCCAACAATGACCGACTAGCATTCCCGCAGCGGCGCGCCTCCCGCGCCAAAGGCGCGGGACAGCGATCGGGACCAGTAGCCCCATCAACTAACTCCAACTCAGACAAGGAACCCCGCCAGCAAGCGATGCCCAAGAACCGCCAGCAACGTCACCGCAGGCCGGGACCGGGCTTGGTTTTGAAAACACTCCGCAGCGCGAGGCCCGCCTTTCCGCTGCTCCGCAGGAGCAGGAAAGACGGGCCTCATGCGCGAGGACGTTTTCAAAACCAAACCCGGCCCCGGCCGGACAGCCCACGAACGCTACAGGTTCTTGACACCCATCGCGCGCATGGCGTTTAGGATGGCGATGATCGCCACGCCCACGTCGCCAAAGACGGCAAGCCACATATTGGCGATGCCCAGCGCCGCGAGCACCAGAATCAGCAGCTTAATGCCCAGTGCAAAGATGATGTTCTGCCAAACGATCGTCATGGTCTTGCGCGCCACGCGGATCGCGCGGGAGATGTTGGACGGCTTGTCATCCATGAGCACGACGTCCGCCGCCTCAATTGCGGCGTCCGAGCCCATAGCGCCCATGGCGATGCCAACGTCTGCGCGGGTAAGCACGGGTGCGTCGTTGATACCGTCGCCGACAAAGGCGAGCTTGCCCTTGCCGCTTTCGGCCGCGAGCAACGCCTCAACACGCTCGACCTTATCGCCCGGCAGCAGCTGCGCGTGGAACTCGTCGAGACTAAGTTGCTTGGCCACAGACGCCGCAACCTCCTCGCGGTCGCCCGTGAGCATGACGGTGCGCTTGACGCCGGCGGCGTGCAGGTCGCTGATCGTCTGCTCGGCATCGGCCTTGACGGTGTCGGCAATTACAATGTGGCCGGCATAGATGCCATCGACCAGCACGTGAAGGATCGTACCGACGACCTCGCAATCGGGCGCTTCGACTCCGGCCGCGGCGAGCATCTTTGCGTTGCCAACGACGACGTGCTTGCCGTCGATGGTTGCCGTCACGCCGTGGCCCGCGTCGTTGGCGGAGTCGCTAACGCGCTTAGGGTCGACTTCGCCCTGGTAGGCGACACGCACGGACTGCGCGATGGGGTGATCGGAGAACGACTCCGCAAGGGCTGCGACCTCGAGCAACGACTGCTCGGTATATCCAGCCTCGGGGTGCACCGCGACCACCGAGAACGTGCCGTTGGTGAGGGTGCCCGTCTTGTCAAAGACGACGGTGTCCACATCGGCGAGCGTCTCGAGGTAGTTGGAGCCCTTGATGAGGACGCCCAGCTTGGACGCGCCGCCGATGCCGCCAAAGAAGCTGAGCGGGACGCTGATCACGAGCGCGCACGGGCAGCTGACGACCAGGAAGGTCAGGCCGCGCAGAATCCAGTCGGACCAAGCGCCGGTGACCAAGCCGCCGCCGAGCGCGAGTACTGCGGCCGCGCCGGTGACGGCGGGCGTGTAGACGCGGGCGAAGCGCGTGATGAAGTTTTCGGTGCGCGCCTTCTTTTCGCTGGCGTTTTCTACGAGCTCCAAGACGCGCGCGACGGTGGACTCGCCAAAGGGCTTGGTGGTGCGCACGTGGATGAGGCCCGTCATGTTGATGCAGCCGCTGATGATATCGTCGCCGGACTTGGCGGGGCGGGGGACTGACTCGCCCGTGAGCGCGGCGGTGTCGAGCTGGGTTTCGCCCTCGACGATGACGCCGTCGATAGGCACGCGCTCGCCGGGCTTGACCACGATCACGGTGCCCACGGCGATGTCATCGGGAAAGACCTGTTCGAGCGTGCCGTCGGGCTGCTCGACGTTAGCGTAGTCGGGCGCGATGTCCATCATGGCGCTGATCGACTTGCGGCTCTTGCCCACGGCGTATGCCTGGAACAGCTCGCCGACCTGGTAGAACAGCATGACGGCGGCGCCTTCGGCCATGTGCGGGTCGGTATCGGGGAAGAGCACCATGGCAAATGCGCCGATGGTCGCGACTGCCATAAGGAAACTCTCGTCGAAGGCCTTGCCGCGGCGGATGTTATTGAATGCCTTTTGCAGCACGTCGTAGCCGGCAATCAAAAACGGTACGAGGAACAGCACAAAGCTGGCGTAGATGTCGCCCGGGGTACCGAATGCGGCGGTGAGGGTGCCAAGCTCATCGAGGGCGTACACCACGGCAAAAATGCCCAGCGCTACCAGGATGCGGTTGCGCTTATGCTCGAGTGACTCTTTCTTCTTGCGCTTCTTCTTTTTCTTCTTGGGGTCGGCGGTGGCCATGACTCGTATCCTCCCATTTGAATGTATGAACACTCGCTCATATAATTTCGCGAGCAAAGGCCGCGGCAATCGCGGCCTTGCAGGTTGGCGTAAACCTGGGCTAGAGAATGATCTCGCAGTCCGGCTCGGCGTCGGCCGTAAACTCTACAACGCGGTTGAGCACCTCGTCGAACTCAGCATCATCGGCCTCGAGCGTCAGCTTCTGGGTCATAAAGTTGACGGACACGGATTTGACGCCCTCGAGCTTGGCCAGCTCGTCCTGAAGCTCACGCGCGCAGTTGGCGCAGTCGATCTCGTCGAGTTTAAACTGCTTTTTCATGGTGGGTTCCTTTCTCTGTATTTGCGGCTTGGGTGCAGGCCGCGCTGGTACCGTGGTTGGTCGCTATTCGCAGATGTGGCTCATGCCTTGGTTGAGCATGGTGTAGACGTGGTCGTCGGCGAGCGAGTATAGGATATTGCGCCCGTCGCGTCGGAATTTAACCAGGTGCGACTGCTTGAGTGTGCGCAGCTGGTGCGACACCGCGGACTGCGAGGTTTCGGTCGCTTCGGCGATGTCTGCCACGCAGAGCTCGCGGCCCATGAGGGCATAGAGGATCTTGATGCGCGTGGTGTCGCTGAAGACCTTGAACAGGTCGGCGAGGTCGTAGAGAAGCTCCTCGTCGGGAAGGTCCTCGGGCGAGCAGGTGGTGGGAATCGCGGGTTCGGTGGCCTCGATGTCGGGTTTCGTTTCATCAACGCGGATGCTCATTGCAATATCCTTTCATATGAACATGCGCTCATATAACTTGCTTCCGATTATATGAGTGTATGTTCATATGTCAATGACGTTCAGGTAATTCGTTGCACAAAATGATGGGGAATAGTGGATGAGATTCCGGACTGAGCGGTTTTGATAGCCGATGCCGGGGTGGGTGCCCCTGAGCCGTGCAAAAATTGGAGTATTCTGCAACGATAGGGGGTCCGTTAATTTATTGCAGGCCATATAATGCAGTTCAAGAGTTATCTTAGGGTGTTAATCCGATGAGTTCTTCCTCAAATGCTGCCTAACGCTCTCACGCAAGAGTGATTTCGCTTCACATTTGGATCCACTCGAGGGTGATAGACACCCGGCTCTGCTGAATACTCGCAATTTTGCACGTCGCTAAGGTGCCCACCTTGTTAGCCGGTCTAGCTTCCGGCCCCGAAGATCCTGCCCTCGGGCGCGAGGCTGCTTGTTTGGGCAAATGATGGGCTGTCGGATTCGACTGTCTGCATGTCATCGATTGCCGGAACTTCATTAATTGTTGGGTCATCCAGCGTGATGCCTTCGAGTGTTGCTTTTTCGAGGTCGATTCGTTGACACTCTTCGGAATCCTGGCGAAGCTGCTTCTGAATTCGCTTTTTCTCTTCTATAAAACTCCTGAGCACAAACTGTCTCAGGTCCTCTTGCATGATTTGAAAGTCTTTTGGCAGACGCGAGGGGCGTACGCCCTCTTTCCGCTGGATTGCTTCCATGACCCTAACAAAAGAGCTGGCATGCATAAAGGAATAACGGCTGACGGTGATGATTCCGTACCCCATGGACGCAAGTGCATTCTTGCGCTCCTCATCGATGGCGCGGTCTCCTTCCGCGTCATGATAAAAACCGTTGTATTCAATGTCTGTGCGAGATTTCTTTAGATACGCATCCATAAAGAACTTCTTGCGTCTCGTGAGATTCTTCGCGGCAGCGGTGACCTGCACCTCGTAATCGGTCTCAACTCCCTTAATACCAAGCCCTCCTTCGCTTTTGGGCAGCGTTAGCATCATGACAAAGGCCGTTTCCATAGGAGACCGGCATCCGTCGCGTACACATTGGATCGCCTTTCGGGCAAGGGCCAAACCGTCGCATCTGGTAATGGAATTAAAGAACTGCTTTAACCTCTCGGTCGAAGTGAGCGCGAAACGCTCGGTATAGGAGGTGGAAGAGTCGGTTCCAAGGGAATAAGCGCCGCACAGTTCAAAGTAGTACTCCACTAGTTCGCGAAAAGAAAGATAGGTGGCGGCCTGAAGTGCGCAAAGCTCAACGCCAACAACGAAGATGCCATCTTTGAGCTCTATAAAGCGTGAGTTCGAGAATCGTTTTGAAGAAACGTGGCATTGACAGTTCATTGCATAGCGCGCATTCCTGCGATCAAACACCATCACCTCGAGGGAATCATTTGCGCCGAGGGAAACATCATGTTTGGTGAGCCATTCTGCGGCTGCGTCAAGGAGCGTTCCGGTGGGACATGATCCGTAAATCGCGGCAGGGTTACAGGACTTGATGCCTTTCGCAGACACCGAATGCGCGGCCTGGTAGACCGCTTTTGCAGTGGTATGTGACAATACGATACTCATGGTATATATCGTGTCAGCTAATGCCGTGTTGATGGCGCTGAGTGAAAAAGTCGTTTTAGAGGTCTAGCCAAATGCTGTCCAAAAGCTTGACGCAATTATGGGTTGGTAGGCCCTAAATAAAAGTTTTCGCAGCTTAGCTATAGCATATAAATACTCAATTGCCGCACATTTGATAGTGATGCATCACCATCCGACAACGAATTACGTGTCGGGAATTGGCCGAAATCGTTCAAAATGAGGGTTCAGAATTTGTGATGGCAGATCTATCTGTGGAACGTAGGGCGGCCCCGCTGCGGGGTTTCCCGCTGCGAGGCCGCTCGTGATCTACGCCGGAGTTTGTCGCAGGCGTTTCTACTTGGCAAATAGGCTCTTGAGGTTGAACTCGGCTTGGACGGTGCGGAGCATGAGGTCGGTGTCGTCCAGGCCCAGATGCTGCTCGTTGGCGTCGGCGGCGAGGGTGCCGCGGCGGCGGGCCCAGTTCTCGAGCGCGGCGGGCGCGGATTCGCGGGGGAGCGAGCGCACGTCGGCGTCCAGGCTGCGGCAGATCTGGCGCGAGTCGATGACGATAATCTTACCCGCGCGGCGTGCCTCGGCGTAGCCGTCCAGGTGGATCTTGAACCAGCTGTCCTCAAAGGCGGCGTTGTGTGCCATGTACGGGTACTTCTTCATAAGCTTGAGCAGCTGCTTCTGCAGTTCCTTGTTCTCGCGGAATGGCTTTTTGCCGTCGATGTCGTCCCAGGTAATGTGGTGGATATTCGACAACGGCACATCCTCGCCGCGGTAGATGTCGGGCAGGCCGCAGTAGTGCGCCTCGGCGTCGTGCGGAACGGCGTCGCTGGTGAGGTCCATGATCTCCCAGCCGACGTTGATGATATAGCCGCGCTCGGGTGCACGGCCGGTGGTCTCGATGTCGATACCGAGCACGGTGCCCTGGATGGGCTTGCGGGCGTACGCCACGCCGAGCGCTTCGCGGTCGCCGCGGATTTCGCGCATAACGGACGCGGCGGTGCGCTTTTGCATCTTGCCGATGGCGGCGCAGGTGTCGGCATCGGACAGGCCGCGCGAGAGCGTCGCGGGCGTCACGTTGCGCAGACGCGCCTCGCCAATCTGGTCGCACAGGTCGCGGTTGCGGTCGGCCAGGTCGCGCACGGTGGCAAAGTCGAAGCCGGGGTCGCCCTCGGCGGTAAAGTACTCGGTCTCGAGCACCTTGAGGGCCTCCTCGCCCTTCTGGCGCTCGGACTCCATGGCGCCGTGGTCGCCGTAGATAAACATGGGGATAAACGGCTGGCGCTCGTATTCGAGTGCTTGCGATACGTTCATATGCTACTCCTTGGACGGGCCGCGTTGTGCGGCTCGAGGTTACTGAGTTATGGCGAGATGATAGTTTACCATGGGCAACTATTGGCACCGCGCCCGGGACAACTACAATACCCTAGTTGACCGCTAGGACTTTTACAATGCTGCCGAAAGACACGAAAGGCTCCATCCGTCATGGATTTACTGATTGATATTCTGCTCGACGCCGGCAAGGACACGCTGTCGCTGGTGCCGTTTTTGTTGGTGACGTATCTGGCCCTCGAGACCTTGGAGCACGTCGCGGGCGACCGCGTCAACGGCGCTATCAAGCGCGCCGGCGCTGCGGGTCCCGTGGTTGGCTCGCTGCTGGGCATTGTGCCGCAGTGCGGATTTTCGGCCATGGCAGCAACGCTGTACGCCGGCCGTGTCGTGACCTTGGGCACGTTGGTGGCGGTGTTCCTTTCGACCTCCGACGAGATGCTGCCGCTGCTACTTGCCGAGCAGGTTCCCGTGCAGACTATGGCGATGCTTTTGGCTTCGAAAGCGCTGATCGCACTGGTCACGGGTTTTATCGTGGACGCTGCCATTCGCGGCCTGCGTCGTAACGTTCGCGCGCATGCGGCGATTCGCCGTACCGTGCTGGGGACCGCGGCCAACCCGGCCCACGTGAACTGCGCGCACGACGACCACAGCGGCGGTGACATCATCGACGAGGTGGCCGAGGCGGGCGTGAGCGCCGACCACATCCACGAGCTGTGCGAGCGCGACCATTGCGGTTGTGATGAAGACGAGGACGAGCACGGGCACGACCACAGCCACGACCATGGTCACGCGGACGAGCATGAACACCATGATGGTCACGGTCACTCCCACTCCCACGAAGGGACGCCTGTCCTGTCGATCATCCGCAGCGCGATCTCGCACACCGTGCAGGTCTCGGTATTCATTTTTCTGGTGACGCTGATTCTGGTCGCCGTGCTCGAGACGTTCGGCGAGTCCGCGATCGAGCAGTTCCTGCGCGGCAACGAGACACTCGCTGTCCTGGGCTCGGCACTCGTCGGCCTGATCCCCAACTGCTCGGCGAGCGTGGTCATTACGCAGCTGTACCTGGAGGGCGCGCTACAGCTGGCGCCGATGCTCGCCGGCACGCTCATTTCCGCCGGCGTGGGCTATCTGGTTCTGTTCCGCACCAACCGCAGCGCTCGCGAAAACGCCGTGATCCTGGTCATGATGTACGTCATCGGCGCCGGCTGGGGCCTTATCCTTTCCGCCTTTGGGTTCTAAGTGGATGTTTGGGGCGTGCCGTAAAACTAGGGCATGCCATAAATTCCACCGCCATGACCTGGGCGTTGGATGCGCGTCAATCGGCAAAACAAAAAGGTAGATTTTTAGGCATGTCCCAAAAATCTACCTTGGTTAGTGCAGCAGCTCAGTGAGGTTGCGTTTAAAGCGGGCGCGATCTTCGCTGGTAAATGCTGCCGGACCGCGAGTGCGTCCGCCGGCGCGGCGTACCTTCTTTTCCTCGTGGCGAATAAACAGCTGCATGTCGATAGTCGTCTTGTCGTACACGCGCCCGCGCACACCGATGGCGGCGGCATCGCGCCCGAGCACCATGCTCGCCAAGCCAATGTCCTGCGTCACGACCACGTCGCCCGCCTGCAGGCGTTCGACAATGGCAAAGTCGGCGCTGTCGGCGCCCACGCTCACATCGAGCGTCGTGACCCAAAATCCGCGTCGCGCGTGCTCGGCATCGCGCGGGTCGTCGCGGCGAATGTGCCGTTCCAGGTTTTGCGTGCTGTTGCCGGCGATAACAACGGCGACGCCCGCCCGCCGCGCGCAGTCAATCGACTCGCGCGTGACCGGGCAGGCGTCTGCATCAATAAAGAGCGTTCGTGGCATCTAGTGCACCAGTTTGCCAAATTGAATAGCACGAACAATCAGCGTTACGCCAAACACCAGCAGCGCGGCGCCGCTAAAGATGACGAGCATCTTGGCCGACCACAGCGGATAGATAAACACGAACATGCCGGCGATGATGGAGAGTGCGCCGCTCAGGATGGCGAGGGCGCGGTTGGACGAAAGCTCGGACTCCAGAATGGACATGACACCTTCGACAATCCAGCCAAAGCCGGCCACGATAACCACCATCGTGGTGAGCGTCGCGGTCGAGAAGGCCTGGTTGCGCAGGATTATGACGCCGCCCAAGATAATGAGTAGGTTGGAGATGATGCTCGTCACGCGCCAGCCGGTGGGCAGCAGCGGCTCAAAAATGGCAGTGAACAGCCTGATGGCTGCCGTAATCACAAAGTAGAAGCCCAGGACGGTCGTCAAAAAGACGAGGGACTTGGCGGGTGCAAAAAGCAGCGCGATACCAGCAATGAGCGCTAAGACGCCCGTGATGGCGTAGATCCAGCGCACGGCCTTGACGGCTTTGCCCGCCATGCTTTTCTCGTCAAATCCAAACTGGCTCGTTTTTTGGTCATCGTTCTTAAAGATGCCCATAATGTCTCCTTTCTGTGCGGCGTAAGCCTTGATCGTTACAACCAGTATCGCCTAAAGGCGCTGGCGTATGGGTCGGGGAGGGCGAAACGTAACCCAAAGGCCCCGAATTGTTTCCGTTGTTCCCCACGTCGCGATTTTCTATTCAACAGGTGTAGAACATTGCAGCCCTGTTCGTTATTGCCTACGTTTTAGGTTAGATTTTCCTAAGAACAATTGCCCGAAATTGGGGGTCCCTATGAACGAAACAGTTCCCGCGGCGCCGGTAAGCGCTGAGTCGATGGCGAAGCAAGGTTGCGAAAAGCTCGGCCTGGACACGTTTGACGCGCTGGTCCGCCGCGCCCGCACGTGCCGCCGATTTGACGAGTCCATGCGCGTGCCGCGCGAGTTTTTGCTCGAGCTGGCGGAACTGGCGCACCTGGCTCCGTGTGGTGCCAATGCTCAGCGTCTTCGTTTTCATGTGGTGAGCGGTGCAGAGGACTGCGCGCGCGTATTTGATGAGCTTGCGTGGGCCGGCGCGCTTAAGGATTGGCCGGGTCCTGCCGAGGGCGAGCGCCCGACCGGCTACATCGCGATTCTTGCCGAGCGCGCCGTTCCGGGTAAGCCCGCCGCTCCTATTACTGAGGTCGACACGGGCATTGCCGCGCAGACGATGATGCTCGCCGCCCGCAGCGCCACGCCCGAGGTGGCTGCCTGCATGTTCAAGGCCTTTACGCCCCACGCGATCGATGCCATGGGGCTCGATAGCGACAAGTATGAGCTCAAGCTGATCATGGCGTTTGGCGTTCCGGCCGAGACGCAGGTGATCGATGCGATCGATTCCAACCCCG
This sequence comes from Collinsella aerofaciens, assembly GCF_039062365.1. Lineage (GTDB taxonomy): Bacteria > Actinomycetota > Coriobacteriia > Coriobacteriales > Coriobacteriaceae > Collinsella. The sequence goes on from NZ_JBCJBI010000001.1 coordinate 249,955, forward strand.
ACGGCTCAATTAATTACTGGCGCGACGAGGCGCAGGTGCACCACGTACCCAAGCGCCCGCTTGCCGACGTACTGGTGTAGCTGAGCGTCACCGCGGTGTGATCCGGCGGTAAACCACCACAAAGGTACCTGTCCCCTTTGCGGTGGTGCGAGGGGAGGACGTGTGGCAGATTTGTATTTGGTGCGGCATGGGCAGACTGAGCTCAATGTGCAGAACATTTTGCAGGGTGGGCACGATTCGCCGCTTACGGCGCGCGGGCGCGAGCAGGCGCTGGCGACGCGCGCGGCGTTTGAGGCGCGTGGCGTGACCTTTGACCGTGTGTATTCCTCCCCGTTGGGCCGGGCGCGGCATACGGCTGAGCTAATTGCTGGTGAGGGCCGCTCGATAGAGCTGGTCGATGACCTGCGCGAGTGGCATTTGGGCTCGCTGGAGGGTACATCAAATCGCGAGATGCCGCCGCAGCCCTGGGGTGATTATCCGGTGGCCTTTGGTGGCGAGTCTGAAGGCGAGCTCCAGTCGCGCATGGTCGCGGCGCTGTCCCACATCATGGCCAGGCCGCAGCACGACTGTGTGCTGGCAGTCTCCCACGGCTCTTCCTGCCAGGAGTTTCTTGAGTATGTGACTGGCAGGGGAGAGCTACCCGACAACGGTGCCGTGCTTCATTTTGGCTATTGCGACGGTGCGTTTTCGCTCCTTGATTGGTAACGAACGAAAGGACCCCTATGAATAAAGACCTGTATCTGGTCCGTCATGGGCAGACAATATTCAACCTTAAGCGCATTATTCAGGGTTGGAGTGACTCGCCGCTCACGCAGCTGGGATGCGACCAGGCGGCGCGTGCCGGCATGTTCTTACGTGCGCGCGGCATTGAACCCGATCATGCCTACACTTCCACACTTCATCGCACCGAGCAGACTATCGCCAACTTGTGGCCGGGCTTGGCGTACGAGCGCCTGGACGGCCTGCGTGAGTGGTTCTTTGGCGACTTTGAGGCCGAGCGTGTGATGCTCATGCCCGAACGCCCGTGGCGCGATTTCTATCGTCAGTTTGGCGGCGAGGGTCAGATGCAGGTGCGCGAGCGCATGGTGGCGACGCTGACCGAGCTTATGCAGCGTCCGGACCATACGTGCGTGCTCGCGGTAAGCCACGGCTCGGCTATCAAGGAGTTTTTGGACCACGTGAGGGGCGCGGCGGCAGACGAGCGCGAGCGCGTGCCGGGCAACTGTTCGGTGCTGCACTTTGCGTTTGATGATGCGACGGATGCGTTTGAACTGGTTGAGATCTTTACGCAGGAAGACTACGCGCGCGAGCTGGGGCTTGAGCCGCTCGTGGCTACTGCGGGTCCGCAGCGCGGATAACGCGAGCGCGGCGGCACGGGTCGTCGGCATAACTTCTCGACGCAAAAGGGGCGGAGATGCATGTACCTGCTGCATCTCCGCCCCCTGTTTGTTGGGCTGCCGATTTTTATGCTGGACGGTCTGGTCTTGCTAGAACCGCGCGACTTGGTGCGCGAGCAGACCCGTCGGAACCTGCGGTGCGCCGCCGCTGACCTGCGCAGCGGGGAAGAGCACGGCAACGGTAAAGTTGAACGGCTCCTTGCCGGTGTACGTTCCGGCGGAACGGGCCTCATCGGCCAGGAGCTGTGATGCCTCGACTAGTGCGGCAGCGTAGGCAGGGTCGTCGGCCAGTGCCGGCTCCGGCGCCTGGTCGAGCATGGCACGGATGGCGCCGACGGCGTCCTCGCGCTTGACCTCCCACACGCGGTGCGTAATACCCGCGGGGTCGGTGACGGCGTAGAGCGAGGCGCCCTCTTTTGCGGCGCCGAGGATGATATCCATGACGGGAGAGGCTTCGTAGACAAGCGTTACAGGACGGGGCTGTACCTTGAGGTCGGCGATTGCGCGCGCAGCGGCGGTCGTATCGGCGGCAACCGCGTCGCCGCCCGCCAGCGCACCAACCGGGCAGATCGCCACGACACCCGTCACACGTCCCGGCTCGCCCGAGCATTCGTACACGTAATACGCCGCACCTGGGTCCTTAAGCATCAGGCCATCGGTAATGGCTCCGCGCAGGGCATCGTTGCCGCTCAGAATGCTGCCCATTGCAGGCAGCGCTTCGAGCACGCGGTCCTGAGCCGGGCGGATGCAGGGAAACGGAAGAGCTTTCATGGACGGTCCTAACGCGCGAGTCGGTTTGTTCGCGGCTTATTATGCCCCAACTTGGCTATCCGCGCCCCAGAGCGTGTTGTCGGCGAGCGCGATCAGCACCTGCTGGCAGCGAACGATATCGGCGTGGGGCACATATTCGTTGGGCTTGTGGGCGAGCGCGAGCGACCCGGGACCGTAGCTCATGCAATTGCGGTTACCCGTCTTGCCGGCAATGACGGCAGTGTCGGTGTAGCCGGTAAAGAAGCCGACGGTCGTGTCCGCGCCCGTCACATCGTCTGCTGCGCACTTGAGTGCAGCTAGAAGGGGAGAGTTCGGGTCGCGCTCGATAGCGGGGCGGTCGCCTGTCACGGTATAGCTTCCATGGCAGCCGGGGACCGCGGCTTCGGCGCCGGCGATGGCCTGCTCTACCATGCGCGTCGCGGCGGCTGTATCGGTCGGCGGGGTCAGGCGCATATCGACCCAGACCTTGGCATGGTCGGGCACGACATAGGGGCGATATCCGCCCTCGATTTGGCCAAACGTGATGGTCGAAGACCCCAGTTCATCGTGCGCGGGCAGCGCCACAAACGCGCGACGGAGCGAACACACGACCTCGGCCATGGCGGCGACGGCATCCGCGCCCTTCCACGGCTGGCTCGCATGCGCCGTTACGCCAGCCATTTCAATCTCGAACCACGTGCGCCCCTTGTGCGCCACCTGGATCTGTCCGTCGGTGGGTTCGGTGTCCAGCACCCATTCACGCGAGCCGACCCAGCCGGCATCGATCGCGGCCTCTGAGCCGCGCATAAAGTCCTCCTCGTCGACCGAGCAAATGAGTGAGAAGCCACGGCGGGGCAGCTCGCCTTCTGCTGCCACGCGCTCGAGCGTATTGACCAGTGCGGCAATGGCGCAGGCCAGGCCACCCTTCATATCGCAGGCACCGCGGCCATAGAGTTTATCGTTGCGCACGATCGCTCCGAGCGGCGGAATGTCCGCGTCCCAGCCGTCGCCCAGCGTAACGGTATCCATATGGCAGATATAGACGAGCCGTGGCTCGTCGCTCAGTCCCGGCACGGTGACCATAAGGTTGCGGCGCCCGGGCAGCACCTCGAGTTCCTCAACCTGCACGGCATGGAGCACCGGATGGCTCAGCTGCGCCAACCGTTCCTCAACCAACGCTTTGATATAGCGCTCAATCTCGTCCTCATACGCACCCGGGTCTGAGCTGTCGATCCGCACGAGTTCTTGCGTAAGCCGCCAAGCAAAATCTGTATCAACCATAGGCACCTCACAGATAGTTAGGTCAACATACAGATTGTATGCCAAGAAGCGGCTCAGTGCATTTAATGGAGTGCTCACAAAAACGGGGGCGCCTCTCGTGCGAAAGGCGCCCCCGCGGGCATTCAATGTCAGTGACGGGCAGGCCACATGGGGAACTGCCCGTCAGATCAGCCGGCGCTATTTGATCACGCGCACGCGATACATCGACGGAATCTGCTTGAGCGCCTCGATGGTGCTGCTGTCCAGGTGCTCGTCGGTGTCGAACATGGTGTAGGCGTTCTCGCCAGCGGACTCGTTGGTCATACGCTGCACGTTGGCGTTGTCCTTGGCGAGAATGGCCGTGATCTGGCCGATCATGTTGGGCACGTTGGCGTGCAGGCAGGCGATGCGGCTTGCGGCGCGCGCCTTGCCCATGCTGCAGGCGGGGTAGTTGACACTGTGCGCGATGTTGCCGTTCTCCAGGTAATCCTTGAGCTCGCTGATGGCCATGTCGGCGCAGTTGGCCTCGGCCTCGCCGGTGCCGGCGCCCGAGTGCGTGGTGATAAACGTATTGGGCATCTTGACCGTCTTGGGCGTGGCGAAGTCGCAGCTAAACCAGCTGAGCTTGCCCTCGCGCAGGGCAGCGTCGACGGCGTCCTCGTCAATGATGGTTTCGCGCGCGTAGTTGATGAGCACGGCGTCCGGTGCCAGCAGGTTAATCTGCTCGGTGCTGATCATGCCGATGGTGTCGGCCTTGCTGGGCACGTGCACGGTGAGGTAGTCGCAGCCGCGGCAGAGATCCTCGAGCGTGCCCACGCGCTGCACCTCGCGGCTCAGCACCCACGCGTGCTCGACGGAAATGAACGGGTCGTAGCCGTAAACGTCCATGCCCAGGTCGACGCAGGCGTTGGCGACCTTGGAGCCCACGTTGCCCAGGCCGATGACGCCGATGCGCTTGCCCTTGAGCTCGCGGCCCACAAAGGCCTTCTTGGCCTTCTCGGCATCGACCTGAATCTCGGGGTCGTCGGCGTTGTCGCGCACCCAGTTCATCGATTGCACCACGCCGCGGCTCGAGAGCACCAGCATGCCTAGGACGAGCTCCTTGACGGCGTTGCTGTTAGCGCCGGGGGAGTTAAAGACGACGACGCCCTTCTTGGCGTACTCCTCGACGGGGATGTTGTTGACGCCGGCGCCGCAGCGGGCGATGGCGCGGATGCCCTCGGGCAGCTCGTAGCCGTGCAGGTCGGTCGAGCGCATCAGGATGGCGTCGGCCTCTTCGGCGGTGCTCACAAATTCGTAGCCCTCGCCAAACTCGACTTTGCCGTCCTTGGTGATGTCGTCGATGGTCTTAATCTTACGCATGGAAAAACTCCTTAGCAGGTTTGGTTTAAACAGGTGGTTTGAAGTGGCTGGTCGGCCCGCGCGTTGCGGGCTAGTTAGATCGCGGGCTCAAACTACGCTGCGTTTCGAAGTCCTTCATGTACGAGGCCAGTGCCTGCACGTCTTCCATGGTTACGGCGTTGTAGACGCTGGCGCGCATGCCGCCTACCAGACGATGGCCCTTGACGTTTTGAATCTGGTGCTCGGCCGCGCCTGCGACAAAGGCCGCGTCGAGTTCGGCGTCGCCGGTGCGGAAGGTGACATTGGCGATGGAGCGGCTGTCGGCCTGCGTGGTGCCATGGAACAGCTCGCTGTGCTCGAGCAGGTCGTAGAGCAGGTTTGCCTTGGCCCAGTTGCGCTCGGCCATGGCGGCAAGTCCGCCGGTCTCCTCGACCCAATGGAACACCTTGCCGCACACGTAGATGCCAAAGGTGTTGGGCGTGTTGAGCATGGAGCCCTTGGCGGCCTGGGTCTTGAGGTCCATGTACTGCGGCGTCTGCGCAAAGGCGGGGCCATCTGCGATGAGGTCGTCGCGCACGATGACCACGGTCACACCCGCGGCGCCGGCGTTTTTCTGCGCGCCGGCGTAGATGAGGCCGTAGCGCTCGACGTCGAGCGGCTGCGACAGAAAACAGCTCGAGACATCGGCGACCAGCGGCACGTCGCCGCAAGCGGGCAGCTCGTGGTACATGGTGCCAAAGATGGTGTTGTTCTGGCAGATGTAGACGTAGTCGAGCCCGTCGCCCGCGGCCTCGTCGGCAATGCACGCGTTGATGTCGGCCATGTTGGGAATGCGGTCGAAGTTGGTGTCCTCGGAACTCGAGAGCAACACGGCCTCGCCGTACTTGGCGGCTTCTTTGTGTGCCTTGTTGGCAAAGTTGCCGGTCACGATGTAGCCGGCGCGCCCGCGGCACATGAGGTTCATGGGGATGCCCGCAAACTGCAGCGTGGCGCCGCCCTGCAAAAACAGGACGCGGTAGTTGTCGGGGATGCTCAGCAGGCGACGCAGGGTTGCCTCGGCGTCGTCGATGATCTGCTGGTACATGCTAGATCGATGGCTCATCTCGAGCACGGACATGCCGCAACCGCGGTAGTCCATCATCTCGTCGGCGATCTCGGCGAGCACGCTTGTAGACAGCGCGGCCGGGCCAGCTGAGAAGTTGTGCACACGTGCCATCTTCTAGTTCCCCCTCGTAGTCGTTTGGACGTTCGGGATACTTTAGCACAGTGGAGCGCCAGGCGCGACCGTATCACGGTAAAACTCGACTGCGCCGCTATGATTTACAGGATGGTTACATGGGGGAGGGGTGCTTTACTCCTCAAGCAAATCCAAATCTGCGAGCGAAGGCATGAGGTTCTCTAGGCGCTTGATCTCTTCGTCGCAAATTAGCCACTTCCTGGTCACTACGACGCCAGTGTGGCGATGACGGCTTCGTCGCCGGCGTATATGAGGGTGTTGCCGTCGGGGATGATCGTCTGGCCGTCGCGTTTGAGCATCACGACGATAAAGGGATGCTTGCCTTGCGGCACATCGCGAAGACGCTGGCCGGCCAGGCGACCGTGGGGGGTTACGGTGACCTCGCGCAGCGTAACCTCGGCACGCTCTTCAAACGTCGGCGCGGCCATCACCAGCAGGTCACCTTCCTCGATGACGGTATCGCCGTTGGGCAGCACCGGGTGCGCCCCGTCGCGCAGCACCAGGACCACGAGCATGTCTGTGGCGCTGCCAATGTCCGCGAGCGAGCGTCCGGCAAACGGATGTCCAGCGCCCACCTTGAGCTTTACAAACGACATGCCGTCCTCGTCGCGGTAGTCGTTAAAGGTGCGGCGCACGTCGCCGGTCGCATCGATCATATCGAGCTTCTTCGCCACCGCCGGCAGCAGCGAGCCCTGCACCACAATGCTCGACACGGCAATCACAAACACCAGGTCAAACAGGTCGTGTCCGCCGGGAACGCCGGCCACCACGGCAAAGAGACTAAAGACGACCGAAGCTGCTCCGCGCAGGCCCGCCCAGCTTACGAGCGCGACCTGGCGGGGGTTCGTCTTAAAGGGCGCCAGGAGCACGCCGACGGCGATGGGGCGGCTCACGAAGAGCATGAACGCCATGAGCGCCAGGCCCGGCAGCAGCATTTGCGGCAGGCGTGCGGGTGTAACGAGCAGGCCCAGCAAAAAGAAGATGGTCATCTCTGCCATCTCGGTGAGGGTGTCAAAGAAGTGCGCCATCTCGACTTTGCCGGTGATGTCGCTGGCACCCAGCACAATGCCGGCCAGGTATACAGCCAAAAAGCCGTTGCCGCCCAGGTAGCTCGGTAGTGCGTAGGCAACGATCGCCACGGCGAACAAAAAGATGGTCTGCGCGTCCTCGGCCGTTGCGTGCGCGCGTTCAATCAGGCGGCCCGCCGCCCAGCCGATGGCAAGGCCCAGGCCCACGCCCAGGATAATCTGCTTGGCCAGCAGTGCGGGAATGTTGATGTCGCCGCCGGCCGCGAGTGTAGCGAGCACAGCGGTGAGCATGTAGGCGACGGGGTCGTTGGAGCCCGATTCGACCTCGAGCAGCGAGTCGGTGCCACCTCTCAGCGACAGGCTGTGCTCACGCAGTACGCTAAAGACGCTCGCCGCGTCGGTGGATGCCACGACCGATCCCAGCAGCAGGCCGCCGATCCAGTCGAACCCCAGCGCGAAGTGGGCGAACACGCCGGTGATGCCGGCAGTGATGACGACGCCGAGCGTGCTCAGCAGCACCGCCGGCGCAGCGACGGGCTTGGCGCGGTCGATATTGGTGTTAAAGCCGCCGTAGAACATGATGAACAGCAGCGCCGTGCTGCAGACGGTTTCGGTGAGTGCGTAGTCGCTAAAGTCGATATGCGTCGGGCCGTTGACGCCCAACAGCATGCCCAGCGCGATAAAGATGAGCAGGGTGGGGAAGGGGAGTTTTTTGCCGACGGGTTTGATGGTCAGGCACAAAATGATGACGAGGCCGATAAAGAGAAGGATCTGGTTCATGGATAGTGTCCGCTCCTGGGTGGTTGGCGTGGCACGGTCAATTGTCTGTGGTTATTTGTACCCAAAGATGGTGGGTTTATGGGGTTGGATTGCGGGCGTGCGCGATATCGTCATAGACGGCTGCCGTCTTTGCCTCTGCTCGGAAACCCTTTCCAGCTTTATTGCAACGGAGTACAATGGGTAACGTTTAAGTTCAACTTGAAGTTTTAGTTGCGGCACCGGGCTTCGGCCGCAATGCAAGGAGAGGCGTACCATGGCGATCTATGTGACATCTGATGCTCACGGGCACGTGCGTGCGCTTGACGAGGCCCTGTCTAGGATCTCGTTGACGTCCGACGACACGCTGTACGTGCTGGGCGACATGATCGATCGCGGGCCCGATCCGGTCGGCGTTATTAAGCTCGTGCGCTCGCTGCCCAACGCCCACGTGCTCAAGGGTAATCACGAGCAGATCATGCTCGATGCCATCATTGGCCAGGATCCGCTCGATGCCGAGACCTGGGATATCAACGGTGGCTGGACGACGCGCGAGCAGCTCAACGACATAGAATTTGAGGCATACGAGGAGCTCGTGCGATGGATGGCCGCGCTGCCGCTCTACGCGGTGACCGAGACCGAGGAGCGCCCGTATCTGCTGGTGCATGCTGGAATCGAGATGAAGGCGGCGCGCGCGTTTTTGCTTGAGCATGGCGTCGATTGTGCCGATGGCGTTGGAGCGGTGGGTGCCGATCGCGAGCTGCTGCAGCAGATGCTCGCGGTGCAGTCGTCCGATGACCTGCTGTGGATTCGTCATGGCTATTGGGATGCGTCGACCGGGCTGCTTTCTGCCGAGGGCAAGGGCCCGGTCGTGGTGAGCGGTCACACGCCCACGGTATCGCTTGGGCGCTATTGCGAGGTCGGTGGTCTGGCGGGGCTCGATGAGGAATCGGGACGCGGGCAGATCGTGCGCTTGGGCGGCGAGGACACTGCTGGTGTGCCCGATCGCATCGACATCGACTGCGCCGCCGCCACCGGCTCCGAGTTCGGCCGCGTGGGCATCCTGCGCCTGGACGACGGGGCCGAGTTCTACGCGAACATCAACCCGGGCGAATGATGTCCCAAATTAGCTACCCCCACCGCTGCAATTAGGCGCCGTATGGGTTGCGGTCGCGTTCGATGCGTTGGCGGATGTGGGCGTACTCGATAATCAGTAGCACCAGGAGTAGGGCCATGATGGCTAGGTAGCTCACCACAGCGCCCATCAGACCCAGCAGCTTAATCAGGATCACCGGCAGCACCACGCTTACGGCGAAGCAGATCAGGTAGATCTTGGTGACGTCTCCAGCGTGGCGTAGCACCGTGATGATGGCGTAGATAAAGTCGATGGCCGCGGTGACGCCGCCGGCGACGACCATCAGCAACGCCAGCGTACGGTAGCGCTCAAAGCTGAGGCCGTACATCAAGCTCATGAGGGGAATACCGGGACCTGCCATAAATGCGGCGCACACGCCGGTGATGACCACGATCAGCGCCATAACGGCAACAATAATCAGGTCAAAGCGATGACGCTTGCGAGGATTAGCCCAAATGCTCGACAAGCGCAGAAGCTGCGGTTTATAGATAAATCCAATGCTCAGCAAAATAGCCTGCGCCGGAAAGAACAGGGCATTAAAGTACAGCTGATATTTGTATGCCAGCGTGCCTTCCATCACAAACTTGGGCATGCTTTCAATTAGGTTGAACAGGAACAGTGCACCAAAGAGCGGGGCGCACTGGACAAACAGGTGGCCGACCTCGCGCAGGCTCACGCGGCGCGATTTTTCGGTCTCGAGCAGGGCGAGCGGCGCGGTGACCAGCACGAGCGAGGCGATCGCGGTGACACCCATGGCCATGGCCGCGATGGGCATGCTGCGCGTGAGGAACAGCGCCACGCTGAAGACCGCGATGACGCCGACGGAGCGTAGCGTTTGGCTCATGCCGGCCAGGTAGAGCTTGTCGGCCTGCTGCAGGCGGCCTTCGTACACGTTGGCGACGCCGTCGATCACCTTGTAGAGGTAGACGCCCAGGCCGATCGTCGCCATCTGCGCATCATAGCCGCGGGCGCTGCTGTACATGAGGCCGCAGCCTAGGGCGAGCGCTCCACAAAGCCAGCGGTTGAGCTGGTAGGAGGCAAAGGACGTCTTTTCGTCGATGTCTGAGACCTGGAAATTGCGCACGCCGTAGTTGCACGCGATCATGATGAGCGTGCCGGTGACAAAGGCGATGGAGAATTTGCCTGCTTCTTCGGCGCCCACGAGCTGCGTAGACACGATGGTGAGCAACGGAAACGCCAGGCCCCACACGGCGGTGCCGAGGGTGTTCCAAAGATAGTCGCGGCTGGTGGCGTGCTCCTCGTATTCCGCTTCCTGCATGGAGAAGCCGCCGCCGTAGACGGCGCCGAGCAGACGGTTCCACCAAGCGTTGACCATGCGGCGGACGGGGCCGGGCTCCCGATCGCGTTCGCGCCGGCGACGTGTGGCTTGGCTGCTATCGGGTCCGCCGGCGTTGCGCTGGCTCAGCTCCTGGATGCGCGCGAGCTCTTCGGCCGTGTGGGAGGCGGGGAACAGGCCGTTCTCGATGCGGCCGCCCTGGGCCTTCGCGGCGCCGTCTTTCGATGCAGCGGGGTTGGAGATGCCGTTACGGCGGGCGATGGCGCGGCGAATGCTATCGAGGGGCGTGATGCTCAAAGCGGAGTCCTTTCTATTGCTGCGCTTTAGTATAGACGCGACGGTGTTCGCTCGTGTTTTTGAACAGATTGGTCAATATTTTCGGCAGTGCCATTCAGTAGTCGGCACTTAGGAACGTCCCTAAGTGCCGGCATCCGGGGACACTCCTTGGTTGTTGCCTGTTCAAGAGTGTCCCCAATGACTAGGCCGCTTGCCTGCGATTTTTGACCGTTGGGCGGGCGCTTCGCCGTTGCCGCAAAAACGTTTTTGCATATCGGGTACAACGGGCTTTACGTGAGTAAAGTGCGCGCCGCGTCCACGTGTCGCGTTTTTAAAGGAGGCCCCATGCCTGGTGTTACCCCTGCAGAAGTTCTGTCCAACTTTGGTATTACGCTGGTCGAAGATCCCGCCGAGAATCAGCCCCGTCTGCTGGTCGATCTACCCGCCGCGGAGCTCGTCGAGCACGCCATCCGCCGCAACGAAGGCCGCATGGCATCCAACGGCGCGCTGGTGATCGAGACGGGGGAGCGTACCGGACGTTCGCCCAACGATCGCTTTATCGTTGACACCCCCGATGTCCACGACAAGATTGCCTGGGGCGCCGTCAACCGCCCGCTGTCCGTCGAAAGCTACGAGGTCATCAAAGCCGGCATCGTCGACTATCTCAACGAGCGCGATGTGTTCGTCACCCGCGGCATGGCCGGCGCCGACCGCAACCACACGCGCCGCCTGCTCGTCGCCTGCGAGCGTGCCAGCCAGGCGCTCTTCATTAAGCAGATGCTCGCCCGCCCGCTCGCCCGCGAAATCGCGCGCACCGGCGAGCCGGACTTCTGCGTGCTCGCAGCGCCCGGTTACCAGTGCGACCCCGCCATCAAGGGCCTCAATTCCAGCGCTGCCGTGGTCATCAACTTCCAGGAACGCGTGATTCTGGTCGCCGGCACCGGCTACTCCGGCGAGATCAAAAAGTCCATCTTCAGCGTTATGAATTACTTGCTGCCCGTCGAGGACGACGTGCTGCCCATGCATTGCTCGGCCAGCATGGATCCCGTCACGCACGAGACTGCCGTGTTCTTTGGCCTGTCCGGCACGGGCAAGACCACGCTTTCGGCCAATCCCACGCGCCTGCTGATCGGCGACGACGAACACGGTTGGTCCGACATGGGTATCTTCAACATCGAGGGTGGCTGCTACGCAAAATGCGAGGGCCTGGACGCCTTCCACGAGCCCGAGATCTTCAACGCCGTCCGCTTTGGCGCCATTTGCGAAAACGTGGTGCTCGATGAGAACCGCAAACCCAACTACGACGACATCTCGATCACGCACAACACGCGCGTGGCCTATCCCGTGGAGCACATTCCTAACGCGTGGACTAAGGGCATGGGCACCACTCCGAGTGTCGTGCTGTTCCTGACTTGCGACGCTTTTGGCGTGCTGCCGCCCATCTCACGCCTGACGGCCGATGCCGCTATGTACCACTTTGTGACGGGCTTTACGGCTAAGATTCCCGGCACCGAGGTCGGCGTCACCGAGCCCACGCCCACGTTCTCTTCGCTGTTCGGCGAGCCGTTTATGCCGCTCGACCCCATGGTTTACGCCAAGATGCTTGGCGAGCGCATTGCCGACGGCCGCACGCGCGTGTACCTGGTCAACACCGGCTGGATTGGCGGCGGCTACGGCGTGGGCCATCGCATCGAGCTTGCCTACACGCGCTCGCTGGTCGCGCGCGCCCTCGACGGCACCATCGAGGACAGCGAGTTCGTGCACGACGACATCTTTAACGTCGACATTCCCACGACGTGCCACGGCGTGCCCGATGGCATCCTGGTGCCGCGCCAATACTGGCAGAGCACCGCGCGCTATGACGAGGCCGCGCACAACCTGGCAGTGATGTTCGAGGAGAACTTCGAGAAGAAGTACTCGCACCTGCCCGAGTCCGTCAAAGCCGCCGGCCCGCACGCTCAAGTACACGCCGACGCCCGTCATCGCGGCCGCGGGTTGCTGGGACTTCGCCACTAGCTTCGCCGTGAGTCCATATCCACCACAAAGGGGACAGGCGCCTTTGTGGTGGTTTTGCTCGCGTGGATGACTCGGGTTACAATACGCCTGACATATCGTCCCCTTCTCCGGATGGGGACAGCGCAAGCGTTCTTGTGACGGCACCGTAGGACTTTGAAGGTGGCCGTTGTAAGGGCGCTTTTTGTTTAGGCGCCCTCACTCGGGCGCGCACAATGAAGGGAGAGCGTATGAAGAGCTTTATTGCCGAGGATTCATTCTGGGAGCTGTTTCCGCAGGCAGCGGTCGGTGTTGTGGTCGTGGAGGGCATGAAGCCCACGGCTCAGATTCCTCAAGAGGACGTGGATGCGATTGCGGCGTTGCTCGACCGCGCCAATATCGATGCGGAGCGTCATCTGACCAGCGACACTATCAGCGAGAACGCGCCGGTTAAGGCATGGCGCGAGGCGTATCGCCTGTTCAAGACCAAGAAGGGCGCGCGTTGCTCAGTTGAGAACCTGCTCAAGCGCGTGCTCAAAGGCAAGCCGGTCGGCCACATCACACCGGCGGTGGATATCTACAACACGATTTCGTTGACTTATGCGCTGCCCGTTGGCGGCGAGGACCTGCATGCGATTGAGGGAGATCTTCGCTTGAAGGTGACCGATGGTGGCGATGCGTTCTTGCCGCTTGGCGAGGAAGCGGATGACCCGACGCTGCCCGGCGAGCTGGCCTACATCGACGATGCGGGCGCCGTGTGCCGCTGCTGGAACTGGCGCGACGGCGTTCGAACGGCTCTGTCCGACGATTCGGCCGACGCGTTTTTGGCGATTGAATGTGTTGAGCCCGAGCGCATGGAGGACTGTCAGGCCGCCATCGATCGCTTGGCCGAGCTTCTTGAGCACTATTTGGGCGCCAACGTTCTTGTTAAGACGCTTGTGACTCGCGATAACCCGCGCGTAGAACTGTAACTCGGTCCAAACCACTACGCAAACCACCACAAAGGTGCCTGTCCCCTTTGTGGTGGTTTTTATGTTGATGGGTTAACAAATGGGGTATTTGGGTACGGGTGTCGCCTTATGCGACTAAGATGTTTACCCGTAAGCATTATGCAAGCGAAAGGCGGTCGTCTCCCATGCAGCAGAACGACGAGACACGTTTCGAGGACTTTGTCGGACTGATCAGCGGGCTCTACAAGGAGATTCAGCGCATCAAGACGTCCGAAGGTGCAAGGCTGGGCCTCAAGGGCTCCGACGTCATGTGCCTGTACTATCTTGAGCGCAGCAAGGACGGCCTGACTGGCGCCGACCTCGCCCGCATGGCCGGCGTTACCCGAGCCGCCGTTTCGCGCACACTGGCACATCTGGAGGAGGGCGGCTACGTCGAGGTCGATGACTCGGGTGATGCGGCCGTCAAGTACCGTGCCCCGGTGCGCCTGACTGCCCTGGGCGGCGAGAGCATGAGCGAGGCCGATCGCATCATTCGCGAAGTGCTCGACACCACCGGTAAGGCCATGGGCGTGGAGCAGCGCGAGCAGATGTACGCGTCGCTGCGCACGATTCTCAATACCTTGCGCGAGATCTAAGGCCGCCAAGGTATTTGCTTCCCATTAACAACTGCATAGTCCCGTTTGAGCGCGTATACCGTGCCGGGGCCTTGCTGTCAAAATTCCCTGCGCGGGACCTGCGCAAGAAAGGATTCGCTATGTCCGTCCGCATTATTACCGATTCCGCAAGCGATATGTCGCCGGCCGAGCACCCAGCACTGGCCGTTTTGCCGCTGTCCGTCACCTTTGGCACCGATGTGTACATGGATGGCATCGACATCGATCACCAGCGCTTTTACGAGATGCTCGTGGAGCGCGATGAGCTGCCCAAGACCGGCCAGGTCAACCCGTACGCGTTTTCGCAGGCCATCGCCGAGGCGCGTGAGGCCGGCGACGAGGCCGTGATTATTACCGTGGGCGCTAAGCTTTCGGGTACAAATCAGAGTGCCCGTACCGCACTTGCCGAGGCGCCGGGCGGCGACGTGTACGTGGTGGATAGCAATAACGTCACTCTGGGCGAGCGTGTCCTGGTCGAGTATGCCCTGCGCCTGGTGAACGAGGGCCGTAGTGCGGCCCAGATCGCGGCGGCCGTCGAGGCCGTCCGTGACCGCGTGGTTGTCATCGGCCTGCTCGAGACGCTGGAGTACCTGGTGCGCGGCGGTCGTCTGTCTGCTGCGGCCGGCGCCGTGGGCACGCTGCTCAACGTAAAGCCTGTGGTGGCTGTCGAGGACGGTCTGATCGTGCAGCTGGGCAAGGCGCGCGGTTCCAAGAACGGCCGCAACCTGCTGAACCAAAAGGTCGAAAAGGCGGGCGGCATCGACTTTTCCATGCCGCTGGCGCTCGGCTATACGGGTCTTTCGGATGCGGTGCTCAAGAAGTATATCGAGGACAGCGCGGCACTTTGGGCTGGCCACACCGAGGGCGAGTTGCCCGTTCACACCATCGGCGCCACCATCGGTACCCACGTAGGCCCTGGCGCCGTAGCCGTAGCCTTCTTCCAGCCCGCCAACTAACCGACCTGCCATAAACCACCACAAAGGTGCCTGTCCCCTTTGCGGTGGTTTATGCTTTTCAGGGTGGAAGGGAGCGAGCAATGGCGTCTGAGGGCTTTTTTGAACGGGTGTACGAGGTGGTCGAGCAGATCCCCGAGGGGATGGTCGCCACGTATGGTCAGGTGGCGCTGCTTGCCGGTCGACCACGAAGTGCGCGGTATGTGGGGTATGCCCTGCATAGCAATCCGCGCCCCGGCGAGATTCCCTGTCACCGCGTGGTGTTTGCCGACGGGCGCATATGCGAGGGTTTTGCTTTTGGCGGTCCCGATGCTCAACGTGAGCTTTTGCTAGGGGAGGGTGTGGCGTTTAAGGACGACATGCACGTCGACCTGGCCGTCTGTCGTTGGCCTGCCGGACTCTAACAGCTCTGCCGTGGCCAGAACCACCACAAAGGTGCCTGTCCCCTTTGTGGTGGTTTTCTGTTTCAGGTTTACCGGGGCTAACTTATGGAGAAGCTATGGCGGCGGATATTGATCCTGCAAAGTAAACCACGGTGAACTATATTGGTTTCAGCAACGGAGCAGGCAATAGGCGATGAAAAAGCCTGCCCTGTTGAGTTTGATTCGCATTCCTCCCCTCTGTGCGATTCAACGGTGTACTTCGGGAACGGGCCCGCCGGCAACTGACTGCCGGCGGGCCCGTTCCTGTTTATCGGGGGAGTGCAATGGGCGGAGCCGAAGCAGTCCGGCTCCGAAAAAGGCGGACGTCGTAGCGCCCGCCCTAAAGCAATCGAAAGCTCAAGCCAGCAAATCGGTCTAGTACACCATGCCCATGGCGTCCTGAACCTCTGCCAGGGTCTGATCGGCGATCTCGTTGGCGCGACGGTTGCCCTCGTGAAGGACGTCCTTCACATAGTCCAGATCGTTCTCGTAGCGCTGGCGACGCTCGCGGATCGGTGCGAAGTACTCGTTGACGGCCTCGGTCACGTACTTCTTGAGCTGGCCGGAGCCGCCCATGCCAATCTCCTCGGCAATCTCGACCTCGGAACGGCCGGTGCAGATGGCGGCCGTCGAAAGCAGGCCGGACACGCCGGGGCGGTTCTCGGGATCGAACGTGATCATGCGCTCGGAGTCGGTCTGGCTCTTCTTGATGCGCTTGGCCGTCTCCTCGGCGGTCATCGAGATGTTGATGGCGTTGCCGTAGCTCTTGCTCATCTTGCGACCGTCCAGGCCGGGCAGCAGCGGGGTCTCGGACAGCAGCGCGTCGACCTCGGGGAACACCTTGCCGTAGCGGTTGTTAAAGCGGCGGGCGATGGTGCGGGTGAGCTCGATGTGCGGCAGCTGGTCGCGGCCGACGGGCACCACATTGCCCTTGCAGAACAGGATGTCGCAGGCCTGGTGCACCGGGTAGGTGAGCAGAAGGCCGGTGAGCTCGTGCCCCGAGGCCTCCATCTCGGCCTTGACCGTGGGGTTGCGCGCCAGCTCGGCCTCGGACACCAGCGACAGGAACGGCAGCATGAGCTGGTTGGCGGCGGGCACGGCGGAGTGCGCGTAGATCATGGTCTTGTCGGGGTCGATGCCGCAGGCAAGGTAGTCCATGACCATGTTGTACACGTTGTCCTGGATGTGCTCGGTGGTGTCGCGGTCGGTGATGACCTGGTAGTCGGCGATGAGTACGTTGGTCCTGGCGCCCATGTTCTGCAGCTCCACGCGGCCCTTGAGGGTGCCAAAGTAGTGACCCAGGTGCAGACGGCCGGTGGGGCGGTCGCCGGTAAGCATGGTGAACTTCTCGGGCGTCTTGGTCAGGCCCTCGCGAATGGCGTTGCTCTTTTGCAGCGCGACTTCGTAGCTGTTCTCGTTTGGCATGATTGCTCCTAACGTTCGTTCGCAGGTTTTGATGATAGCGTGTTTATTGAGAGGGGTGGGCGTGAGTGGGTGAGGGACTGCCAGGGGCCGGCTTTCAAGTCCGCCGCGGCGTTCGCGCGAACGGCTGCCAACGCCTTGGCACATCCTCGGCAGCTTACCCTAGAGCTTGTGGTGGCGCTCTTCTTTGCGCTCCTCGGCTGCCTGCTCCTCCTGCTTAAAGGCGGGGTCGTCGGGGGTGACGAGCTCGTCCTCGTGCGTGCGCTTGTTGTAATGGTGGCGCAGCACGGGCTCAAACAGATGTAGATGCTTGGCAAAGGCCGCCGAGCCAATGGCGAGCACGGTAAAGATGAGCACGCGCATGGGCACCTCGACCTGGTTAATCGCGGCGGCGCCGGCCGAAAGCATGATGCACCAGGCATAGATGAGCAGCACGGCCTGTTTTTGGTTGTAGCCTTCTTGGATCAGGCGGTGGTGGATGTGGCCCTTGTCGGCCTGCCCGATGCTAATGTGGGCGCGCTTGCGGCGCACAATGGCGCTAAACGTGTCGATGATGGGCACGCCGGCAACGATGAGCGGGATGATAAGCGAGGTGAGTGCGGCGGTGCGGCTCACGTTGAGCAGCGAGATGGAGCCCAGCGCAAAGCCCAGCAGCAGCGACCCCGAGTCGCCCAAGAAGATGCTTGCGGGGTTGAAGTTGTAGTGCAAAAAGGCTAGACAGGCGCCAAAGAGCGCAATAGAGAGCGCGGCGGCGTCGATGCGGCCCGAGAGCACGGCCATCGAGAACATGGTGAATGACGCGATGCCGCAGATGCCCGTGGCCAAGCCGTCGAGGCCGTCGATGAGGTTAATGATGTTGGTGAATGCCACCAGATAGATCACGGTGATGGGGTAGGCGAGCCATCCGAGCATGATCTCGCCGGGGGCAAACGGGTTGACGATGACGCCGATTTTTAGGCCGCCGATACAGGCGATAAGCGCGGCGAGGACTTGTCCGGCCAGCTTTTGCTTGGGCGTGAGCTGGAAGACGTCGTCGATAGCGCCGGTCGCAAAGATGACGGTAAAGGAGAGCGCCAGCATGGGATAGCTAATGTGAAGGCGCGGGTGCGGCACCAGGACGGGTGGCCAGCCTAGGTACCAGGTGCCTAGGATTTGCACAATGCAGGCAACGACCAGGCCCAAAAACACCGCCGCTCCGCCCAAACGTGGGATGGGCTTGGTGTTGATGCGGCGCTTAGAAGGATAGTCGACGGCATCGAGCTTAATTGCCAAGCGCTTGACCAGGGGCACCGCGAGGAAGGTCGTGATAAAGGCCGCCGCTGCCACGCATAGGTACGGTATGTAGCTCGGGGATGAAGCCATGAATCTAAAAACCGCCAAGCGTCGAAGGAAAAGGTCAGAAGAACGCCATGCGCAAAGGGCATAGCCGGACCATAATACTCGACCAAGGGGGGTGCATGGAATTGCACGCAGCGATAATCACGCGCTTACCAGATATTGGGATGTTGTCGATGGTTTGTCGGGATGCCGGCGGGGATCCATATGGACTGTAATGGTGATTTTCGGCAAAAGAAAACCACCCCCCACGTTACGAAAATGAACCCACCTAAAACAGGTGGGTGCCCTCATCGACTGTTCCAGCGTCCTTAACAACGAAGGATACCTGTACTAGGTACGACTGTGTGGGCTCCCTAAATAAACGCGACGGTTCACCCAGTTGCTCCGCGGGGGGCGGAATACCTACATCATAAAGCGGCACTTTATCGATTCCAGTCTTGACATTACAAAAATCGTGTCGGACGATTACGGCGCCTTGGGCTCGAGCCGTCTGTGGGGTTGATCCCTTTACGTTTGAGCTGCTGAATCGTTGTTTTGGAGCATGGTTTTATGCCGACGTCGTTGACCGAACTTTTTTCGCCCGCCTGCCATTTGTGTCCGCGCCGTTGCGGTGCGGCGCGCGATGAGGGTGCGCACGGCGTCTGCGGTGCTAACGACACGCTCAAGGTGGCCCGCGCCGCGCTTCATATGTGGGAGGAGCCGCCTATCTCGGGCGAGGCCGGTTCGGGCACGATCTTCTTTAGCGGCTGCTCGCTCAAATGTATCTACTGCCAGAACCACGAGATCTCGACCGGCAATTTTGGCCTTGAGATTTCGCCTGAGCGCCTGGTCGAGATTATGCTGGAACTGCAGGACCAGGGTGCCAACAACATCAATTTGGTGACGGCGACGCACTATGCGCACCTGTTGCCTGCCGCGATTGCCGCGGCACGGGCGCGCGGGCTGGTCATCCCAATCGTCTACAACACGAGCGGTTATGAGCGCGCGAGTGCCGTGGCGGCGCTCGGCGACCTGGTCGATGTGTGGCTTACCGACTTTAAATATGCCGATGCCGAGCTTGCGCAGTCGCTTTCTCATATTAAGGACTATCCGTGTGTGGCCGTGTCGGGCCTGGCCCAGATGGCGCGCGAGATCGAGCGCCGCGGGGGAGAGTTGGTGGACGAGGACGGGCTTATGAAGCGCGGTATGATCGTGCGCCACCTGGTGCTTCCGGGGCATGCGGACGATTCGTGTCGCGTACTGGACCTAGTGTGGCAGACGGTGGGCGACGTGCCGATCTCGGTCATGAACCAGTACACGCCCAATGCGCTCATGCGCGAGCAGGGCGGCGACCTGGCACGCGCCGTGACGCGTGAGGAGTACGAGCAGGTGCTCGACCATGCCGACGACCTGGGTTTTACGACGATGTTCTGGCAAGAGGGCGGCGCGGTAGACGAGAGCTTCACCCCGGCCTTCGACACCACCGGTGTTCTTACCAGCGCAAAGTAGTGCGTTCGTCGATGATTTTTCTGGGACGGGGATAAAAAATCATCGAGAGGATCGCCTGTTCGAAAAGTTGCCAAAATAGCCGCGCCCCAAAAAGACTGGTTATTGGGCGTTGACAGTTGGCGAGCCGTAGGTAAAATATCGACTTGTCCTGGGGACGTAGCTCAGTTGGGAGAGCGCTGC
This sequence comes from Collinsella aerofaciens, assembly GCF_039062365.1. Lineage (GTDB taxonomy): Bacteria > Actinomycetota > Coriobacteriia > Coriobacteriales > Coriobacteriaceae > Collinsella. The sequence goes on from NZ_JBCJBI010000001.1 coordinate 269,830, forward strand.
CGTCGCATGGCAGAGGCCGAGGGTTCGACTCCCTTCGTCTCCACCCTTGGATTTGATAAGCCGCTGACATTGTGTCGGCGGCTTTTTTTAAAAGAAAGGGCTATACCATGGCAGAGCTTGAGTCCCAACCATTGTCCGACGAGGAGCGCGCTGAGTTGGAAGAGCTCCGCGCTGAGAAGGCCCGCCGCGAGGCTCGGGAAGAGGCCCGTCGCGAGCGTGAGGAGCTGGCTGCCCTGCGCGCCGAGCGTGCGAAGGCCGAGGAGGTCGCCTCGAACGCCGCATCCGAGCGCAAGCCCGCGCCCGTACCCAAGCCCGCTGCTGCGAAGCCTGCACCTGCCGCGCCCAAACCTCAGCCTAAAAAGGCCGCTCGTCTTAAGTCCGTCGAGCCCAAGCCGAGCCGTGACGAGATGACCTTTGCCCAGCGCATGGTTACCTCCAAGGAACCTACGGGCGAGAACGAGATCCCTGGCATGGCGCCGGCTCAAAAAATCATCATTGTCCTTGCCCTCATCGCGTTTGTCATCTTTATGGGCTACACGATCCTGACCAGCATGGGCCTGCTCTAACCGATTTGCATCGGGCGTCATGTCCGCATGCTCTGCTCTCGTCCAACCCTCAAATTCTGCACCACACATCCGAAAGGTCGCCCCATGGCTTTGACCGATATCTCTCATCCCACCGACATCGCAATGCTCACCGATCTGTACGAACTCACTATGGCCCAGGGCCTGTGGGAGAGCGGCAAGGCCAATGAGCAGGGTTGTTTTACCGCGTTTTACCGCGACCATCCCTTTGGCAGCGCCTATGCCGTCATGTGCGGCACCGCCGAGCTGCCCGAGCTAGTCGAGAATCTGCGCTTTACGCCCGAGGATATCGACTACCTCGCCTCGCTCCAGGCCCCGGCCGGTGGCGCGATGTTCAAGTCTGCATTCCTCGACTACCTGCGCGATTTTCGTGCGCATGTAAATATCGACGCCGTCCCCGAGGGCGAGCTCGTCTTTCCACGCGAGCCCATGGTGCGCGTCACCGGTCCTGCGCTCGAGTGCCAGCTGCTTGAGACGGCGCTGCTCAACATCGTCGGGTTCCAGACGCTTGTCGCCACCAAGACGGCGCGAGTGGTGCTCGCCGCCGACGGTCGCCCCGTGGCGGAGTTTGGCCTGCGCCGAGCCCAGGGTCCCGATGGCGGCCTGGCCGTTGCGCGCGCGAGCTACGTTGCCGGCTGCTCCTCTACGTCCAATGTGCTCGCCGGCCGCCGCTACGGTATTCCCGTCTTTGGCACGCATGCGCACAGCTGGGTGATGAGCTTCGATTCCGAGCTCGAGGCCTTCCGCGCCTTTGCCAAGTCGAGCCCCAAGAACTGTACACTGCTCATCGACACCTATGACGTGCGCGAGGGCTGCGAGCATGCCATTACGGTCGCCAAGGAGATGGAGGCGGTGGGCGAGCGCCTGTCGGCTATTCGCATTGACTCGGGCGATCTCGCCAAGCTCTCCAAGTATGTCCGCGGTCGTTTCGATGCCGAGGGCCTGCCCTATGTGGGGATCTCGGTTTCTAACGATCTGGATGAGTACACGATTCAGTCGCTGCTCGACCAGGGCGCGCCCATCGATAGCTTTGGCGTGGGCACCAAGCTCGCGACCTGCTACGACCAGCCGGCGCTGGGCGGCGTGTACAAGCTTTCCGCCCGCCGTGCGAGCGAGGCCGACCCGTGGACGCCGGTGGTCAAGCTCTCCGAACAGCCCTACAAGCGCACGATCCCGGGCGTGCAGCGCGTGCGCCGTTATTACGACGGCTTTGGCGGCCCGGTCTGCGACATGATCTACGACGAGGACCATCTGGTGGGGGAGGGCGCCGCGCGCGGCAATACCCTCGTGGCCGTGAATGATGCCGCCCTGGTGACCGACGTGTCGGAGCTTGAGTATCGCGAGCTGCTGGTGCCGATCGTGCGCGATGGCAGTGCAGTGGCTCCGCGTGAGAGCATCCAGGACGCGCGCGAGCGCTGTGTTTGGGCGCTCGATCATCTGGACGCAGCTTTCAAGCGCTTCCTGTACCCGCAGACCTATGTGGTGGGCATGGAGCAGGGCCTGGCTCAGGTGCGCGACGAGCTCGTGCGCAAGAACATGGCCGCGTCCTCGGCTTTCCCCTGGGCAAAATGATTCCTTGGGCGGTAGGGGCGAGTCACGCTCCCTTGGCCGCCAGCTCGGCCGTTCGCTGAACAGTTGATTGGTTTGACGTATGACGACTTCTTATAAAACGATGGTGGTAAAGATCGGTTCGTCCACGGTGGTGGGCGCCGATGGCAAGGTCAACCGCGCCTTTATCGGCGGACTTGCCGATCAAGCCGCAGCGCTGCGCAAGCTCGGCTGGCGTCTGGTCGTGGTGAGCTCGGGCGCTATTGCCTGTGGCTATCCCGTGTTGGGCTTCGACCGCAAGCCGGTCGGCGACCTTCCGAGCCTGCAGGCCTGCGCCTCGGCTGGTCAGTGCATCATCTCGTCGGCCTACGACGAGGAGTTCCATGCGCGCGACCTGCTCACCTCGCTCGTGCTGCTCACGCGTCACGACACGGCGCGTCGCACGTCCTACCTGCACGCGCGCGACGCCCTGCTGCGTCTGGTGGAGCTGGGCGTGGTGCCGGTCGTCAACGAGAACGACACCGTTACCGTCGACGAGATCAAGTTTGGCGACAACGACACACTGGCGGCGCTCGTGAGCTGCCTGGTATCTGCCGATCTGTGCGTGACGCTCTCGGACATCGATGGTCTCTATACTGCCAATCCGCATGAGGACCCCACGGCCGAGTTTGTTCCTGTCGTGCATAAGATCGATGCCAAGATTATTGCCTCGGCGGGCGATTCTTCCACATCGGTGGGCACGGGCGGCATGATTACCAAGATCCGCGCGAGCCGCATCCTGATGACGGCGGGCATTCAGAGCGTGATTTGCTCGGGCGAGGAGCCCGATGCGCTCGTGCGCCTCGCCCGCGGCGAGAGCGTGGGCACGCTGTTCGATCCGCCGGCGGAGCGTCTGGACATCGCACCCCGCAAGCTGTGGATCGCGCTGGGCGACAAGGCACATGGGTCGGTGACGGTTGATGATGGTGCTGCGAAGGCGCTGGTTAGCCGTGGCTCTTCCTTGCTTGCGGTGGGTATTCGCGAGGTCGATGGCCAGTTTGCCGAGGGCGATGTGCTCGACGTGTGCGATCCGAGCGGTATGGTCGTCGCCCGCGGTATCGCCGAGGCCGATTCGGACGTGCTGGAGCTTGCAGCCGGCCGCCGCCAGGACCAGATCGCCAGCAACCGCCTGCTCGCTAACCTGGCCGAGAAGCCGGCGATACACAGGGATAACTTGATCGTATTTGCATAAAGAAAGACAGCGCTGCGGATCGTTTCCTGCAGCGCTGTCTTTCTCGTGCCGGCACTTGGGGACGTTCCTTATGTGCCGGCACTTTGGGACACTCCTTAGCTAGAAGATCCGGCGCAGGTCTCCGCGGTTGAGCGCTTCGTCGAAGAGGTGCTTGAACACCACGCTGCCGTGCAGGCCGTCGTGCTCGAACTCGTTGGTCACCCAGGCATGCGAGTTGCCCACGCGGCTGAGCGTATCGAGCTGCATGCCCGAATCGACGTACATATCGTCGAAATACACCGCGGCCTGGAGTGGCACCTCGTTGCAGGCTAGGCGCTGCGGGTCGTAGATCTTGTCCCAGCTGGTGTCTTCCATCAGCAGGTCCATGGCGGGCTTAAACGGCATAAGCTCGGGCATCTGCTCAAACATCCACGGGAACATGGCCTCGCCGGTAAACATGAGCGGGCGCGCGAGTGTGTCGAACTCGGCACGATGGGCCTTCTCCTCTGCTGCGGCCCAGCGAATGGGCATGGTGTCGCCGTCGGCGTAGATAAACTCCTGCAGCGTCCAGTACAGCGGGTTTGTACGCGTGTTGGTGCGCTCGAAGGCGCGCATCAAAAAGCTGTCGGATACCGAGGAGCCGCAGCTAAGCGTACCGTCGCCAGTAACAAACGCGTGATCGATAATCCAATGCATGCGCTCAAAGCTCGGCTTCATGCCAAAGTCGCTGCCCATGAGCTGTAGGCGCTCGACCGTCATCGGCGAGCCGTCGGGCAGCACGGGCTTCTGGGCCTCGAGCGCATCGGCCAGGGCTGCCACGCGGTCGACGTCAGCGGGGTAGCGGTCGTAATACTGCTGCGTCTTGGCGGCCATGCGCGGGAAGGTGTGCGCGTAGACCTCGCTTGCGCTCGCCGGCACGTGGGGGATGCCGCCGCAGGTAAAGCTTGCCGCTATGCCCTCGGGGAAGAGCGACAGATAGCTCAACGTCAAAAAGCCGCCGTAGCTCTGCCCGAGTGTGACCCAGGGCTTGCCGCCAAAGCCCACCAGGCGCAGGTACTCAAAATCGCGCACGATGGAGCTGGCGAGGTGGCGCTTGAGGAAATCCGCCTGCGAGCGTGTGACATCGGAGCCGGCCGCCGTCGCGCGCTCACCCAGTGCCTTGATCGTGCGTCCGTCCACGCAGCTACTGCGTCCGGTGCCGCGCTGGTCGGGAAGGACCACGCGGAAGTGTTTGACGGCCTCCTCGATCCAGCCGTCGCTTGTGGGCGACAGCGGACGTGGGCTCTCGCCGCCGGGGCCGCCCTGCAAAAACAGGAGCAGCGGCAGATCGTCGTTGATGCGGTCGGGCGCGCAAACCACGCGGTAGAAGAGCTTGATGCTCTCGGGCGCGCCGGCGATGGGTGCCGGCATAGCGCCGCGGCGCATGGTACTGCCGACGGCCAGGAGCATCGGCTCCAGGCCGCGCCAGTCAAGGGGGACGTCGATGCTGTGGTCCTCGACGTAAAGGCCGGGGACGTGGTACGAAGTGATGAGGGCCATGTGAGTCTTCCGTTCGTTGCGGTGTTTCGGGTTGACCAATTCTACCGCCGCGGGCGAGGCCATGCGCAAATCGGCTACCATGGTTGCAAACTTCTAGGAGAAAGGGCCGCCCATGTCGGTCGATATAGCCACGTATGTCCACGATCTTGCCGTTGCCGCCAAGGCAGCGTCGGCCTCGCTTGCCACGGCGAGCGATGAGCAGCGCCAGGAGGCCGTGCGCGCCATGGCCGCAGCACTGCGCAACGGTGTCGACTCCATCGTCGCCGCCAACGAGCTCGATATGTCCGCCGCGCGCGATGCGGGCACTTCGGCCGGTCTGCTCGACCGTCTGCTGCTGACGCCTGAGCGCGTCGAGGGCATGGCCGCCGGTTTGGAGAAGCTCGCCGAGCTGCCCGATCCCGTCGGCCGCGTGCTCGACCACCGCGTGCTTGCGAGCGGTGTGGACCTGACCCGCGTGAGCGTGCCGTTGGGCCTGGTCGCCATGGTCTACGAGGCGCGCCCCAACGTGACGGCCGACGCCGCAGGCATCTGCATCCGCACCGGCAACGCCTGCATTCTACGCGGCGGCTCGCTGGCCTATCACTCGTGTGCCATGATCGCCGAGCTGCTGGCCGATGCGCTCGAGGCCAAGGGCTTCCCGCGCGAGGCCGTGTCGACGATCGAGTCCACCGACCGCGAGGCCACCGGCGAGCTCATGAAGCTCCGCGGTATTGTCGACGTACTCATTCCGCGCGGAGGTGCAGGCCTGATCCAGCGCTGCGTGCGCGAGTCGCTTGTGCCGGTGATCGAGACGGGCACGGGCAACTGCCACATCTACGTGCATGAATCCGCCGACTTTGATAAGGCGCTCAACATTATCGTTAATGCCAAGACCCAGCGCGTAGGCGTGTGCAATGCCGCCGAGTCGCTGCTGGTCGACCGTGCTGTGGCCGATGCGTTTTTGCCCGCGGTCGTGACCGTGCTGCATGACCACGGCGTGCTGATTCACGGCGACGAGGCAACCTGCGCCGCATGCGCCGATGCCGGGCTTGTGGAGGGCGATGACTACGTCGCCGCGACTGAGGAGGACTGGGGTCGCGAGTACCTGGCGCTCGAGATGAGCGTGAAGGTCGTGGCAAACGAGGACGAGGCCATCGCACACATCAACCGCTACGGCACGATGCACTCCGAGGCCATCGTTGCCGAGGATACGGATGCTTGCGAGCACTTCCTGGATGCGGTCGATGCCTCGGCCGTGTACGCCAACGCCAGCACTCGCTTCACCGACGGCGGCGAGTTTGGCCTGGGCGCCGAGATCGGTATCTCGACCCAAAAGCTCCACGCTCGCGGCCCCTTTGCCGCCGAGGCCCTCACCACCTACAAATACAAGCTCCGCGGCACCGGCCAGGTCCGCCCCTAACGCCCGCGTAAACAAAAACCACCACAAAGGTGCCTGTCCCCTTTGTGGTGGTTTTAGGTGGCGTGGGCGGTTAGGCCTGGAAGGTATCGCGGTCGGGGGCGAAGGACTGCATGGCCGCGATGGTGCGGTCAAAGAGCTCGGGGAGCTCCCAGCCCAACATCTCGGCGCCCTGCGAAATCACGTCGCGCGAGCAGCCGGCGGCAAAGCGCTTGTCCTTGAACTTCTTCTTGAGCGACTTGGTCGTAAAGTCCATAACGCTCTTGCTCGGGCGCATGATGACTGCAGCGCCGATCAGGCCGGTGAGCTCATCGCAGGCAAACAGGATCTTTTCCATCTGCAGCTCGGGTTTGGGCAGCGAGGTGTTGAAGTCCGACGTGTGCGTCTGGATGGCGCGAATGAGCTCGGGAGACGCACCTTCACCCTCAAGAATCTCGGCAGCATAGATGGTGTGGTTCATGGGGTCGTCCTCATGCTCCTCCCAATCCAGGTCGTGCAGCAGACCGACGATGCCCCAAAACTCCTCGTTCTCGGGGTCGAACTCGCGCGCAAAGTAGCGCATAGTGCCCTCGACCGTCTCGCCATGGGTGATGTGGAACGGGTCCTTGTTATGCTCGTTGAGCAGTTCGAACGCGCGGTCGCGGGTGATTCCGGCGGTAAGCGGCTCTGCCATAAGAGACTCCTTGTGCTCGTGGGTATCGATAAGAATGAATACTACTAGAACAAGAAAACCACCACAAAGGTGCCTGTCCCCTTTGTGGTGGTTTTTGGCGCGGATGGGTTAGTTGAGGGCGGCTTGGGCTAGGCGGGCTTCGGCGGCCTCCTCGGTGACGCCCAGGGCCACGGCGAACTCCTCGATGGAGCGGCGCTTGGCCTCCTTGAGTACGCGCATGTAGTAGGAGCTGGGTTTTTTATCAGCTTCCTCGGCCTGGCGAATGCGGTGCATCATGGTCTTTGCCACGCGGACCGTCTCGGGCGCGCCCAGCTTGAGCTGCTGCTTAAAGTGTGTCTCCTCAAGCGAGCTGTTGCGCTCGGTAAAGGTGTCGCACTCCAGCTCGTCATAGTGGCTCAGTAGATGCTCGGCATCTTGCTGCGAGATGGCGGCGTGCAAACGGTCGGCCTGCGCCACGGGGTACATGAGGATCGTCTGCGCATGTCCCTGCTTGGTCTCGAGCAGCAGCATGGGCTGCGGTGTGTCGTCCCTAAAACCGACGACGGTGCAGACTCCCTGGCCCGGATGAATGACGTGTTGACCGATTGAGAACATGCTACCTCCAACTTATACGAATTTACGTATGTCTAGAATAACACGCTGACGTGCGCGAATCCTCACTTTATGCAGGAAAAGCACACAACTCTGATAGGTAAGAGTATTCGATAGAAGACGCAGCTCATTCACACCTTTATGCATTTTCAACGCTTGCATAATCTGCAGGCAGACCGGCATCTTTGAGTGACTCCATACAAGCTGTAGTCATTTTTGTGCATATGCAATATCTATTAGCTTTACCCTGCGACAGTGCCCGTCGCTTGTGATAGAGTGCTACAAACTCTGGCTTTTGCCCTACGAGTGACCAAGAGCTCGGGGGCTTTAACACAAGGAGGATCTATGCCCGAGAAGATTGAAGAGCTGGTACGCGCTGCGCTTGCTGCGGCCCAGGAGGCCGGCGACCTTTCCGCATTTGAACTTGACGATTGCGCTATCGAGCGACCGGCTGACACTTCTCATGGCGAGTGGACCTCTACCATGGCCCTGAAGTCCGCCAAGCTGGCCCACTGCGCCCCGCGCAAGATCGCCGAGGCCATCGTTGCCCATATGCCCGAGGACCCCGCGATCGAGAAGGTCGAGATCGCAGGCCCCGGCTTCATCAACTTCTACCTCTCCGTTGCCGTCAAGAATGCCATCTTTGGCGAGGCTCGCGAGAAGGGTATGGACTTCGCTAAGTCCAACGTCGGTGGTGGCCTGAAGACCCAGGTCGAGTTCGTCTCTGCCAACCCTGTCGGCCCCATGCACATTGGTCACGGCCGCTGGGCCGCTCTGGGCGACTCCCTCTGCCGTGTTATGGACCACGCCGGTTACGACATCCAGCGTGAGTTCTACATCAACGACCACGGCTCTCAGATGAACACCTTCGGCAACTCCATCAGCACGCGCTATATGCAGCTTGCCGACATCATCGCCAAGCAGGGCGTGGATATCGACGAGGCTCACAAGCTGCTGATCGCCGACCGCGACGCCTTCGTTGCCGACGAGAATGACGAGCATCCCGAGACTCATCCGTACCAGGATAACTTTGCCGAGACCCTTGGCAAGGACTCCTATGGCGGCGACTACATCATCGACGAGGCCGCCGAGTTCTGGCGCACTGACGGCGATAAGTGGGTCAACGCCGATCCTCAGGAGCGCATGGAGAGCTTCCGCGAGCGCGGCTATGTAAAGATGGTCGACAACATGCGCGACCTTTGCCATGCCGTTAACTGCGACTTCGATCGTTGGTTCTCCGAGCGCTCACTGTATGTGAAGGACACCGAGGGCGAGACCGCCGGCACCTCCGCCGTCGACCGCGCTTTTGAGAAGCTCGACAAGATGGGCTACCTCTACACCAAGGACGGCGCCCTGTGGTTCCGCTCCACCGACCTGGGCGATGACAAGGACCGCGTCCTGATCAAGTCCGACGGCGAGTACACCTACTTCGCCTCCGACGTTGCCTATCACTGGGATAAGTTCCAGCGCGTCGACCACGTCATCGACATCTGGGGCGCCGACCACCACGGCTACATCGAGCGCGTCCGCTGCGTTTGCGACGCTCTTGGCTATCCCGGCAAGTTTGAGGTTCTGCTGGGCCAGCTCGTCAACCTGCTGCGCAACGGCAAGCCCGTCCGTATGTCCAAGCGCAAGGGCACCATGGTGACCCTGCAGGAGCTCGTCGACGAGGTCGGTTCCGACGCCGCCCGCTACACGCTCATCTCCAAGAGCTCCAACCAGATGGTCGACTTCGATATCGAGGCCGTCAAGAAGCGCGACAACTCCAACCCGGTCTATTACGTGCAGTATGCTCACGCCCGCGTGTGCTCCATCCTGCGCCGTGCCGCTGACGTTACGCCTGAGCAGGCTGACGAGATGGGCATGAAGGCCGTTGCCGCTAAGGCCATCGGTGAGAACGTCGATTACTCGCTGCTGACCGACCCGACCGAGCTCGCCCTTTCGCGCAAGCTCAACGAGCTCACCGACCTCATCGCCAGCTGCGCTCGCGACCGCGCCCCGTTCCGTCTGACGCACTTTGCTGAGGAACTCGCCGGCGACTTCCACAGCTTCTACGCTGCCTGCCAGGTTCTGCCGAGCGAGGGCCGTCCCGTCGATCCCGAGCTTTCGCGCGCCCGTCTGGCTGCTTGCGACGCCGTCCGCGTGACGCTCGCCCTAGTGCTCACCCTCGTTGGCGTTTCCGCTCCCGAGCAGATGTAAGCTACGGGTCATTTGACCGTGTAGGTTCGGCTTTGCTGAGCCCTATAAGCCCGATCTCCATGCGGAGGTCGGGCTTTTTGCAAACGCCGACGTATTGACGAATTTGGAACTGCTGGAAATACGAAACTATGCCAGTTTACTACGATGAAATGAGAAATTCCAACCACGCCGGCTTTTCGCAAAAAAGTGCAAGGCATCTACCTGCGGTTTTAGTTCAACAAGTTTCGGAGTGGTCGCGGTTGAGCGATTCATCGTAGTAAACCGCCATAGTTTTGGCGGAGGCAGTCAGATTTGTGGGTGTTAAACCAAAAAGTGCCCCTTTTGACTAGTCGTTTAAGAGCGTTCCCAATGACTAAGTTGCAGGTGGTTGCGGTTGTGTTACACTAACGCTGATTATATGACGCAATCATCTCGATACAGATCAATGATGTCCGTCGTTTTGAACGGAACTAGACTGTTTAGCCGCCCTGAAGGTTTATGCAGGGAGCATGTGATCACAGGGCTTGAAAAGAAAGTTGAGCAAACACTGTGTCTGATCAACAGCAAGAAAACGAAATAACGACGACGCAAGCCGCTCCCGCTGCACCGGTTGCGTCGGACCAGGTCGCGGCGCCCGCGCAAACCTCGGCTCCTGAGACGCCTAAGGCTGCTTCGACGCCTACGCCTGCAACGGCTGGGAAGGCCGTGCCTGCAACTGGTGAGGAGGCTGCTCCGGCAAAGCCCAAGCGCACGCGCCGTACGGCCAAGCCTGCCGCTGACGGCGAGGAAGCCACCAAGCCCAAGCGCCGTACCACGCGCACGACGCGTGCCAAGCGCACCGTTGTAGCTGACTCCTCGGCGCCGATTTCCGATGAGGTCGCGCAGGCACGTGCGTTGGCGCAGATTAGCGAGGCTCAGGTGGTGCGCGCCCGCCGTCGTGCTGCCGAGCGTGAGGCCGCGGCTCTGACCGAGCTCGCAGCTCCGTCTGTGCCCGAGACGCCTGCCGCCACCGAGACGCCTGCCGCCGACCAGCCGACCGAGAAGCCGGCACCGCGCACACGCCGTCGCACGGCTGCTAAGGCCGAGCAGGTTGCTGAACAGGCAACCCCCGAGCTCACTGAGGCTTCGGTCCGTTCCGCGGCAGGGGAGGGCACATCGCCTGCTGAGCCCGCTGCGCCTGTCGAGGCCAGCGAAGTTCTCGTTGTCGATCCGGCTTTGCGCCCGCACCGTCGCGGTCGCAAGCCCAAGGCCTTCGTCGAGGCAGAGAAGGCCGCAGCCGCAGCCGCCGCCGCTCGGGATGCTGCGGCGACCGCCGAGTCTGCAACCACTGCCGATGCACCCGTCCAGGATGCTACGACTTCCGAGGCCGCTCCCGCCGATGTCGAGCCCGCCGACGTCCGTCCTGGTCGCAGCCATCGTACTGCTGCTAAGCGCACGTCCAAGGCAAAGGCTGCCAAGAAGGGTGCGTCCGAGGATTCCGCCGAGACGACCGTCGATGCATCGATTGATGCCGCCGAGCCCCAGGACGTCGAACGGCCTGCGTCCGAGAAGCCCAAGCGCGGTCGTAAGAAGTCCGCTAAGGCCAAGGCGTCCGAGCAGCAGGCTGATGTCGAAGCGCAAGTCGATTCCGGCGCCGAGGGCAATGACGCCGCTGCGGCCAATGCCGATGCCGCCGCAACCGATGGCGCCGCGCCCGCCGAGGCCGAAGACGGCGCTCGCCCCAACCGTCGCCAGCACAAGCGCAACGACGAGCGCAACGAGCGCAAGGACGAGCGCAACAACGACCGCCGCAACCGCCAGCGCGATCGCAAGCAGCGCAACAAGGAGCGTAATGCCGCTCCCACCGAGCCCACGCTTTCGCGCGAGGAGCTCGCGGCCATGAAGGTCGCCGAGCTGCGCGAGAAGGCCAAGGAGTTCGAGATTGAGACGACCGGCAAGAAGAAAGCCGAGCTCGTCGAGGAGATCTACGTCACCGCCGCGAAGGCCGAGGGCTTCCGCGACATCAAGGGCATCCTGCAGATTCGTCCGGACAGCTCCGGTATCATCCATGCCCATGGCTACATGAAGTCCAACGACGACGCCTTCGTGCCCGCCTACCTCATCCGCTCCGCGCGTCTGCGCACGGGCGACGTCATCGAGGGCTCGCTTCGTCCTTCGCGCGGCGGCGACAAGCGCGCCGGCCTCGCCAAAATCACGACCGTCAACGGTCTAGACCCCGAGCAGATTCGCAACCGCCCCAAGTTCGGTGACCTCACCCCGGTCTATCCCAACGAGCCGCTGCGCATGGAGCATGGCAAGGACTCCATTACCGGTCGCGCCATCGACATCGTGTCGCCGATCGGCAAGGGTCAGCGTGGCTTGATCGTGTCCCCGCCCAAGGCCGGCAAGACCACGATCCTCAAGAAGATCTGCCAGTCTATCTCGATTAACAACCCCGAGGTGCACCTCATCTGCCTGCTCGTCGACGAGCGCCCCGAAGAGGTCACCGATATGCAGCGTTCCATCAAGGGCGAGGTTGTGGCGTCGACCTTCGATATGCCCGCCGACAACCACACCCGCGTGGCCGAGCTCGTCATCGAGCGCGCCAAGCGCATCGTGGAGCTGGGCGGCGATGTCGTGGTGGTGCTCGACTCCATCACGCGTCTTGCCCGCGCCTACAACTTGGCGGCGCCCGCCTCGGGCCGCATCCTTTCGGGCGGCGTCGATTCGGCGGCGCTGTATCCGCCCAAGCGCTTCCTGGGCGCAGCCCGCAATATCGAGAACGGTGGCTCGCTCACCATCCTGGCCTCTGCCCTCATCGACACCGGTTCCAAGATGGACGAGGTCATCTTTGAGGAGTTCAAGGGCACCGGCAACATGGAGCTTAAGCTCGACCGCGACCTGGCCGACCGCCGCATCTTCCCGGCTATCGACCCCGTTGCCTCCGGTACGCGTAACGAGGACCTGTTGGTTGACGAGCAGATGCGTCCGTTTGTCTTTGGCCTGCGTCGCATTCTTGCCGGCATGAACAACACCGAGCGCGCGGCCGCATCGTTTATCAAGGGTCTTAAGGGCACCAACACCAACCAGGAGTTCCTGGTGCGTTCGGCCAAAAAGCACAGCGACTACGAGCAGACGTTCTAGGTTGTCATCCACGCGCAGCGATAGTCATCAGTGCAATAAAGGGTCGGGGCTTTGAGCCTCGGCCCTTTTCTATATTGCCGCTCCGCGCTTTTTTGACCATAAGACTGGCAAGCAGCAGGTTTCCCGTTTCAATCCGACATCGTCGCTTGCAATCGACAGGGCGGTTTCGCATAATAGCTTTTAAGCTTCGCGACGGATAACGCAGATGAAACGAACCATATACCGTTGCTTTGGGGCATAGCCCCGCTTCATCTTCTCTCGCGCAGCCAACTGAATGATGCGATTTGGGTGCTGGAAGATGGGGAGAGCTCATGGCTTCTTCTGATGCAACACAACGAGCAGTCCTTGCCGGACTTTCGTGCGGGATCGGCCTTGCCGCTCCCGTGGTTATGTATGCCGCGACGCTGCCGTTTTCGTCTGTGAACGAGACGGTCGTGGCGGGTGCGGTTCCCTTCGCCGTGGGCGCGGTGGCGGGCGTGGGTATCTATGCCGCCTCGCTGGGTATTTCCGAGTACCGTGCGCAGCGTGAAGAGCGTCTATTCCAGCCTGATGCCATGGGCGGTGCCGCCAATCTCAATCAGCATCAAAGCGAGTTCAAGACCGCCTCGATTCCAGCTCAGCAGCAGGATGCGACTCCTTACGTTGCGGCTTCTGCTTCTCAGGCTCAGGCGGAGCAGTCTACCTCGGCATTCCTTTCCGGCCTGACTGGTGCGTTCCAGCGCCGTCATGCCGATGATGGTGTCCCTACCATCGCTCGAGCCGCAGATGCTATGGACGAGGACGAGGCTTGGTCCATGATCGACAGTATGCTCGACGACGATTCGCCGGTGAGCTGCGACCCTGCACACTCGCGCGACGTCTATCAAGTCGCCATCGACGAGCTCACCAACGGCGGGCAGACCGGCTCCTTCAATCGCGACGACATCGCCGCCGCGGCACGCGCCGTGTCTGGCTCCCAGGCCGCCCCTGCGGGCAGCACGGCGGCTTTCGTGGCACTCGTTGCCAACGCGGCAGCCAATAACGCCTACAACGCTACCTCGGCGGACGCGAACGCTTCTGCCGACAATTCGTACGTTGATGAAGCCATGACTGCGGACGAGGAGGCCGTTGCTGCCCGCCGTGCCGCCGAAAGCTCGCTTTGGGGCGCTCCTGCCCAGCAGCAGGCGGCTGAGGCTGCGCCGTACAATGCAAACCTCGCCAGCATGCCTATCATCTCCGGTGCCGTGGACATCGATCTCGATGACCTCGATGAGCCTGCAGCCATCACCGCATCGATTGATGCCCAAGATCGCATCGACACCGGCGACCTTCCGGACGCCTCGCTCGAGGTTGATGTTCCCATGGCCGATTACTCGGGCCACGAGGACATGTGGGCCGCCGCCACCGCGATTCTGGATGAGATTGACGAGCCTGCTCCTGTTGCAGCCCCCGCTCCCGTCGCTGCCCCTCAGCCTGCTGCCCCCGCCTATGTCGGCCGTCACAGTGCTGTTTTCCCCGAGGATACTGCCCGTATCTCACGCGAGAGCATCGAGCGGGCCGAGGCTATTGCCGCCGGCATTATGGAAAACCGTCGTCACGAGCGCGTCAATCAGATCCTCGAGGAAGAGATCGAGCGCCTGCAGTCCTCTACCGCCAAGCGTACGGGCCGTGCCTATCTGAGCGTTATCGAGGGCGGTACCGCCAGCTTCGCGCCGCTCCGCGCGGAGGCATAACTTCTGCATGGTTAAGATCAATCGAAAATGGGCGGTTGTAACCTGCCTGATGGCGCTCTTGATCTGGGGCAATTCGCTGGTTCCCGGCTCGGGCTCGGGCTCGCTGAGCCTAACGGTCATGGAAGCGGTCCGCGGTTTCCTGCACGGCGTGGGACTTCCATATGAATGGGTGACCAACTTTGTTGTTCGCAAGTGCGCGCATTTTACCGAGTATATGGTGCTCGGCATCTTGGCAACGCACGCCTTTGATTTTGAGGGCCGGCGCACCTTTGACGTGCTGCTGCCCACGGCGGTGTTCCTGCTGCTGATTCCCTCGATCGACGAGACGATTCAGCTCTTTGTGCCGGGACGCGCCGGCATGATCACCGATGTGATGATCGACTGCTGTGGAGCGGCAACGGGCGTTGTGCTCCGATATCTCTTACGGTCGCTGATGCGCGCCAAAAAGGCCGCCTAGGACGTATTGTTTGGTCCTAGGCGGCCTTTTTTATTTGAGGGCTTATATGAGGCGTGGTGGCGTCGTTCCATTGGTCGGATTTGCCGGGCGCGCCACGCCCTGTGGGTGCGTCTGCTACTGAAGCGCCTGTGCGCCCAGGGCCAGGCAGCCCATAATGCCCTGCTTGCCCTCGAGGCTGTTGTTGACGATGTAGTTATCGATGTCGTTGACCTCGGGCGTGACGATATAGCCGTTGAGCATCTCGGCACACTTTTTGCGTGCGAGCGGCACGATGGGGGTGTGGTCGGCCACACCGCCGCCGATGATGATCTTTTGCGGTGCGTAGCACAGCGTGTAGGTCATGAGCGCCTGTGCCAGATAACCGGCGAGCAGATCCATGGCCTCCGGGTCATCGGCCATGTCTCCGGCGCTCTTGCCATCCCAGCGCTTTTTAACGCCGGGGCCGGCGATGAGACCCTCGAGGCAGTTGTCATGGAAGGGGCAAGCGCTATGCTCGCCGATGGTGTCGCGCGGGTCGCGCGTGACCAGGATGTGGCCGGCCTCGGGATGCATCATGCCGTGCACGAGCTTACCGCTCGAGAGCACGCCGGCGCCTACGCCGGTGCCGATGGTCAGATACACAACGTCAGTGAGGCCCTGGGCGCAACCAAAGGTGACTTCGCCCAAGCAGGCAACGTTGACGTCGGTGTCGTAGCCGCAGGGAATATTGAGCTCGTTTTGGATGGTGCCCAGCAGGTCGAAGTAGCGCCATGCCGTTTTGGGCGTCTCCAGGATCTTGCCGTATTGGGGCGAGGCAGGGTTGACTGCGGTGGGGCCAAAGGCGCCGATGCCCAGTGCGGCGATGCCCTTGTCGGCAAACCATGCGTTGACGGCCTCAACGGTCTCCTGCGGGGTCGTGGTCGCGATCTGCTCACGCTCCAGGACCGTACCGTCTGCATAGCCCGTGGCGCAGACCATCTTGGTGCCACCGGCCTCGAGCGCTCCGATAAGCTGCTGCTCTGCCATAGTATTCCTCTCTCTGGGACGAGTTGCTCCGTGACTAAAGTATAGAGCTCTAAACCATTTAAGAAAGCGCTATAGAAAGAAGCCTCGCAACGCGGCGGGCGGTGCGGGGCTTCTTTGGTTGCATTAGTTGCCGGGCCGTCCTTACCCGCGCGGCTTGATTTTATCACGTAGCGACTTGAGGTTCTCCAGCGCCGCGTTCAGCGTCTCGTCTCGCTTGGCAAAGTGGAAGCGAATCAGATGATTGACGGGCTCGCGGAAGAAGCTCGAGCCGGGTACGGCGCCCACGCCCACCTTGGACGCGAGGTCCTCGCAAAAGTCGAGGTCGCTGTCATAACCAAACTCGGAGATATCCATCATGACGTAGTAGGCGCCCTGCGGTACGTTATGCTCAAGTCCGATGCTATCGAGTCCCTTGCAGAACAGATCGCGCTTAGCGGTGTAGAGGTCGAGCACCTCCTCGTAATAGCTGTCGTCGAAGTTGAGGGCGGTGACGACGGCTTCCTGCAGGGGAGCGGCGGCACCCACGGTGAGGAAGTCGTGGACCTTCTTGATGCGCTCGGTGATCTGGGCCGGGGCGATGGTGTAACCCAGGCGCCAGCCGGTGACGGAGTAGGTCTTGGACAGCGAGCTGCAGCTGATGGTGCGCTCGAACATGCCAGGCAGCGTGGCCATGTAGACGTGCTCGTGGGGCGCATAGACGATATGCTCGTATACCTCGTCGGTGATGCAGTAGGCGTCGTACTTTTTGCACAGGTCGGCGATAAAGGTGAGCTCCTCGCGGGTAAAGACCTTGCCGCAGGGGTTGGACGGGTTGCACAGGACGATCGCCTTGGGATCGTTGTCGCGGAAGGCCGCCTCGAGGACCTCACGGTCGAAGTCAAAGGTGGGCGGGTTGAGCGGCACGTAGATGGGCTCCGCTCCCGAAAGGATCGTGTCGGCGCCGTAGTTCTCGTAGAACGGCGAGAAGATGACGACCTTGTCGCCGGGGTTTGTGACCGTCATCATGGCGGCCATCATGGCCTCGGTGGAGCCGCAGGTGACCACGATGTTCTCGTTGGGGTTGATCGATATGCCCATAAAGTGCTCCTGCTTGGCGGCAAGCGCCTCGCGCATGGCCTGGGAGCCCCAGGTGATGGAGTACTGGTGGTAGAGCGGCTTGGGGTCGGTGGCGATGGCACTCAGGCTGTTGAGCAGCTGCGCCGGGGGATCGAAGTCGGGGAAGCCCTGCGAGAGGTTGACAGCACCGTACTTATTGGAGATGCGCGTCATGCGGCGGATGACCGAATCGGTAAACGTTGCCGTACGGTTGGAGAGTTCTTTCATGCTTGTCCTTTCGAGCATTTGCAGTGGGGCAAGTTTACTCCTATGAAACCGGTGGGATTTGCTCGAAATGGTCTCGAAAAACTCTTTTGGTTGATTTCCGATCCCAACCGAACACATTGAGCTGACGGCACGCTCCCGCAGTTAACCGAACGCCCCCGAGGTCCT
>NZ_JBCJBI010000002.1:0-63422 GCF_039062365.1 Collinsella aerofaciens
GGACCTCGGGGGCGTTCGGTTAACTGCGGGAGCGTGCCGTCAGCTCAATGTGTTCGGTTGGGATCGGAAATCAACCCCGATTGGACAAATTTTGACCGTTTGCCCCACAGAATCGACCCACTGGGGAAAATAGCTTGACGATTGAGCGGTCTTCGTGGTTCGAAAGACGGCTTCGAGCCTACATCTGCATAAACGGGTTCTGCATAAGTTCGCGCGCCATCGTGGTCGAATCGCCATGGCCCGTCAAGCAAACGGTATCGGGCGGAAGCGTCTTGGCAAGTTTGGAGAGCGAGCGCATAATCGCCGCCTCGTCACCGCCGGAAAGATCGGTACGACCGTGGCTGCCCGGGAAAAGCGTGTCGCCCACAAAGGCGATGTTCCCCTGCTCGGTCGCGGCGAACAGGACGATGCCGCCCGGCGTATGCCCCGGCGTCTCGATCACCTGCAGGCAGACGTCGCCCACCTCGATTGTATCGCCCTCGGCAAGCAAACGCGTCGGCTCACCCGGATCGGGCGTCTCGATGCCCCACATGGCGCGCTGCTCCTCGATATTTGCGCGAGGTACCGTCACGTCTTTAGCGCACAACTCATATAGTGCGCTGTCGCCAACAACAGCTCGAACCCCGGCAACCCCGCCAACATGGTCGGCATGACCGTGCGTGCAGACAGACCCGAGTACGCGCACCTCGGGATGCGCGGTGCGGATATGCTCCACAAGACGCTCGCCCTCCCACGCCGGATCGACGATTAAGCACTCGTCATTCGAAATCACGGCGTAGCTGTTGGTCTGAATCGGGCCGTTGACGAGCGCCTCAATCGAAGCCGTGCCTCGGGGTGTCAGGTCCAAAGTCATATCGTCCATGCGCATGCCCTCCTTCTAAAATACGTTCGAGGCACCAAACGATGCCTCGAACGTAACCAATATCTATGATGCTGAGAGGCTCTCGCACCTACACACGGCGCTTGAGCTGAGCTCCGCCTTCGCCGGGCATAAGACGGCGAGCGTCGTAGACCGAATCGACACTGCTGATGGAAGCCAGCAGCGGATCCAGGCCGCTCGCATCCGAAATCTCGACCATAAAGCGCAGGGTCGCAATACCCTCGCGGTTGGTCGAGGTGGCGGCGGAAAGGATATTGCCGCCTGCATCGCCAATGGCAATGGTGACGTCCTTGAGCAGGCCCATGCGGTCCAGGCACTCGACCACGATCTCGACCTGGAAGAGAGTGTCGGCAGCACCATCCCACTCTACGTCAATCATGCGCTCGGGGTGCTCCATGAGGCCCTTGACGTTGGGACAGTTGGCGCGATGCACTGAGACACCTCGGCCACGCGTGATGAAGCCGACGATGTCGTCGCCCGTCACGGGGTTGCAGCAATGAGCCAGACGGACCAGCAGGCCGCTGTTGCTCTCGCCCTTGACGATAATGCCGTTACTGGCGCTCTTGCCGCGCTTTTGCGGCTTGCGGTTGGAGCCGCGAGCGGGCTGCTTCACGACCTCGGCGATAGCCTCGGCCTTGGTGAGCTGTTCCTCGGGCTTGGGGTCCAAGATTTGCTCGACCTTATTGCCCACAGCGCGCGGGGCAACCTTGCCGGCGCCGACGGCGGCAAACAGGTCCTCGAGCTGCTTGAAGTTAAACTGCTCCGCCACGGCGTTGAGTGCACGCGTTGAACGAGGCGTAGAAATACCATAGCCACGCTTACGCAGGTCCTTGGCCAGCATATCGCGACCAGCAGCAGCGTCGTCGTCCTTGGTCGCAGCGGCAAAATAGCGGCGGATCTTTGACTTGGCGGAAGGTGTCTTAACGATCTTGAGCCAATCACGCGACGGCTTGGAACTCTTGTTAGTCAGGATCTCGACACGGTCACCCGTCTTAATCTCGTGCGTGAGCGGAGCCACCGCACCGTTGATTTTGGCGCCGACGCAATGGTTTCCCACCTCGGTGTGAACGGCATAGGCAAAGTCGAGCGGCGTGGAGCCGGCACGAAGCGCCATGACCTCGCCTTTGGGCGTGAAGACAAAAATCTCCTGATCGAACAGATCGACCTTCAGCGAGTGCAGGTATTCCTTGGCGTCGGTGATCTCATCAGACGCAGCCCAATCGAGCGAATGCTTGAGCCAGTTGATCTGGTCGTCCAAACGTTGAGCGTCATTGGTCTTGGAAGCAGACGATCCGCCCGACTTCTTATAGAGCCAGTGGGCGGCAATGCCGTACTCGGCCTGCTCATGCATCTCATAGGTTCGAATCTGAATCTCGAGCGGACGAGCCGTGGGGCCGATAACCGTCGTATGGAGCGACTGGTAGTTATTGACCTTGGGCATGGCGATATAGTCTTTAAAGCGACCGGGCATGGGGTGCCACAGCGTATGCACTGCGCCGAGCGTGGAGTAGCAATCGCGCACCGAATGGGTAATAACGCGCAGCGCCACCAAATCGTAGATCTCGGAGAACTCCTTGCCCTTGCGCTTCATCTTTTGGTAGATGGACCAATAGTGCTTGGAGCGGCCGTTGATCTGGAAGCCCTCCAGGCCAATGCGGTTGAGCTCGTCGGTGAGCGTCTTGATGGTCTCGGCCAGATAGCGCTCGCGAACCTCGCGCGACTCAGCCACCATGCGCGCGATGCGCTGGTAGGCGTCGGGCTCAAGGTAGAAGAAGGACAGGTCCTCGAGCTCCCATTTAATGGAGCTCATGCCCAGACGGTCAGCCAAGGGCGCGTACACGTCCATGGTCTCGCGAGCCTTAAACAGGCGACGGTCCTCACGCAGGGCTGCAAGGGTGCGCATGTTGTGCAGACGGTCGGCAAGCTTAACGATGATGACGCGGATGTCCTTGGACATGGCGAGGAACATCTTGCGCAGCGTGAGCGCCTGCTTCTCGTCCATGCTGTCGACTTCGATGTTGGTGAGCTTGGTCACGCCATCGACGAGCTCGGCCACCGTATCGCCAAACAGGCCGGAAACATCGGCAAGCGAAGTCTCGGTATCCTCGACGGTATCGTGCAGCAGCGCGGCGCACACCACGTCACAGTCCATCTTGAGATCGGCCAGAATGATGGCCACCTCGACGGGATGGTTGATGTACATCTCACCCGAGCGGCGCTTTTGGTTGCAGTGCTTCTCGGCGGCAAAGCAGTAGGCCTGCTCAACCTTAGAAAAGTCGTCCTCATTCATATATTTGAGGCACAGACGCTCCAGCCTGTCGTAGCTGTCCGCCATAATCTCGGGCGGCAGCTCATCGGCATACTTATAGTGCTCCATCTCCGAAAACGGCTGGAGGGTGGAATCATGGGCGGTACGGGCTGCGGCATCCATCGAGGTCCCCTTCCCCTAGGCCCGCGGTACGATCGGGCGGTTAACTTTGGCTAGCATATCAGAAGCGCACGAATCGAGCGCCCAGCTCCGGAAAGCCGAAAACTCCATGCGCGAGCGCAAGCCTTCCAAATAGCGAATTGACCTGCTCAATTGCACGCGGCCGGGGTTTTCGGCCATCGCGATGCGACGGGTGTCGTCAAACCCCGAAACTCGACAGAAACCAAGCTCTTCGAAGATTCCCAGGCCGCTTTCCACCGAACGCTCGTCGACCGGCGTGCGAGCATCGATGGCAAGGCACATCTGCGCGATGTCGATATCGCTCGCGCAGAATGAATCATCCCCGGTCTTGCCGCGGTTGGAGCGCCACATGGTCTGCAGCGCGCGATAGAGTGTGACGAGCTCGTCGCGCTCGGGTGCGTAGCAGTCGAGCAGGCGCTCGTTAATGCGGGCATCGCGCGACGAATAGAGCAGGTGGATCACGGCGGGCTGGCCATCGCGACCGGCACGGCCGCTCATCTGGTTAAACTCAATGCCGCCAAACGGCATGTGATAGAGCACGACATGGCGGATATCGGGCAGGTTGACGCCCTCGCCAAAGGCAGATGTCGAGACGATGCAGCTGAGGCTGCCGTCTCGGAATGCTTCCTCCACGCGACGGCGATCGGAACGCGCAAGCCCCGCGTTATAGAACGCGATATGGGTTGCGCAATCGGGCACACGCTTGCGCAACGTCTTGGCGAGCGCCACGGACTGGTCGCGCGAATTGACGTAAATGACGGTCTTTTCCCCCGTCGCCACGATCGACACCAAACGGTTCTCGCGACTCGCAAGGTCGCGGTCGTCCTCGAGCTGCAGGTTCTCGCGCACCGTCTCGTCGACCACCGTGCGAGTGATCGGCAACATGCGGGCAAGCTCGGCCA
Organism: Collinsella aerofaciens; assembly: GCF_039062365.1. Lineage (GTDB taxonomy): Bacteria > Actinomycetota > Coriobacteriia > Coriobacteriales > Coriobacteriaceae > Collinsella. The sequence goes on from NZ_JBCJBI010000002.1 coordinate 4,232, forward strand.
CGACCGGAGCCGTCGCGGTGGCCGTCGCAGCCATAACGACCGGGTCGCCCAGGGCTTTGAGGATATCGGGCATGTCAAGATAGGCGCTGCGGTCGCCGCCCTTGGCAAGGCCGGCATGATGCGCCTCATCGATAACGACAAAGCCGATGCGGCCCGAACGCGCGAAGCGGTCACGGTGGATAGATAGGAACTCGGGCGTCGTGAGCACGATACCGGTGCGGCCCGAAGCTAGGCCGGCGAACACGTCATCGCGTGCGGCCTCCACGGTCTCGCCGGTCAGCACGCCAACGCCAATGCCGAGCGCGGCCATCGTCGACGAGAGGTGATAGGCCTGGTCGGCAACGAGCGCACGCAGCGGATAGACAAAGATGCTCGCACGCCCGCGAAGGACCGCCTCGCGCGCGGCATGCACATGGAAGATGAGCGACTTGCCGCGCCCCGTTCCCATAACGGCCAGAACACTTTGGTGATCGGCCAAGGCGTCGAGCGCCTCGACCTGCGCGCGGTGCGGCTGGTTCGAGCCGATAAAGCTATGGATAAGCGAGCGTGTCAGCTCGGTATAAGAAAGCTGGGCGAGCGTCTCGCGCTTGCGCGACTCCAGGCGCAGGCCGGAATCCGCCGGCTGCACGCCACGACGAAGCTCGCATGCCGGATCGTCGACGCTGGGCAGCGTGGTATCGCGGACCAGAACATCCTTGACCATGAGCTTGGGCTTCACACGACCCTGCCAATGCTCGGCAACGGCCTCGAACACCAAGTCGACGGCGCTGTCGCAATTGATAAGCTTGTCAATCTGCGGTACACGAAACATGATGGCCGGCACACTCGCGGCGCCATCCGTCGCCACGAAGCGCATGTGCTCGCCGGTCTTACCCACCACGGCGCGATCACACATCGTCACGCCCTCGGCAGCCAGCAGCGGCACCTTATTACCCTGGCCAAACGGCTCAAGGCGGGAAATCTGCTCGATGGTCTCGATATTCAATTCGGAAAGGTCGACCGTGGCGGCAACCTCGTCGGTGTCCTCAAAGTCCTCGGCGGGAAGCTCGGACAACACGGCTGAAAGGCGACGGCGGAACTCATCGAGCTTGGATGCCTCGATGGTCACACCCACCGCACCGGCATGTCCGCCGCGACGAATCATCAGGTCGGAACAGCGCTCGATGGCGTCAAACAGGTTAACTTTGCCCACCGAGCGACCAGAGCCGCGCGCGATACCGTCCTCGATCGAGAACAGCAGCGCCGGCACGTGGTAGCGGTTGGTCAGACGGCTTGCCACGATGCCCTTGACGCCCTCGTGCCAGCCTTCGCCGCCCACGACGATCGCGCGTCCGCCGTCATAGGTCTCCTCGACCTTTGCCATGGCATCGCGCGTGAGCTCCGCCTCGATCTCACGGCGCTGGCGGTTGATTTCCTCGAGCTCAGCCGCCAGTGCGCTTGCTTCGATGGGATCGCGGGCAAGCAGCAGGTCGAGCGCCAGCTTGGGATCAGCCATGCGACCGGCAGCGTTTAAGCGGGGAATGAGCGAGAATGACAGGCCATCCGCCGTAATGCTCGAAAGGTCCGCCTTGGCGAGCGCGGCAAGCGCGATATAGCCGGGGCGAGCGGTTACGCGCATCTGCTGGATGCCCTCGGCAACCAGCGCGCGGTTCTCGGGCGTGAGCGGCATCATGTCGGACACGGTGCCCAGCGCCGCGACCTCTATCAGCGAACGCCAATACGACGGCTTGCCCAGGCGCTCACCCAGGACTTGCACCAGCTTGAGCGCCACACCAGCACCGGCAAGCTCACGCGAGGGGCCCTCGTCCTCGAGCTTGGGGTCGGTCAGGGGCACACCCTGCGGCACCTGGTCGGAGGGCTCGTGATGGTCCGTGACCACCAAATCGATCCCCAGGCTCTCCAGATAGGAAACCTCTTCCTTGGCGGCAATGCCGTTATCGACGGTCACGATCAGCTGGGGGCAAGCGAGCTCGTTAACGCGGTCGAGCGCCGCGCGCGAAAGACCGTAACCCTCATCAAAGCGATGCGGAATAAACGGCGTGACATCGGCGCCAAACGTGCGCAGCGCCTCGGTCAACAGGCAGGTCGACGTAATACCGTCAACGTCAAAATCGCCAAAGACTGCAATATGCTCGTGGTTGCGAATAGCACGCTCGACGCGGTCGGCAACGACCGACATGCCCGGGATAATGAGTGGGTCGGCCCAGTCGCGATCGAGCGAAGGCGTCAAAAACAATTGGCCCTCTTTGATGGAGCCAATGCCGTGCGCGACCATAATGCGCGCCACCAGCCCGGGAATGCCCAGACCAGCCGAAAGCTCCTTTTCGAGCTCGGGGTTTTGCTGAGCGACCGCCCAGCGATGCGTCGTCTTAAGCGATGACATAGGCACCCACCCCCGATAGGGGCAGGTCGCCGCGATACCTCTCACGGTTCATAGCGATGAGTCCTCTGTGTATGCCCGCTTCGGCAGGCAGATCTGTTGAACGGATTTATTATACCGTGCGGCGCGGACGCAAATCGCCGCAGCATGCCGCGGTTTCGGTAAACGATGCCGGTAATAGCCTCGAAATAATCGAGCGTTTCTGACGCACGGACACATGTGAGCGTCTAGCATATCCAGTCAAAACGGATTCACGAGCAAAGGGAGTCACAAGAGCATATGAAGCAATGGGTTGGACTGGGCAAATTTCTCGCGGGGCATATGCAGGTCATCGTTCCGATTTGCGTGGCGCTCGGCGTGCTCTTTCCTCAGCAGATCGGCGTTCTCAAGCCCATCGTTCCCACCCTGTTTGCCTTTATGACGTTCCAAGGCGCGCTCAGCAACACCTTCCACCAGGTAGCTGAGGTGTTCCGCCGTCCCCTGCATCTGATTTTGGCGTTATTTGTCTCGGCTGTGATCATCCCCATCGCGGCGTATGCCATGGGCTCACTGTTCTTTGGCTCCAACCCCAACCTTGTCTGCGGCATCGTGCTCGAGTACAGCGTACCCGTGGCAGTCACTGCCTTTATGTGGATTAGCATGTCCGGCGGCAACGGCCCGCTCGCGCTCACCATCATCCTGACGTCCTCGGTTATATCGCCCGTAACGATTCCGCTCACGCTCAAGCTCCTGTTGGGTGCCACCGTCGCAATCGATGTTCCGAGCATGATGCAGAACATGGCCTTTATGATCGCCATCCCCGCCGTTCTCGGCATCGTGATCAACGAGCTCACGCGCGGATGGGGGCACGAAAAACTCTCCCCCGCGCTCTCGCCCGCCTGCAAGTTCATGATGATGGGCGTCATCGCCTCCAACTCCACCGCCATGAGTGAGTACGTGCTGCACATGAACGCGGTGCGCTTGGAAGTCGCCCTCTTTATTTTGATCTTCGCCATCAGCGGCTTTGTCGTCGGCATTCTGGTCGCCCGCGCGCTGCATCTGCCATATAGCGAAACGACCACCATGTGCTTTACCTGCGGCATGCGCAATATCTCTTCGGGCGCCGTCATCGCCACGCAATACTTTCCGGGCGAAGTTGTGTTTCCCGTCATGTGTGGAACGTTGTTTCAGCAGGTGCTCGCCTCGCTTATCGGGCATCTCTTTGAGCGTCTGACCGGCGAGGAGCGCGCCGCCCAGCGCAAGCGGGTCGAGGCCGGCCGCGACGCCATGGCGCGCTAGACTGTCCGCATTACGTGGGGCTAGTCTTGCTATACGAGCGTTTCCAGATGCGCGCGCAGGCGCTCAGCATCGATATCGAGCGTCGTCTCGGCATTGACCTGGGCCAAACGATAGCCGACAAAGTAGGGCGAAACCACCCAACGCGGCAGCGCCTTGGCAATGGTCCGACCGTCCATGTGGTAGAAGAACAAGTTGTACGACTCTGCGCGACCACCATGGTGCTCGTTCAGGATATAGCGCAGAGCTACCTGAATCGCATCGGCGAAGAGGTCCGTCTCGGCTTGGTCTCGCGCGCCATCGCTGACAGCGATTCCCTGCGGGGCTGAAACGTTGATCTCAAAGAACCCCATGATCGGTTCGGTTGAGATGTTGACCGCGATTCTCCCCTGTCGCCAGACATTGATGCCTTCGAAATTGGCAGAAGTCAGCGAAGCATAGCCGTCTTCCTGCTCCAAACCCACAATCTGCATGTGTGGATGGACGAGGCTGCCGCCCGAAAGCGGGCCTTTGTTCTTGTACATGAGCACACTGCGGTACTGTTGGGAATCGATCATCTGCTGCCAACAGCCCAGGGCAAACCGCATCACATGATGCAGCTCATCCGGCTCATAGGTCACCAGGTCGGCATCGTGATCGGCCGACTCGATCAGCACGGTTTGATGAGTGGCCCGCAAGGTCTTGAACTTATTCTCGAGCCAGATGCAGTCACCGTCGCGCTGGATGATGTTGGCGAGCCCCTCCGTGTTGCAAAAGGGACACGCGGTACCGGGGCGACGGTTGTCGTCGGGCTTGCCACTCGCCTGCTGAACATCGAATACCAGCGCCACGGGTTATACCTCCAGCGGCACAATCTTGGTGCCATGGAGCTCGGAGACGCCCAGTGCCGCCGCCACGGTATCGCGGTTGGCCGTGGAAATGCCGCCGCCGGGAAGGATGGTCAAACGATCACCCGCATACTCGATTAAACGAGCCAGGTGATCGAAATTATCCTCGATCGACGTACCGGCAGCGCCGCCATGCGTGAGGATGCGCGTAACGCCGCAGTCGGCAAGTGTATCAATCGCATCGAGCTGAGCCTCGGGCGAGAGCTGGTCAAATGCCATGTGGAAGGTGATGTCGATAGGCTCACGCTTACATTCCTCGGTCGCGCAGCCCGCAGCCATCACGAGGGCGCCCAACGTAAGCTCGTCGAGCGCCCATCCGCCAGCGCAGGGTTTGCAGCAGCCAAAGACCAAGCCGTCAACGCCCGCACTCACGGCAAGGCCCAAGTCCATCTCCATCATGCGCAGCTCATCCTGGTTGTAGTGAAAGTCGCCGCCACGCGGACGGATCATGCACATCACCCGTGCATCGTGTTCGTGGGCATAGTTGGTCGTAGCGCTGATAACGCCAGCCGAGGGCGTGGTACCACCGACGGCAAGGTTATCGCACAGCTCGATGCGCCCCGCACCGGCCTCGATGGCCGCCGGCACCCGCTCAAAGTTCTCGGCACAAAACTCGTACAGCATAGATAGACCCCCAAAGACAGCAGATGTTTTCCGACGGGCATTGTCACACATCCCCATGAAGTTGCAGTGGAATAGGGACTGTTTATGGTGCAAAGTAACCTGACCCCCTTGCACCAAAAAAAGGGGCGCTGACCGGGATAGTCAGTGCCCCTTCGTTGAATGAGTTAACCACCAAGATATGCTTTGCGGACGTTGTCGTCGTGCAGCAGCTCTTGGCCCGTGCCGGTCATGGTAATCTTGCCGGTCTCGAGCACGTAGCCGCGCGTGGCGATCGAGAGCGCCATCTGAGCGTTCTGCTCGACCAGAAGCACCGTGGTGCCGGCCTTGTGCAGGTCCTCGACAATCTGGAAGATCTGCTCAATCAGAATCGGCGCCAGGCCCATGGAAGGCTCGTCGAGCATGAGCAGCTTGGGGTTACTCATAAGGGCGCGGCCCATAACGAGCATCTGCTGCTCGCCGCCCGAAAGGGTGCCGGCGACCTGGCGACGGCGCTCCTTAAGACGCGGGAACTGTTCGTAGACACGCTCAAGGCCCGGAGCAACTGTGGACTTGGGCTGCGTGTAGGCACCCATCTCCAGGTTCTCCTCGACCGTCATCTGCAAAAAGGCGCGACGGCCCTCGGGGACCTGGGCCAAGCCCTTGCCCACCAGCTTGTCGGCAGGCGTATGGGTAATGTCCTCGCCCATAAACTTGATGGAGCCGGTCTTGGAGCGCAGCAGGCCCGAGACGGTCTTGAGCGTCGTGGACTTGCCGGCACCGTTGGCACCAATCAAGGCCACGATCTCGCCCTCGTTAACGTTAAAGGAGATGTCCTTGATGGCGTGGATGGCGCCGTACCAGACGTTGATGTTGTAGACGGAAAGCATCGGCTCTGCCATTTAGTTCTCCCCCTTATCCTGCTTACCCAGATACGCCTCGATAACGGCGTCGTTGTTCTGGATTTCCTCTGCCGTGCCCTTGGCGATGACCTTACCAAAGTTGAGCACGCAGATGCCCTCGCAGATGTTCATAACGAGCGACATATCATGCTCGATAAGCATGATGGCAATGCCGAAGGTGTCGCGAATCTTAACGATGTTCTCCATGAGTTCCGCGGTCTCGGACGGGTTCATGCCGGCGGCAGGCTCGTCGAGCAGCAGCAGCTTGGGGTTGGTGGCAAGCGCACGGACGATCTCCAGACGACGCTGAGCGCCGTAAGGCAGCGATCCGGCCTGCTCGTTTGCCAGATGCTCCATATCAAAGATGGACAGCAGCTCCATGGCGCGCTCGTGCGCGGCCTTCTCGTGCTTCCAATACGTCGGCAGGCGCAGCACGCCCTCAAAGCCGGAGTAACGCTCCTGGTTGTGCAGGCCGACCTTAACGTTATCCTCCACCGTCATGGTGTTGAACAGGCGAATGTTCTGGAATGTACGGGCAATACCCATGCGGTTGACCTGGTAGACCGACTTGCCCGAGGTGTCCTCGCCGTCGAGCAGGATGGTGCCGTGCGTGGGCTGGTAAACCTTGGTGAGCAGGTTGAAGACCGTAGTCTTGCCGGCGCCGTTGGGGCCGATGAGACCGGCGATCTCAGTCTTGCCGATGGTCAGGCTAAAGTCGTCGACCGCCTTAAGGCCGCCGAATTCAATGCCCAGGTGGATGCACTCGAGCGCCGGGCGCTGGCCCAGGTCGCGGTCGGGAACGATGGCGCCAGAAGGATACGGAACCATCTTGCCCTTGTTGAACTCAAATTTACTGGGCATCGGCTGCCACCTCCTTCTTGGAAGCAAAGCGGTCCTTGACGCGACCGAAGAACGCCTTGAGCTGCGGGTTGTTGGTAAAGATCATGACCAGGATCAGCACGATGGCGTAGATGAGCATGCGGTAGTCCGAGAACTGACGGAGCAGCTCGGGAAGCACCGTGAGCAACGCCGCCGCGATGACGGAACCGCGCATGTTGCCCAGGCCGCCCAGAACCACGAACACCAGGATGAGGATCGACGTGTTGAAGTCGAACTTGGTGGCGGAGAGCTGCGAGAAGTTACCGCCGAAGAGAGCTCCGGCAGCACCGGCGAGGGCAGCGGAAACCACGAAGGCGATCATGCGGTACTGGGTGACGGAGATGCCCACTGACTCGGCAGCGATCTTGTTATCGCGCACGGCCATGATGGCACGGCCGGTTCGGCTACGCACCAGGTTGAGCACGATCACGAGCGCAACCATAACCAGGATGGCACCGGCAAGGAAGGTCGAGTACGTCGACACGCCCGATGCGCCCTGAGCGCCCTTGATGATGGCGGTGCCGTCCTCGAGCAGGTGCAGGTCGTCGATCGTGGAGTTGCCCGTGATGTTAAAGATAACGTGCAGACCGCGGGAATCGACGCCCACGATGAGGCAGGTGACGATCTCTTTGATGATCTCGCCAAAGGCCAAGGTCACGATGGCCAGGTAGTCGCCGCTCAGGCGCAGGACCGGGATGCCGATCAAGAAGCCCAGGATGGCGGCAGCGATGGCGCCGACCACGATGCTGATGACCAGACGAATGGGGTCGGAGGGAACGGCGCTCTCGAGGGCGACGGCGGTAACGATACCCGTATAGGCGCCGACGCTCATAAAGCCCGCGTGGCCCAGCGACAAGTCGCCCGCGATACCGACGACAAGGTTGAGCGAGATAGCCATAACGATGTAGGCCGTGATGGGGACCAACTGGCCGGCGATCATGCGCGGGATCATATGGTTGGACTGCATAAAGAACACGATGGCGAATGCCACGATGCACATGGCGTACGTGACAAAGTCGTGACGCGTCTGCTTGTCTTTAAGAAACTTCATAACGCTCACCTACACCTTCTCGGGAACGTACTTGCCCAAGAGGCCGGCAGGCTTGACGAGCAGGACGATAATCAAAACACCAAAGACGATGGAGTTGGCAAGGCTCGTGGAAATGTAGGCCTGAGCCATCGCCTCGATGATGCCGATGAGAATGCCACCGACAAAGGCGCCGGGAATGGAGCCGATGCCGCCGAAGACGGCAGCGTCGAAAGCCTTGATACCGGGCATGGCACCCGTGGTGGGCTGCAGCACCGGCGAGTAGGAGCACAGAAGCACGCCGGCGATGGCGGCAAGCGCAGAACCGATGGCAAACGTCATCGAGATGGTGCGGTTGACGTTGATGCCCATGAGCTGAGCGGCGGCCTTGTCCTCGGACACGGCACGCATGGCCTTGCCCATCTTGGTCTTACCCGTAAAGAACACCAGGCCGGCCATGATAACCAGGCAGGCGACGATGGTGACGAGCGAGACGGCGCTCACGTTGTACTTGGCCAGGAACTCCGGCACCGGGAAGGTGACGAGCGAAGTAAAGTTCTTGGGCGTGGCGCCCCACAGGAGCTGCGCGGCATTCTGCAGGAAGTAGGACACACCGATAGCCGTGATCAGAACGGCCAGCGGGCCCGCCTGGCGCAGCGGCTTATAGGCCAGGCCCTCAATGAGAACACCGAGAACCGTACAGACCGCGCAAGAGAGAATTACAGATGCCCAGCCCGGGAGGCCGAGATACGACGTGGCGCAGAACGAGACATAGGCACCGACCATGATGACGTCGCCGTGGGCGAAGTTCAGCATCTTGGCGATACCGTAGACCATGGTGTAGCCCAACGCGATGATGGCGTAGACGCTGCCCATGGACAGGCCGTTCACCAGGTATTGGATAAAGACCGTCATGTTCCACATCCCCCTTTCGAATAGGTTTCCAGTTGATGTATGAAACAGGGACGTTACATCGTCCCTAGATACCAAGCAAGCAGGGAAGGCTAAAACCTCCCCTGCTTGGGATCAAAACCGCTCTATGTAAGGCGGCCTATTAGGCCTGTACGTACTTGCCGTCGGTGATAACGTACGCCGTGGGCTCCTTCTGGACCTGGCCCTTGTCGTTCCAGGAGAGCTTGCCGGTCAGACCGTCAACGGTAATGTTGCGCATAGCCTCGGGAAGCTTCTCAGCGACCTCGGTAGGATCGGCGTCGACGCCAAGGCCGGCCTCCTTGAGGGCCTCGGCCACCGCGTGCACGCCGTCGTAGGCGTCGGCGGCAAACTGGTCGGGGGTATCGCCGTACTTATCCTTGTAAGCGTTGACGAAGTCGGCGTTCTTCTCGTCGTCGGCAGAGAACGGGGTCATGAGCAGCAGGCCCTCGGCAAGAGTGGTGTCGAAGCCCTCCACGCCCAGGATGCCGTCCATGCCGTCGCAGCCCATCATCTTGACATCGTAGCCCATGTCCTTGGCGTTCTTGAGCAGGACGGACGCCGGCGTGTAGTAGATCGGCGCGAAGATCATGGTGGCGCCGGCCTGCTTGGCCTTGGTCAGCTGGTTGGTAAAGCTCGTGGCGGAGTCGTCCTTAAAGGTCTCCTCGTCGACAATCTCGAGCTTGGACTTAGCGGCCTGGGCCTTAAAGGAATCTGCGATGCCCGAAGAATAGGCGTCGCCGGAGTTATAGAACAGCACGAACTTCTCGTCCGCATATTTCTCTGCCAGGAACTTGGCAGCGTTGACACCCTGGTTGGGGTCGGTAAAGCAAACCTGGAAGACGCAATCCTTGCCCTTGGTAACGTCCTCGGAAGACGCGGACGGGGTGATCATGAACGTCTCGGGGTCGTTACCGCACTCGGCGGCAACGGCGACCGACGCGCCCGTGGTGGTCGGACCGACGAGGGCCTGCATGCCCCAGTCGAGCAGGGTGTTGAAGGCGTTGACGGCCTTCTCGCCATCGGCCTGATCATCCTCGGCCTTGCTGGCAAGCGGCAGCTCCTTGGTGGAGAAGTCCTTGCAGCCAAGCTCGACGCCCTGGGTAACGGACTTGCCGTAGGACGCGTTGGCGCCGGTCAGCGGGCCGATGGTGCCGATCTTGAACGAAGCGTCGCCCGAAGCAGAACCGCTGTCACCGCCGTTAGAGGAGCAGCCAGCTAGAATGGACATCGCCCCCAGACCTGCTGCGCTCGCGATAACGCTCCTGCGATTCATAACAGGGTTCAATGACTTACCGGTGAGGCTCGACATGCGGCTCTCCTCTCAAATCTCGTCGGGTTTTGGTTACCCGACAGGCCATCCTTCGCCGTGTTCGGCGTTCGCAAAATAGTAGACGCTTTAGTTAGGAAAAGTGGCGGTTATTTCGACTTTTCTTTGGATTTGTTCATTTATCCATATTTATGCGTATTTCTATTACTTTATGCAGTAATGCCACTTTATTATGTAAAAGTAATGTTTCCATTCTGTTACAGGCGTCCCCGCCCTGAATAAAACAGCCTCACCGGTCGCGTTTTATGCGCACTTAGGCGGCGATGTACTTGCCGTCCTGGATCACATAGGCCGTAGCAGGCTTTTCGACCTGGCCCTCGTCATTCCACGTCAGCTCGCCCGTCAGGCCCTCGATCTTGATCTTGCGCATGGCACGGGCAAGGTCGTCGGCAATGTCGGCACCGTCAGCCGTAATGTCGATGCCCGCCTTATCGATAGCCTCGGCAATCGCATGGACGCAGTCATAGGCGTCGGCGGCAAACTGGTTAGGCGTCTCGTCGTAGGCGTCCTTATATGCCTTGACGAAGTCGGCGTTCTTCTCATCGTCGGCAGAGAACGGGGTCATGAGCAGAACACCCTCGGCAAGAGAGGTGTCGAAGCCCTCGACGGAGAGCAGGCCGTCCATGCCGTCGGTACCCATGAGTGTCATGTCGTAACCCATGTCCTTGGCGTTCTTGAGCAGGACGGACGCAGGCGTGTAGTAGATCGGTGCAAAGATGAGCGTGGCGCCGGCCTCTTTTGCCTTGGTCAGCTGATTGGTAAAGCTCGTGGCGGAATCGTCCTTAAAGGTCTCGGTATCGACGATGTCGAGCTTGGACGCCTTGGCCTGCTCGGCAAACGCATCGGCAACGCCCGAGCTGTACGTATCGCCGGAGTTGTAGAACAAGGCGATCTTGGCGTCCGCATACTTCTCGGCCAAGAACTTGGCAGCGCTCGTGCCCATGGTGGGGTCGGTAAAGCAAACCTGGAAGACCGTGGTCTTGTCCTTGGTAACGTCGAGCGACGAGGCCGAGGGCGTGACCATGAGCATGTCATCGGCAATCTCGCCCGAGACGGCGACGGCGGCACCAGTCGTGACGGGGCCGACGAGCGCCTGCATGCCCCAGTCGCACAGGGTATTGAAGGCGTTGATAGCCTTCTCGCCGTCGGCGACGTCATCCTCGGACTTAAGCGAGAGTTTGAGGTCCTTGGTTGAGAAATCCTTGGCGGCAAGCTTGGCGCCCTTCTCGGCCGAAACGCCATAGGTTGCCGCGGCGCCGGTCAGAGGGCCGATAACGCCGATCTTGAACGTCTTGCCGTCGTCAGCGGACCCGCCGTCCGAAGAGCAACCGGCGAGCGCGACGGTGCTTCCGAGCGCCGCGGCTCCGGCAAGGAAACTCCTGCGGTTAAGTACATTGTTGATGCTAAACATGGTGTCCCCCTTTTTCGCTGGCCGCGGTGCGGCCGTCTTGCGGTACGGGGCAAACCTTATGGCGCAAACGTTGACAGTTTGTTACGGAGTTCCATTTGTTGCGAGCATGTTTCCAATGTTTCCGCAGCGTTTCGGGGGTGGCGTTTTGTGCGGCTCCGGCTTCCTGGCAAGCACGCGCCCGCACTTCACGCTAGAATGCACTCAACCTTTAAGCGGTTAATCCATCCATAAGATGCACGAAGGAGCTATCTATGAGCGAACCCCTGCGCACCGTGAACGTCGGTCTGATCGGTCTGGGAACCGTCGGCGGCGGCGTGGCCCGTCTGATCAAGAGCCACCACGATGAGTACCTGGCAGCCTACGGCATCGACCTTAAGCTGACCCGCGCCTGCGCGCTTGCTTGGGAGCAGGCCGAGACAGCCGGTATTGAGCGTGAGGCCTTTACGAGCGACTGGCACGATGTCGTCACCGACCCCGCCGTCGACATCGTCGCCGAGCTGATCGGCGGCGAGCATCCCGCAACCGAGATCTTTACCACCGCCTTCGAGAACGGCAAGCACGTCGTCTCTGCCAACAAGGCCCTGCTGGGCCGTCATGTCGAGACGCTCGCCGAGAAGGCGCGCGCGTGCGGCGTGCAGATTAAGTGCGAGGCCAGCTGCGGCGGCGGCATCCCCATCGTGAGCACGCTCGAGCACGACCTGGTGGGCAACAAGATCCTGACCATCGCCGGCATTCTCAACGGCACCACCAACTATATCCTGTCGCGCATGGACGCCGAGGGCGCCGATTACGCCGATGTACTCGCCGACGCACAGGCCAAGGGCTATGCCGAGGCCGACCCGTCCGCCGATGTGGACGGCTTCGATGCCGCCAGCAAGACGGCGATCCTCGCCTCCATCGGCTTTGGCACCCGCGTGACCACCGACGACGTATACCAGCAGGGCATCCGCACCATCGGCGCCGAGGACATCGCCCAGGCCCGCGAACTCGGCTACACCATTAAGCTGCTCGGCATCGCCCGCAACACCGACACCGGCGTCGACGTCCGCGTGCATCCCACGCTGATCCCCGCCGACCACATGCTCGCCAAGGTCAACGGCGCCATGAACGCTGTCTACGTGGTAGGCGACGCCGTGGGCGAGACCATGTTCTACGGTGCCGGCGCAGGCTCCTTCCCCACCGCGAGCGCCGTCGTGGGCGATATCCTGTCGCTCTCCGAGCAGATCAGCCGCGGCGTGGCTCCGCTGCCCGAGATCGAGCCCTATGGTCACAACCTCGCCTTTAAGCCCATGGACGAGCTCCAGACCAAGTACTATGTGCGCCTGAAGGTCGCCGACCGCGTGGGCGCCCTGTCCGAGACGGTCGATATCTTTGCCAAGCACAACATCTCGATCTCGCTCATCAACCAGGTCGAGGACGGCAAATCGGGCGTCAGCGATGCCTGCTCGGTCATCTTCCTGACGCACCGCGCGCTCGAGAAGGACGTCCAGGCTGCCGCCGACGAGCTTGCCAGCGTCGACTGCGTGGCCGAGGTCGCCAACGTCCTGCGCATCGAGGACGTTGAGGCTTGGACCGAAGGCGTCATGGCCAACTAGTTCGCTCTTCGTTATACGGCATATATGTTTTCCTAGCGAGCGACATGTCCTCCCATGTCACGGGTGCCGTGCCCCCCGTCGACGGAGCCACCCGCTCCTAAAGGTCGCAAGCCACGACTTCGAATCTCAACGAAGCTCAACGCAAAAGGCGCGCTGCCTGCATCAACCGCAGACAGCGCGCCTTGTTCTGTTTGTAAGGGAAACTGCGCCCCGGTATTTCAGCTCAGAACGGGGCGCAGCTTCCCTCAGAGCCTTCTTTCGGAAACCATGCCCCATTCTGGGCGCGGATTCTGGGACACGCTTTCCGCAACGGGCCTCTCGCGGAAACTGCATCCCACTCTGGGCGGCCATTCCGGGACACAGTTTCCCAACGGCCCCTGTTTCGGAAACCACATCCCGTTCCGAGCCTTCAAAGCAGGACGCGGCTTCCCCGAGAGAGTATCGACTACTTGCCGTCGTCATCCTCGGCTTCTTCTCTTGCATAGAGCTCCAGCATGCGGCGGCGGTATTCGCGCACGGCGAGCTTGGCGCGCTCCAGGCGGCGACGCTCGCGCGGAGTCAGCTCGGACGGGTCAACCTCATCACCATAGGTCTTATCGGCAAGAAGATGCGCCGCGTCCACGATGCGGGCATCGATGTGGCCGCTCGCCGCCTCGGCGGAAAGACGCTCGGCAATCGTATCGAGCGTAGGCAGGCCCTCGAATACGCGACCGTGACCATGCGAGGTCAGCAGCTCGTGCTCGCGTGCGAGCAGGCTCGCCAAATCGTGATGGGCGCGCAGGATGTCGAGCGCATCGGATGGATGCTCGGCAACTTCTGCCACGGCGGCGACCGGCGCGGCGTCGACCACGCGGTAAAAGAGCTGCGCGAGCAATGGCATCAAGAACACCGTGATGGCACCGGCGGCAACCATGACCGACGCAATATCTTGCGACAGCGCGCCCGCGTTGACGGCAACGCTCGTAACGGCAACGATGATCGGCAGCGCCGTGGTGCAGTACAGGGCCACGGTAATGCGACCATACGCCGACACATCGCGCGTCGCAGGACAAATGCTCATGGAAATAAGAATGGGCACGGCACGAATAATCAACAACGCCACGATAAAGCCCACGAGCAGACCCGGGCGCGACGCCACGGCCGTCAGATCGATCTTTGCGCCCGATACGGTAAAGAACACCGGAATCAAAAAACCGTAGGCCAGACCGTCGAGCTTGGTCTCGAGCGTATGGTTGCCCTCGGGGATGATGTAGCGCAAGACAAAGCCGGCGGCAAAAGAACCCAACACGATGTCGAGATCAAAGACAGCCGAGAATGCCACGAGCGTGACCAGGATGAGCACCGTCAGGCGTACGAAGGTCTGCGACGTGGTATCGGCGCGCTCCTCGACAAACGCAAAGAAGCGGCTGCCGACGCGCTTGGAGCGGCTCGGGACCACGGCCAGCAACACGCAGACCACCGCAAACAAGCCAAGGATTACAAGCGTTTGGATGCCGGTGCGGGCAGACAGCAGCACCGACATGGCGAGCACAGGGCCGAGCTCGCCCCAAGTGCCATACGCGAGAATCGAGTCGCCCACGCGCGTGCCGGTGAGCGAGCGCTCACGCATGATGGGCACGAGCGTACCGAGCGCCGTAGAAGTGAGGGCAAGCGTCACGGCGATACCGTCGAAATGACTGACCGAGAACCACGGGGTAAAGCGCACGGCAAGCCAGGCGATACCAAACGTGACGACCCACGTCGCCAAGCCGTAGCGCCCCTCGACGCCCGTGATGCTCTTGGGGTCGATCTCAAAGCCGGCAAGCAGGAACAAAAAGGCCAGGCCCAGCTCGGACACGAGCGAGACCTCGGCGTCCACATGGATGACGCCGAGCATATGAGGTCCCAACACCGCGCCGAACACGAGCAAAAAGACCGTCTCGGGAACGGGTTTTCCGGGAATCGCCGAGGCGATGAAGGGGCTTGCAAAGGCCACAAGTGCGATGATGGCGAGCGAAACGAATGCCATGTGATGCCTTTCTCTTGTTTGCGCTTCACTGTAGCACCCTCGCCGTCCTCAACGCGCCGCGAGCTGTCGTATCATAGTGAGGTTTACAAACATGTGGCTCAAGGCGACCGCGAGGCTTGTCCCGTAAACCGACCGCTGCCGCATACCGTACCGTACGCCCAACCGATCAGGAAGGCAGGAACCAATGGTCTCTCGTATCTACGTGGAGAAGAAACCCGGGTTCGACGTCGAGGCTCAGCAGCTCAAGGGCGAGCTGACCGAGATTCTCGGCATCAAGGGCATCGAGGCCCTGAGGATCATCAACCGCTACGACGTCGAGGGCATCGACGAGGAGCTTTTCCGCTCCTGCGTGCCGACCGTCTTTAGCGAGCCCCAGGTCGATGTGACCTACGACGAGCTCCCCGCAAGCGATGGCGCCGTCTTTGCCGTCGAATTCCTGCCTGGCCAGTTTGACCAGCGCGCCGACTCCGCCAGCGAGTGCGTGCAGCTCATCAGCCAGGGCGAGCGCCCTGCCGTGCGTTCTGCCAAGGTCTATATGATCTCGGGCGCTCTGGACGAAGCCGCTATCGAGGCCATCAAGCACTACGTGGTGAACCCCGTCGAGGCGCGCATCGCCTCGCTCGACCTACCCGAAACGCTGTACATGGAGACCCCCGAGTCCCAGCCCGTCGAGGTGCTCGACGGTTTCCGCGAGCTCGACGAGGCCGGCCTTGCCGCCTTTATCGCCGAGCGCGGCCTTGCCATGGACGAGGCGGACATCGCCTTCTGTCAGCAGTACTTCCGCGATGAGGACCGCGACCCCACCATCACCGAGATCCGCGTGATCGACACCTACTGGTCCGACCACTGCCGCCACACCACCTTCGGCACCGTCCTGGACGACGTGACGATCGACGACGCCGTGGTGCAGCAAGCCTTCGACCGCTACATGGAGATGCGCCACGAACTCGGCCGCGACGCCAAGCCCGTCTGCCTCATGGACATGGGCACCATCGGCGCCAAGTACCTTAAGAAGACCGGCGTCATGACCGATGTCGACGAGTCCGAGGAGATCAACGCCTGCACCGTCAAGGTGAAGGTCGATGTCGACGGCGAGGACCAGGACTGGCTGTTCCTGTTTAAGAACGAGACCCACAACCACCCGACCGAGATCGAGCCCTTCGGCGGTGCCGCCACCTGCGTGGGCGGCGCCATCCGCGACCCGCTCTCGGGCCGCAGCTACGTGTACCAGGCCATGCGTGTCACCGGCGCCGGTGACCCCACCGTCCCGGTTTCCGGGACGCTCGAGGGCAAGCTGCCGCAGCGCAAGCTCGTGACCACTGCCGCCGCCGGCTACTCCAGCTACGGCAACCAGATCGGCCTTGCCACCGGTCAGGTCAACGAACTCTATCACCCCGGTTACGTGGCCAAGCGCATGGAGGTCGGCGCCGTCGTGGGCGCCACCCCGGCAAACCACGTGCGTCGCGAGTGCCCCGCCCCCACCGACAAGATCATCCTGTTGGGCGGCCGCACCGGCCGTGACGGCATCGGCGGCGCCACCGGCTCCTCCAAGACTCAGAACACCGAGTCCATCGAGACCTCGGGTGCCGAAGTCCAGAAGGGCAACGCCCCGGTCGAGCGCAAACTGCAGCGTCTGTTCCGCCGCGGCGACGCCTGCCGTCTGATCAAGCGCTGCAACGACTTTGGCGCCGGCGGCGTCTCGGTCGCCGTGGGCGAGCTTGCCGACGGCCTGTATGTCGACCTTGATACCGTGACCAAGAAGTACGACGGCCTGGACGGCACCGAGCTCGCTATCTCTGAGTCCCAGGAGCGCATGGCCTGCGCCGTCGCCGACGGTGACGTCGAGGAGTTCATGGGCTACGCCGCCGAGGAGAACCTCGAGGCGACCGTTATCGCCGAGGTTACCGCCGAGCCGCGCATGCGCATGGCCTGGAACGGAGTCGCCATCGTCGACCTGTCCCGCGAGTTCCTCAACTCCAACGGCGCACCCAAGCACCAGGTCGCCCACGTGTGCGCCCGTAGCGTGTGGCAGCCCAGCTGGGCCGGCGCCACGCTCGCCGAGCGCATGACCTCGCTTGTCACCGACCTCAACGTCGCTTCCAACAAGGGCCTTTCCGAGCGCTTCGACTCCACCATCGGCGCCGCGACCGTGCTCATGCCCTTTGGCGGCAAGACGCAGCTCACCCCAAGCTCGGCCATGGTCGCCAAGTTCCCCGTGGACGGCGAGACCACCACGGCGAGTGCCATGGCATGGGGCTTCAACCCCTATCTGATGGAGGCCGACCAGTTTGCGGGCGCCTACCTGTCCGTGGTCGAGTCCATCGCCAAGCTCGTGGCTGCCGGCTTTGAGCACAAGCGCGCCTACCTCTCCTTCCAGGAGTACTTCGAGCGCCTGCGCACCGAGGCCGAGCGTTGGGGCAAGCCCATGGCTGCCGTCCTGGGTGCCCTCATGGCCCAGGTCGACCTGGGTGCCGGCGCCATCGGCGGCAAGGACTCCATGAGCGGTTCGTTTGAGGACGAGACCGGCGAGCTCAACGTTCCGCCGACCCTGATCAGCTTCGCCGTCGCCGTGGGCAAGGCCGCCCGCGCCGTCTCGCCCGAGTTCAAGGGCCTCACGCACCGAGTCGTCCGCATCGCCCCCGCCACCTATGGCGAGGACTACCGTCCCGACGCCCAGCAGCTGCTCGCCGCGTTTGACGCCGTCGAGGCGCTCACCGCCAACGGCAACGCCCTGGCCGTCTCCACGCCCGGCTACGGCTGCGGCGCCGAGAGCCTCTTTAAGATGTGCGTCGGTAACCAGATCGGTATCGAGCTTGCCGAGGATGTAGACGTGGAGAGCCTCTTCACCCCGCTCTACGGCAGCTTTATCGTCGAGCTCTCCGAGGACGCCGAGCTGCCCGAGGTCGCCGACGGCGTTGTCGTCGAGCCCCTGGGCACCACCGTCGAGGGCTATGTCATCGACACCGGCTCCGAAGTCATCGAGCTCGCCGAGCTCCAAGAGGCCTGGGAGAGCGGCATCGAGGGCGTCTTCGCCTACCGCAGCGCCGGCGAGACCCCCGAGGTCGAGACCATCGACTTCCGCGCCAAGGATATCCACGTGTACGGCGGCGCCAAGATCGCCCGCCCGCGCGTGATCATTCCCGTGTTCCCCGGCAACAACTGCGAGTACGACAGCGCCCGCGCCTTCCGTGCCGCCGGTGCCGAGGCCGACACCTTCGTGATCAACAACCTCACGCCCGAGGCCGTCGCCGAGAGCACCCACGAGCTTGCCCGCCGCATCCGTGCAAGCCAGATCGTCATGATCCCCGGCGGCTTCTCGGGCGGTGACGAGCCCGACGGCTCCGCCAAGTTCATCACGGCGTTCTTCCGCGCTCCCGAGGTCACCGAGGCAGTCCGCGACCTGCTCAAGGCCCGCGACGGCCTGATGCTGGGCATCTGCAACGGCTTCCAGGCCCTGGTCAAGCTCGGCCTGGTGCCCTACGGTGACATCGTCGACGCCACGCCCGATGCGCCCACGCTGACGTTCAACACCATCGGTCGCCATCAGAGCCGCCTGGTGCGCACCCGCATCTCGTCCAACCTATCTCCGTGGCTGTCGCAGTGCAGCCTCGACGACCCCTACACCGTCGCCATCAGCCACGGCGAGGGCCGTTTTGTCGCCAATGACGAGGTACTCGCCCAGCTGATCGCCAACGGCCAGGTCGCCACGCAGTACGTGGGCGAGGACGGCAAGCCCAGCATGGATCTCTCCGTCAACCCCAACGGCTCCGCACTCGCCATCGAGGGCATCACGAGCCCCGACGGCCGCGTCCTGGGCAAGATGGGCCATGCCGAGCGTCGCGGCGACAACCTGTACCGCAACGTGCCCGAGCATGTCCCCGGCGATAAGTTCATGCCGATCTTTGAGAGCGGCGTGGCCTACTTCGCTTAAACCTTTCCCATCGGGTACAATCCCCTCGGGTAACAACACCCGCCACCGACACATCCGGTGGCGGGTTCTTTTTTGCTTCGCGCATGCAGGAAGGACATCATGGAAAGCCGCAAGCCGTATCTCGCCACCCTGCCCGGACTCATCCTGGGCTGTCTTGTTTGCTGTGCACTCTGGGGATCGGCCTTTCCCTGCATCAAGATCGGCTACGCACTCTTTGGTATCCCGGCGCACGATAGCGCCTCGCAGCTGCTCTTTGCGGGCTTGCGCTTCACGCTTGCCGGCGCCCTGGTTATCGTTGGAATGAGTGCGGCCCAACGCCGCCCCCTCATTCCGCAGGCTCGCGACATCAAGCCCATCTTTGTCTTGTCGCTCTTCCAGACTATCGGGCAGTACTTCTTTTTCTATCTGGGCCTCTCGCGCGCCAGCGCCATGTCGAGCTCCATCATCGAGGCCAGCGCCAACTTCCTCGCAATCCTCTTTGCCGCCCTGGCATTTCACACCGAGAAGCTCAATACGGCCAAGGTGCTTGGCTGTGCGCTGGGCTTTGCCGGCGTCGCGCTCGTCAACCTCTCGGGCGCAGATGGCACCTTTGGCTTCAGGCTCGATGGCGAGGGCTTTATCCTAGCCTCCACTGTCGCGGGTGCTCTTTCGACCTGCCTGATCGGCATCTTCTCGCGCAAGCACGACGGCGTCTTGCTTGCCGGGTGGCAGTTCTTGGTCGGCGGCCTGGTCCTCACCGCCATCGGCTTTTTGATGGGTGGCACGCTCTCCCCCACGGCGATTGCCCCCGCCATCGCGCTCATCATCTACATGGCGCTTATCTCCGCGGTCGCCTACTCGCTGTGGTCGCGCCTGCTTGCCGTCAACCCCGTCAGCCGCGTCTCGGTCTTTGGGTTTATGAACCCGGTCTTTGGCGTACTGCTGAGCGCGCTGCTGCTCGGCGAGGGCGCTGGCACGAGCCCCGTTACCGTACTTGTTGCCCTGCTGTTGGTCTGCGGCGGCATAATCATCGTCAACAAACCCAAAAAAGCCTAGCGAGCTCACCTTTTTAGAGAGAGCCTTCACACACTTTAGCTTTATGGAATGCACTGGTTCTCGTTGATTTCGTACCGAGCCGCGGCGGCAGACGCTCGTCTTGCCGCACCGCGCCTGGACGTTATGGCCGGTGGCCCCCGCAAACGCAAAAAGGGCGCACGACCATCGCAACGGTCGTGCGCCTTTTTTCTAGCGTATCTGGACGCCGGCTTTCTTTTTATCGGCCTTGACGCGGTAGAGCTCCGCATCGGCAGCGCGAAGCAAGTCTTGCCAGGTATCGACACTATCACCGACCCGTGCATAGCCGATGGACATCCGCAATGCATACGGCACCTCGGCATGCGCGAGCTCGTCGTTGATTGTCGCGCACAGATGCATGATATCCTGTTCCGCCGCTGCCTTTTGGAGCACCACGAACTCATCGCCACCATAACGCGCGATAAAGCCACCAGACGCCGAGCAGACATCCTTGAGCGCCGTCGCAACAACCTGAAGAGCATGGTCGCCCTCCACATGTCCATAGCGATCGTTAATCTGCTTAAAGCCGTCAGCGTCCATCATAAGCAGATATACATCTTCGGCCTGATCCACATTTGAAAAGAGCGACAGCATATAGGTCTCAAAACGGTTGCGGTTGTTGAGTCCAGTCAACGGGTCAGTCGAGATCAGTTGCTCCTGGCAGATGATATAGAGCAGCAACATGCTAATCATTATGCCGACACAAAGGCCAGGCACCGAGTATACGATCTGAAAGGTACCGCCCACCAGGGCCGGAATGGCGAAAAATGCCAAGGTTCGATAGATAGCCTTCGTCTGCAGGCTCTCGACCCTACGAGATTGCACAAACGCATGCAGGGACGTATGTATAACGTAACAGTAGCTGACAATGGGCTGGATCATATAGGCAAAGCCGCGACGATACACGCCCTGCGAATCGATATAGAACAAGGCGTGCGTCCAGTAACTGGTAAAAGCCAGCACGACCACCAGAGCCGTAGGCAACGTTACAAGCACCACCCTATAGCGCGAGGTCACAAGGCGAGAGCCCTGCATCGTCTCGGAATAGATAAACCAAATGAGACACGCGATGGCAAAGAGCGAAAACGAAACCGCGTTGGAAATCCAGTTGGCAGCAATACCCAACGTGCCGTCCGCACCATCCGAAAGCGTCCAGATCATATCGAATAATATGTACGCGGCAGAGGTGTAGCCAAGCATGCTAAACAATAGCTGCAGGGTGCTCGAGAACAAGGAGCGACGACTTCGCGCGGCAAGCCCGATAAGAACAATCATGCATAGCAGGAATATCTCAATCTTGAGTGCCTTAACCACTAGACGCCATCCCTTCAATATCCGAATGGTCAGAATCGCCCAATTCGAATCAGGGCAATAAACACCCCTTTACTCCGCAGGGGTAAAGGGAATCATAGCAAAGCGCCCGAACATCACTGCAAAACAGTTTCTGTTCGGGCGCTCGGACGGCGCGAATTGCACGCCGGAATCAATTATCGGTAACGGCCGTTACTCGCCGTCGATGTCGGTCGCGACGGCCTCCTCAATAGCCTCGACGCCTTCGACCGACAGATCCTCTTTGCCGTGGCAGAACTTCTTATCGACCCAGCCGGTCAGAATCGGGGCCATGATTGCCGTGATGATGACGGCAGTGGCGATCTGCGCATACGCGGTGGGCGCAAGCTCGGCATAGCGCGGAGCGACCTCGGCGAGGGCGACTGGCGTGGTCATGGCCGTGCCGGCAATGGTGGAGCATGCCACAGCCGCCTTACCGTTGCCGCCACACAGGCGCTCGAAGGCAAAGGTAATGGGACCGACGATAAAGAGCGTGATGAGGCCCAGCAGGATGCCCGAAATACCGCCGGTGATAAAGCTCGAAAGGCTCATGGACGCACCGAGCTGAAAACCGATGACGGCAATCGCGGGATTGGCGCCGGGGACCAGCAAGTTCTTGATAAACGGGAACAAGTTACCCAGAACCATGCCGATAACAAGCGGCAGGATGGATCCGATGATGGTGCCAATGGGAATGTTGGCGAGACCCGAGACACCGAGGATGATCATCGTGACGGCGGGACCGGCCGTAAAGAACAGGATACCGACGGCGCCCTGCTCGGACTCATCGCCGAACTCGCCCATGATGCCCGTATAGAGCGCCATGTTGCAAAACGTGATGCCGCCGATGATAGACACGGAGCTCAGACCCAGGAAGTTGTCGTTAAAGAAATATGCCACGCCCAGGCCGAGAGCCGCTGCGACGACCAGCTTGGGGATCAGCACGACGATGCCGGTCTTGATGGCGCCCGGCGTGGACTTAAAGCTGATGCCGGCGCCCACAAACAGCAGGATCGCGGCGACGATGGTATTGGAGCCACCGCGGCAGGCAGCCGTAAAGAAGCCGCCGATCTCAAAAACCTGCGGGCAGAAGGTATTGAGCAAAAGACCGACGATCATCGGATAGATCATGATGTCGCCCGGGATGCGCGGGACCTTGAATTTCTTTTGCTCGTTGGCGGTTGTTTCCTGTGCCATGAAACCCCCATTTCCGTTGACGGGACACAAAAGGCCACGTCACACTTTGCTACAGTAAAGTCCGAACATGGTACCAGAAGAAGCAGACCGACTCGGTGAGAAATTCAATTAACCGGACAGAAGCAGGGTGAGCGAGGGGGGGGATAACCCGTTCGCAGCCCTATATAAGGCTCAAGACGATATAGAACACGATTCCCGAGACGCAGCACCACAGCATCGACTTTGTCTTGATTGCCACCGCCACGACACCGGCGGCCGCAATCCAGGGAACCAGGCCCGGCCAGACACCGGCATCGAATGCGCCGGGGTTCATCAAGTCGTTGGCGACCAGCGCCGCAAAGGCAGCGGGCGGAATATAACCCAAGGCCTCGGTAACGCGGGACGGCAGCGTTCTCCCGCGCAAGGCAAACGCCGGGGCAATGCGGAAAAATGCGATGGCCGCCCACGACGACAGCCACAGAACCAAAAACTCATTAACGGGCATCGCGAGCGGCCCTTCCTTCGGCGAGAGCATCGCACGCAAGCGCCGCGGCAACGCCGACGAGTACGCTTGCCGGCACGGCGATATTCGTCCACCCCAAGAACTTGCATATGGCAACGGGCACCGCAGCCAAAACGGCAGCTACGACATTGCCGCGCGACAGTCGCTGCGAAATAGGTAAGCATCACCGGCCAGACGGTTTTAACGATCCTAAGGACCATGCCACTCCCATTCTGGTAAGTCGTCTGCAGCGCGCCTCGCAACGCAGCAGAAATATCAACCGGTGGCAATAAAGTTCGCCTACAATTGCCACCGGATCGAAAGACACAATTTTTAGGAAGTCATTATGACAGCTATCGATCGAGACCGGGCGCGCGCGGCCTTCAAAAGCTACACCGATGCCTACGACGCCACCAACCCACGCATCGCGCTCAAAATCGAGCATACGTACCACGTGGCCGAGGCATGCGATGCCGTAGCGCGCGAGCAGGGCTGGTCGTCAGAAGATATTGACCTGGCATGGCTTTGCGGCCTGCTACACGATATGGGCCGCTTTGAGCAACTGCGGCGCTGGGACACCTTTAAGGACGCCGAGAGCATGAGCCATGCGGCGCTGGGCATCGAGGTCCTCTTTGGCGAGAATCCCGCCGATGCACCCGCCGTAACGAGCATCCGCGACTTTATCGATGACCCGGCAGAAGATGAGCTCATCCGAGCGAGCATTGCCTATCACAGCGATTTCCGTCTACCCGCGCAGCTCGACGAGCGCACGCGAAGCTTCTGCGATATCGTGCGCGATGGCGACAAAATCGACATTATGCGCACCATCGCCGACAGCACCGTCGACACCATCCTCAAGGTAGACGAGAAGACATTTCTCGGCAGCCGCTTCTCGTCGCCAACACTTGCTGCCTTTGACGAGCACCGCTGCGTCGCACGCGACGAACGCGACGAGGCCGCGGACTACCTGGTGGGACTCATCTGCTTTATGTTTGAGCTCGTCTATCCAGCGAGCCGCACGCTGGCGCGCGAACAGGGCGATATCTACCGCCTGCTCGACGCGCCTTTTGGCATCACACGGCCCTTTACCGACCCCGCCACGCAGGCAACTTGGAGCCGCCTTAAGGACGAGATGCGCGACTGGCTGGCGCGCGCCTAGCGCTCAAGCTGAGCCAGCAGCTCCTCGACGACCTCGACGGCATCGCCGACAACCTTGTACTGGGCAGTACCAAAAATGGGGGCATCCGGGTCCTCGTTGATAGCGATAATGCACTCTGCCCCACCGATGCCGGCAAGATGCTGGATGGCGCCCGAAACACCGATACTCACGAGAAGCTTGGGCGAAACCGATACGCCCGTCTGGCCAATCTGATGGCGATACTCCAACCAGCCGGCCTCCACGACAGGTCGCGTGCAGCCAAGCTCGGCTCCCAGAGCCTCGGCGAGCCTTCGCATCAGCGGCAGATTTTTCTTGGAACCAATGCCGCGACCCACCACGACCAGGCGCTCGGCATCGGCGATCGAAGCCTGCTGTCCCCACTCCTCGGCGGGAATCGAGATCTCGACACGAGCCTTAGCATCATCCGCAAGTGATATCTGGGTGATCGTGCCGGAGCGGCCGTAGTCAAAGTCGGGAGCCTTAAAGATACCGGGGCGCACCGTTGCCATCTGCGGACGGTGGTTGGGGCAAATGATGGTGGCCATCAAGTTGCCGCCAAACGCCGGGCGCGTCTGCTGCAGTAGGCCCGTCTCCGCATCCATCGAAAGCACGGTGCAGTCGGCCGTAAGACCTGTCTGCAAACGCACGGCAACGCCGGGTGCCAGTTCGCGACCAAAAGCGGTCGCACCGTATAGGATGGCCTCGGGTTTGCGTTCGGCTACCAAATCGCAGATCAAGCGGGCGTAGACCTCCGCATCGTTTTGGCGCAGGCGCTCGTCGCGACAGGCCAGGACTTCGTCGGCGCCCGCGCAAACCAGATGCTCCAGGTCGCCGAGAGAACCCTCGGGACCCATACCGATCAGTGCCACCAGACGGCAGTCGCGAGCATCGGCAAGCTCGCGGCCCTTGCCCATAAGCTCATAGGCAACGGGAGTCACCGTATCGTGCTCGTCGGTCTGCGCGAATACCCAAATGTCTCGATACGCATCGAGGTCAACCGCACCAGCGGCCTCGTCACGCTCGATCGAGATAGCGTTGACAGGGCAGGCGTCGACGCACCCACCGCATAGGATGCAGCCGTCGGTTACGCGGGCGCATCGGCTGGGTCGCTCGCCTTCCACTACGATGCCGCCCGAGGCACAGGCGCGAACGCAGCGACCGCAGCCGATACAGGCTTCGCTATCGATAATCAGTCCGCTCATCTATGCCATCCCCTCGATAATCTTGGCAAGTTTTGCCGCCTGCTCGGACGCCGTTCCGTCAACGTCCTCGCACGTTTGGTCACGGTCGGGCACAAACGAGCGCACGACCTGTGTCGGCGACCCGGCAAGACCGCAACGCGCGGGGTCGGCGTTCACGTCGGCGGCACTGACCACGCGCACGTCCGCCTCCTCCGCCGCGCGAATACCGGCAATGCTCGGCATACGCAACTGGCCAATCTCCTTGGCAGTCGTCATCACGCACGGCATCTCAAGACACACCGTCTCCTCGCCGGCATCGCAGCCGTGAACAAGCGCAAGTGAACCACAGGTCGTAAAGCCCGCGCTTTGCACGCAGCTCACGTCGGTCACACAGGGAATCTCAAAAGCACCGGCAAGCTCGGGACCAATCTGGGCCGTATCGCCATCCACCGCCATCTTGCCGCAGATGAGCAGGTCGAAGTCCTCGTCGAGCGCCTCGATGCCGCACTTGAGGGCATAGGTGGTTGCCAGGGTATCGGCACCTGCAAAGGCGCGATCGGTCAGCAGCAGAGCGTCGTCGGCACCGCGGGCGATGCAGTCGCGCAGCAGCGATTCGGTCGCGGGGATGCCCATCGACACCACCGTCACGCGCACGTCCATGCCAAAGCCGATAAAGTCGTCTTTCAGCGCCAGCGCGCATTCCAAAGCGCTCGCATCAAAGGGATTAATGACCGCTTGCTTGCCATCGCGCACGATGGTATTGGTCTTGGGGTCCATCTTGACCTCGGTGCTGCCCGGCACGGCCTTGACGCACACCACCATATGGAAATCGCTCATCTTCACGCGCCCCCTTTCTGGACGAGCTCATCCAAGAGCTTCTCCGAAAACAGGTTGCCGCGACCCAGCTGCCCGTCGGGATCGAGCTGGAGCTTGAGCCGCGCCGACTCGACCATGGCCTCGTGACCGTACATCGTCTCTAAGAAGCCCGCCTTGATCTTGCCGACGCCGTGCTCGGCAGAAACGGCACCGCCCATGGCCGTGACCTCGGAAGCCCACTGGGCAAAGAGTTCTCCACCGCGACGGTAGTCTTGCGCATCGCGCGGCAAAATGTTCACATGCAGATGGTTGTTACCGATGTGCCCCCAGGCGGCAGATTCAAGCCCACTTTCGGCCAGCGTGCGCCGATAAAGGGCGATGACATCGCCCAAGCGTGCGTTGGGCACCGACATGTCAGAGCCCAGTTTGGTGATGGTGGGATCCGTGCGGCGACGCTCGTCGATGAGCATGTTGACGCTCTCGGGGACCGCATGGCGGAAGAACCGCTGGCACTCGCGATCGACCTCGGTGCGCGCGACCCATGTCGCATCGTCACTGCCGCCCGCAAGCTCCAGTACCCACCCCAAGTGATACAGCTCCTCAGTCGCCTGAACTTCGTCGTCGCAGTCGAACTCCACGTAGACACAGACCTTGGCGTCTTTATCGAGCGCCGGCAGCGAGGCGAACGCGGTCGACTGCTCACGCTGACGACGCAGGATATCCAGGGCGCCCGCATCGAAATATTCGATGGCAGCCGCGTGGGACAGGACGGGGCGCACGGAATCGGTAAAGGACACGGCCTTGTCTTCGCCATCGAAAAAGCAGCTCACGCCCCAAACGACCGCAGGCGCCGACTGCAGGGCAATCTCGAGCTCGGTGATAACGCCGAGCGTGCCGCAAGCACCGATAAAGAGGTCGATGGCGTCCATTTCGTCCGCAACGAAATAGCCTGAGGCATTTTTTGTCTTAGGCATGGTGTAGTCAGGAAGATCGAGCTCGAGTGCACGGCCCGCTGCCGTCACGAGCGACAGGTGGCGGCCCTGGGCAAAAGCCTCGCCGCGCTGGAGCTCAAGCAAATCGCCATCAGCCAGCGCGACGTGGAGTCCCGTGATATGCGGGCGCATGGGGCCGTAAGCGTAGCTGCGGGCGCCAGAGGCGTTGCATGCCGCCATGCCGCCCAGACAGGCAGATGCCTCGGTGGGATCGGTGGGAAAGAACTGCTCGGGGGCCTCTTGGAACTCCTCGTAGGCCTCAAGCGATGCCTGGTCCCAACCAGCAGTCGGCAGCACCTTCTTGCTCAGCTGCTTGCGCAGCTCCGAGAGCACAACGCCCGGCTCCACGCGCAGCAGAAATTGGCCTTGTTCATCGCGGCGAAGGCCCAAGTAGCGATTCATACGGGAAGTATTGAGGATATGCCCGCCGTGGGGCACGGCACCGGCGGCAAGGCCGGTTCGGGCGCCCTGAACCGTTACCGGGACACGCTCGGCATGGAGCTTTTCCAAAATGGCACGGAGCTCGTCTTCCGTTGTCGGAAACGAGATGCTCGAGGCCTCGCCCGATGCGCGAGACTCATCGCGACCATACTCTTCGAACTCGTCGGTGAAGGGTTTGATGGTTGCAGACACGCGAACTCCCCCTTTAGCTAACTACAGTGTTTGCAGGGAGATGTTACCGCATCGTTTCGTCGACGTGTTCGAGACCGTCTCCATAATTGGCGATTTTTACGTTCGTGCAATTCGGCGAGCGGCTTGATTTCCTCGGCAGACGATGCTTTTGACACTTATGGCCCCGCCGTCGCCGGCCGCGCGATTGGCGCTCGAAAAAAGTTGGAGTATTTTTTGCCGCCTTTTACCTGCGGAGACGCTAATCCGTCAAGCATTTGGTCAGAAATTGGTCAAGTAGCGGCTGATACGGTCGGCGTCGACAGCCAAAACCGATAGAAGTTTTGGCCCAGAAGCAGGGAGGTTCCCATGGCATATTACTGGCCCCAGTACGGCATCGCCATCGAAGTCGACGACGATCCCCATCTCCTACCTTTCGACGAAGAGGCATTCCCCGACACGACGGTCTACCACGTTACCACCGATGTGATCTGCGACCCCGAGTCGTTCTCGGCGCTCGCCCACCACATCGCGCATATCCACGACATCGAGCTCCCTCCCAACTTCGACGAGCTCGTCTACTCGCGCCGTCTGATGCTTCACATGCTCTTTGGAGCGGACCCGTCCACCTTTGCGCGCGTCTATACCACCAAGGATGCCGCATGAGCGCGAAGAGGCCACCCCACTTTGTAGGCCTGGGTCGTCGCAAGAAGCTCATCGTTGCCTGTTTGGCCATCGTCTGCGCCCTTGTCGCCGTAGGACTATACGCTTGGCAGTCGCAGCCCGTACCCGAGGCGGGCGCTTCGGTTACGACGGCCGAGGGCAAAACGCGTCAGGAAATCCAAGATGAGCTCGACGCTATCGTCCGCGACAACATGATGACGATTTCGGTCGCGCCGGTCGCTCAGCTGCAGGAGGACGGCAAGCTGCGCGTCAACGTGCAAAACGTCCAAGACAATAAATTTCCCCAGCGATTCCGCGTCATCCAAAACGACGAGACCATGTACGAATCCGGTGTGGTCGAGACCGGCAAGACAATCGAGACGTGCCCCGCCGGCGACATCAAAGAAGGCGAGGCGTACATCGAGATCCAGGCACTCGATGCCAAGACCCTCGACAGCCACGGCAATCCGACACGTGTCAAGGTGCGGGTTGAGCAAGCCGAGAACTAGCTTTTCCGGCCGACGCGGCACCGCACGCAATTCACCAGCATTCGTCCAATCATCGCGGGGACGGCCCGCGGCGAATAGAAAGGAACGACCATGGACATCACCAGGAACATGAACGGAGCCAGAGCGCTCGTCGTGGGCGCAGGGCTCGCGCTCGCGCTCGCAATGGGCGCTGCCCCGACGCCAGCTATGGCGGCCGGGCGCGTTGGAACCACGAAAGTAATGGTCAGGACCGAGATCGACAACGTTGAGTTCAAAGTTCCGACGGTTATTCCCTTCGTCGCCAAGGCCGACGGCACGCTTCAGGGCCCCTCAGAAGACGCGACCACCATCGACAATCATTCGGCCTACGGCATCCATGTCACCAACATGAAGATCGACGCCATGAACACCTGGACCATTGCCGCCGACGCCAAGGCCGGAACCGCGCAGAACTCCATCGACTTTAAGGTCGGCCCCGACGGCGCACTCCAGAACGCCAGCGCCGCAATGCAGGGGACGGGCCTCGATCTTTCCAAGAACGCAGCCTTCGACATGGGCTACCAGGGCATTGCCGGCGGCAAGGACAAAATTAAGCTCAAGACAAGCGGAAACGTCGCCCGCGTCACGCGCGACATCTTCCGCGTAACCGGCGAAGGCGATCAGGTTGCAACGATCACCTGGACGGTCGAGCCCGGTGCGCACACGGCATAAGGCTGTCGCCCTGGCCGCCGCCGTCAGCATCCTAGCGTTTGGGCCAGCCATGGCCTTTGCCCAGCAAGAACAGGCGCAGGCCGCCACGCAAGTGACGGTCGACCTCTCGGAGCTCGACCGCGGCGACCGCGAGGAACCGTTGGCGCAGACAGGCGACAAACGATGGCTCTTGGCAGCAGGCGCCGCAGCAGCAGGCGCGGGAACCGCCGGCCTCGGTCTGCACATCAAACGCAGCCAGAAACAAAACACGGACAGGCCGCACTAAATTAGCTAAGGAGACCCCATGGCATCGAAGAACCTTTTGCCCGTCGTCGCACTTTGCGGCGCGCTCGCAACCGGAACGCCTGTCGCCGCTTGGGCGACTCCCGTCATGGCGGACTCCTTACCAGCAGTCCTAAGTTCCGCCCCAAATCCGTCGAGTACCATTGCGTGCGAGCGTTTTTCGATCGCACAGGCCGCGATCTCAACCTCGGGATGCCTTCGTCGTAATACGGACGGCTCGATAGTCGTGGATATCAAGCGTTCGAACAAGGCAAACGGCTCCCAGGCGGGGTGCGCCGTCTGCACGTGGCGCTCGGTTGTGCTCGATGCGGATGGCGATCCATGCAATTTAGAGCTGCGCATCGACATCGCTTCGGTCGATGACTCGGCGAACGGAGCGAAGGTCGCCTTCGACGGTACGTTTTTTGAGAAAGGAGGCGGTATATGTCTGGGCTGCGCCGCCGCGAATGCAGATGATGCGCAGCCCACCCTCTCATTCACGACATCGTTGCGGCTGACCAAAGCCGGTACCGATGCCATCGCGGCGGGAGAAGCGTCCCTGCTGTTCTACGCCGTCGGCACCAAAGACACAGACGCTCATTTCGAGAAGCCAGCCGGATCACTCAGCCTTACACGAGGGATAGAGGCAGGCCCTATTGAAATCGATGCCCACGCGCAAAGCAGGCAACGCATTCTTGCCGACCCGGCGCTTCTCGAAATGGAGTGGAACGGATCCGGAGCCATCGGAATTCTTCCTTCCGCGCTTGACGCCAAGACGCTCCCCTCAAACGACGAACCCATCAACGCAACCATACAAGAAGAGAGCGCGGACAAAGAAGCAGGTGCGGGCGACACGCCGTCGCCGACAAACAGCGTCCCAGCTTCTTTCGAAGCACCGAATGGGCCCGCTGCCGATTCAAACGATCCCGAGCTCGCAGACAGTCTGGGGCTTGCTGATCCTCAAGAGATCGATGAAGGTAACTGCTGCGTGCTTGCCGCGCTCGACCACACAGAGGTCATCGACGCTGCGAACATCGAAGTTGCCGCCGCCAATCAGCCCGTCCGCAAGTCGGCCATCATCGCATTTCCTGAATCCATCGAAGTCGTCTTTTTGCCATCGGGCGAGGTCGTGGCCCCAACACTGCTCACCTTGTTGGGCGCCAAGAATACTAGAAACGAAATTAAAAAGGTCACGGTTGTCGACCCTGCAACGACCGCCAAGCTGCGTCTATACGCCGTTGCTCCAGACGGAGGCAAGACCTTGGAATTCGATGGCGACACACTCCTAGCCTGGCGACGTCTGGACATTATGCAAGACGTCTCGTATCAGATCGAACTCGAAGGGTTTGATCGTGCCCGCGATGCCAATATCATCGCCGCGGCTATTGAATTCCCGCAGCGGCTTATGACACTGCGCTTTGAATACTATCCCTATGTCCCGACAACCACCTGAGGCTTAAATGCTGCGCACCATCCCTAATACCACTTATATAACGTATTAGATGAGTCGCGATGTGCCTCGCATTTCGTTCTGCTACGATTGCCACGTTGGCATCAATACAGGAGGGCTCATGCCGGGCTTGGGAACAATCATCAACGTTGTGCTTTTAGTTGCGGGCGGTCTTTTGGGATTAGTGGGCGGCCGCTTCATTACACCGCGCATCCAAGACACGCTCATGAAAGCATCGGGGCTGTGCGTCCTGTTTATCGGCCTGGGCGGCACCATGCAAAAGATGCTCATCATCGATGGGAAGGCACTGGCGACCACTGGTACCACCATGCTCATTGTCTCGTTCGCCCTCGGCTCGCTCATCGGCGAGGCCATCAACTTGGAGGCCGCCATTGAAAACCTTGGCGAATGGCTCAAGCGCAAAACCGGCAGCGAGGGCGATAACGAGTTCACCAACGCTTTTGTCTCGACTTCACTCACCGTGTGTATCGGCGCCATGGCCATTGTGGGATCGATCCAGGACGGCCTGCTCGGCGACTGGTCCACGCTTGCCCTCAAGGGCGCGCTGGACTGCATCATCGTCTGCACCATGACGGCGTCGCTTGGCCGCGGCTGCATTTTCTCCGCCCTGCCCGTCGCCGTGTTCCAGGGGACGATCACGCTGTTTGCCGGCGCACTCTCCCCCATCATGACTACGGCAGCCCTCGACAGCCTTTCGCTCGTAGGCTCCATGCTCATCTTCTGCGTCGGCGTCAACCTCATCCGTCCTCAGACCTTCCGCACGGCCAATATGCTCCCCTCCGTCGTCATCGCCGTCATCTACGCCCTCCTGTTCTAAATCTATCTACGCAGCAGCATCTCGAACACCTGTTTGATGCTGTGCTATGATATGAGGTCACCGAAGCTGCGTTAGGAGAGGAGAGACGGTGGCCGACCAGGACATCAAGATGCTCATCGAGCGCATTATGGCCGAGGCCCGGACCCATCAGTCTGCTCGCTTCTCAAACGAAGTCTATGCTGACGAGCCGATTCTCAAAACCGGTCGTCAGATGCAGAATTTCCTTCCCGACCAGTACCGCAAGATGCGCGAGATATCGCGCTGGCAGGATGACCCCAAAGGCGGCGCAGGTCGCTGGCTTTCGGAAGCCGAGCTTTTCTACCGCCAGGGCCTGCTGATGGCCGACTTTGAGGACGACTGTCCCTACAACGGCACCTTTAAGTCGTACTTTCCCACCTACAACGCCATGAGCGACCGGCAGTTGCGCGGCTACTTTACCTGGCGTGCCCAAGTGCGCCGCGGAACCGTCGAGGAAACGTCTACGTCCTTTGCCTTTCTGTATCTCTATGAGCTGATTTGCGGCATTGGCGTAGATGACCCGCTCGATGGTTTTAACAAGATCAAGGCTTTTTGGGATGTCTATCGCGCCTTCGAGCCCGGCCTCGACCGATTTGCACGCGTGTGGCTGCAGGATTACGCCGTGTTCCACGGGCTCGACCCCAAGCTGCTTCGTGACTCTAAAACCGTCATGTTCGATAACGCCCTTATCGAGCTGCGGCGCGCGGCACGAGACCTTGTACCAGCACCGGCACCGTCAGGCCAGACCCCTAAGCGTCGCAAAACCTCCGAACCCACGCTCCCCCTTCCGCCCGATGAGGTGCGCGAGGAGCGACTCATGGCCGCCATCAACGCCCTCTCCACGTACAACCTAAGTAACTCGCGGCTCGACCGCAGCCACCACCGCGATCTGCGCCACGTGGCGTGCGCCGTGTATGTCCGTATGGCGCGCTACTATGACACGCACCGAAAGACCGGCATCGTGGCGAGCTTATTTGGGGAGGAGACGGCCATGCCCTACACCATGTTTGCCTCGGCCGTATTCTTTGCGCCCGAGCGCCACGAGCACTGCGAATACCGCCTGGATCCCATCCATATCTACCGTTGCCAAAACGGCTTTTGGGAATGCATGCGTATCCATGGCAGTAGGCAAAAGAGCAGCAAGCTCGGTGAAATGATGCGCGCCTGCGACCAACGCCTGCGCCTGGCGCTGGACCCCGCCCATCCCCTTAAGGAAGAAAAGGTCCCCAAATATCTGGCCAAGATTATCGATGACGAGATTGTGGCATGGCTTTCGTGGGACGCCGCACACCAGCCCGTCAAGATCGATATCGATCTGAGTCAGCTGGGGCACATTCGAAGCGCCGCCGCGCAAACGCGTGAAGCGCTTTTGATCGATGAAGAGCGCGAGGACGGCGCACTTGTGGAAGCCGAGGCAGCGGACTCAGGGCAACCGGAAGCCGAGCCCGTAGCCGACGCGATTGTCGAGGCGGTCGCGGCACCCATTCGGCAGGACGAGACCGACGAGCCAACCATATCCACCGAACAGTTTGGTGTCGTGGCACCGCTTCTCGCGCCGACGCCCGCGTTCGCAGCCGTTGCGCCCGCTGACGCCACGAACGAACTCACGCCTGCCGCAGACGCCTATCTCCGCGCACTGCTCGAGCACAACGCAGTACAGGCGGAATCGGCGGTAGTGCAATCGGGGCAGAGCGAGGACATGCTCGTCGACAGCATCAACGAGGCGCTCTTTGACCTGGTGGGCGACACCGTAATTGAATTTAGCGCGGCAGGGCCGCAGATTATCGAGGATTACGAAGCAGACGTGAGAGGATACCTAGACCATGAGTGATACCACATCCGCAGCGCCCCGCGTACCCAAACGCGTCGCTGCCGTTATCCTAAACTCGCTCAAGGGCGGCGTGGTCCCGCGCATCGGCCTTCCCTACATCACCGTAGGGCGCGAGGTCGAGATCCGCGCCCTGCTCACCGATCTGAGTCTCATCGCCGACGGTGGCGCGAGCTTCCGCTTTCTGGTCGGTCGTTACGGCGCCGGCAAGAGCTTTTTGCTCCAGACCATCCGCACGCACGCCATGGGCGAGGGATTCGTCGTCGCTGATGCCGACCTGTCGCCCGAGCGCCGCCTGCAAGGCGGTCAGGGGCAGGGCCTTGCCACCTACCGCGAGCTCATCCGCAACATATCGACCAAGACGCGCCCCGAGGGCGGTGCGCTCAACCTGATTCTCGATCGCTGGGTCGCCTCGTGCGCGGACGCCGATGAGTCGGCTATCAATGCCCAACTCGCTCCGCTCGAGGAGATGGTCCACGGCTTCGACTTTGCCCGCATGCTCCGCCGCTATCGCACGGCCGTATCCGAGGGCGACGAAGAGGCCATGAGCCGCGTGACCAAATGGATCCGCGGCGAATACCGCACCAAGAGCGAGGCTCGCACCGAACTGGGCTCCTCGACCATCATCAGCGATGACGACTGGTACGACTACGTTAAGCTCATTGCACGCTTTTTGGTCTGCAGCGGCTACAAGGGCATGCTGGTGCTCATCGACGAGCTCGTGAATCTGTATAAGATTCCCAACGCCATCACACGCCAATACAACTACGAGAAAATCCTGACCATGTACAACGACACACTCCAGGGCAAGGCGCAGTACCTGGGCATGATCATGGGCGGCACGCCAACCTCCATCGAAGACCGCCGCCGTGGCGTGTTCTCCTACGAAGCCCTGCGCAGCCGACTCGCTCAAGGCCGCTTTGCACGCGAGGATCTTAAGGACATGCTCGCGCCCATCATCCGCCTGCAGCCACTCACCTACGAGGAGTTGCTGGTGCTGATCGAAAAACTCATGCAGATCCATGCCGGATACTTTGGCTGGACGCCCACGCTTACCGAGAACGACTTGGTTGACTTCCTCAAGATTGAGTTTGGCCGCGTGGGAGCCGACACGCATCTAACGCCGCGTGAAGTCATTCGTGACTTTATCGAGCTGCTCGACATCCTATGCCAGAACCCCGACGCCAACGTAGCCGAGCTGCTGCAAAGCGTCGGCGGTGACGCGCTGGCGCCAGCAACCGCAACAGGCGACACCGATACCGCAGGCGGCGACCGTAACTTCGCCGAATTCACCATCTAACCTGCCAAAAAGGGACAGGTTTATTTTGGCAGGTTTTATCTGGGCAAACGTCGAGGCATTAATGCAGCAAGCCACTGCTCACCGCGTTGAGAGATTCGTTTTTGAAAGGAGGCCCCGTGAACGCCTTTGACCGCTACGCCCCGTTTATCCAAGACTTCATCTACTCCCACAATTGGGAGAGCCTGCGCTCCATCCAGGTTGCGGCGGCAGACGCCATCTTCAACACGAAAGACAATGTGCTCCTGACGGCATCCACGGCTTCCGGCAAAACCGAGGCGGCCTTCTTTCCCATCCTGACCGAGTTTTGGGAGAACCCGCCCGCAAGCGTGGGCGCCCTCTACATTGGCCCCCTCAAGGCGCTCATCAACGACCAATTCGTCCGCCTCAACGACCTGTGCGAAGAAGCCGATATCCCCGTCTGGCACTGGCATGGCGATGTCTCACAATCACACAAGGCCAAACTCATCAAAAAGCCGAGCGGTATCCTACAGATTACGCCCGAATCGCTCGAGGCGCTCCTGATCCATAAGCACATGGCGATCCCTCGTATGTTTTGCGACCTGCGCTATGTGGTTATCGACGAGGTCCATTCGCTCATGCGCGGCGACCGTGGCGGGCAGACGCTCTGCCTTATCGAGCGACTCTCACGCATGGCCGGCGCGCAGCCCCGCCGCATCGGTCTGTCGGCGACCATCGGCGACCCCGAGCGCACGGGCGCCTTTCTCTCGCAGGGAACGGGGCGTGACTGCGTTATCCCCCGTTTTGAGGAACCGCGCCGCGTGTGGCGCATCTCCATGGAGCACTTCTACAACTCGGGTCCCCAGGCTCAGCAGCGAGGATTCGAGGGCACAGGCCCACAAGAAGCCGAGGTGCTTGCTTGCGAGCGTATTGAGACGGCGGCGCCCGCGGCGCTGCCCGCATCCGGACAAGACATGAGCCACAGCGGACAGCTTACACAGAAGGAGCGCCGTCAACGTCGCGAGCAGGCGCGGGGCAAGGCCGCTCCCAAAGACCGTCGCACTTCCTCGGCCCCCGAGGGCGAAGTCGACATCCCGCGAGCGACCGAACAGGCACTCCTCAACCCCACCGACACGGCGCCAGACAACGCCGATCCCGGTATGGGATATATCTTTGAGCACACGCGCGGCCGAAAGTGCTTGGTCTTTGCCAACTCGCGCGAGGAGGCAGAGGCCGTGTGCTCCATGCTGCGCAGCTACTGCGAAAGTCGACACGAGCCCGACCGCTTTCTAATCCATCACGGCAATCTTTCGGCATCGCTGCGCGAGACGGCCGAGGAGCTCATGCGCGACGAGGAGCAGGCGCAGACAACCGTCACCACCTCTACGCTGGAGCTCGGTATCGATATCGGCCGCCTGGAGCGCGCCTTCCAGATTGACGCGCCGTTTACCGTCAGCTCCTTTTTGCAGCGCATGGGGCGCACAGGCCGTCGCGACCTTCCGCCCGAGATGTGGTTTGTCATGCGCGAGGAAGAACCCGAGCCGCGCACGATGATGCCCGAGACCATTCCGTGGAAGCTCCTGCAAGGCATCGCGCTCGTACAACTCTATCGCGAGGAAAAGTGGGTCGAACCGCCCGAGCTCGATCGACTCCCTTACAGCCTGCTCTATCACCAGACCATGTCGACCCTCGCCAGCACCGGAGAGCTCACGCCGGCCGAACTTGCCCAGCGCGTGCTCACGCTCAGCTATTTCCATCGCGTCTCGGCCGATGACTATCGCGTGCTGCTGCGTCACCTCATCAAGATCGACCACATCCAGGTCACCGAGGGCGGTGGGCTCATCGTGGGCCTCGCGGGCGAGCGCATCATCAACAACTTTAAGTTCTACGCCGTGTTCCAGGAAAACGAGGAGTTCACCGTTCGCAGCGAGTCGGCCGAGTTGGGCACGATCGTCAATCCCCCTCCGCCCGGTGAGCGCATCGCCATCGCCGGACACTGCTGGATTGTCGAGGAAGTGGACTGGAAGCGCCACACCGTCTTTGCCACGCAGGTCAAGGGCCGTGTGCCGGCCTACTTTGGCGACTGCCCCGGTGACATCAATACGCATGTGCTCGAGCGCATGCGCAAGGCGCTTAACGAGCACGCGGCATATCCGTACCTTATGGGTAACGCACGGGCCCGCTTGGCGCAGGCTCGCCATACGGCCGAGATTTCGGGCGCGGGGGCCAAGCCGCTCATTAACCTGGGCGGCGACACCTGGGTGCTCTTCCCCTGGCTGGGCAGCTACGCCTTTTTGGCGCTCGAGCGCATGCTCAAGATTAAATGCGCCGCGGAGCTTGGCCTTCGCGGACTCGACCCATCACGCCCGTACTTTATGCAGTTTAAGATGAAGGCCGACGAGGAGACGTTCTTTGAGGTACTCGCAGCCGAGGCCGAAAAGGACTTCGATCCCATCGAGCTCGTCTATCCCGGCGAGGTGCCTTATTTTGATCGCTACGACGAGTTTGTTCCCGAAGAGCTCGTGCGCAAGGGCTTCGCCGAAGGCGTGCTCGACATCGAGGGCATGAAGCAGCGCGTTCTCGGCTGGCGCGACCACGCCTAAGACCAGTCTTTTTGGGACGGGGAGACTAACTTGTCGTGAAGGACGGTGCCGAGAAAGTCGGTGTCGAAGGGCACGGCTTCGGCAAAGGCGTAGTTGCCGTCGCTGGCGATGAGCAGGTAGTTTTCCTCGCCGCCGAACTTCGCATCGCCACATGGGACCACCCAGGCGTGGGCGAATACCTCGAGTGCCGTGGCAGCGCAATCGCGCAGGAACGTCACATCGCTCCCCTCGCTTGCG
The DNA here is from genome assembly GCF_039062365.1 of Collinsella aerofaciens. Taxonomy (GTDB): domain Bacteria; phylum Actinomycetota; class Coriobacteriia; order Coriobacteriales; family Coriobacteriaceae; genus Collinsella. The sequence continues at coordinate 42,559 of NZ_JBCJBI010000002.1, forward strand.
CTCACGATATTGGCAACGTAGACGCCACCGAAATTTAGGCTGCCCCGCACCAAACGCAACGCTTCAACCGTCGCCAGCTCGCGTACGGGCTCGGCACCGCCAAAGCAATCGCTCACGACCACGTCGTAGCGACGATGGCCCACACTCGTCACACCCAGATACGAGCGAGCCTCAGCAGTAATCACCCGCAAGCGGTCGCCCACCGTGCGCTCCAGCTCGTCCAGATAGAACCAACGGCGCGCCAGGCGCGTAATCTCTCCGTCATACTCGATGACGTCCATGCGCAAGCCCTCGTGCGACATCAGCGCGAACTTGGGATAGGCAAACCCACCGCCGCCCAGCATCAGCATACGGTTGATACCGTGACCATAAGCGTCGCGCATCGCATCCTCGGCCTCAAACACGTCGTCAAACGCGCGATAGTACGCAAAGACGGGCTCCGCCCAGCGCTCGCCAACGTAACTCGCGCTTTGGTAGACGCCGCCTTGCACCAATACGCGGACTTCGTCACCGCTCTCGTCGTGCACGCGTTTCACACGCGCCAACCCATTGCGGGTTCGCGCAACTTGCAGACAGGCAGCACGAACAGCGACAGCGGCCGCACCAAGCGCCGCGGCTCCCAGAGCAACGCCGGCAACGACGCCGGCAGAAACACTCGGCTTGTTCATCTAGAGCTCCTTTTGCAGATAGAGTCCATGATCGTAAAAACCCAAATGGCGATAGTACTCGCGCGTACCAATCGCGCTGATCACGTTGACGCGCGCATAGCCGGCATCCCGGGCAATCTCGCACGCACGCTCTACGAGCAAACGCCCCAACCCGTGATGCTGCGCCGCCTGGCCCTGGTCGCCCACGCGTGCCGCCATGCCATACACGTGCACCTCGCGAATCATCGCCTCATCCGGCGTCGTCGGCAACTCGTCCGCATGCGCGGCAACAAACGAATGGTCGGGCAGCGACAACCGCAAAAAGCCCGCGATCTTGCCCTGCGGCGTCACCCACTGCAAAAAGCGCTCGTAAGTCACCGGCGTCTCATACGCCACTTCCTCATCAAGAGATAGCTCATCCAAGTCGGCACCCGCCGTGCTGATCTCGCGATAGCGAATCTCGCGCACCGTTGCACCGTAACCCCGAACAGCCAGGCGGTTCTCAACGAGTTGACGCAGGTTGGGTTTCTTGTTGCCCACCATAATGTCGTCGGAGCTAAAGTCGCGGATCATGCGACTGATACGGCAGAACGCCGGCGTCACCACGATGTCATCGGCCAGCACGTCGAGCAGCTCCTCCTCGGTATAGGGGCGCCACTCGCCGAGCTCGTAGCAGCCCACCAGACGCGAGCCCTCGATGAGCGCACACGGGTAGACCTTGACCTCGTCGGGCATAAAGGCCCCTTCGGTCATAAAGCGCTCGTAGTCGCGCTTGTCCCCCTCGGGCGTGGCGCCCAGCAGGTTAAGCATAAAATGCGCATGGATCTTAAAGCCAAACAATCGTGCAAGCGAAAACGCCCGCTCGATCTGAGCCACCGAAATGCGACGCTCGTTGATATCGAGCAGGTGCTGGTCGAGACTCTGGATACCCATCTGAATCTTGGTGCAGCCCAGGCGGCGGATGAGCGTGAGGGCCTGCGGCGTTACGGCATCGGGGCGCGTCTCGATAACGAGCCCCACCACACGATGCTTCGCCGTCTCGTTGATGCGCTGCTGGCGCTCGAGCTCTTCCATCGTTGTCGTTTGCCACTCGGCAACCTCGCCCCACGGCGTACCAGGGCCGTACAGACGACGCACCGCGCGGTTATAGCCGCCCACGGCAGCATCCACACGCTCCTGCTCGTCGGCAACACCGCTCGCAAGCTCGGCCTCGTCGGTCGCAATACCGGCAGCCCGATAGCGCTCGCGACGCTCCGCCACCACCGGCGGCAGCGCATCGGCGGGCGCGTCATCGAGCAGGCGCCCTGCCTCGGCACGGCTGATGCCCGGACGCGCCAACATGGGGTTGGCAGCCACGCCGGCGACGGCATCGTCATTGAGCGCACGGAAAAGCTCCGACATAAACCATGTCTGATAGCCTTCCGGATAGTCGCTCCAGGTACCGCCAAGCACAATGAGCTCGATCTTATCGGTCGCATGCCCCATCTGCGAAAGCGCCGTCAAACGGGCGCTCACCTGCAGATATGGATCGAAGCAATTTTGCTCCGCACGGGCGCACGCGGGCTCGGCATGCAGATAGCTTTTGGGCATACGCAGGTCGTTGGGGCAAAACAGGCAATCGCCCGAGCACGGCCACGGCTTGGTGATGACGGTAATGGTCGCCACGCCCGAAGCCGTTCGGCGCGGCTTCATACGCAGCACCTGCAGCAGTTGACGTTCCAGCTCGGCATCGACATTCCACGCAGCCCACCGAGCCGGCTCCTCACGTTTAACCCGCTGGTAGAACGGCAGCAGACGGCGCTTGGCCAAATCGCGCTTGTCGGCACCCTCGCGGCGCGCCTCGGCATGTATCAGTTTGACGAGTGCCTTGTCGTCCACGGTCTCGCCGCGACGCAGAGCCTCGAGTATGTTCAAGATAATCTGTTCCATGACCCCATTGTAAAGGCAAAGGCGCCGGAGCCAATCTCGGCTTCGGCGCCTTCATCAAACAGCGCGTCTATGGTTTATAAGTCTTCGATAACCACCCGTCACTCTGAATCAAACGACATGTCACCCGAATCGACTTCAAAACGATACGTGGCAGACTTGTCACCGTTATCGAATTCAAGATTCAAAATGGTCTCGCCGTCGTAGCCAAGCGGAAGGAAATCGCTCTCGAAGTCGCCGCTGCCCAAGGTGAGGCTCGCCTTAAAGCCCGTCGAGTTCGGAACCGTCATCTCCACATCGCCCGAGCCCACACTCACGTCCATCGACTTCGCGGGGGCCTGGTAAAGCTCGAACGTCACATCGCCCGAACCGACCTCAGCGCTGAGCGCATCAGTCACGCTGCCCGTAAACTCTACATCTCCCGCACCCAGGAAAAGGTCGAAACCATCACAGATGACACCGGCAATCTGCAGTTCGCCCGAGCCCACGTGCGCGTTGACTCCCTTCAGATGTTCGGCAACACGGCGCGGCAGCTCGACCGTAACTGAGCGATCGATTGCCTTACCGTCGTCACTTCCAAACTGGGAAACCTTGAGCGTCGAGTCCTCGACGGATGCGATGTTTTGCGTCGCGGCCTTGGAGGCATCCATACCCTCGGCAACGCGCCCCCGCTCGATAACGCGAGCCTTGTTGCCATCAACAACCTTGACGTCCACCGAAGCCGCATTGATATCGAAATCGAGGTAGCGGAACTCATCGGCATCAAAAGTCGTGCTCGAAAGCTGCTGAGGCCGAGCGGAATAGTTACCGCTATTCAAGGAATCGTCCTCGTCAAACATGTCGTCAAAATCAGACAAATTGCCAGATAGAATACCGGTCGTACGCACCATATCGGAATGAGCCAATAGCCGAGAAATGCCAAAGACAAGCCCAATGATGAGCACAAACGCTCCGATGCCAACGCCCAAGCGTACCTTGGATTCATGTGAAATCTTCATCATTCATCACCCTCTTTGGCAATCGGCTCAGCGGTAGTCGCGGTAGCCACGTCAGTATCAACCGAAGCGGAAACATTCCGAGCCCTAGCCGCCACCGGTGCCGGACCAACCTGAATATCCCCGCGTGCCCAATCACCATCGAGCGCACGCGCTACCCAGTGATAGATGGGAATCGTGAAGAAGATCAGCGCGGCAAAGGGGCCGGCACCAAACAGGAACATCAGCAAAAAGAACAGCAGCCAGCACACGGCCCAATACGGGAACGACTGGAACGGCCCCTTCACCGGAGTCGAGCCAACCGCGCCGCCACTCGTCGCCTGCGCCGTAGCAGCATTGGCGGCCTGCGCACTCCAGCTTGCCGCTTGCGCCGCCTTGGCGGCGGCATCACTCGCCTGCGTTGCCGCCTCAGTCGCACGTGCCGCTGCCTCATGGGTGCGAGCACGCTCTGCCGCCTCGGCCTCGCGCTGACGGGCGCGGTCCTCGTTCTCAAACTCGATATCGTCCTCGATCTCATCGCTCGGATTGAGCAGCTCGTCCAGGCTCACGCCATAGAGCTTGGCGAGCGAGATCAGGTTCTCGGTATCGGGCGAGCTCTCCGCACGCTCCCATTTACTGACCGCCTGGCGCGACAGCCCCAGCTTTCGTGCCAGCCCTTCTTGGCTAAAGCCTTTGCTGCGGCGAAGGTCGGCGAGCCGCTGCGCAGTTTCTACATTCATGGTTCCTCCTATGTGATGCCAGCCGTGCCGCCGGACCGTTTTTGTTCTTAAGGCGCCTTGCACAGTTAAAAATCTATCCGCCACCGCCAAAATCATGCCACCTATTCTAGTGAGATTTTTGACAACCGGCGGTTGCGGGCACATATGAGCTGCGGAAATGTGTCCAAACAAAGCAATGACCCGCAGCTCGGTTGTCCCCGTTGCGGCGTTAACGGTAGTATGGTCGTACTGTTTATTCCGCACCGCCAACGGAGGGAGTTCCGCGCCGTGAACCGCGATTTCGCCTCATCGCTCATCCAGCTCAACAATACGTTCTATCGCGAGCACTCCGCCTCCTTTTCCGATACGCGCCAGGCCCCGTGGCCCGGCTGGGTGCGCACCATGGATATCGCACTCGGGCAGCTCGACGTCGCCACGATCGAACATCCCGTCCGCGTCTTCGATCTTGCCTGCGGCAATATGCGATTCGAGAACTTTGCCGCCGGCGGCGCACTTGCCGCCAAGGGCGTTGACGGCGCAAACCCCTCGGCAGACGCCAGCTGCCCGTTTGAGTTCTACGGCGTCGACTCGTGCCAAGACTTGGCCATCGATGCACATGGCCACGCGCTGCGCATTCCCAACCTGCACTTCCAGGAACTCGATGTGCTCGACGCCCTCATGAAGCTCAACCCCGCCGAGACGCCCGACGTGCTTTTCGACGCCCCACTCGCCGACATCTCGGTCTGCTTTGGCTTTATGCACCACGTGCCGTCGTGCGAGTACCGCGTACGCGTGCTCGACGCCCTGGTACGCCAGACGCGCCCAGGCGGCATCATCGCCATCAGCTTTTGGGAGTTTATGAACGATGAGCGCATGGCGCGCAAGGCAGTTCGTGCCGAGGCTCGCGCCGAGCTCACCCCGCCGTTTGAGGGTTACGATTCCGCGCAGTTTGAAGCCGGCGACCACCTCATTGGCTGGCAAAACGACCGCCACGCCTACCGCTATTGCCATCACTTTGACGATCAGCAGATCACCGACCTGGTGCGTGGCGTCCGCACGTTCTACAAGAGTGGCGAGGTCCCCGTGCGCGAGCTTGAGCGTTTCCATGCCGACGGTCGCAGCGGCGAGCTCAACCGCTATGTAATTCTCAAGCGTCTGTAGGCATCGACGACTCGCCGCCGAGCCGCGCCGCATCTTTCGGGCAAGCTATGCCCACCCTTTTTCAACCAATTGACGGAACGCGCAGCTATGCGTTCCCTACTTATGACCAAGGAGCCTCATGGGAGCCGTCCACGTTCGCATACCTAAGAACTTTGTGCTCGAAGAGCGCCTGGAGCGCTACGCCGATGCGATTGAGACGAACCCCGAGGCCTATGCCGGAGATTGGCGCGAGGCCTGTGCGCCCGCAGGCAGCAAGTCTTTCGAACACCTTCACCTGGATCTTGGCTGTGGCAAGGGAACGTACCTTGTAGAGCGCGCGGCCCACGAGCCAAACACCCTCTTTATCGGTATGGACCAGGAGCCCATCTGCATCGCCTATGCCGCACAGAAAGTCTGCGAGCAGGAACTGACCAACGCACTTGTCCTGCCCCGAGGCGCCGCATCGCTGCCGAAGCTGTTTGCCGCAGGCGAGCTCGATGCCATCACCATCAACTTTCCCACGCCGCAGCCCAAAGCCAAGTACGCCAAAAAACGACTCGTCCATGTCGACCATCTGATGCTCTACCGCCCGCTCTTTTCAGCCGGCGCCACCGTCACGCTGCGCACCGATAGCAAACCGCTGCGCGACTACGCCCTGGGGCAGATTGCCGCGGCCGGCTACGACACGCTTTGGGTAAGTGACGACGTCCGCCGCGACCATCCCGAGCATCCCGAGACCGAGTACGAGTGCCGCACGCGCGAGATGGGTGCCGTCGTCTACGGCATTTGCGCCACACCCGGCGCGCAGCCCAGCGATGAACAGCTCGCGGCGGGCCGCGTGCAGGAGCAAAGCCTTGCCTGCTACCTGCCCGATAACCTCGATGAGCTCACCTACGTGCCCCTCGGCATGGAAGAGGCCGTCGAGAACTTTAGAAACCGCGCCCGCAAGGGCAAGAAACGCCTGCCGCAAGAGTCCTAGGGGCTTCTTATGGTCGCGGCGTCGGCAAACAAGCGCGAATAGGCACCAGCGAACGACCCTCGAGCCTAAGTGAGTAGACTTTTTTGCAAGAGCCAAGCACAACCCGCATAGCGAAAACTAAAACCGCAGGTAGAACCCTTGCGCAAAAGCCTTGTGCTTACGATATCGCAAAAAGTCTACTCACTTAGTTAGCGGCCGCACCAACCGACTGGTCAGAACGCCCATTTCCTGCATTTTCTCGCGCGCTGGCACCCCACGCCGCCGCTACGCCATAATGGATGGCGGACAAACGCGAGAGAAAGCAAGCACATGGCACAAACCACGACAGATACCGCCGCCAGCACCGTCTCCGGCGCTGGCGCCGCCAGCTCATTCTCGGGTGGCACGGGAACCGAGGCCGAGTTCGGCTCGCTCGGCGCGCTCTCCCCCACCTGGTGGGAGCCCGAGGACGGCAGCGAGCCCGAACCGTGGCTCACGCCCGACCAGGCCCTTGAACGCTTCTTTGAATGGACGAGCGACCGCGGCATCGAGCTGTGGGATCACCAAGAAGAGGCCCTCATGGACCTGGCCGCCGGCGATCACGTCATTTTGGGAACACCGACCGGATCGGGCAAGTCGCTTGTCGCGCTGGGCATGCTCTTTATGGGCATGGCGCAGGGCAAGCGCTGTTACTACACGGCCCCCATCAAGGCCCTGGTCAGCGAAAAGTTTTTCGACCTGGTGCAGGTGCTCGGCCGCGATAACGTCGGTATGATTACCGGCGACACGCATATCAATACCAAGGCGCCCGTCATTTGCTGCACGGCCGAAATCCTTGCCAACGATGCGTTGCGCGAGGGTGAGGACGCCGACGTGGGCTGCGTCGCCATGGACGAGTTCCACTACTTTGCCGACCCCGATCGCGGTTGGGCCTGGCAGGTGCCGCTGCTCACCCTGCCTCACACGCAATTTATGCTCATGAGCGCCACGCTCGGCGATGTCACCGCGATAGCCGCCTCGCTCGAGGAACACACCGGCGCTGCCTGCGACTTGGTCGTCGATGCCCCACGCCCCGTGCCGCTGAGCTACGACTACGTGACAACCTCCCTCGAGGGCACGGTCGAGCTCGCCATGCGCCGCGGCGAGGCCCCGCTCTATATCGTGCACTTTAGCCAGGATGCCGCACTTGCGACGGCACAGTCGCTCGCCAACTTCGGCATTGCCAGCAAGGAGCAGCGCGAGGCCATCAAGGAGGCGGCCAAGGGCACGAGCTTCTCCACGGCCTTTGGCAAGATTCTCAAGCGCCTGCTTGGATGCGGCGTCGGCGTGCACCATGCTGGCATGTTGCCTCGCTATCGTCTGCTGGTCGAGCGCTTGGCACAACAGGGCCTGTTGCCCGTCATCTGCGGCACCGATACGCTCGGCGTCGGCATCAACGTGCCCATCCATACCGTGGTGCTCACCGCGCTCACCAAGTTCGACGGCTACAAGATGCGTCGTCTGCGCGCCCGCGAGTTTCATCAGATTGCCGGTCGCGCCGGCCGTTCGGGCTTTGACACCGAGGGTATGGTGATTGCCGAGGCACCCGAGCACGAGATCGAGAACGCCAAGCTCATGGCCAAGGCAGGCGACGACCCCAAAAAACTCCGTAAGATTAAAAAGAAAAAAGCCCCCGAGGGCTTTGTCACCTGGAACAAGCAGACCTTTGAGCGCCTGATCGAGACGCAGCCCGAGACACTCAAGCCGCGCCTGCGCATCACGCACTCCATGGTGATTAGCGTGGTCGAGCAGGGCGGCGATGCCCGAGCCCGCGTACACAACCTCATCGAGACAAGCCTGCAGACTCCCGAGGAAAAGGCTAAGCTCGAGGTTCGCGCCGACGAAATCTTCGCCACGCTCATCGATTCCGGCGTCGTCGTTCGCACCGAGGTGCCGCTCGCGCCCGACGCCCCGACTGACGCCGCACCAGACATCGACTATGCGCTGACGGTCGATCTGCCCGAGGACTTCGCACTCGACCAGCCGCTCTCGCCGTTTTTGCTTGCCGCGCTGGAGCTGCTCGATCCCGAGAGTGAGACCTATACCATGGACCTCATCTCGATGGTCGAGGCTACGCTCGAGGACCCCAAGCAAGTATTGCGCGCACAGGAACGCGCCGCGCGCGACCGCGCAATGGCCGAAATGAAGGCTGACGGCGTCGAATATGAAGAACGCTTGGAGCGCATCCACGATGTCACCTACGAAAAGCCGCTCGAGGACTTGCTCGATGCCGCTTTTGACAAGTACTGCCAGGAAGTACCCTGGGCAAACGACTACCAGCTCTCTCCCAAGAGCGTCCTGCGCGATATGCTGGAAAGCGCGAGCGATTTTAAGGGTTACATTCAAAAGCTCGGCATCGCCCGCTCCGAAGGCATTTTGCTGCGCTACCTGGCAGAAGCCTATCGTTCGCTCGACCGCACCGTACCCATCGAGAAGCGCGACGAGCGCCTGCGCGACATTATCTCGTGGCTGGGCTTTGTGGTGCGCTCGGTCGACTCGAGCCTGGTGGACGAGTGGGAGAACGCCGGCAACCCGGCAGCCCTCGACGCCGCGCCGCCGCAGGGCATTGACGAGGTCGTGGCGGACCGCCGTGGCTGCACCCTGCTGGTGCGCAACGCACTCTTCCGCCGTGTGGCCCTTGCAGCCCGCGGACACGTGCGCGATCTGGGCGAGCTCGACGAGGACTGGGGCATGAGCGAAGTCCGCTGGCAAAAAGCACTCGACGCTTACCACGAGCAGCACGAGGAGATCCTCACCGACGGAGATGCTCGCAGCGCCGCGATGTTTTCCATCGATGAGTCCGACGAGAAGACCGCGCACGTATGGCACGTGCACCAGATCTTTGCCGACGAGGATGGAGACCACGATTTTGGCATCATGGGCGATGTCGATCTGGACGCCACACAAGACGGCGGCGAGGTCGTCTTCAAAAACTACCGCGTCGGCTTTATCGAAGACCTGCTCGAGGACTAGCCGAACATACTGGAACGAAACGAAGCGGGGCCGCTGGCAACATCGCCAGCGGCCCCGTTTTTGCACTATACGCTATGCCTTACTCGGCATCCTCGACCTCATACGAATCCGCCTCGGCTGGCTCATCATTTGTCTCCGGCGCAGCCCCGCGTGCCTCATCAAACGCCGCCTTCATGGTCTTGTTTCCCCAGGTAAGCTTACGAATGGTAAGTTCATCGGCCTTGTTGTGGGCAAGGCGCAGGTTCTCGGTGCTGCGGCGCAAGTCGTCCTTGGTCTTCTCGAGCTGCTTGATGGCGGCATCGATCTCCTTGATCGCCGACTCGAATTGCTTGCTTGCGAGGTTGTAGTTGCGCGAGAAGCCATCCTTGAACTTCTCCATCTTGGCCTCGAAGTTCGTGACGTCAATGTTCTGCTGCTTGTACTCCGCCAGCTCCTGCTTATAGCGCAGCGAACCCATGGCAGCGTTGCGAAGAAGCGTGATCATGGGAATGAAGAACTGCGGGCGGATCACGTACATCTTCTCATAGCGGTAACTCACGTCGACGATACCCGCGTTATAGAGCTCGCTCTCGGGCTCCAGCAGGGTGCAGAGCACCGCATACTCGCAGCCTTTCTGGCGACGATCGTGATCGAGCTTCTTAAAGAAATCCTCGTTTTTGTGCTTGGTCGCGGTCTCATCGTTCTCATTTTTCATCTCGAACATGATCGAGATGACCTCGTTGCCGCTCGCGTCGCACTCACGGAAAATGAAGTCGCCCTTGGTGCCCTCGGACGCATCGTTATCCTTCTCGAAGTACGCGTTGGGAAACGCCGTCATGCGCAGACGGTTAAACTCGGTCTCGCAATGCTGCTCGAGCGATTCGCCCACCATTTTGGTGGACAGACGGACCTTCATGTCCTTAAGGCGCTCAATCTCTTCGTCCTTGTAGCGAATCAGGTCATCGCTCGCGCGCTTGGCCTGCGCAAGCTCGAGCTCGTGTGCCGCCTTGGCCTGCTCCTCGCGAGAATCGCGCACTGCCAGCTCGCTCGTCAGCTTGGCACGTGCCTCATCGCGCTCTCGCTCCGCCGCGGCAACTGCCTCCGACAGGTTCATTTTTGCCATCAGCTCCTGCTCGCGCAGCTGGGCGCGCAGGCCCTCGGCCTCCTGCTCAGACTGAGCCTTTGCGGCGGAAAACTTCTCTTGTACCTTCGCACGATAGTCAGTAAGCGCGCGCTCGGCCTCGCTGCGAGCGGCATCGAGCTCACGCTGCGACTCTGCCGCGGCAGCGGCAAGCGCCATCTCCTGGGCCTTGTCCGCCGCGGCAAGCCTGGCCTGCAGCTCGGCAATCTGGGCATCACGTGCAGCTAAATCGTTTTGAGCAGCATTGCGCGCCGCCGACTCGACGAGCTTGGCTTCGTCATCTTTGCGCCCCAACTGCGCACGCAAATTGTCGATCTCTCGCTGAAGCTCGGCATTCTCCTTCTGAGCGTCGGCACGGGCCTCAACCGCCGCGCGCTGGCTTGCGCTCTCGCGCTCTGCGGCAGCGCCCTCGAGCTTGGCGCGCAGCTCGGCAAGCTCGGCATCGCGCTTGGCGACTTCTTGCGCCAGTTTCTGATCCGCAGTGTTCTTCTGCTCGACAAGCTGAGCGTTGCGCTGAGACTCTGCCTCCTGCAAAGCAGCCGTCGAACGCGAGCGCTCAAGCTCCAGCGCCTGCTCGCCCTCGCGCTGGACCGCCCTCACACGCTCGTCCAGATCGCGCGAGAACTCAGCATCGCGCACCTGCTTGACGATGTCCGCATAGCCGGACGCATCGACCTTAAAAACTTCGCCGCAATGCGGGCACTTAATCTCGTTCATAGCAGCTCCTCGATGGACGCAAATTTCAACCGCCTACACTCTACCGCGCCACGCGGACAAAAAAGGCGCCGCCGCCATAATGGCAACGGCGCCCGAACCACCACAAAGGTGCCTGTCCCCTTTGTGGCGGTTTGTGTGACGGTTCGAGAATTACAGTCCAAAGAAGCCCAGGATTTGGTCGCGGCTTACGGGCTTGTAATCGTTGGCATCGAGGCCGACATCGTAGCGAAAGATAGGACGCTCGCGATCGCGGTTGCGCGCATTGGTGCGGTCTCCCCTGCTGTGGATATGCCCATGCAGCATAATGGCACCACGCGCCTTGCCGTTCCAGCTGAGCATGGGGTAATGGCTCAAAACCAGACGATGGCCCTTGGCATAGCCGGGAGCAATCTCCAGGTAATCGCGCGCGTCTTCCCAAATCTGCGGTACGTCGGGATCTTCCCAGTCACCGTCATGGTTACCACGGATGAGCGTCACGTTCTGGCATTCGATACGCTCGCGCAGGCGCACCGCCTCCGCCAGGGGCAAACGATAGGTAAAGTCACCCAGAATATAGAGACGGTCATCCGCAGCCACGCTCTCATTAATGGCATCGATGACCTTGCGATTCATCTCCTCGACCGAACCAAACGGTCGATCCATGTCGTGCAAGATATTCGTATCGCCCAGGTGCAAGTCGGCGGTAAACCACATCATCGTCTGTATCCTCATTTCGCAACGTGTTCAACTCGTGCTAAGTATACAGACGCAGCGATGCGGCGGTTATCCAAAGAGCCCGCCGAACAGTCCGCGGCGGCGTTGGTCTTGCTTTTTCGAAGCGTCACTCTGAGTTTTCTTGTCCTGCCGTTTCTTACGATCCTGCTTCAACTCATCGTCGTCGAGTAGCAGATCCCACTCAAACGGATCGTCTGTCAGATCGAACTGGTCGTCGTCATCAAACATGGCCGCCTCCCTTGCCGATTAGCGGGCATCCACCACGTAGAGGCCAACGCGCACCTGATGCCACGGGCTGCGCTCGGGAGCGACCTGCTGCACGCGGGCCTCAAATACGTCCTCATGGCCGTAATACATCATCAAGGACAGCGGGCCGACCTCGTTTCCCGGAACATAGCCAAGCTTGGTGTTGCCGTAGTAGATTGCAACCGCCTCGGGATCATGGGGATTATCGCGCTCGGCGCACAGCGTCAGTTTATCGCCCGCTTTAAGATCGCCTAGGACCAAAGCGCCGTCGGCATATTGAAATCCTGCAATATAAAACGACAAAAGAACACGTGAAGGCTCGTACATGGCAACTCCCCTAACGGCCGGATAAACCGGCGCTTAACCTTATTGAGAAGTCTACGGGCTCGTGCGGACACAAATTCGCCCCACCTCGTGTCTTTTCGACCGTTTGTCGCTACGCCATCTGATTCTAGTGTACAAACATGCGCACGAATTTGTGCTTCCAGCTTGCGTAGGGCGCATAACGGAATGGCACGTCCAGCCAGGTCGCCTTGTTCACGATACTCTTCTTGTGGCTAAACGTATCGAAGCTCTCGCGGCCATGGTACTGCCCCATGCCGCTCGCTCCCATGCCGCCAAAGCCCATATGGCTCGTAGCCAAGTGCATGATCGTGTCGTTGACACAGCCGCCGCCAAAGGGCACATAGCGCACAAAGCGCTGCTGGACCTCGCGGTCCTGGCTAAAGATATACAGAGCCAGCGGCGTCGGACGATCCGTAATAAACGTCTCGGCCTCGTCTAGACTCTCAAACGTCAGCACCGGCAAGATAGGGCCGAAAATCTCCTCCTGCATCACGGCGTCATCGGGGGTCACGCCGTCTAGGATCGTCGGTTCAATCTTGAGCGACGACTCGCGCGCCGTGCCTCCCAGCACAACCTTATCGGGGTCGATCAGTCCGCGTGCGCGCGCAAAATGCTTGGCATTGACAATATGACCGTAGTCCTCGTTGTCGAGCGGATGCTCGCCAAACATGCGGCGGACCTCCTCCTTGATGAGGCCCAACAGCTCATCATGTACGCGCGTATCGACCAGCAGATAGTCGGGCGCTACACAGGTCTGGCCCACGTTGAGCCATTTACCAAAGGCGATGCGGCGTGCCGCGACCTTCAAGTTTGCCGTCGCATCCACGATGCAGGGGCTCTTGCCGCCCAGCTCAAGCGTCACGGGCGTAAGGTTTTCACTTGCGCGCTCCATGACGAGCTTGCCGACCGGAACGCTACCGGTAAAGAAGATCTTGTCCCAGCACTCGTCGAGCAGCGCCTCATTCTCGGCACGCCCGCCTTCGACGACCGTCACCAGGCGCGGATCAAATGCTTCCTCGCAAATCTGCCTGAGCATCGCGCTCGAAGCCGGCGCATAGGCGCTCGGCTTGATGACCACGGTGTTACCTGCAGCGAGCGCGCCGGCGAGCGGCTCGAGCGTCAGCAAAAACGGATAGTTCCAGGGCGCCATGATGAGCGTGACGCCATAGGGCACAGCTTGCGTTTTGCACACGCTCACGGCGTTAGCGAGGTCACACGGACGCAGGCGCGGACGACTCCATCGAGCCACATGAGCGATCTGATGACGAATCTCGGAAAGCGAGGTGCCGATCTCGCACATATATGCCTCGTCATGCGACTTACCCAAATCGGTCTTGAGCGCATGGGCAATATCGGCCTCGTGCGCCCGTACCGTATCGCGCAGGCGCACCAGTGCACGGCGGCGAGCATCGACATCAAACGTAGCGTGCGTCTTAAAGTAGGTGCGCTGATCGCCGACGATGCGCGCAATTTCTTCGGTGTTCATGGCAACCTCCTAGTTCTCGTCCTCAAACATACCACCTGCAACAACTTCGTACATATGCTCGAGCTCCAGGCGGTCCATCAAAAGTGGAACGGGGTACAGGGGATTGGCCTCGGCATCGGCATGCGCCGCCATCTCGGGAATGTCGGAGCGGCGAATGCCCAGGACATATTTGGGGATTCCCAGGGCCTCGTTCATGCGGTCGACCCAATCGATAAAGGCCTCGGCCGCAAGACTGTCCTGCGCGGTAGCCGGCGCAATGCCCGCCATGCGAGCAAGATCGGCAAGCTTGGGGGCGGCGGCGTCACCATAAGCGCGAAGCATGTGCGGCAGGATGATCGCGTTGGCTAAACCGTGCGGAATTCCGTATCGGCCGCCCAGACTGTGCGCGATGGCATGCACATATCCGACATAGGAGCGGGTAAACGCAACGCCTGCCTTATACGCCGCCGAAAGCATATTGCGGCGCGCACGCATGTCGTCGCCATGCTCATAGGCCTCGAGTAAATTGTCGCGGATGAGCTGGACCGCCTGACGCGCCATCTTGCGCGTGTAGGGCGTGGTGCTACGGCCGATAAAGGCCTCGACAGCATGCGTCAGGGCGTCCATGCCCGTCTGCCCCGTAATGGAGGCGGGCAGGCCGCGCGTAAACTCGGGGTCGTGCACCGCAAAGCGCGGGATAAGCACAAAGTCGTTAATGGGGTACTTGTAGTGCGTCTCGTCATCGGTAATTACCGCCGCAAGCGTGACCTCGCTTCCCGTGCCTGCCGTGGTGGGAACCGCAATAAGCAGCGGCAGGAGACGGTGGACGCGCAGCAGGCCGCGCATCTTGTTGATGGGCTTGTTTGGCTGCGCGATGCGTGCGCCCACGCCCTTGGCGCAGTCCATGGCCGAACCGCCACCAAAGCCGATAATGGCCCGGCAGTCGTTCTCGCGATACAGCGCCGCCGCTTCCTCCACATTCGAGACCGTGGGGTTCGCACGCGTTTCGGCATAGACCGTAACGCCAATCCCCTGAGCCGTAAGCGCACGCTCGAGTGATGCCGTGAGCCCCAAACGTGCAATACCAGGGTCTGTCACGATAAGGACCTTCTGGATTGAGCGCTTTTGAAGCACCGCGGGCACATCCTCGGCATGCTCCAAAATGCGCGGCTCGGTATAGGGCAGGATCGGCAATGCAATGCGAAAAACCGTCTGATATGTTCGGCACCAGGCACGACGGGCTAGATGCATAAAGGAAACTCCTTCATTTGTTGATAGGTCAACATTTGCTCGCCCGATTGTACTCAGCAGAGATCGCAGACGGCCTACCAATCGTTAATCAATCAACATCTTCATATCTCAAAATTGTTTTATTAAAAATCATTCCTAATAGGCTTCACATTTGGTTGCATTTATGGATAATAGAACTCGTCAAGACGCACGTCCGGAGAGGGCCCTTACGGGACCGGACGAGCGCGCAATCGCCATCGATCGAAAGGATCGAATCATGAAGTTTGTTTGCCCCGTTTGCGGTTATGTGGAAGAGTTCGACGGCGACCAGCTGCCCGAGGATTTTAAGTGCCCCCAGTGCGGCGTTCCCGGTTCTCGTTTCCTGAAGCAGGAGGAGGGCCAGCTCGAGTGGGCTGCCGAGCACGTCGTGGGCGTCGCCAAGATGGAGGGCGTCTCCGAGGACATCGTTGCCGACCTGCGCGCCAACTTTGAGGGCGAGTGCTCCGAGGTCGGTATGTACCTGGCCATGGCTCGCGTCGCTCATCGCGAGGGTTACCCCGAGATCGGCCTGTACTGGGAGAAGGCTGCCCACGAGGAGGCCGAGCACGCCGCTAAGTTCGCCGAGCTCCTGGGCGAGGTCGTGACCGACTCCACCAAGAAGAACCTCGAGATGCGCGTTGAGGCCGAGAACGGCGCCACCGCCGGCAAGACTGATCTTGCCAAGCGCGCCAAGGCCGCTGGTCTCGATGCCATCCACGACACCGTGCACGAGATGGCTCGCGACGAGGCCCGCCACGGCAAGGCTTTCGCCGGCCTGCTCAAGCGCTACTTTGGCTAAGCCAGCCGCCTGAGAGACAATCTCTAGCTCGATAAGGCCCGAACCGCACGGTTCGGGCCTTTTTCGTGCCTCACGAACTTGTTAACTCCCTGAAATAGGACCGCCTTCGGCATCGGTTTCTCGTCAAAAACTAAGTGAGTAGACTTTTTGGAACTTGCCGAGCACACCATCCATATTGCTTTATAAAGCCGCAGGTAAATGACTTGTTGCAAAACGGCCTGGTCGCCAAAGTGCCAAAAGTCTACTCACTTAAAACCGCAGCCGTCCACGATCGAGTCTTTTTGTGCCTAACGGGCATCTTTCCGTCGATTACTCCCAATTTTGTCCAGTCAACGAATAGTTCAGACCGGAGTAATGTCTCAGCCCTTTGCTCATCTGAGCTTTTATCACGATATTCAGCATCGAGCATCCTGCATACGGCCTTAACGATCGCGCGGAATCTATCCTCATCGGATATCTGTCTGTGTGTCAGGAGAAGTACATCGTAGCCCATGGCCTGAAGCGCCGTCATGCGGTCTGCGTCACGCAAGCCATCCCCTACTCGTCCGTGCGAGGCCTTTCCCTGACATTCAATGGCCACCTGTCGCCTGCCGTCCGGCGTAGAAAGTAGCAGGTCGATATATACACGGGACTTTCCCACAATCGCTCGAGCACTTGTGCTTAGCGCCACTTCGACATTGAGCTCTATACCGCAAAACCCTTCGCCTCCCAGGGCTCGCGGCAGCCCGAGCAACAAATGCGCCTCGACCTCAAAAGGCGACGCGGCACCCAATGGGACGAGTTGCGATACCGCCATAAATCTATTGCCGTAACGCATCCCGCAAACATCTGAACAAAAACGGTCAAGGTCTCTGCCCAAAACCAAAGCGTCTCGACGCCATAAATTTGAAGTGGCGCCGTCCTCGGACGGGCAGCGCACCCAACCGAACGTTGTCGAAATCGCGCCCGAATCAATTGCACGTGAAAGCTCCGCCTCGAGTGCCGCCGGCAGAGCACACACCGCAAACAGGCCGCACATCTCCGCCAACACCAAAAGAAGCTGAAGATCCGTCAGATGCCGCGACATGATGAATGCCGTCAGTAGAGGAGACGTAATCAAAAAATTCATGCTCCGTTTCCAGCACAGATTCCCTGGGGGGCTCACCAAGAAACAGCCGCTGTCTAATGCTGGCAGGACAAGTCCGTTTGTTTCTCGTCCGAACCAATGTATACAACGGAAAGCCGAGCGCAACCGCAGCCGTCGGGTTACGGGCGAGGTCATATCGCTGCCGGTCTTCTTCCGGCCGTGGAAGCGGCGGACACAAAGCGCGGACCTGAGGAGGCAAACGCCAGTATCTAAAAGCCGATATGTCACAAAGTAAATCCTTCATAGGCACAGGAAAACACGAATTTCAACCCAGCCTGTCTCACATTGGGGCAAACGCACCAAAAATGGCACCGAACGGACTGTTAAGTTTTCAACAGCCCTCCCCAACTGGCCAAAAGCTTGCCAAAAGCTGGACGAAGCCCTGTTGAAAACCCCATTTTTTCTTATGCAGAAACTTTGCGCGGCAAGTGAGTAGGCTTTTTTGAACATCCCGAGCAGGCCGGTCATCCTGCTTTTCAAAACCGCAGGTAGATAGCTTGTTACAAAACTGCCTGGTCTCCAAAGTTCCAAAGGTCTACTCACTTAGGTTGCAGAGTGCTCCCATTAGCTGCAATTCCAAGGTATTAAGCACTTTTGGACTCAAATCGTCATACTGAACAAGAATTTGACTTGAGTTTTCAGGGACAGATGCGCCATCGGCACACCAATAGCAGTCACTGACATCGACGAACGGGATACCCGAGCGCGTGAGGGCCCGCACAAAAGAGCTTCCACCCGCTCCGCGCTCTGCAGCCACGGTGCAGTAAAGGCCCGCGTCTGCATGCTCAATCGAGACCTCCCCTGCCGGGAACGCTTTCCGTACAAGCGCCGCCAGGCCATCGCGTGCCTCGCGAGCGCGCACGCGCACGCGGTTCACATGTCGCTCGTAATCACCCGATTCCAGCAAACGAGCCAAAGCGACCTGGTCAACAGAGCTCACCGACGAGGCGTAAAAACCAAGGTTGTGCCTAAACCGCTCCATCAGCTCATCGGGCAACACCATGTACGCTAGACGCAACGCCGATGAAAGGCTCTTCGAAAATGTGTTGGTATAGATAACCGACTGGGCGGCGTCGATTGACGCGAGCGCGGGAATCGGCTTGCCGGCAAGGCGAAACTCACAATCGAAGTCGTCTTCGATGAGATACCGGCCCGGCTGCTCGGCTGCCCAGCTGAGCAGCGCGTAGCGACGCGCAATGCTCGTCACAAGGCCGGTCGGATACTGATGGGACGGCATCAGGTGAAGGACATCGGTCCCGCTTTTCTGCAGAGTGCTCAAGTCCACGCCCTCATCATCCAACGGGATATGTCGAACTTTGCAGCCCATAGCCTGATAGATGCGCGTCAGGCGCAAATAGCCCGGGTCCTCAACGGCATACACCCTGTCGGCTCCAAGCAGCTGAACCAACATGGTATCGAGCAGCTGGGCGCCCGCACCGATAACAATGTTGTTGGGGTCGACATTCATACCCCTTGTCCCGCGCAGGTGGTGAGCGATTGCGCGTCGTAGCCGAGCGGTACCCTGTGCCGGTGCGGGTGAGAAGATTTCGCGCTCATCTTCGGATGCCAGCGTCGCCCGCAGTGCGCTTTGCCAAAGCCGCGCCGCCTCCAAAGCGGAAGGAGAAAGTGCATCGAATCGCTCGACCTGTCCGTTGACATCATGCGCGCTGGGGCCCACAGAGACGGCATCTCGGTCGATGTTCCCCGTAGCCAAAGGCAAAACCGGTGCATCCGGAAGCTCACAAGCGTAGTAGCCACGACGCGGCTTTGAGCAAATATAGCCCTCGGCAAGTAACTGGCTATATGCATTCTCGATGGTAATGACACTGATTCCCAGATGACTGGCAAAGGCACGCTTAGACGGAAGATGCTCCCCCGCCGCAATGCGTCCAGCAACGATATCATCTCGAATTTGCTGGTAAACATACTCATAGAGCGATGCTCCGCCGCGTTTTTCCAAATTGTAGTCAAGCATGAGCCTATCACCTGACCTTATTAAGTCATTCAATCTGGTATTAGTCTGACCTTGTCATTATCTCGAAATCTGAGTATTTCGCCATACCCAGCTCCCCGATAGGATGTTCCGTCAAGCAATGCACATGCCAACCAAGGGAGCAACCATGGCAGAACAGACCAGCAAGGCCGATCGCGTCAAACTCAATCGCGAGCTCGCGCAGATGCTCAAGGGCGGCGTCATCATGGACGTCACCACGCCCGAGCAGGCACGCATCGCCGAGGAGGCGGGCGCCTGCGCCGTCATGGCACTCGAGCGCATCCCGGCCGACATCCGTGCCGCGGGCGGCGTCTCGCGCATGAGCGACCCCAAGATGATTAAGGGCATCCAAGAGGCCGTCTCCATCCCCGTCATGGCCAAGTGCCGCATCGGTCACATCGTCGAGGCGCAGGTCCTTCAGGCCATCGATATCGACTACATCGATGAGTCCGAGGTTCTCTCCCCCGCCGACGATGTCTACCACATCGACAAAACCCAGTTTGACGTCCCGTTTGTCTGCGGTGCCCGCGACCTGGGCGAGGCGCTGCGCCGTGTTGCCGAGGGCGCCACGATGATTCGTACCAAGGGCGAGCCGGGCACGGGCGACGTCGTCCAGGCTGTGCGCCACATGCGCAAGATCCAAAAGCAGATCCGCGACGTTGTTGCCCTGCGTGACGACGAGCTCTTTGAGGCTGCCAAGCAGCTGCAGGTTCCGGTCGAGCTGGTGCGCGATGTCCACGCCACGGGCAAGCTTCCCGTCGTGAACTTTGCCGCCGGCGGCGTAGCAACCCCCGCCGACGCCGCGCTGATGATGCAGCTGGGTGCCGAAGGTGTCTTTGTGGGCTCGGGCATCTTTAAGAGCGGCGACCCGGCCAAGCGCGCCGCCGCCATCGTCAAGGCCGTGGCAAACTTCACCGATGCCAAGCTCATTGCCGAGCTTTCGGAGGACCTGGGCGAGGCTATGGTGGGCATCAACGCCGACGAGATTGAAATCATCATGGAGGAGCGCGGGCGCTAGTCCGGCAGAAAGGATCGCACATGAGCGATCATGCAGACCAGACGGTCGCCGTGCTGGCGGTCCAAGGCGCTTTTGCCGAGCACGAGGCAAGGCTGTCCGAGCTTGGCGCACACTGTATTGAGCTGAGGCAGGCGGCTGATTTGAAGCAGGACTTTGACCGTCTGGTACTTCCCGGCGGCGAGTCTACCGTTCAAGGGAAGCTGCTTGATGAGTTGGGCATGCTCGAGGAGCTTCGTGCCAGTATCGTTGAAGGCATGCCCGTCCTGGGCACCTGCGCCGGCCTGATTCTGCTGGCTCACGACCTTGCCGCCCATGACGATAAGGGCACGCCGCGTTTGGCAACCATGGATGTGCTTGTCGAGCGCAATGCCTACGGCAGGCAGCTCGGCAGCTTTCGAACCAAGGGACAGGTAGCCGGCATCGACGGTGAAGTGCCGCTGACGTTTATCCGCGCGCCCCGCATCGTCGAGGTCCACGGCGACGCAAAGGCCCTAGCGAAAGTCGACGGCCGTATCGTCGCCGCGCGCCAGGGCAACCAGCTCGGCGTAACCTTCCACCCCGAACTCGACGACGACACCCGCCTCCACGAGCTCTTCCTCCAAATGTAGGCATCGAAATTATCCACTCTAATGCTATGTAGTCGTTGGGGACGTTCTTGTTTGACTAGTCGTTTAAG
>NZ_JBCJBI010000002.1:63548-208538 GCF_039062365.1 Collinsella aerofaciens
CCCCAACGACTAGTCATTCAAGAACGTCCCCAATGACTACCTTTTGGCAAGTTTGAATCAAGGCAACGCCGATGTTTTGGTACCGACAGCGAGCGCCCACCAGAGCGAACAAATTGGCAAGAAAAGAGGGCGGCATAGACCTTCTGGTCATGCCGTCCTCTTTGAATGACAAGTTGTCGCTCTGGTGGGCGCGCAGCGTCAACTAGTTACGCCGTTCGTAGAACCGCGTAACCCCTAGAAACGGTTGCCGCGGAAGCCGCCACCGTTGCGGCCGCCACGATCGCCACCACGACCGCCACGGTCGTTACCGCGGTTGCCGCCAAAGCCGCCACGGTTGCCGCCGCGGTCGCCATAGCCACCACGGTTGCCGCCAAAGCCGCCGCGACCGCCACGGTCGCCGCCGCGGTCACCAAAGCCGCCACGGCCACCGCGATCGCCACCGCGGCCGCCACGGTCGCCACCACGGCCACCGCGATCGCCAAAGCCGCCGCGACCGCCACGGTCGCCGCCACGGCCACCACGGTCGTCACGGCCGCCGCGAGGACCGCGATCCTCGTCCAGGCCCATGGCGACGAGCGGAGCGATAACCTTATCGAGAGCGGCCATCAGCTCGGTGGCCTCCTCGTAAGAAAGCTCGGGCAGGAGCTTCTCCTTCTTGTTGGCAAGCTCGACCAGGCCCTCAGCGGCATCCTCGGCAGCGAAGACGACGATCTTGCGCATATCGCCCTCGGCGTCGTCGATGCGGCCGACCAGATCGGCAGCCTCGGCCTCGGCCATCAGGCCATCGAGCTCACGAAGGCGCATGCCCAGCAGGTCGGACATTTCCTTCTGCTCCATCTTGGGCTTGAGGTCAAGAAGCTTGATGGCGCGCTCGATGTTCGCCATGCGCTCGGCCTTGGCCTCCTCCTCCTTGGAAATAGCAAAGCGACGGCTACGCAGCAGGCGGGCGGCCTTCTGCATCTTGTCCATCAGCTCTTCGTCATCGTAATCAACGGCGGCCTCGACAACCTCGGCCTCCTCCTCGGCGGAAACCTCGTCAGCAGCCTCAACCTCGGCAGCTTCGGTCTCCACGGTCTCGACTGCCTCGACCTCGGCAGCCATGGTCTCGTTCTCGGTCTCGTTCATGATCTCTTCGTTCTCGGACATGAGACTCCTTCTTGGCCCTCTCGGGCATCGTCGCCCCATTCGCGGGGCCCGTCGCGCACTCTTTGCGCTTTAAACATTCATGCCTCTCGGCAAAACGTCCATTAGTTTATGGTGTCGCCATCCAATCTAGCTGCAGAATCTATGTGCACACATTAATGCGACATGTCGCGGTATCATGGCCTGAACCAAACGTGTCCACCTTAAGGAGCCCGCCATGATTAAGCCCATCATGAAATCCGAGTTCTTTTTGCGCCTGCCTTCCGAAGACGCAGGACCCGATGACGCCGTGATCGGGCAAGACCTCCTGGATACGCTCCACGAGCATGAGCACGAGTGCGTGGGCCTCGCCGCCAACATGATCGGCGTGCGCAAACGCATCATCTGCATAAAGGACGGCAACAGGGCGCTCCTGATGTACAACCCTCAAATTCTTGAGCAGGTCAATGCCTATCAGACGAGCGAAGGATGCCTCTCGCTGGTCGGCGAGCGTCCCTGTACCCGCTATCGCCGCATTAAGGTTGAGTATTTGGACGAGAACTTCGTCCACCGCATCAAAAACTTCTCGGGCTACACCGCCGAGATCATCCAACACGAAATCGACCACTGCAACGGGATAGTGATCTAGTTCCACCGATTCAAGAAAGCTCCCTGCAGCAAAACAACTGCAGGGAGCTTTTCATAGTGCGGAGCTTCTATCCCACTAGCTTTGGCGGTAATGATCGAAGAAGTCGGCAAGGTCTTCGAGCGACTCTTTGAGCACTTCCATGCGCGGCAGATACACGATGCGGAAATGGTCGGGCTCGCCCCAGTTAAAGCCGCCGCCGCGCGTGATCAGGATCTTCTTCTCGTGCAGCAGGTCGAGGGCAAACTGCTCGTCATCGGTGATGTTGAACTTCTTCACATCCATCTTGGGGAAGATATAGAACGCCGCGCGCGGCTTGACCACCGAGATGCCATCGATCTTGTTGAGTGCCTCATACACAAAGTTGCGCTGCTCGTAGACACGACCGCCGGGACGGATGTAGTCGTTAACCGACTGATGGCCGCCGAGCGCTGTCTGAACAATCGACTGAGCCGGCACGTTGGAGCACAGGCGCATGTTAGAGAGCATGTTGACGCCCATGATGAAGTCACTCATGCAGCGCTGGTTGCCCGAAAGCACCATCCAGCCAATGCGATAGCCCGCGATCATATGCGACTTGGACAGGCCGCTAAACGTAATGCAAGGCAGGTCGGGGGCGAGCGAGGCAATGGAGACGTGCTCGTAGCCGTCCATGCACAGGCGGTCGTAGATCTCGTCGGCAAAAATCATGAGCTGGTGCCTGCGCGCGATCTCAACAATGCCCTCGAGCACCTCGCGCGGATAGACAGAGCCCGTGGGGTTGTTGGGGTTGATGATGACGAGGGCCTTGGTCGCGCTCGTGATCTTGGACTCCATATCCTCCAGGTCGGGATACCAATCCGCCTGCTCATCGCACAGATAGTGCACGGGATGACCGCCGGCAAGGGTCGCGCACGCCGTCCAGAGCGGATAGTCGGGGCTGGGGATCAGAATCTCGTCGCCATTGTCGAGCAGCGCGTTCATCGAAAGCTGAATGAGTTCGGACACGCCGTTGCCCGTGTAGATGTGCTCCATCTGAACATTGGGCAGGCCTTTGATCTGCGAATACTGCATGATCGCCTTGCGCGCAGAAAACAGGCCGCGCGAGTTGGAATAGCCTTCGCAGTCGGGCAGCTGCTGGCGCATATCCTTAATGACCTCATCGGGCGTGCGGAAACCGAAGGGCGCCGGATTGCCGATATTGAGCTTGAGGATGCGCTCGCCCTCGTCCTCCATGCGGGCAGCCTCGTCGACGACGGGACCGCGCACGTCATACAGGACGTTATCAAGCTTGGTGGATTTAGAAAAAGTACGCATGGTGGTGCTCCTTGGAATTTGAGCTGAGGGATGGGGTTCGGGCTTGGAATCGTTGCGAGGCGATGATGTCTCGCCTTGATCGGCGTCACCGGCAAGCAGCCAGGAAACATCGACCTCCAAAATGCGGGCGAGCAGCTCTGCCACATCGCGCCGCGGAATCGTCTTGCCACTCACATATTGGCTCATCTGACTCTTGCCGAGTTTTTTGCCGAGCATCTCCGATGCGCGGATTACGTCCGACTGGCGAACGTCGCGATCGGACATGGTCTGTCGCAGGCGATCGCTAAACGTCTCTTGGGCCACTAGAACCTCCTTGCTGGCAAAGTTCAATTTACAGAACACGAATTGAACCTGAGTTCAATTTAGGCAGCAGTATAGCGCGGCATATTATCCGAAAGTTCAATTTCACAAGAAAATGTACCGAGCCCTGAGAATTGTCCCAAAGTGGACAACAGGTACGCGCTTTTAGAGGTATTCAAGGAAACGGGCGGCGGCAAGCGAAACGTCAGCCGTGCGATATATCGCATTGATCTGCCGATGAGGATGTCCCTCGAGCGGGCGCACGGCAACATCGAACTGGCAGCGGCGCAAGATGAGCGCGGGAAGAATGCTCACGCCCAGGCCGTCCTCGACCATGGCCATAATCGCATAGTCATCCCAGGTCGACAGCTTAGAGCGCACCGCCAGGCCTGCGCGGCGAAACAGCGGCGTTATTTCGTCGTCGCTACCGCGTTCCAGCAGAATAAACTGCTCGTTGGCCAAATCGGCAAGGGAAACGACCTCCGCGGTGGCAAGCGAAGAGTCCGCTGGCACCACGGCCATCAGCTCGTCTTGCACCAACGGCCGCGACGCCATGCCGGCACCGCGCGGCTCGCGCGGAATAAAGCCCAAGTCGCAGCGGCCTTCTGCCACCCATTGCTCAATCTCGGAGTAATCGCCCATCAGCAACTCATAATCGACGTCCGGATGATCGGCGCGAAATCGTGCGATCACCGGCGGCAGCACGTGGGTCGCCACACTCGAAAACGTACCGATGCAGATTTTGCCGCGCATGAGTCCACGCATCTCGTCCACGCGTCGCTGCAGGCGGCCAAACTCTTCGCATAACGCCTCGACTGCCGGCATGACCTGCCGCCCGTCGGCAGAAAGCACCACGCCCTCGCGGCTGCGATCAAGCACTTTAAAACCCCAGTCTGCCTCAAGGTCGCCCACCATGCGGCTCACGCCCGACTGCGAATAGCTCAGCCGCTCTGCGGCACGCGTAAAGCTGCCCGCACGCACCGTCTCAAGCAGCACTTGCATCTTTTGGATATTGGTCTCCACGGCACGCCTCCACCTTTGCATGAGTTTTTGTCATGTTTGCCATGCATTATATTCGCTTTTCTTCTAAAGCCAGTTCACCCATAGTGAACATGCTCGGATATAGAGGGGATGTCAGCGCATGAACAACGGACTGTTTACGTACCTAGCAGCATTGCTATTGTTTGGCTCCAACGGCATCATCGCCGCTGCCATCGCGCTGCCGAGCTCCGATATCGTGCTCCTGCGCACGTTTTGGGCGCGCTCTCGCTTGTCACTGTCCTCGCCATCACCCAACGCCATAAGTTGCAGGCGCCATCTCGCCCCCGCGAAGTCGCAGCCCTCCTCCTCTCGGGAGCCGCGCTGGGCGCCAGCTGGATTTTTCTGTTCCGCGCCTACCAGACGATCGGCGTCGGCGTATCCTCGCTGCTGTACTACTGCGGCCCCATCATCGTTATGGCCCTCTCCCCGCTCATTTTTGGCGAGAAGCTGACCGGCGGTAAAATCGCCGGCTTCATAGCTGTCGCCTGCGGCGCCTTCCTCATCGCGGCCCAAGGCCTCGGCGGCAATATGCCCATCGCAGGCATCGTGTGCGGCATCGCCTCGGCCTTCTGCTACGCGTTGATGGTCATTGCCAGCAAGGGTGCGCCACATATCGAAGGTCTCGAAAACTCCGCGCTTCAGGTGAGCGCCGCCTTTGTAACCGCGCTGATCCTTACGCTCTTCACGCAAGGTGTCCCCTCGTTCCTCTCCCCCAGCATTGCCGCCGGCATCGATTGGCGCGCCGTTGCCATGCTCGGCATTGTCAACACCGGACTCGGTTGTCTGCTCTACTTTAGCGCCGTCGCCAAACTGCCCGTGCAGACCGTCGCCGTCGTCGGCTACCTTGAGCCGCTTTCGGCCGTCGTGTTCTCGGCCGTCCTTTTGGGCGAAACCATAACACCGGTCCGTCTGATGGGCGCCGCGCTTATCATCGGCGGCGCGATCTTTTGCGAACTCGCCGGCAAACGCACAAACACCAAGGCTGGCATCGCCCAGACAGCACGTGCTTAATAGCTCCTGCTTTGAAATGCTACCTGCGTACGTGAATAATCCCCAGCTGGGGATTATTGTCTAAAATAACCCGATGTGCCAAACTGCTCTTATATGTATAAAGATGGCATAAAGGTCTACTGCTCGTGGCAGAGGCCAGATGTCCAAGGGAGTCCACGTGGCACACAACAAGCTGGAGGCAAGCCTCCAAGACCAGCGTAGTCAAGGCGGGCATGGAGCCATTCCCCTCTCCGCTGGCATGCTGCTCGTAACGCTCGGCGTCGTCTACGGTGACATCGGCACGAGCCCCATGTACACCATGAAATCAATCGTCGCCAACAACGGCGGCATCGGCACCGTCAGCGAAGATATGATCCTTGGCGCGCTTTCGCTCGTCATCTGGACCATGACGCTCGTGACCACGGTCAAGTACGTGGTAATCGCCATGAAGGCCGATAACCACAACGAAGGCGGCATCTTCGCCCTGTTCAGTCTCGTGCGCAAGGTGGCGCCATGGCTGATTCTGCCCGCCATGATCGGCGGCGCGGCGCTGCTCGCCGACGGCATCCTCACCCCCGCGGTCACGGTCACCACAGCCATCGAGGGCCTGCGCACCATCGAGTGGGGCCACGCGCTATTGGGTGACGGGCAAACCAACGTCATCATTATTACCATCATCATTATCTGCGGCCTATTTGCCATGCAGCGCGCCGGCACCTCGTCAATCGGCAAGCTGTTCGGCCCGCTTATGACGCTATGGTTCCTGTTCCTGGCGGGCGCCGGCCTGTTCAACATGCTCGGCAACCTGTCCATCCTACGCGCGCTCAACCCCATCCGCGGCATCATGTTCCTGTTCTCGCCCATCAACCACTCGGGTATTATGGTGCTCGGCTTCGTCTTCCTGTCGACGACCGGCGCCGAGGCGCTCTATTCGGATATGGGTCACGTGGGCAAGGCTAACATTTACGCATCCTGGCCGTTCGTAAAGGCGGCCCTCATCCTTAACTATCTGGGTCAGGGCGCTTGGCTGCTCGCCAACAACTCCAATCCCCAGATGCTCGCGATGGATATCGTCAACCCGTTCTATATGATGCTTCCCGAGCCCCTGCGCCCCTTTGCCATCGTGCTTTCGGCCGTAGCGGCCATCATCGCCTCGCAGGCGCTCATTACCGGCTCGTTCTCGCTGGTATCCGAGGCCACGCGTCTCAACCTTATGCCGCATCTGCGCATCCACTACCCCAGCGACACCAAGGGCCAGCTCTATATTCCGCTCGTCAACAACATCATGTGGGTCGGCTGCATCTTCATCGTGCTGCTGTTCCAAAACTCCGAGCGCATGGAGAGCGCCTACGGCCTCGCCATTACCGTGACCATGCTCATGACCACGACGCTTTTGACGAGCTACATCGCCGGCATCCTCAAGCACAAGCTGGGTGCCTGCGTCTTCGCCCTGCTCTTCGGTGCCATTGAGTTGTGCTTCTTCGCCTCGTGCCTCACCATGTTCTTTGACGGCGGCTACGTCATGATCTTCCTGGCCGCGCTGCTGTTCGGCCTTATGTATGTGTGGCGCCGCGGCACCGCCATCGAGCGCACGCAGACGATCCTGCTGCCCGTCTCCAAGTACATCGACCAGCTCAACCGCCTGCGTAACGACGAGACCTACCCCGTGCTCGCCGACAATCTGGTGTTCCTTACCAACAGCCCCGACCCGCTCACGCTCGACCGCGACGTGCTCTATTCCATCCTGGACAAGCACCCCAAGCGCGCCAAGGCATATTGGTTCATCAACGTGCACGTTACCGACGAGCCCTATACGCATGAGTATTCCGTTGAGACCTTTGGCACAGACTTCCTGTTCCGCGTGCGCCTGGACCTGGGCTTTAAGGTCAACCAGCGCGTTAATGCCTACCTGCGCCAGATCGTTGGCGACTTGATGGCATCGGGTGAGCTGCCGCCGCAGCATCACACCTATTCCATCTACGAGACACGCGGCAACGTGGGCGACTTCCGTTTTTGCATGCTGCGCAAGATGCTTGCCCCCGAAACGGACATCAACCGCAACGACCATCGCGTCATGGCCATCAAGTACGCCGTCCGCCGCGCCTGCGGAAGCCCGGCGCGTTGGTACGGTCTCGAGAACTCGGCCATCATCATCGAGTACGTGCCGCTGTTTGCCCGCATGCGCCCGGCCGTTAAGCTCGTGCGTACCCAGGTGCCGCTCGAGGTTCAGATCGAAGAAGCCGAGGAAATGGAAGTCGACATCTTCTCGGACGACCTGGTCAACGGCAACGAAGCCGGCAAGAACATGAACGTCGATCCCACCGAGCTGCTCGAGAGCGTCGCCGATACGCCCGAACAGCAACAGCTCGACGGCCTCGAGAACGAACAACTCAACGACGCCAACTTCTAGCGACGTTACAAATCAACGACAGCGGCCCTGCACCTCACGAGAGACGCAGGGCCGCTTTGCATTGCAGTAAAGCTAACGGCTACGAACGACGCGGCTCGGGAACCACGAGCCTATCGGGGCTCGCGCCCTCGGCATCCATCAGGCTCACGTAGCGAATCGACGGATCCCCATACATCGCGTAGTAATAATTGCCCGTGCGCGCGCTAAAGCATCCGGTGTAGATAGTCTTCTCGAACTTGCCATCGCCCATCCTGGACGCCCCCTCGATCATCACCACGCCCTCGAGCGAGCGGAACATGCGAACGACGTTTTCGGTCTCGCTCTCCTTTTGCGGGTAATTGGCATTGAGGTACGCCGCCTTTACAAAACGGCTCGGCGAATAGCAATCGCCCGGAATGCCGCGCATGCCGGCACCCGCGCCATAGGGTTTGAGCTCGGCGCCACGCCATGTCGCCGTCTGCGGAAAATCGCTTGTGGCGGTGATATAGGTGCGGAGGTTTTCCATGTGCCACGGGAAGGTCGGCTGATTGGCAAGGGTGTCGACCGGATCGTCGTATACATGCAGGCCGTCAGCCATCATCTCGACCACGATGCTTCGCTGGCTGTCGCCAATAATCCAATGGAGCAGCGACACGCCCAGCCCCTCTCCGGCAGATTTGGCAACAATCACCGTATCGCGCAGCGCAGCCTCGACCTCGTCGACCGTCGAGAACGTCGCTGCCACCCACAGGGGAAACTCATAGGCCGCGATATTGTTCTTGCCGTCGACAGGATCCTCGGCATACTCGGCATAACCCGGGAAATTGAGACCCGCCACAGCGAGGCCCGCATCGTTGCCGCAATCGAAAAACATAGGGTAGTTCTCGTAATCGATGCACATGCCGATTACCGCGTGCGCCGCCGACGCATCGTCGATAAACGAATACGGAATGTGAAATCCGCGCGGCATCACGCGAACCTGTTGGCCGTAGCCAAAGCTCCAGTCGAGGTTGCGGCCTAGATACATGTGACCAGAATTATCGGTAAATCGAATGCTCGTACACATAGCGCCTCCTAGCTTTACGTTCTTGCTAAGGTTATTGTCACCAAACAAAAAGGCGCTAAACACAAAAGCCCGGACATGACAACAATGTCACGCCCGGACCAAAAGAGACGAAGTGCGGTGCTTTGATCCCCTTAGACCAACTTTCCTAGACAGTGGTCAATCATGTGTTGAATCATCTGCGCCTCAAAGCCCGCGTAGTCGCGGCGGCACTCCTTCATCTTGCCGTCGACGATCTGATCAAAGGCGACCTTGCACTTGATGTAGCGCGTGGACTTGGTGACCTCCTCGTGCGTCAGGCAGCTCTCCTCCATCTTGCTGGCGCCCAAGCCAAACACCAGACGGGGGTTATAGAGCACGTGGGGCTCGCCGGCGTCGTCCAGATAGACGCAGACCTTCTTGGTAACGCCAATCTGGTTAGCGGCAAGGCAGCCGGCATCGTCGAGCGACTTGATGGTATCGATCAGGTCCTGAGCAACCGACTCGTCCTCGACGGTCGCGACCTCGCAACGCTGGGACAGGATAGCCTCGTCGTGGCAAAGCTCTTTAATCATACGTTCCTCCATAGGGGTCGTTGTAACCGCTTAAGTATACGGTACCCACACAATTTCATGCGAAAGATACCGCCCGTCCGTTACAAACCGCCGAACATCAACATGTGAGGAACACCAACTTCACAAAGGCGATATAGTGGGTGAGTTCGTGTCAATCGGCCTAAACTCGGGGCCGAACAAGGAAAGGGTATGCATGGACGAACTATTTCACGTCAGCGAGCGCAAGTCCACAATCGGGACCGAACTTCGTGCTGGACTGACAACATTCCTGGCGATGGCCTACATCATCGCCGTCAACCCCGCAGTGCTCTCGGGCGCTGGCATCGATGCGGGAGCGCTCGCCTGCGCCACCTGCCTGGGCGCCGGCATCATGACCATCTGCATGGGCATCTTCGCCAACCGCCCGCTCGCCTGCGCATCGGGCTTAGGCGTCAACGCGATGATCGCTGGAATCACCACCACCGTCTGCGGCGGTGACTGGCACGTGGCCATGAGCGTCATCTTCCTTGAGGGCGTCGTCATCTTGCTGCTCGTGCTTTGTGGCCTGCGCGAGGCCATCATGGACGCCATCCCGGTTGTCCTGCGTCACGCCATCTCGGTGGGTCTGGGCCTGTTCATCGCCATGATTGGCCTGTGCGATGCCGGCATTATCACCGCTGGCGCCGGTACACTCGTCGGTCTGGGCGACATCACCTCCCCCACCTTCATCGTCGGCATCATCTCCATCCTGGTGACAGTCGCCCTCGCCTGCCGCAACGTCCCCGGCTCGCTGCTCATCGGCATCGTCGTCGCCGTCATCGCCGGTATCCCCCTAGGTGTGACCCATGCTCCGACCGGTATCATCGCCCCGCTCGACTTCTCGAGCATCGGTGGCCCCATCGCCGACGCCGGCGGCGTGCCCGCCATCGTCAAGGTCCTTACCGACCCCACGCTTCTCGTCATCTCGTTCTCGCTGCTCATGAGTGACTTCTTCGACACCATGGGCACCGCGATGGCCGTGGCCAAGCAGGGCGAGTTCCTCACCGACGACGGCAACGTCGAGAATATCAAGGAGATCCTGATCGTCGACTCCGCCGCCGCTGCTGTGGGCGGTTTCATGGGCGTCTCCTCCATCACCACCTTCGTCGAGTCCACCTCTGGCGCTGCCGACGGTGGCCGCACGGGCCTCACCTCCGTCACCACCGGCGTGTTGTTCATTCTCGCCGCGTTCTTCTCCCCCATCGTCACCATCGTTTCCAGCGCCGCCACCTGCGGTGCTCTGGTCTACGTCGGCTACCTCATGATGAGCGAAGCCTCCGAGATAGACTGGTCCGACGTGTCGCAGGGTTTCCCGGCGTTCATGATCGTCGCCGGCGTGCCCTTCACCTACTCCATCTCTGCCGGCATTGGCCTGGGCTTTATCGCCTACGTGATCGTCGCGCTCTTTAAGGGCGAGGCCTCCAAGATCAAGCCGCTCATGTGGATCGCAGCCCTTGCCTTCCTCGTCTACTTCTTCGTGGCGTAACGGCATAGTCTGCTAAAGCAAAACAACAAGGCGAGGAATCGCATCGAGCGGCTCCGCGCCTTTCTTTTAGCGTCTGCCCCCGTGCCAGCGTGCGACAATTGAGGCTGTCAATATCACAACACCGAGAGAAGCCTGCCTTGGAAGCGCATCATAAACAGATAACCGTTTATTCAGAGTGTGTGGAAGGCGCGCCCGTCATCTACCTCCCCGTGGTTATGGGCGACGGTAGTGAAGTCTACGAGCGCTGCCGAGAGCTCGACTGCCCGCCATTCACCCTTGTCGCCATTGGAGGGCTCGATTGGAATCGCGAGCTGAGCCCCTGGGAATGTGAGGGAACTATACGAGATGCCGAGCCCTTTGGCGGACAGGCTGCTGGTTTTCTTGACGAGTTGTTGAAGCAGATAATCCCCCAGGCCGAATCATCGCTCCCGCAACCGCCCGCCTGGCGCGGCGTTGCCGGCTACTCGTTGGCGGGTCTTTTTTCACTGTGGGCACTTTGGCAAACAGATGTCTTTGAGCGCGCGGCAAGTGCATCGGGGTCGCTGTGGTTCCCCGGCTTTATCGACTACGCGCGCGAGCGCACGATGACAGCCACGCCCGACGCCGCCTATCTGTCGCTCGGTAAAAAGGAAACCAAGACGCCCAACCGCATGATGCGGCACGTACTCGACGATACGCGCGCGATGGAAGAGCTGTTTATCGAGCGCGACATTCCAACAACGCTGGAGCTCAACCCCGGCAACCACTTTGCCCAAACTGACCTGCGCATGGCGCGCGGCATCCACTGGATACTGACGCATTAAAAATGGCGTCCACGCGTACATACGCATGGACGCCATTTTTAATTTGGCTGAACGCAGCTACTATTCAGCAGTCTCCTCAAGCTCGGAAGTATCGAACTCAAAGTCATTACCAGGCAGGATGGCGTTGAGCACAATGCCCACCAGCGAGCCCACGGCAAGGCCCGAAAGCGAAATCGTCACGCCGCCCAGCTCCAGCACGATGGCACCGGCGGTACTGTAGGCAATGCCGAGCGAAAGCACGAGCACCAGAGCCGCCACCAGCACGTTGCGGTTGTTCTGGAAATCAACCTGATTCTCGATGAGGTTACGCACGCCAACGGCGCTGATCATGCCGTAGAGCACGAGTGACACACCGCCGATAACGCACGCCGGCATAGCAGCGATCACAGCAGCAAACTTGGGGCAGAACGAAAGCACGATGGCACAGCAGGCGGCAATGCGAATCACGCGCGGGTCGAACACACGCGTAAGCGCAAGCACGCCGGTGTTCTCGCCATACGTGGTGTTGGCCGGAGCGCCAAAGAGCGACGCCAAGATGGTCGCCAGGCCATCGCCGAGCAGGGTACGGTGCAGACCGGGATCGGCAATGTAATTGCGTTCGCAGGTAGAGCCAATGGCGGAGATATCGCCAATGTGCTCAATCATGGTCGCAAAGGCCAGCGGCATGATGGTGATGATGGCCGTCGTGGCAAGACCGCTATCGAACTGCGGGCCAAAGAGCGCAAACACGGTGTTGTCCCACACGATGGGCAGACCGACCCACGGAGCGGCGGCAACGCCCGAAAAATCGACCTCACCCAACGCAGCCGCAACGGCATAGCTCACCACAACGCCCAGCAAAATCGGCACGATCTTGACCATGCCGCGGCCCCAAATATTGCAGATGACGATGACGGCCACGGCGACAGCGGCGACAAGCCAGTTGGTCTGGCAGTTGGCAATGGCAGAGCTCGCTAGGATCAGGCCGATGGAAATGACGATGGGGCCGGTCACCACCGGCGGGAAGAAACGCATAACGCGCTTGGCGCCAAAGGCACGGAACAGGGCCGCCAGCACCGGATAGAGCAGGCCGGCACAAGCTACGCCCAGGCAGGCGTAGGGCAAAAGCTCGGTCTCGCCGTTGGGCGCGATTGCGGCATAACCGGCAATAAAGGCAAACGATGAGCCCAAAAATGCCGGCACCTTACCGCGCGACAGGAAGTGGAACAGCAGCGTGCCGATACCGGCGAACAGAAGCGTCGCCGAAACGGAAAGGCCGGTGAGCACGGGCACGAGCACCGTGGCTCCGAACATCGCAAACATGTGTTGCAAACCCAACACAAACATGCGCGGGCGGCCGAGCGACGATGCATCGTAGATGGCATCGGTGACGGCGGGCGTCGAGGATTGGGACATGGAAGTCCTTTCATGATGGAAGGGCGATCAGGCATATCGGATAACCTGCCCGAACGATACGATCCGAACCATTGTACGTGATACACCATGTCTCGCGCGCGCCGTCACCTGCAAACGGTAGCGTTA
This sequence comes from Collinsella aerofaciens, assembly GCF_039062365.1. Taxonomy (GTDB): domain Bacteria; phylum Actinomycetota; class Coriobacteriia; order Coriobacteriales; family Coriobacteriaceae; genus Collinsella. Next base: position 76,778 of record NZ_JBCJBI010000002.1, read on the forward strand.
CTTCCAAACGCGCTCGGCAATGCGCTTGACCAGCGCGATCTTTGCCCACTGCTCGTCCTCGGTCAGCTTGTTGCCAATCTCACAGCTGGCAAAGCCGCACTGGGGCGACAGGTACAGGTTCTCGAGCGGCACATACTTTGCGGCCTCGTGGATACGTTCGACGATAACGTCCTCGTCCTCAAGCTCAGCCGCCTTTGTAGTGACCAGTCCCAGCACGACCTTCTTGCCGGGAGCAACGTACTTGAGCGGCTCAAAGCCACCGGCGCGCGGCGTATCGAACTCAAGGTAGAACGCATCGACGTCCTCGTGCGCAAACAGGTACGGTGCAATGGGATCGTAACCACCCTCGAAGGCATACGTGGAGTGATAGTTGCCGCGACACACGTGCGTATTGATAACCAGATCGTCGGGCTTGCCCGCGATGGCGGCATTGTTGAGCGCCACGCCCAGCTCGCTCACTTTTTGCAGGTCAACCGGGCTCATGCCGGTCTTGGACACAAAGTCGGTATCGCAATAGATGCCCCAGGTGCAGTCATCAAATTGGATGTTGCGGCAGCCCGCAGCATACAGGTCGGCAATCACGGTGCGGTATGCTGCGGCAATGGCATCGGCGAGCTCTTCGTCGGTCTTATAGACGGCACGCAGGCTCTCCTGCTGGCCATCACAGCGGTCGAGTGTGACTTCGGAGAACGTCTGGATCGGCGCCGGAATGGTCTGGCGCGCGATCTGGCCCTCACCCTCGAGCGACTTGACAAATTTGAAGTGCTCGACGAACGGATGGTTCTCGCCGCTAATGGGGCCGGTTACCACGGCGGTGTCGGCGGTAGTCTCCTCATCGTGAAACATGTAGCCCGTACGCGAGGCGCGGCGCTCAATGCCGTTGAGTCCCCACATAAAATCGAGGTGCCAGTAGCTGCGGCGGAACTCGCCATCGGTGATCACCTGCAGGCCGGCGGCCTTCTGCTTGGCCACCAAATCGCGAATGGCATCGTCCTCGACGGCCTTAAGGCCGGAAGCGTCGAGTTTACCCGCGACATAGGCGGCACGGGCATCCTTTACAGCCTGCGGACGAAGAAAACTGCCGACGATATCGGCACGAAACGGCGCGTTCGGTTGAATCGAAGTGCTCATAGATATCTCCCTTTGCATTGGTTGCTTTACTGGGACAGAGTATGAGCGCTTATATGGTCATCGTAAAATATACGTTTATAACAGTTTGATATAGATGCTTCCTATATCAGTCTGGACTGTCATAAAGAGACTTGAACCGTGCGGAGCACAGCAGCCTAGATATGCTGACGAATCGCGTCGATATAGGCCCGACCGTAGCGCGTGAGCGTCGTGTTCTTGCGCGTGATGATGCCAATCTCCATGTACTCGTCCACGTCGAGCGGAATCGAGATAATGCCGGGGCCGTTGAGCTCGTGGCTGATCACGCCCGAGCATACCGTGTAGCCGTTGAGGCCCATGGCCAAATTGAACAACGTCGCACGGTCGCGCACGCGGATATTTTTGCGACGCTCGAACGTCGAGGTCAGCTCCTCGGAATAGTAAAACGAGTTGTAGCTGCCCTGCTCGTAGGACAGGAACGGGTAATCTTCCAGATCCTCGAGCGTCACGCTGGAGCGGTCCGCCAGCGGATGGTCGGCGCAGACGAAGACATGCGGCGTGGCGCAGAAGAGTCCTTCGAACACGAGCTCGTTGGCCACCAGCATGCGCTCGATGACCTCGCGGTTATGCTCGGATAAGTACAGGATGCCCAGTTCGCTTTTCATATGCGCGACATCCTCGATAATCTCGTGAGTCTGCTCCTCGCGCAGGGTGAAGTCGTAACGCGCGGCATCGAACTCGCGGATCACGTCGACAAACGCGTTGACGGCAAAGGAATAATGCTGGCAGCTCACACTAAAGTGCGGCACCTGCTCGGATGCGCCCTTGTACTTGCCCTCGAGCAGGTCGGCCTGGTCGAGTACCTGGCGCGCATAGCCCAAGAAGGTCTCGCCTTCCTCGGACACAATGACGCCCTTGTTGGTGCGCTCAAAGATGTGCACACCCATCTCGTTTTCGAGATCGCGAATCGACGCGGTAATCGAAGGCTGCGACACAAAGAGACGGCGCGAGGCCTCGGTAATGCTGCCGCATTCGGCAACTTTGACGACATATCTGAGCTGCTGGAGCTTCATGGCTGTCTCCTTAGCTGTTCGCGAGATTCGCGTCGGCTGCACCCTCCTGACGCATAAACGACGGCATCTCCCCCGTCGCGGCGCAGGCGGCAATCTGATGCAGAGCCCCGGCAACCGCATCATCTGCCGCAGCGCCGATATGCCAGCGTGCGGCAGCCGTGACGGCCTCGTTGGCATTGGCGACTGCAACGGAGTTGGGAACGGCATCGATCATGGGCAGATCGTTATCGGAATCGCCAAATACGGCCACCTCGTCGGGCGTCAGGCCCAAGGCGCGTGCCAGCTCCAGCGCAGCGCAGCCCTTGTCCCAACCATCCGGAAGGATGTCGAACAGGCGCACTCGGTTGTTGGGAAACACAAGCGAGAGTTCCGGCACCTCAACGGCAACGCGCTCGCGTAGCTCCGCGAGCTCCTCACGCGAACGGGCACTCCAGATATTCGCCTTAAACACCGGCGCGCCATCGACGACGGGACGACACGGGGCCTCTTCGCCTTTGAGCCATGCATTGCCGCCCGACTCCATAGCGCGACGCACACGCTCGGGATTGCTCGTCACGCAATAGGCATCGTTACCCCAAAAGTCATCGCCCAGGCTGTAGACTTTTAGAAATGTATCGTCGGTCTCTTGCTCCAAGTAGTCAGCCAAGCGCATAAGAGCGGCGTTGTCGGTTGCATGCGAGGCTACCGCCTCGCCGTCCACAAACATGACCTGGCCATTGCAGAACGCACCGGTCGAAAAGCACTCGGAACAATTTTTGAACATCCAGCCCATCGCGGACGGCTGACGGCCCGAAACCGGGCCAAAGTGCAGACCCGCCGCCTGCATGGCATGAATGCCCTCGATAGCGTAGTCGCTGGCGCCGTCATGCCCAGCCGGAATCAGCGTATCGTCCATATCGGTCAGCACAAGTTTGATCATAGAGTCCCCCCCCCCCGTCATTTTCACCGCAACCATTGTAACGGTGCGCTAGTATAGGGAACAACAGATTCGATGCGGGAGTGCCGGCGGTGCAAACCACAAGGCTGAGAGGGCATGGGGCCCAATCCTTTGAACCTGTCAGTTAATGCTGGCGTAGGGAGCATGCCGCCTTTACAGGGGCGCTGTCTATGCACAGCGCCCCTTTTCTATGCCAAGGAGGCATGTGCAGTGATTGATTCGGAACAGCTTAAGCAACATATGGTCAAGACCGTGGAGGAGATTCGCGCCACCAATCCGATGGCCGGCTCCATCACCAACACGGTGACGATCGACTTTGTCGCCAATGCTCAGCTCGCCGTGGGCGGATCAGCCGCCATGGTCTATCTGCCCGACGAGGGCGAAGCGCTCGTTGCCGGCGGCGGCGCCATCTATCTCAACATGGGCACGCTCTTCCCCATCTACGAGCAGACGATTCCCCGCGCGGCCAAGGCGGCACACGACGCCGGCAAGCCTTGGGTGCTCGATCCGGTTGGTCTGGGCATCGGCAGCCTGCGCACCCAGCTGGTAAACGAACTCAAGCAGTACCAGCCCGCCATCGTGCGTGGCAACGCCTCCGAGATTATCGCGCTCGCCGGCCTGTGGGGTCTTGAGGGCGAGGCGGCCGATCTGAGCCGCGTACGCGGTGTCGATACCACCGACACGGTAGACGCCGCCCGCGATGCCGCGGTGGCGCTCGCCCGCTACACCGGTGGCGCCGTAGTCGTCTCGGGCGAAGTCGACCTGATCACCGACGGCACGACCGTGGCCAAGTCCCACGGCGGCAGCCCGCTCATGTCCAAGATCACCGGCTGCGGCTGCTCGCAGGGCGGCGTGCTGGCTGTGTATGCCTGCGCCGCCGATCCGTTTACGGCAGCCGTCTGCGGTACCGCCGTCTACAACGTCGCTGGCACGCGTGCCGCCGCTGTCGCCGATGCCCCGGCAAGCTTTAAGGTTGCCTTTATCGATGAGCTCTACCGCGCGACCGCCCAAGACATCGCCGATAACCGACTCGAGCTCGAGGAGGCATAGGCCATGTCCGAGCCCACAACCAATACCGGCATGAACACGCTCGTCGCCGTGGCCATCGCCCCGTGCGGCACCGGCGATGAGCTCTCCGCCGAGGTCGCCGAGGTCGTGCGCGTCATACGCGAGAGCGGCCTTCCCAACCGCACCACCTCGATGTTCACCGAGATCGAGGGCGACTGGGACGAGGTCATGCAGGTCGTGCGCGACGCAACCTTTGTGTTGGCGAGCAAGGGCATCCGCACCGAAGTCGTGCTCAAAGCCGATATCCGGCCCGGATTTACCGACACCATGACCGGCAAGCTCGAGCGCATGGAAGCACAGATCAAAAAGCAGGAGGAAGCACGATGAGCATCCGCGACAACCTTGATATCTCGGCCTATCTGGTACTCGGCCCCGAAAACACGCTCGGGCGCCCCGTGGGCGATGTGGTGGCCCAGGCGCTCGACGCCGGCTTTACCTGCATCCAGGTGCGCTCCAAGGTGGCAAGCGCCCGCGAGATCATTGCGCTGACCGGCGACGCCGCGCAGGCAATCGCTCAGGCCGGCAAGACCGGTCAGGTCGCCTTGCTGATCGACGACCGTCTGGACTGTGTGCTTGCCGCACGCGAGCAGGGTATTGCTGTCGACGGTGTGCACGTGGGCCAAAGCGATATTCCCGTCGAGGTCTGTCGCAAGTTGCTGGGCCCCGACGCCATCGTGGGCCTTTCGGCCCGTTGCGAGGAGATGCTCGAGTACGTCAAGACCGCCGACATGAGCCTAGTCGACTACCTGGGCATCGGCCCACTCCACGAGACTGAGACCAAGCGCGACTGCGGACGCGCGGCCGACGGCTCTATCATCACCAAGAGCTTTGAGGACCTGGCCGCACTCCACGCGGCAAGCCCCGTGCCCATCGTGGTGGGCGGCGGCGTCAAGACAGCCGACTTGCCGCAGCTCAAGGCCACCGGCGTCGACGGCTTCTTTGTGGTGAGCGCCGTCTGCAGCGCCGATGACCCCTACGCCGCGGCCAAGGAGCTTGTCGACACCTGGCAGCAGGCATAGGCATAAGCCGAGCAGCTGATTCGCAGCCTCATATCTTCAGCAATGAAAGCGCATCCCAGTTTGGATCTCCATTCCGGGATGCGCTTTCCGCATGCGACCCTTACCCCGCCAGATACGCTTTCAACGCCGGCAAGGTCGCCTCCGCATCGCGGCGACCAATCTGGTAGATGCGCTCAAGTTCATCGGGCTCGCGACACAGCGACGGCACCTTCACCGATTCGCTCGGCCGCACCACAAAGATCTCGCCGGCAGCCTCGCGACGTGCCAGGTCATCGAGCGTGGCATTGTAGACCTCATGCCGATGCTCAAGCGCTGCGACAAACTCCGGATAGTGACGGAACGCGCGCCGCAGCATGGGCATCACACTGTTGGGCTGCTTCACAAAGCCCGCCGGCTGCGTGAGTACCACGATATTGCGGTCATACCCCTGCGCAAACAGCCATGCGCTGGGAATGGAATCAGCCACGCCGCCATCCAGGTACTTGCGGCCCTCAATGGCGACAGGACGCGTCGCCACGGGAATTGCCGACGACGCCCGGATCCACTCGATATCGCGCTCGTCGCCATACGGCAGATCGTGATAGACGGCCTTGCCCGTCTCGATATCGGTACACACGCACGTAAACCGCATGGGGCAGGCGCGATATGTCTCCAGGTCGATGGGATCGCGCTCGATGGGCACCTCGTGATAGGCAAAATCGGCATTGAACATATCGCCGGTTCGCAGCCAGCTGGTCACGCTTGCGTAGCGCTTGTCGGCACAATAGGCCTTGTTGTAGCGAATGGCGCGGCCGATCTGGCGCGATTTAAAGTTGTAGCCAAACGCCGCGCCCGCCGAGACACCCACCATATGGTCGCAAGTTAAGCCGTGCTCCATCCAAACGTCGAGCACGCCCGCCGTATACATACCGCGGTAGCCGCCTCCCTCGAGTGCCAGCCCCACCGTGCGCGTCGTATTTGACTGTGCCATGCGACCATCTCCGTCCCCACAAATTCAAACGGAACAAGTATACCCGTCAACATATATCGTCTCAGTCGCATTTTCATCGAACATCGCATCGTCGCGCTACCGCTTGTCGAATAATAGCCGCCCACAGCATGTGCACCCATATATAATTGTGCACTATTGTTTACACTACTCAGCTGTTATCAACAGTGAACATTAGCCGACAAATTAACTCAACAACGCAGCAAGGCGGGGGCCTGGATACATGCAAAACGCCGAGCAACGACGCGTGTACACAACGAGCTCGCCCGACGCAATCCGCCCCGACCTCAGAAAGCCGCTTAGAACATGGATACTGTCAGCAATTACATCGAAACGCTCGAAAAGACCGTCCGTGACCTTCTCGAGCGGCAGGAGGATCTGATCAGGACTGCCTTTACCGACCAGCTTACTGGGCTTGGCAACCGTGGCGGCTTTGCCCGTTCCCTCGAGGAGCTCTGGGAGCAGGACGCCCCCGTTACCATGGCGTTCATCGATATCGACAATCTCAAGCACTGCAACGACGTCTTTGGGCATGACGAGGGCAACCGCTATATCTTGCAGGTAAGTCTCTATCTTAAGCTGTATATGAAGGTGGGCGAAGCGGCGTTTCGCATAGGCGGCGACGAGTTTGCCATCCTATCTACGATTGCAACCGAGGACGACCTCGCCGAACGTCTGAAACACTGCCGAACGGTTCTGCTCAAAAACAACGATTCCGAGATGCCCCGCTCGTTTAGCTACGGAGTGTCACATGCCGACCCCGCCCTGGGCGAGGCTTCCAATCGCATGACGCTCGATGCCGACCATCGCATGTACGACTACAAGCTACGTCATGCCATGCACCTCGATCGACGCAATATCACGCAAGTTCACGCCGACGACTTCGAAATAAGCGATCGTATTTTTGACGCCTTTTCGATGCTCAACGAGGGCCGTTATTTCTTTATCGAGAACTTGGACAAACATCGCACCCTTTGGTCACAAGGTGCCTTGCGCGATCTTGGCCTTCCCTCGGAGCACATTGACAACTGTCGCGATTACTGGAAAACGCGCGTCCATCCCGACGACCTTGAGGCCTGCATCAACGACATCGACCAAGTCTACAACGGCACCAAGCACCGTCGCGTCATGCAGTATCGTGTGCGCAACGCCGTCGGCGACTACGTCCTTTGCCGTGCTCGCGGGTTTCGTATCGACGGAGACGGAAATGTCCCCTCGCTCTATGTCGGCGAGCTCGTCAACCACTCACTTGCCGAAACCGTCGACGCCGCCACAGGCCTCGGAACGCAGCGCATGCTGGCCAACGCCATCGACGCCTGCCGCCGCGATCGTTGCGAGACAGGGCTTATAGCGGTGCGCGTTCGTGGCACGACAAAGCTCAACGAGCTCTACGGGGCCGAGGCTGTCGACAACATGCTTGCCGAATACGCAGGCCGCATGCTGTCGATCACCCGCGGCAGGAGCCGGGTCTACCGTTCACGAAGCGTCCAGTTCGTCGTGCTCAGCAACGACCTAGACCACGAGGCATTCGAGCAACTGACCCGCCACCTTAAAGAGGCCGTTTTCGCCCCTGTTCGAATCGCAGGCGACACCATTACTCCCGTCTGCCTTGTCGTCCCGGCCTTTTACGAGCACTTAACCCATCAAGCGACCGCCGTTTTAGGCGAACTCGACCGTCGCCTTCGCACGGCCGGCGGGCTTGTTCCCAACGACAGCCTCCCCATACCCGAGGCGGAGCGCAAAAGCGCCATAGCCGAACGTATCGACTCGCTCACGGGCCTCTATCGACCCAGCGAATTTATGCGGCGCGCCAACGCATTTCTCGAAACAAGGCGCAACGGCACCTGGTGCATCGCCACGGTCGACATGGGCCACATGCGCCTGTTTAATGAATGGCACGGCCAGGCCGAGGGCGACCGCGTACTCGCCGATGTGGGCACGGTCCTCAAGGACATCGAGAATGCCGATATGGGCGTCGCAGGGTACTGGGGCCAAGATGACTTTTGTGTACTCATCCCCTTTAAGCGCATCACCGTCCATCAAATCTACAACCGTGTTCGTGAGGCAGTAGCCAGACATGATGATGGCGTAGGTTTCTGGCCGTCCATGGGCGTTTACCCCATCGACTCCAATGAGGAAATCACCATCGATGCGCAGGCAAAGGCCATGTTTACCAATCGACGCGCAAAAAACGACTTTAAGGAGCGCATTGCCATTTTCCGCCCCGCGGAGTACGAGCGCGAAGTCGCGTTCCACCGCACGCTGACCGAATTCCAGTACGCGCTGTCAAATGGTCGCATCACGTACTATCTTCAGCCCCAGGTCGATATGGAAACCGGCGAGATTATTGGCGCCGAAGCACTCACCCGCTGGATTGACAAGGACGGCTCTCTCATTTCGCCCGCAACGTTTATCCCCGCACTCGAGGAAAGCGGCTTTGTAGTGACACTCGACAAGTACATTTGGCAGGGTGTCGCCATATGGCTTCGCGAGCGTCTCGATCGCCGTCTTCGCGTGGTTCCGGTCTCGCTTAATGTGTCGCGCGTGGATATCCTTGCCTGCGACGTTGCCGAACATATGGGGGCGCTCGCCGCCCAATACAACCTACCGCCCGAGCTCATGCGTATCGAGATCACCGAGACGGCTTATACGGGAGAATCCGAGGCCGTGGATAAGCTGACCGCAGATCTGCACACCCGCGGCTTCTCGACCTATATGGACGATTTTGGCACCGGTCAGTCCACGCTCGCGATGCTCAAGAACGTCAACGTCGACGTCATCAAGCTCGACCGCACCTTTGTGCCCACCGACCGCGATCAAGGCCGCAGCACGCAAATCATTTCATCGATGCTCGAAATGGCGCAGTCGCTCCATCTGCCCGTCGTGGTCGAAGGCGTCGAGACAAATGAGCAGGCGAACATGCTACGACAAATGGGCGCCCGCTACGCTCAGGGCTTTCTCTACTACCGCCCCATGCCGGCGAAGGATTTTGAGGCATTGCTCGATGGTGGCAATAACAACTGATACGCTCGCGCGCAAAACGCCACCGTCGAAGGGGATATTTGTCTCCATTAGCTAACTTATATCCCCAATTCAAACCGAATTGGGGATATGATACAAACCGTTGTTCCGCCCAAGGAGGTTATCCATCATGAACGAGTCATATCGCCTGGGCGAGCAATCGATTATTGCCTATCTTCAGCGACTTGCGAACGGCGTCTCGACCGCTGAACTCGATGTTGCCGCGCTGCCTGCTGAGCTACGCGCCGTTGGTGAGCAACTGCAAAAGACGCATGCCATCCTGCAACAAGAGCGCCAGCTGCTTGAGCGCAACGCCTATATCGATCCGCTCACCAACTTGGGCAACCGCAACGGATTCGACCGTCACGTCGAGCAACTCTGGCGCAAAGGCGACCCCTTCACCTGCGCCTATATTGACATCGACCATCTCAAGCATTGCAATGATAGGTTTGGCCACGCCGAAGGCAATCGCTATATTCTGGGCATCTGCCGCACGCTCTCCGAAACCATGGAGAACGATGAGATGCTGTTCCGTATCGGTGGAGACGAGTTTGTGCTTATCTCGCTCTCCGCAAACGAGATTGAACTCGAGCAGCGCTTGGAGCAGGTACGTACCAGGCTGATCGAGGCGAGCTCAGGTGGCAAGGCGCCCATGATCGGCAGCTTTAGCTTTGGCTGCTCACGCGTCGATCCACTTGCTGGCGACACGCGTCGCCAGATGACGATGGATGCCGATCGCAAGATGTATCGCTATAAGCTTATGCATCGTGTGCAGCAACCGAAAGACGATGACGCGCCGCAACGTCCAATCGTCGATCAGCTTCCCTGCAACGACCGGGTGTTCCAAGCGATCTCCATGAGCTCCGAGACGCGCTATCCGTTTATCCTCAATCTCGATACGGGAGAATCGCAATGGTCGGTTAACGCCGTGCGCGATTTTGACCTGCCCTCCCAGCACCCTTTTAACTCACTCGATATGTGGCTCGCCCGCGTTCATCCCGAGGACCGCGACAACGTACGTGCCGAGCTCGACATGGTGATAAACGGCACGTGGCACTTCCACTACATGCAGTATCGCGTAATGGATGCCACCGGAAAATACGTGCTTTGCGACTGCACGGGCTACCGCTTGGACGGCACCGATACCGAGCCCGGCATGTATGTGGGCATTATCATCAACCGAAGCTTGGCAGATACGACCGATTCCGTGACCGGCTTGGGCGATATTCACGCCCTGGTCAACGCCATTGGCGAAATGCGTCGCGTGGCGCGCAAGGCTGGTTTGATCGCCATCAAAATCGACGATATCGCTCAGGTCAATGCCCGCTTTGGCTTTGATGCGGGCGACCGCGTTTTGGCAGAATGTGCCGCCTGTCTGGTGGAATGCTCGCGCGGTAAGGGTCGTATGTTCCGCTCGACGGGGCCGATGTTCGTGGCTCTTTTCGACGACTTTGATCCCGAAGAAACCGATGCGATTGCAGAGGAAATCGAGCGGTTCCTGGGTTCGCCCGTGCTCTTTGGCCCATTTGAATATCAGCCACCCATTCGCGTGGCCACGCTCCATCTGGACGGCGTCGACCGTCAGCCCGTTTCCATTTTGAACGAGCTCAAAGCGTTGCTCGGAAAAGCCGTGCAGGTGCCAGGCACCAAACTGGATTAGCGCCGCGCCCGCGCCGCCTCCCCCATCGTGCGATAATCCTCTGCAGAAGTCACCAAAAGCAGAGGGAGTTAGTGATGAAGGTTCTTTTGGTCAATGGCAGCCCCAAGGCAAACGGCAACACCGCCCGCGCACTCGCCGAGGTCGCCGAGCAACTCAATGCCGAAGGCATTGATACCGAGGTGTTTCAGCTGGGCACCAAGCCCATTCGCGACTGCATTGGCTGTGGTCAGTGCGGCAAGCTCGATTGCCGCTGCACCTTTGACGATGACGTGGTGAACGAGCTCATCGCTGCCGCCGAGCAGGCAGACGGCTTTGTCTTTGGCTCGCCCGTCTACTATGCGCACCCCAGCGGCCGCATCCTTTCGGCCCTCGATCGCGCCTTCTATGCCGGCAGCAAGGCCTTTGCGCACAAGCCGGGCGCTGCCGTCGCCGTCGCCCGTCGCGGCGGCACGTCGACCACCTTCGATGTGCTCAACAAGTACTTCACCATCAACCAGATGCCCGTGGTTGCCTCCACGTACTGGAACAACGTGTTTGGCGCCATGCCGGGTGAAGCTGCCCAGGACGCCGAGGGCCTGGCCACCATGCGCAACATCGGCAAGAACATGGCCTGGCTCCTGCATTGTATCGAGGCAGGACAGGCCGCCGGCATCGAAGCCCCCGAAGCCGATCGCGAGCGCACAAACTTCATCAGGTAGAACGGCGGAACATGAATATCCAGATTTTTGGCACCAAAAAGTCTTTCGACACCAAGAAGGCGCAGCGTTATTTTAAGGAGCGCCGCATTAAGGTGCAGTTTATCGACCTTAAGGAAAAGGAGATGAGCAAGGGCGAGCTCACGAGCGTGATGCAGGCGGTCGGCGGCATCGACAAGCTGCTCAACCCCAAGGCCAAGGACGAGGAGACGCTCGCGCTCATCCAGCACCTCACCCCTAGCCAGCGCTTCGACAAGCTGCTCGAGAACCAGCAGGTTCTAGCCGAGCCCATCGTGCGCAACGGCAAAAAGGCCACCGTCGGTTATTGCCCCGATGTATGGGGAGCCTGGGAGTAGCCTGTGTTATTTGCCGGCGCGTGGGTATAAGAGCAGGCGTTTGGCATAAGATTCAACTGTAAGCCATGTCTAACAAAGGAGGGCACATGCCCAACAAACCCGTGAAGATCATCATGCTTACCGGATACCTCGGTGCCGGCAAGACCACGCTGCTCAACCACATCCTCGCTAACGACGGCGGCATCCGCGCCGCCGTGATCGTCAACGATATCGGCGAGATCAACGTCGACGCCAGCCTTATCGCCGACGGCGGCCTTTCCGAGACCGATGACCTCATCCCGCTCACCAACGGCTGCATCTGCTGCACGCTTTCGGACGACCTTGCTAACCAGCTGCAGGGCATCGCCGATTCGGGCAACTTCGACTACATCATCATCGAGGCCTCGGGCATTTGCGAGCCTATCCCCATCGCCTACACCATCTCGAGCTTCTGCGACGAGGCCAAGGTGGGCGGCGAGCCCAAGCTCGCGCTCGACAACATCGTGGCCGTGGTCGACTGCGCCCGCATGTACGACGAGTTCAACGGCGGTCGCGACCTGCTGGCAGAGGATATCGACGAGGACGACATCGAGAGCCTGCTCATCCAGCAGATCGAGTTCTGCTCCACGCTGATCCTCAACAAGACCGATACCGTGAGCCCTGAGCAAATCGCCGAGCTCAAGGCCATCGTGCGCAGCCTGCAGAAAGACGCTATGATCGTCGAGGCCCAAAACGGCGAGGTCCCCATGGAGGAGCTGCTCGATACCGACCGCTTCGACTTTATGCGCGCCTACAACTCCGCCGCCTGGATCGAGGCCATGGAGCATCCCGAGGAGCACGACGACCCCGAGGTGCTCGAGTACGACATCGAGACCTTTGTGTACTCGCGCCGCAAGCCGTTTGACCTGCAGAAGTTCACCGATTTTGTTGAGCAGGAATGGCCCGACGAGGTCATCCGCGTCAAGGGTCCGCTGTGGCAGACCGGCAATCCGGACATGTGCTACATGTTTGAGCAGGCCGGCCACCAGATGCGCCTGATGGAGAACGGTCTGTTTGTCGATTCTGCGCCCGAGGGCGAGAAGCAGAAGATCATCGACGAGAACCCCGAGATCATGCAAATTTGGGACGACGAGACGGGCGACCGTATGACGAGCCTGTGCATTATCGGCCGTCACATGGACAAGGATGCGCTCATCGCCTCCCTCGATGCCTGCCTGACCGACTGGCACCGCGCCTAGGTTTATCGAAGCGGGTATTTTTCCGCCTACGTAACCGCCAAACCACCACGAAGGTGCCCTTCGTGGTGGTTTTTCGTTCTGAGCCAAGGAGATTCATGTTCAATATCGTGCTGTATGCACCCGAGATTCCGGCCAATACGGGCAATATAGGCCGTACCTGCGTGGTCACCGGTGCCCATCTGCATCTGGTGGAGCCACTGGGCTTTTCGCTCGATGACAAGACGGTACGTCGCGCCGGTCTGGGCTACTGGCAAAACTTGGACGTGACGACTTATGCTGGCTGGGAGGATTTCCTTGCGCGCAACGGCCTCTCCCCTGCCGACGAGCGCCTGCATCTGCTGACCAAAAAGGCACGCCGCACCTATGCGCAGAGTACCTACCGCGATGGAGACTACTTGGTCTTTGGCAGCGAGAGCTCGGGCATTCCCGAGCCACTGCTTGCCGCGGCGCCCGAGCGCTGCGAGCGCATCCCGATGCTGCGCGATTGTGACTCACTCGATAACGCCGAGGCCTGGGAAGCCCACGAGGAATCGCTGGGGCATACCGAGGACAGCCACGAGGCCATCCTTCAACAGGATATCTGCGGCAACTTCGTCAATCCGGACGACTACCGCATCAGCGCACTCAACCTCTCCAATAGCGCCGCCATCGTCCTCTACGAGGCCCTGCGCCAAACAGGCTTTCCGGGAATGTGACAAAGAGGCTGTCCCTTTGTCACATTCGGTTATAGGTAGCGACCGGTAATGCTCTTGGAGCAGGCTGCGATGTCGCCCGGCGTGCCGGCGCAGACGATTTGCCCGCCGGCATCGCCACCGCCCGGGCCCATGTCGATCACATAATCGGCGTTACGGATAAGGTCGAGGTCGTGCTCGATCACGACAACTGTGGCGCCCTTGGCAACGAGGCCGTCGAACACACTCAGCAACACCTGAACATCGAGCGGATGCAGGCCGATCGTGGGCTCGTCAAACACAAACGCGGCATCATCCTGCACGCGGCCCATCTCGCTCGCAAGCTTAAGACGCTGTGCCTCGCCGCCCGAGAGCGCCGGCGTGGGCTCACCGAGCGTGAGATAGCCCAAGCCCAGGTCGTGCAAGGTCTGCAAGCGCGCCTGAACCTTCTTGAGTCCCACCGTGGCGTCGAGGGCCTCGTCCACACTCATGTCCATGAGCTGCGGCAACGTAAGCAAGCTCCCGTCCTTGCCCTCGCGATGGATATGCGAAGCCGCATCCGCATAACGCGAGCCGCGACATGCCGGGCAGACGATCTCGACATCGGGCAAAAACTGCACGTCGAGCGATATCGAACCCGTGCCATCGCACGTAGGGCAACGCAAGGCGCCAGTGTTGTAGCTAAAGGCGCCCGCCTTGTAGCCGGCCGCCTTGGCCTCGGGCGTACGGGCGAAGGCGCGGCGCAGCTCATCATGGATGTCGGCATAAGTCGCCACCGTCGAGCGCACGTTGGCGCCGATGGGCGTAGCGTCAATCAGATTTGCGCGGGCAATGCCCTCGGCATCGACCCAACGCACGTGCCCCGGCAGGCGCTCGCCGGCTGCCTGCGCCTTGAGTGCCGGAATGAGCGTCTCGAGCACCAACGTCGTCTTACCCGAGCCCGAAACGCCCGTCACCGCAACCAAGCGACCGCGCGGGATATCGACTTCGAGTGGCTTGACGGTATGGATGGCATCGGTTGCCATGCGGATATGGCCCTGGTCGAACATCTCGTCGTCAGTCACCTGCGGACGCAAGCGCTTGGGCTCTGCGCGCAAAAACGGAGCGATGCGGCTGCCCCGCGATTGCTCGACCTCGCCTACCGTACCAGTGGCAATCACATTACCGCCGTCTGCTCCGGCAACGGGGCCCATCTCGACGAGATAGTCGGCTTCCGCCAGTACGCGCGTATCGTGGTCGACAACAACCACGGTGTTGCCGTCATCCACCAGATCGTGCATCACGCCTACCAGGCCGTCGACATTGGCAGGATGCAGGCCGATCGAAGGCTCGTCCAACACATAAAGCACGCCTGTCGATCGGTTGCGCACCACGCGAGCAAGCTGCACGCGCTGGCGCTCACCCGTGGAGAGCGTGGCACCGGCGCGATCGAGTGAAAGGTAATCGAGGCCCAGGTCGACCAGACGACGGGCCGCGCTCAAAAACGAATCGCATATATCCGTCGCCATGGGCCGCATCTCGGGCGGCAAGGATGCGGGCACCCCGCGCACCCACTCATTCGCCTCGCCCAGCGTCATGGCCGCGGCCTGCGCCAGATTGATACCGCGCACTTGGGGCTGGCGCGCAGCCTCGGAAAGACGCGTGCCGCCACAATCACGACATGGGCCCTCACGCAAAAAGCGAGCCACGCGCTTAAGCCCCTTGTCGTCCTTAACCTTGGCGAGCGCATTCTCAACGGTATAGACGGCGTTGTAATAGGTAAAGTCGAGCGGCGTGGCGCCCTCGCCGTTTTTGGGAACGTAGAGAATGTGCTTTTTAACCGCCGAACCATGGAACACGATGTCGCGCTCTTGAGGCGTGAGCTGGTTAAACGGCACGTCGGTACGCACGCCCATCTCGCCTGCCACCTGCTTCATCAGATCCCACATGAGCGTACCCCAGGGAAGCACCGCGCCCTCGTTGATAGTCTTTGACTCGTCGGGCACCAGGCTTGCCTCGTCCACCTCGCGCATGACACCGGTGCCGCCGCAGGTAGGGCACGCACCACCGCTATTGAAAGCCAAATCCTCGGCACTCGGCGCGTAGAACTCGCGGCCGCACGCAGGGCACGTGAGCGACAGGCCCGCAGCCACGTTAAGGCTCGGCTCTACACGCGCCCCGCAATGCGGGCACACATGATGGGCGCAACGGCTAAAGAGCAGACGCAGGCTGTTGTTGAGCTCGGTCATGGTACCAAAGGTCGAGCGCACGCCCGGCACGCTGGGGCGCTGATGCAGTGCGAGCGCCGCCGGCACGTGCAGCACTTCGTCCACCTGGGCGTGTTCGGCCTGTGTCAGACGGCGGCGGGTATAGGTGCTGAGCGCCTCCAGGTAACGTCGCGAGCCCTCGGCATAAAGAACCCCCAGCGCCAGCGAACTCTTGCCCGAACCCGACACGCCGGCAATACCCACGAGCTTTCCCAGCGGAATATCGATATCGATGTCCTTGAGGTTATGGACGCGCGCGCCACGCACCTCGATAGTCTGCGGACTCATCTTCTGTTCCGTCATCTTTATCACCCTACTCGTGCCATAAAACTCGATCGCGAATGTACGCGCCCAGCATGGGCACGGTAAACCGGACGAGGCCGTATCCGGCAGCCTCGATGACGCGCTCGCGAATCAGGCTTGCGCGATATTTACTCGCCCAGCTCTGAGTGCGATCGCAGCGCTCAATGATGTCCGCCATGCGCGTCGGTTTACCCTCGTCAACCGCCATGGCCTCGATAAATAGGCGCTGCGGGCTACGCAGCCCGTAATACAGGGGCGCGTCGACCGCTTCGTAGAACTCGGAGACGGCATCGGCGCAGCCAGCCTCGACATCGTACACTTCAATGACCTGCGAGCCACGCCGGACAGCAGACCGCCACATGTAATAGCCCACCAGCTGAACCATATAGGGATGCCCCATGCTTTTGCGCGCCGCATGGTCCGCCGTCTCCGCGTCAACGTAAAGACCAGCGTCTTTGACCGTCTGGATATACGAATCGCGCACCTTGGGCAAAGATATCGCCCCCAGCGTACGCTGCTGGGCACGCCGCAAAAACGTCACGCTCGGCTCTTCGAGCAGATCGTCAACCATACTGGGTAAGCCGGCAAAAACAAGCGCAAGGCCGCGCTGGTCGCTATCGGACAAGCCCGTGGCATCCTGGTCTCCGAGCACCTGCTGATAGAGAACGGCAAGAGCCGCCAGCTCCTCGATAGACGCAGATTGAGCCTCGTCAATCGCAAACAGTATGCCCTTGCCTGGACCGAGCTTCTTGAGGCGCTCGTTGACCAGCCCTCGCAACGTCTCGCCCTTTGCTCGCGCCGCCTCGACCGACATCCGCCCAAACGACGGCCCAAACTCCATTGACGTCACAACGGGTTTATTCGAGCGAAGCGCGTCGGCCAGGCGGTCGCACAAGCCAAGCGAAGCGGAATCGGAGACAACCGCCCATCCGCGCTCGCTGGCGAGACGTTGCAGCTCCCGCAGGAGAACCGTCTTGCCGCAGCCGCGGTTTCCCGTAATGAGCATGAGCCTGCCCGGCGCTCCGGCGCCGTTGTCGAGTCCTTCCTCAAAATCTTCGATGACCGACTCTCGACCGATGAGTATCGGAGGCCGCTTGCCAGCCGTGGGCTTAAAGGGATTTGGATTCATGTCGGCCTCCTCGGATTGGCAAACGCTGCCTATAGTTATACCAACTTATACCGAGTTATACCAACAACAGGTGACAAAGGAACTGTCCCTTTGTCACCTATGGCCGAAGAACTCTGCGTCTGCCGCTCGCCAGGGGCGAAAGGTAGCGGGATCGATCTTTACGTGCGCCGCGGCGGGTACGTCGTACCATTTGACCGTGTAACCGGCGCCGTGAGAGCAAAAGACCGAATCGGGCGTGTTGGGCAGATCGGCCTCGGGCTCATAGGCGGCCGTCTCGATTACGCGCTCGGCATCATGGCATGCCGCATAGCCGGCGAACTCCAGGTACAGATGCCCACGACCACTCGTGTAGGCAGCCACCTCCAGCGCGTAATCCTGCACCTCTGATGCCGGTACACGACCCACAAGCTTCGCCCGGTCGCCTGTCATCGTCGGCGGCTCGTACTCGGCACCCATGCGCGTGGCATCCGAGAGCGCCCGACCCACGCACTCCCCCGGCACCTCGAGCTCAAAGCGATACCACGGCTCCAACAGCACCGCCGCGCCGGCCTCGCGCGCCTGCATCAAACCCTGGCGAATCGCGCGGTACGTGGCCTGGCGAAAATCGCCGCCCTCGGTATGTTTGGCATGCGCACGGCCGCCCGTGAGCGTAATGCGCACATCGGTGATGGGCGAGCCGGTCAGCACGCCCAGGTGATCGCGCTCCATGGCGTTGGTGAGTGCCAAACGCTGCCAGTTAAGATCGAGCTCGTCGGTCGAGGTCACGGTACCAAACTGCACGCCCGAACCCGCTGGCAACGGCTCCAGGCGTAGATGCACCTCGGCATAGTGGCGCAGCGGCTCAAAGTGGCCCACGCCCTCGACCGGCTGCGAAATAGTCTCCTTATAGAGAATGCCGCCAGACTCAAACGCAACCGAAAGGCCAAAGCGATCTGCCAACACCCGCTGTACGACCTCGAGTTGCACGGCGCCCATCAACTGCAAATGAATCTGCTCAAGATGCGTATTCCAGCTTACGCCGAGCATGGGATCCTCGTCCGCCAACTCAGTCAGTGCCTTGAACACCGTATGGACATCGTGCTCGTTCGGCAGCACCGTATAGGTGAGGACCGGCGCAATGACGGGCGCATCGCCCGCGGGCTCCGCGCCCAGGGCGTCCCCTGGGCGAACGTGCGCAAGACCCGTCACGGCGCAGATGCCGCCAGCGGCAACTTCTTGGGCAAGCTCATACTTCTCGCCGTTATAGATGCGTAGCTGATCGACCTTCTGCTCCCATGCCTCGGCACCGGAACGTCCGTTAATCATCTGTTTGGCATGCAGCGTGCCGCCGGTCACTTTAACCCATGCCAAGCGCTCGCCGCGATCCCCGCGGCTCACGCGGTAGACGCGGGCGGCAAACTCCGAGCGCCATGCCTGTTCGCGCATCAGCGCGCATATGCCATCCAGCAGCTCGTCCACGCCTTGGTCCTTGAGTGCCGAGCCGGCAAAGCAGGGAAAGAGCTTGCGCTCGGCAACCATGCGTGACAGCGTTGCGACAGAAAGCTCACCCGCCTCAAGAAACTCCTCGAGTGCCGCCTCGTCCAACGCAGCAGTGTCCTCCTGAACGGCGCCGCCCGCCAGCAGTTCGTTGGCATCCAGGCAGCCCTCGGAAAGACGTTGCCCAAGTTGTGCCAGCAAAACATCGCGGCCGGGATTCTCCAAATCGATCTTGTTGATAAAGATGAACGTCGGAATGTCATAGCGCGCAAGCAGGCGCCACAGGGTTTCGGTGTGCCCCTGCACGCCGTCGTTGGCACCCACAACCAAAATCGCATAGTCGAGCGCGCGCAGCGTGCGCTCCGCCTCGGCCGAAAAATCGACGTGGCCGGGCGCATCCACAAGCATGACGCGGGTATCGCCATGGTCGAGCACGGCCTGCGACGAGAAGATCGTAATGCCGCGCTCGCGCTCGATCGCGTTAGTGTCCAGATGCGAATCGCCATCGTCCACGCGCCCGCGCTTGCGAATGCGACCCGCGTTGAACAGCATGGCCTCGGCCAGCGTGGTCTTGCCGGCATCGACATGCGCCAAGATTCCAACGACCGCTTGCTTCGACATGGCTCTCCTCTTATTACAAGCCCATCGCACGCGGCAACGGGCGCTCACGCTCCACACTGGATGATACAATTTACGGGCCGGCGGGCGAAGCGGGCCCTATCCCCCGACCGAGCTCATCGCCCCGCGTTGCCGCGCGGCGTTTTTCGTAGGTTCGCGCCTTGCGAAAGCCGGCACCTCCCCTTTTTGTCTGCCCGGGCTCATCTGGGGCGATAACAACGCAAGCCCCACAACAACGCGTTTTACCAAAAATGGCCCCACTCGGGGCCATTTTCATTTCGGTGAAACGCTGGTATGTGACTCGGCCTTTATGCCTCGCGCAGCCAATCAAACGCGACGCGCGGCGTACCGTCCGACACATATACGATACCGGCGCGCTTAAACCCGGCCTTGGCGATGGCGCCCTGCATGGGCAGGTTGTCCTGGTGCGTATCGATGCGCAAGTGATCGGCACGTTCTTTGGCAAAGGCAAACATCGCAGCCGCGATACCGTGCACGGTGCCGTCGGATGCCACACGGTGCAACACGGCGTACGGGGTATCGCTGCGCCATTGCCCGTCCTCAATTACGTCATAGCACTCGTCCGGACCCGGCAAAAAGGCAAACGTCGCCACCACGCGACCGTCGACTTCGCACACATAGCTGCCACCGGCGGCAATATCGGCAGCCAGCTGCTCGGCCGAAGGCGTGCCCTCGGGCCACTGCGTGGCGTTGCCATGCGCACGCATAAAGGCGCGGGCCGCGCCATAGATAGCCATGACGGCGGGAATGTCGGTATCGAGGGTTTTTCTGATCATCACACGGCGACCTCACGTTTATTGGTATCACTTTGATTGAGCAATGATACCAACGTTTGGAGAGGGGCGCGATGCAGATGGGGAGCAAAAAGCGAGCCGCCTGGTCAAAGGCCAAAAGCGAGTTTTTGGGCGCTGCCACCGGCGGCGATATGAGCGACCTGTTTGCGCGCGAAGACGAGCGCCGCGATGCCCTGGACGCCGAGCGCGATGAAGCCTGGCGCTACAAGTCGTGCGAACGCAAAAACCGTTACGACACGCGCGCCGAGGCCGAGGCCGTTATGGCCGACTGCGAAAACCGCGGGCGGCGCGGCTTAGCCTGCTACAAATGCGAATACTGCGGCGGCTGGCACCTGACGTCGCACCCTTGGAAATAGACCCCGCATCGGCACGGCACTGACGGAGCGCCAACCATCGCACTCAAGCTACGGGCGCGGCGGCACCAAAACATCGTAGCGAACGGCCTTGCCCGCAAGTTGATAGCTCGGCTTAACGCCGGCAAGCAGTGGCCCCTTCACCGGCCGCTTGATAACGACTTTGCGCGGATGCACCGCAAGCGCTGCCTGGACCAGCAATTCCTCGTCGGCGCATGGCTGCTCCAGATGATGTAGGAGCTGGAACTTCTTTTTGACCGCCGCACTTTTGGTACGCTCGGGAAACATGGGGTCCAGGTACACCGCGTCGGGGGCGGCAAGCTCGCCCCGCCCGATCAACTCAGCTGTATGGCGAAGGCCGGCAATGCTGTCCTCGCCCGCATGAAGGCACATGCGAGCCACGGCAGCCGCAAGCGCCGGATCATCTGCCGCGCGATCCAAAGCATCCTTGAGAAGTGCCGCGATCACGCAATCCTGTTCATACAGGTCGACGGTAAAGCCCGCAGCCGCCAACAGCAGCGAATCCTCGCCAAAGCCCGCCGTGGCATCAATCGCCCATGGTTGCTCGATGCCTTTTGTGCGCGCAGCCTTCACCAGTAGCTCTTGCTGCAAACGGCCCTGCTTGAGTCGTGGAAGCATGCGGCCAAAATCGGCGCGCAGCTCCATCGTGCCGTCGGTGAGCGTGAGGCCCTCGGACTTCCCGGTCAGCTCAAGCCCCGCGGCCCGAGCAACAGAAAAGGGATCGACGACGCCCATGGGTACTCCTTAGCAAGCAAAACGAATACGTGGGCGCCGTTTATGCCAGCACCCAACCGTCCGCTATTGTCCCACATGCGACATGGCCCACAGCATCCCAATGCAAAGCACCGCCATCAATCCCGTGCACACGGCAGCGATCACAGAATCACCCATGCGCCTTCCCAACGACCGCGGCTCACGCACTTGCCCGGCTCCGTACATCATGGCTCCTCCTTGAGACCAACTCCTTGTTACGGCCTCATCATCTCAGCGCCGCACATGAGCTGCCATCGATTTGGCTTACGTCCAGCTTTCCTTTTTGAAAGGTTGGGTTGGGCCGCGCGGGCTCAAAGCGCTTTCAGGCGCATGCATCGCCGCGTTGAACTACAATGTGCTTCACCATATGTACAGCACATGGGCTACGCCAGACCGGCCGTACCCGTATCGAAAGGACCAGCCATGAGCTTCACTCGCAAGACTCTCAAAATCCTTGCTCTCATCTACTTTGTTTTGGGCATCGCCAGCCTCGTCACCGCCGGCGTCGGTATCGCCACGGGCGGTCTCGATTCCATGTACGGTTCGTACGCCACGCTCGCAGCGGTCGTGCTTATCGCCAAGGGTCTCGTCGACCTTGCCGCAGGCGTCGCCGGTATCAAGGGCGCCAACAAGCCTTCGCAGGTGGACGGCGCGTTTAAGCTCGGTATTGTTGCCGCGGTCGCCACGCTTGCCCAAGCGGTGCTCACGCTTCCCGCGTTTGGCGGCGACGCCATCAACTATGGCGCCTTTGTCATCGTGGTGTACGACCTGTTCTTTGTTCAGCAGGCACACGCCGTTAAGGCCGAGAACAAGGACCGCCTGTAAGCGCTCGCGTCTCATAACCTCTGCAGCCAAGCAACTAAAAAGGGCCGATCGCGCATCTCCGCGGTCGGCCCTTTACGTTTGCCCAGATAAAACCTGCCAAAATAAACCTGTCCCTTTTTGGCAGGTTAGCTGTGGCGGTACTCGGCGATGATGAAGTCAATATCGGTTTGAAGGGTGTCCAAGTTTGCCAGGCGCTCTTTGTCGGCAGGGCGCGTGCGGTAGTAGTACGGCGTCATCTGGAACACCGCCTCGATGTCAGCCTGGGTCTGGAGCGTAATGTTCGCAGACACCCGCTGCGTTCCGACTAACTCGAGCTCGGTGGTCTTCGGCAGCTTCTCATCGTTAAGGTACGGTGTGTCGTAGAGCACCTCTTTAAGCCCAAAGAGATGACGGGCACCCGGCACCACGGTATAGAGCGAGCCCTCTGGCGCCAGCACGCGGGCAAACTCACGCTCGTTAAAGGGAGCGAAGAGCTCGGTCACCATATCGAAGGCGCCATCGGCCACGGGGATGTCCTTCATGTTGGCCACGAAGTAGGTCGCATCGCCGCGCTTGGCGGCAAGGCGCACCATCTCTTTGCCCAGGTCGAAACCGTAAGCATCCACGCCCGGCACCGCGCCCATGGCGCTGGTGTAGTAACCCTCGCCGCAGCATATATCGAGCAGCGTCATGGGGCCGTTCGTAGTCGCGGCACGCCCAGACACCTGCTTGCGTACCAGTTCAACCATCGCATCGCGCAACGGTGCATAGTAACCGCAGTTCAGAAAGTCACGACGGCTGCGCGCCTGCGACTTGGGATCACCCATGGAGTCGCCGCTCTTGGACGAGCGCAGCAGATATAGATAGCCCTCGCGCGCACGGTCAAACCGGTGTCCGCCCGCGCATGCAGCACCGCGCTCGTCGTCCACCAACGGCTCATGGCAAACGGGACACAACAACATGGCAACTCCTTAGCGCGAACAACACAACGCCCACCATTGTCGCACGCCTTCCCCGCCTAGTCATTGGGGACGTTCTTGAATGACTAGTCGTTTAAGAACGCCCCCAACGACTAGTCGATTAGGAGTATCATCGTCTGCGCAAATAAGCACGATATAGCACGTTAGAGATTGAGAGCGTATGGCTGATACCGTATCTAAGCATATTGACATGACCACCGGATCGCTGTGGCGCAATATTCCCCTGTTCGCCTTCCCCGTGGCCGCCACGAGCATCTTGGAGCAGCTGTCGAACCTCATCGCCACGGTCATTATCGGTAACTTCTCGGGCGACCAGGGAACCCTCGCCATGGCGGCGGTCGGCTCCAATGTTCCGCTTACCAGTCTTATGCTCAACCTGTTTATTGGCATGTCGCTTGGCTCCAACGTGGTCATCGCCAACGCTATCGGCCGCAACGATCAAAACATGGTCAAACGCGCCGTCCATACCTCGATTTTAATGGCACTCGTGGGCTTTGTCGTCATCGCTCTGGGCGAGATCTTTGCCGAGCCCATGCTCGCCGCGCTCAACGTTCCCGCCGAGACCATGCCGCTCGCCTCACTCTATCTACGCGTCTTTTTGCTCAGCATGCCCTCGATTTTGCTCTACAACTTTGAGGCCGCGATCTTCCGCTCCGTCGGCATCACCCGTATGCCGCTGCAGGCGCTTGCCGTGTCCACCGTCCTCAACATTGGCCTGGACCTCATCTTTGTCCCCGTACTCCACTGGGGTGTCGCGGGCGTCGCCATCGCCACCGCCATCGCCTACACCGTCAGCGCCGCTACGCTCTTTATCCGCCTGCTCAAGACCGACTCCGTCGTCCGCGTCACCCTACGCGACCTAGCTATCGACCCCGTCGCCCTCAAGCGCATCGTCAAGATTGGCCTGCCCGCCGGCATCCAAAGCGCCGTCTTTGCCGTCGCCAACATCATCATCCAGTCTGCCATCAACAGCCTGGGCACCGAGGTCATGGCGGCATCGAGCGCCGCCATGAGCCTGGAGTACGTGTGCTACAACCTGCTCAACAGCTTTAGCCAGGCTTGCACCACCTTTGTGGGACAAAACCACGGTGCCCGCCAGATCGACCGCTGCACCAAAACGCTCAAGGTCTGCCTGGTCGAAGGCGGTATCGTTGCACTCACCACGATCATCGTTATTGTCGGCCTGGGGCGCGAGATCTTGTCGCTCTTTAACAGCGATCCCAACATCGTCTCGATCGGCTATATCCGCGTATGTTCGATCTTCCCGGCGTACGCCTTTAGCATGTTCTACGAAAACATGTCCGGCTACCTGCGCGGCTTTGGTATCTCGCTCACGCCCGCCCTCATCACCACGATCTGCGTCTGCGGCATCCGCTTCTATTGGGTGTTCTGCGTGTTCCCGCACTTCCGCACCTTTGCGAACATCATGATGGTCTACCCCATCAGCCTGGGCACCACGGCGTTCTTTATGGTTGTGGCGGTGCTACTTTGCCACCCGGCACGCACCTATCGCGCCACCCAAGCCAAAGCGACAGCCCGCTAAACACCGCACCCAACGCCACGCCAGTCATTAATTGACAATATGCGAGCTCATATAGTCGATAAAGCGCCTCGTGGCGATGGGCATGGTGTCCCAGCTGCGCCAGGCGGCCACCACGTCGCGCGAGGGGGCATGCACGATGGGACGCACGCGAATATCGGCTCGCATTCCCTCCACAGTACGGCGATATAGCATACTCACGCCTAGGCCCTCCTCCACCATCGCCATGATGGTGTAGTCATCGGTGACCTCGCTCGTCACATGCGGCGACAGGCCATGCGCCGCGAATGCATCGAGCACCAGGCTCTGTTCGCCCTCATCCAGAAGCACAAACGGCTCGGAAGCCAGGTCGGCGAGCGTCACCTTTTCCTTTGCCGCCAGCGGATGCGCGACAGGCAACAGTGCCACCAACTCGTCGTGATAGACCACGCGCTTCTCGAGCCCTGCGGTAAACCCACGTGCCGTAAAGCAAAAATCCACTACGCCGTCGTGCACCCATTGGGCGTTGCGCGTGTAGTCGCCCTGCTTGAGGGTAAAACGTACGCCCGGGTGCAGCGCCCCAAAGTCGCGGATCACGCGCGGTAACACGGTTCGACTCACGTTGGTAAACGTCGCGATGCGAATATCGGTCGACGAAAGCCCCAGCAGCTCCTGGCGCTTGCCCTCGAGCTCAGCCTCGGCAGTCACAATCTGGCGCAGGTACGGCAGATATTGTTTACCGTCGCGCGTAAGCGAAACGCCCTGCTTACCGCGCTCGATAAGCGTGGTACCCAGCTCGCGCTCGAGTGCCTTGACGGCCTGGCTCACCGCGCTTTGTGTATAGCCCAGCTCGTCCGCCGCGCCCTTAAGACTGCCGCGATCGACCACCATACAAACAATCTGATACCGCGATGCCATCGTGCCTCCACCTCGATATAGCTGTAAAACGTTTTGCCAGGGCTTTTCTGCAGCATTAGTATTTCTTAATCATACTGAAGATACATTCGCTTTACTACATCCACATCTGAGAGCAGAATCCTTTTTGCGAAACCGTTCTGTAACAAAAGGAGTCCCATGGATCGCAAAAAAGCAATCGCGCTCTCATTTTCCGTTCCCGTCGCATGGGGCTTTTCGTATCCCCTTATGAAGATCGGCATGGACAGCATGAACGCCACGAGCATCGTCGCGCTGCGCTGCATCATCGCCTTTGCGGCTTGCCTGCTGCTCTTCCACAAGCACGCGTTGCGCATCAACCGTAACCTTATGGTCCGCGCCGCCATCATCGGCGCCATTATGGCAACCGAGCTCACCTGCATGTGCCTGGGCTCCAGCCTCACCTCCGCCTCCACCGCCGGCTTTTTGCAGAGCCTGACGGTCGTGATCGTGCCGTTTGCCAACGCCGCCCTGCTGCGTCGCGCCCCCGAGCGCAAGGTGCTCATCGGCACGGCCATCGTCACCTGCGGCATGCTGCTGCTCTCGGGCGCCGACTTCACTAGCCTGAACCCGGGCGCGCTCATCATGCTGCTCTCCGCCTTTATCTACGCTGGACACATCATTGTCGCCAAGCGGTTTGTCGAAGAAGTCGATCCGCTTGCTCTGGGCGTTTGGCAGCTGGGCTTTGGCGGCTTGTTCTCGGGCATCGCCGCATTCACCTTTGGCGGCTTCACGCTTCCCAGTACGCCCAGCGAGATCGTGGTCGTCGTTGCCCTCGCACTCATCTGCTCTGCCTACGGCTTTATCACCCAGACGCTCGTGCAGCCCCACGTGCCCGCCGAGACTACCGGCTTCGCCTTCTCGCTCGAGCCGGTCTGCTCCGCCGTCTTCTCGTTCTTCCTGGTCGGCGAGGTCCTGAGTCCCATCGCCTTCTTTGGCGCCGCCCTCATCCTCACCGGCGTCATGGTGGCAACCGTCGAGCTTCCGCGCCTTCGTGCACATGGACAGGCCCGCATGGCAGGAGCGCCCGAGCACGTCTCGTAGACCCCACTCCTTATGCAGCCGCGGCATAAAGATCTCCAGACGCCTTTACAATAGATGTCAACAGAGCATCTGCCATAAAGGAGCCCCATGGACACCGCAACCCGCGACCGCAACATAGCAACTTGGTTGAGCGATGCGCCGCGGCCGGTACGTGAAACTACGAACCAGCTGCTCGAGCGCATCGCCCTTTTGCGTGCCAAGCAAACCATCTACCCGGCACAAGACGACATCCTCAATGCCCTCGCCTACACGCCGGCCGACCAGGTCAAAGTTGTCATCTTGGGTCAAGACCCTTATCACGGACCCAACCAGGCCATGGGGTTGTCGTTCTCGGTCCCCGCGACGCAAACCAAGTTGCCGCCGAGTCTGCGCAACATCTATAAGGAACTCAAAGCCGATCTGGGCTGCCCCATTCCCGCCACGGGAGACCTAACCCCCTGGGCACAACAGGGCGTCCTGCTCCTCAACACTACGCTCACCGTGCGCGAGCATGCCGCGAACTCGCACGCCAAACTGGGCTGGAGCACGCTCACCGACTACATTATCGAACGCTGCTGTCAGCTGCCCCAACCGGTCGTCTTTTTGGCATGGGGCCGCTTTGCCCAGCAGATGGTCGATGGTAAGCTCGCCGCGACCGGCGCGGGCAAGGCAACCGGCAAGTTCTGCCTGGCATCCACGCACCCCTCGCCGCTTTCGGCCAACCGTGCCACGGCAGAACTCCCCGCCTTTATGGGGTCGCGCCCCTTCTCTGCTGCCAATCGGCTACTCGAACAGCACGGCTCGACCCCCGTCAACTGGGCTTGCCTCGGCTAAAAATCGATACATCAAAAACGCGCCCGACGGCTTTCCATCGGGCGCGTTTCCTATTCGGGCCAAATAAATTGCGTGCGGCCGGCCTCGCCGCCATCGATCAACAGGCTCTGCCCGGTCATAAACCGGTTGGTCACGCCCACAAAGTAGATCCACTCGGCGATCTCTTGGGCGGTGGCCCAGCGTTTAAGCGGCGTGAGCTCCATAATCTGGTTCCACAGGTGTTCGTCTTCCATCACGCAACGGTTGAGCGGCGTTATAACGCCGCCCGGGTCCACACTGTTGGCGATGGCCTGCGGTGCCAGGCGGTTTGCAAGGTTCTTGGTGTAGGCGATAACACCGCCCTTGCTGGCGGCATAGGCGGGAAACTCCGATCCCGTATGTCCGCTCGCCGACCCCACATTGACCACGGATTTGATAGCCGGCGCAGGCTTGGCGGCAAGCCCCTCCCCCACAAAGGCGTAGCGCTCGGTCACGTTGATGGTGCCACACAGGTTGGCGGCAATGTCGTCGGCCGAATCCTGCGTACCGGCAACGTTCACGATTACCTGAGGCTCAAGGTCGCCTGGAAACGAGTCCGGCTCGCGAACATCAACGATCAGATGGCGGTAGCGCTCGTGTTCGATCGTCGCCGGCAAAAGATCAAAGCCCACGACCTCGTGGCCCTCATCCAAAAAGCGCTGCACGCACGCGGCTCCGATACCGCCCGAAGTGCCCGTGATCAAAACCCGCATACTTGCTCCTTAGGCGGTTGCGTGGCGCTCGAGGTACTCGGAACCCACATTCTCGCGCTCCCAGCCGCGCACGACCTTGTAGCCCACGGGGCTCAGGAAGACCTCGCATAGCAGCTCGGCAACAGCGCCGGTCAGCGAGCACATGAGGACCTGCACCCAGGTCCAACCAAAGAACGTGTGGCTCACCACGATGGCAAAGACCAGGTTGTCGATAAACTGGCCAACACCCGTGGACACATAGGAACGGAAGGCAAAGCTCGCAAAGTTATTCTTCTTGAGCATACGGCCGAGCGACTGGTTGAGCGTGGAGTTAACCACGGCAGAAACGAGCATGGCAAGCGAAGAGCCCAGCACCACGTACCAGGTGCCGCCGATGGTGGCGTTAAGGGCGGTGTTGACCTCGATCATGCCCGTGTCGTAGTAAGCGCCCCACATGCCGGGCGTGAGCGAACATGCCCAAAAGCACAGGCTCACGGCCAGGTTGACCAGCAGCGCGAGGATAGAGATTTTGATGGATGCCTTGGCGCCAAAGCGCTTGCAGATCATGTCCTGGCACAAAAACGAAACCCAGCTCACCACAAAGCCGCAATCGAGCGCCAGATACGGCAGACTGATGAGCTCTTTGTTGGCCAGCAGGTTCATCATGATGACGCTCACGAAAAACAGCGAAACCGTTGCCGCGGGAATGCTCCGCAACAGGACCTTGTAGTCCTCCATGACCTTCTTGATCATTATGTACTCCTTTGGTTTTAGGTTTAACGAGCAGGATATCGGACCCGAACTGCTCGGACGCCCCGGTCTTGAGACGACGGTGGGTATGATAGCCGCTCACACGGCATCAGGCAAGCAAACGGCGCGGCAGCCCCGCCAGGCCACCGCGCCGGCACACTAAAACGCTACGTTGCCAAACTCCGACAGGATAAGATCGGGGTTGTGGTCGGTTGCCCAGTCCACGTTCCACGGGCTCGTAAACAGCAGCAGCTTGCCGCCGCGCATGTCCTCGACGCGCAGGGTGTCGCGCGTGAGCGAAAGGCCCGGGATATCGATAGTGTCGGGGTCGTTCTGGATCCAGCGGATGTCCGTATAGGGCAGCGGCTGGCGACGAACCTCAACACGGTACTCAGCCTTGAGGCGGCGCTCGAGCACCTCAAACTGCAGCACGCCGACCACACCCACGATGACGCTCTCCATGCCGGCACCCAGCTCGCGGAAGATCTGGATGGCACCCTCCTGGGCAAGCTCCTCCATGCCCTTGACGAACTGCTTGCGCTTGAGCGTGTCGACCTGCGTAATGCGGGCGAACATCTCGGGGGCAAACGTCGGGATCTGCGGATACTGCACGTGGCGCTTGCCGGAGCACACGGTGTCACCGATGCTAAAGATACCCGGGTCGAACAGGCCCACGATATCGCCCGCGTACGCCTCGTCCACGATGGCGCGGTCATCGGCCATCATCGACGTGCCCGTGGCAAGCTTGAGCTTGCGGTTGCCCTGCACGTGGAAGGCGTCCATGCCGCGCTCGAACTTGCCCGAGCAAATGCGCACAAAGGCGATGCGGTCGCGGTGGTTCTTGTCCATGTTGGCCTGGATCTTAAACACGAAGCCGCTAAAGTCGTCGCGGCAGGGATCGACCGGCTCGGTGGTGAGCGTATCGGTATAGGCGCGCGGCGTCGGGGCCAGACGCAGGAACTCCTTGAGGAAGGGCTCCACGCCAAAGTTGGTGAGCGCCGAGCCAAAGAACGCCGGGCTCAGCTTGCCGCAGGCCACAGCATCCAAGTCGAGCTCGTCGCCAGCGCCATCGAGCAGCTCGATGTCGTCCATCAGGTTCTTATGGTTTTCCTCGCCGATGAGCTCGTCCATAGAAGGATCGCCCAGTTCGGCCTCGACCTCGGCGACCTTCTTGGTGGCGTTGGCGTGGCCGTCGCCCTCAAAGGCGATAACGCGACGGGTCTGACGGTCGAACACGCCGCGGAAGTTGCGGCCGCTGCCGATCGGCCAGTTCATGGGATACGTATTGATACCCAGGACGTTCTCGATCTCTTCCATGAGCTCAAACGGGTCACGAGCCTCGTGGTCGAGCTTGTTCACAAAGGTGAAGATGGGAATGTGGCGCAGCGTACAGACCTTAAAGAGCTTTTTGGTCTGGGCCTCGACGCCTTTGGCGCCGTCGATAACCATGACCGCGGCGTCGGCGGCCATAAGCGTACGGTAGGTATCCTCCGAGAAGTCCTGGTGGCCGGGGGTATCGAGGATGTTGACGCAGGCGCCGTTATAGGTGAACTGCAGCACCGAGGAGGTAACGGAAATACCGCGCTCCTTCTCGATGTCCATCCAGTCCGAGACGGCATGCTTGGCCGAGCTCTTGCCCTTGACCGAGCCGGCGGTCTGAATGCTGCCGGTATAGAGCAGCAGCTTCTCGGTAAGCGTAGTCTTACCGGCATCCGGGTGGCTGATGATCGCGAATGTGCGGCGCGACGAGATTTCATCCGACAGGCTTGCCATGCGGATCCTTTCTTGCGTTCTATATGCATTACGTCGATGTAACTGCCCTATTGTAGCCGTGAAACCTCGCCATAGGGCACCTATCAGGACAAATTCATCAGTTGGGGTCTGGGTAGCCGGCTTAATCCGAATTTGTCTCTTGCGTAACTGTGCATAGCGTATATATACTGTGCTTACCGGTTATATACACGTGTAGCCCAACAGCTAAGGAGCCGCTGTGGACATTATCCTATCCAATTCGAGCGACAAGCCCATCTACGAGCAGATATCCTCGCAGGTCAAAGCTCAAATCCTTTCGGGCACGCTCGCCGCGGGAGCCAAACTCCCCAGCATCCGCGCACTCGCGAGCGACCTGGGCGTGAGCGTCATCACCACCAAGCGCGCCTACGCCGATCTGGAGCAGCTCGGGTTTATCTGTACCGTGCAGGGCAAGGGCTGCTTTGTTGCCGACGGCAACAAAGAACTCTTGCGTGAAAACCAGCTCTGCCATATCGAAGAGCTGCTTACGCAGGCGGCAGAACAAGCCGAAGCCCTGGGCGTCACGCGCGACAAGCTGCACGAGATGCTCGACCTTGTAGCCCCCGAAACCATGCAGTAGCCATCTGCAAGAAAGGCTATACCATGCAAAAGTTGCTAGAACTCAAAGGTGTATCGCGCCGCGTGAGCGACCGCTTTTCACTGCGCGACGTCACGCTCGCCGTGGAACCCGGCCAGATTGTTGGCTTTGTGGGCGCTAACGGTGCCGGCAAGACAACGACCATTCGCGCCGCGCTCGGGCTTATCAAGCTCGATGCCGGCGAGGTACGCCTGTTTGGGCAGCGCTGTGGCGCCGACGCGCCCGATGAGACACAGCGCTGCCTGCGCTCCCGCGTCGGTCTCGTCCTGGACACATGTCCCTTCCCTTCAACGCTCAAGGTGGGCCAGATCGAGGCACTCGTAGGACCGGCGTACCCCACGTGGGACCGCGAAACGTTCGCCGGATTCATCAACCGATTTGGCCTCGATCCCAAGACAAAGGTCAAGGACCTCTCCCGCGGCATGGGCATGAAACTGCAGCTTGCCTGTGCACTCAGCCACAATGCCAAGCTGCTCGTTTTGGACGAAGCCACCGCGGGCCTCGATCCCATGGCGCGCGAGGAACTGCTCGATGAGCTGCTTGCTTTTGTCGCCGACGGCCAGCACAGCGTGCTGCTATCGAGCCACATTACGTCCGACCTCGATCGCGCCGCCGACCGCGTCATCTGCATCGATAACGGCTCGATTGTGTTTGACCTGCCGCGCGAGGACATTACCGACCGAGCCGGCATCGCCCACTGCACCCAAGCGCAGGCCGCCGAGCTTATGGCTTGCGTCGAAGGTGCCCGTGCCGCCCACCACGCCTATAGCGTGGACGTGCTCGTGCCCAACCGTCGCGAAACGCTCGAGGCCTTTCCCGAGATTCCCTGCGATCGGGCAACCATTGACGACTATCTTCGCCTCACGCTGAAAGGGGCTTCGAAATGAAACGCGCCTTTATGTCCGAGCTCGCCATCGCTCGCACGCTCATCCCGAGCATTGCGGGCGTCGGCCTGTTCATCTTCGTCGTGCTGACCGCCGTCAGGGCATCGAATGGTGATTCCGATATGAGCGCCGCCGGCGCCTTCGCGATCAGTGCCATGTCGCCTATCATGGCCATGACGTCGCTGGCCGGGCTCGACAACCAAAACGGATGGGAGCGCTATCGGGCAACGCTGCCCATCTCACGCAAAGACATCGTCAGCGCACGCTACCTGTGCATCACTATTTTCTCGGTCATCATGACGTGCGCGGCCGTGCTGTTGAGTATCGTCGCCATCCCGATCTTAAACAGCGTGGGTATCCCCTCCACGGGAGAGACCGTCTTTGAGACCGCAATCGCCTCGGCAATATCGATGCTTTTCTCCCTCATGGCGGTGTTTTTGGTACTGCCTCTGTTCTTTCGATTTGAACACATGAAGGCGCAACGCCTATCCGTTGGTCTGTACGCTCTATACATGTGCCTTATCATGGTCACGCTAAACTCATTCAACCCCATCAGCAACCAGCTCATGTCGATGATTGCCGGGGCGAATCCCGATCCTTCCGTTCTTGGCTTCCTGTGCGCAGGAATTGCCGCGCTGGCAACGGTCGTCCTTGGCGCTGTCAGCTGCGCCATCAGCACCAAGGTCTACCGGGCACGCAACCTATAGGCAAGCGCGGTATCATTGGACATGCGCCATAGATCTGGCGTGGTCTTTTTTGAGGAGGCGCTCAACCCGTGTCGTGGGTCGTCGCAGCATTTGCGTCAGCATTCTTTGCCGGCATCACATCCATCTTGGCCAAATGCGGCATCAAGCAGACCGACTCCGATGTCGCGACGGCCATTCGCACCTGCGTGGTGCTCGTTTTCGCCTGGGCAATGGCGGGCATTTCTGGATCCATTGGAACCATTGGCAGCATCGAACCCAGATCCTGGCTCTTTCTCGTCCTCTCGGGACTCGCTACCGGCGCTTCGTGGATCTGTTACTTTAAGGCGTTGAGCATCGGAGACGTCAATAAGGTCGTACCGGTCGACAAGATGAGCACCGTGCTCGCCGCGCTGATCGCCATCGTGCTTTTTGGCGAGACGAGCAACCTTGCGGTTAAGCTCGTGGGAACCGCCGTCATTACCCTCGGCACGTTTTTAATGACCGAGAAGCAGCAATCCGCCGGACCCGAGCAGCAGCAAGACCGGACCTGGCTCGCTTACGCCCTCGGCGCCGCCATGTTCGCAGCACTCACCTCCGTCCTCGCTAAGATCGGCATCGAAGGCGTCGAGTCAAACCTGGCCACGGCAATCCGCACCTGCGTGGTACTGGTTATGGCATGGGCAATCGTGGCAGCTAAAGGCAAGATGGGCCAAGCCGTGCACGTAGACCGCTACGAGCTCGTATTTCTCGCGGCATCGGGCATCGCGACCGGAGCATCGTGGCTGCTCTATTACTATGCCATCGCCGCAGGCCAGGTGAGCGTCGTGGTGCAGATCGACAAACTATCGATTGTCGTATCGGTACTATTTGCGCACTTGGCATTCAACGAAAAGGTCTCGCGGCGCAGCGCCATCGGTCTCGCCCTCATCGTACTGGGCACTGCGGCGCTCGCGGTTTGGAAGTAGCGCGGCCAGCAGCCGCTACATCCTCACACCTGGCTTGGGATGCCTGTACTGACCGTGGGATGCCGTGCGCTTACCGTGCGAGATGGCAAATTTGGGACAACGGTGCAGGCAACGAAGGCAGGCTGCGCACTCCGGCTTTGTCCAGACGGGAAGGCCGTCGCGCATCTCAATCGCCGCCATGGGGCAGCGCTTGGCACACAGGCCGCAGCCGATGCAGCGATCGGCATCGACGGCAAACTTGCTCGTCTGTTGTATGCGCGGCAGCCCAATTGCGTGATACGCGCACGATGCAAACAGAGGCACGCGATGGCGCATCATGTTGCCCGTGCGGCGTGCCCGCACCGCCTCGATCACGGCATCAATCTGCGCCTCGGCAGCTCTATTGATACCCTCAGCCTTTTGAGGGTCAGACAGGTCGAAAACAGGCGTCCAGGTATCGGGCATCTTGACGCTCATCGCCGCATCTAACTCGAGCCCACGCTCGTGCAGCAGGTCGCGGGCAAACTTGGCAGATTGGCCGGTCGTCGAACCGTACGTCGAAACATAGAACGTATAGGGGCGCTCGCCGCCCTTTGCACCGGCAGCAATCGACAGGTCGGCAGTCTTCAAAAACTCGATCATCGGTGTCGGCAGACCCCAGGCATACACCGGAGCAACAAATCCCAGCTGGCAGGGGCCTTCCGTCGCAACAAGGCGAAGGGCTTCGACATCAAAACGCTCAATCGACACAACCTTGTCGTCTGTCGCCGCCGCAATGCGACGCGCCACATGTTCGCTGTTCCCCGTCGCGCTAAAGTACAGGATCATCTCGTACCCCTCTGGAGTTGACTCGCGATTAACCGCGCTACTTGCGCAGCGGCTTGGGTAGCGGGATACCGGCGGCGATGACAGCCGCGATGATCATGCAGACGATACCCTTGAGTGGGAAGCACATGAGCAGCAGGCCCACGACCATGACCGGCTGGCGCATGACGGCGCCCATCGTCGATGCCGTGCAGACGGCAACGCAAAAGACCGGATCTGTGCCGGTGAGGATAGCAAGGCCATAGCCCAAGCTTACGCCCGAGAAGATAACCGGGAAGAAATGACCGCCGCGCCAGCCCAAGTTGATGAGGGCGGGGGTCAGCATGGCCTTGACCAGACCGGTCAAAATAAGCACGCCGGCGGGAATGGTCAGATAGGTTTCCATGAGCACGTCGGCCTGGGTCTCGCCGGCAAACATGGTGTAGGGCAGGACCGTGCCGCAGATGGCGAGCGCCAGACCGGCCAGCATGGCTTTGACGACAGGGCGCGCCCCTATTGCATGGGCAAGCGCTTCGCTCGCGTGCTCAGAGACAAAGTACAGCCAGCCGCAGATTGTTCCGATCAGCGACAGAGGGACGAGCCAGGTAAGCTCCAGGTTGCCCACCTCGGCGGACTCGAACCTGGGCATGCCCATGCCGCCGCCCACAAGCTGGCCAAGCAGCAGGTAGGTACCCAGACCGCCGGCAATCGCAATGCCGTAGACCACCGTCTTTTGCACCTTGGGCAGCTTGATGGTGATCTCGCCGGACGCGGACTCATCGTCGGCGTCTTCGCCCTGGCCGTCGGCGCTACCGGCAAGCGGTGCCACAAAACCAAAGACGGGCGCGGTAAAGAGCGCCGTCAGGGCAGCCTGGGTGCCCAGCAGCGTAAGCTCCCTAAACTCGGCGCCAAAGCGACGCATGCGGTCGCCGACCCAGCTGCACAGACCAGCGATAACGCCGGTCAGGCCAGCCTCCGGTCCAATACTTCCGCCAAACAGCAACGGCAGCAGCGCCGCGAGCGAAAGCTTGCCCAGGTTGTCGTACGGGTAGCGCCCGTCTTGCTTAACCTTAGCCATCACCTGGTTGAGGTCATCGGTCTTGGTGCCTGTCATCTTTTCGTACAGACCGATCAACAAGCCGCCCAGCAGGCACACAAAAAACGGGTACGGCAAAAAGCCAAACGGGCCACTGGCAAGCTCGGGCGAAGCGACGCCCAGCGCGTGCGGAATCTCGGTCCATAGACAGTCGATGCCGTGCTCCATCGCAAAAAAGAACAGCCAGACCGCGGCACCTGCGAACGCACC
Organism: Collinsella aerofaciens; assembly: GCF_039062365.1. Lineage (GTDB taxonomy): Bacteria > Actinomycetota > Coriobacteriia > Coriobacteriales > Coriobacteriaceae > Collinsella. Next base: position 112,873 of record NZ_JBCJBI010000002.1, read on the forward strand.
GGTCACGGCAACGCTAACTAAAAACAGCGCGCGGTTTGTGGGTTTGACAAGGTTATCCATCGGGTCCTCCCGCGGTCAAAGTCGACATAATTACGTTTTATTGTAGAGCGAGCGTTGCCCGAACGAGCCAACCGTCTGCGCTGCAAACGGCACCATTGGGAGCCATTGTGGGGCAGGCTCAAGACTTATCCGTTGATAATCGAGGCAATCTCGCGCAAATCGTCGGCAAAGTAAATGCCTTGCTGGCGCTGCGGGCTCGATAAGCCCTTATCGATCATGTGCCCGAGCAGCGCCTTGAGGTCGTTGTAGTAACCGTCCAGGTTATACAGGATGCACGGAGAGCTCAGGTGCCCCAACGACACCGCAGACATGACCTCGGCAATCTCCTCGAGCGTGCCCGTCCCACCGGGAAAGGCGATGAACGCATCGCCGAGCTCAATCATCTTGGCCTTGCGCTCGGCCATATCGCTCGTCACGATAAGGTCGTCGATACCGTCATGTTGAAACTCGGCCTCGATAAAAAAGCTCGGCTCCACACCCGTCACATGTCCGCCAGCATCGAGCACGCTATCGGCGAGCGCGCCCATCAGGCCCGACTTGGACCCGCCGTATACCAGCGCGTGGCCGTTGGTGCCAATCCACGTGCCGAGCTCTCGCACTGCAGGCAGAAACGCCGGGTCGTTGCCGACGCTCGCGCCCAGGTACACCGTGATGTTCATATGCAATCCCCCTCGTCGTGACGCGCGGCACCCGTTCTATCGTTGCCGGCGACGGTACTCGCGCACGCGGCGCGACAAATCGGCGAGCTCATCGCGGTCGAGTTCTTCCAAATGCTCAAGATCGTCCATAAAGCGCGCCATGGTGTCCTTTTGGCGCAGTTTGATGAGCGTATTGCAGTAGTTCACCGCCACGCCCGTGAGCATGGCGATGTAGAAGATACTGATGACGCTTAGGATAACGGTAATGCCGCGGGCAACCGGCGTTTCGGCGGGGATATCGCCAAAGCCGATCGTCGAGACCGTCTCAAAGCTAAACCACAGGCCATCGCCAAAGGTGAGGGTCGTGGGCTCGGACAGCCAGACGGCCGTCGAGCACAGCAGGTAAAAGATAAGAAACAGGCCTGTGATGCGTGCAAAGCCAGCCTGTCGCAGCACATCGGCAAGCGTCCTCAACCTGTTCATCGAGACCCCTTTTCTCAGACGCCCAATCACGTTCGCTCGGTATTGTCCCACAACCGGCAGTTAGGGACGTTCCTTTTGTGCCGGCAGAAAGGGACTGTCCCCAACTGCCGGGCGGGAACGTTTAGCGGTACAGCTGCCGACTGGGCAGGCTGAGCTGGTATCCTTATGCGGTAATGTCTCAATTCGTTAGGATTGCACGTGAGAGCTGCCACTGTCCTTCGTTCAGTTATATATCGCGCCCTGGCCATTGTGCTTGCCGCGCTTGCCGTGCTGAGTCCTATCGCGCCTGTCCAGGCTTTTGCCGATGACTCTAGTCAGCAAGTCAAGACGGTCCGCGTTGGTTGGCTCGTCAGCAACGAGGGCTTCCAAGACGGCACCCCCGGCGAGCGTCTCTCGGGATGGGGTTACGAGTACCTCCAGACCCTGTCGTACTACACGTCCGGCTGGCGGTACGAATACGTCTCCGGCACCTTCACCGAGCTTATGGACATGCTCGAGGCAGGCGAGATCGACCTCATGCCCAACATCTCCTACTCCGAGGAACGTGCCCAAAAGCTGCTCTTTTCCTCGAACCCCGAGGGCACCGAGCGCTACTACATCTACGCCAGGCCCGACCGTGACGACCTTGCAAAGGGTGACCCTCAAGCACTCCAGGGTCTCACTATCGGTTGCAACCCCGACGTCATGCAAACCTTCGTTGGCCAGCAATGGCTCGCCAGCGAAGGAATCGCCTGCACATACAAGGAGTATGACGGAGGATCCGACCTCTTTGACGCGCTCGCAAACGACGAAGTCGATGCCGTCATCATGAACGACACAATCTCGTCGCCCAATGCCTCCCCCATGTTCTACATTGGTTCGAACGACTACTACTTTGCCGTTCCCAAAAGCCGCCCCGACCTGATGGACGACATCAATGCTGCCATGACGGCAATCGCCCGCGTCAACCCACGCTATAACGACGAAGTAAAATCTCACTACTCGACCCAAAACAGCGGCTCATCATCGCTCAACGGCCCCGAACGTTCCTGGCTCAAGGCGAACAACAACACCATCACGCTCGGCTACATTACGGGCAAACTCCCCTACTGCAACGAGGACGAAGACGGCGAAATGGAAGGCTCGCTCGCATCGCTTGCGACGACGCTACACGATAAATTTGGCATTACGGTCAAAACCGTCGCCTTTGATAGCTACAAGATGATGTCAAAGGCCCTGTCAAAGGGAAGCATAGACGTTGCGCTGCCGGTATACCGAGATTACTGGTTTGCCGAGCAAACAGGCGTTGTGCAGTCGATATCGTTGGGGACCATATCCCTCACCGCCATCCACACCGGCAGCAACCTGAACAAAGACCTTCAGAACATCGCCTGTACCAAATCATCGTTTGTCAACAAAAATGCACTTGAAAGTCTGTTCCCCACAGCGACCGTAACCGAATACCAATCCGACGATGAAGCGTTCGACGCCCTCAGGAAGGGAACGGTGCACTGCATCGTCGCTCCCAGTTCACGCGTAAAAACCATCGGTGACCGTTACGATCTCGAGGACTGCGAGACGACCGAGCTCCCTGACACCTGTGAGATCTCGTGCTGGATTTCGCGCGGAAAACCCGAGCTGTTGGGAATCATCAACAAGGGCATCATCAATGCCGGAGAATCGCTCTCCGCAAGCAATTTCTCCTCCACGTCGTACACGGCCCAGGAATCCAACACGCTTCAATTCCTTTATCGCAACCGCACCGCCATTGCAGCTACCCTCATCGGTATGTTGTCGGTCGGCATCGTCCTGCTCATCTGGGCGCTCGTGCGCGCTCGAACCGAGCGCAAAAAAGCCGATGCTGCCAACGCCGCTAAGACGGCATTCCTCACGCGCATGAGCCACGACATCCGTACGCCGCTCAACGGTATCCTGGGCCTTATCGAGATCGAGGAATTGAAGGAAGGCGATATGCAAGTCGCCCGCGAGAGCCGTGCCAAGGCGCGCGTTGCCGCCAATCACCTGCTCTCGCTGATCAACGACATCCTCGAGATGGGCAAAATCGAAGACCGCAAGCTAACACTGGAGCATGCGCCTTTTAACCTCAAAGAGCTCTGTGACGATACGCTGGTGCTGTGCAAGCTCCGCGCGTCCAGTAACGGCATCACAATGCAGGACAATAGTCTGCCGTACGCCACGGGGCCATACATGATCGGCAGTCCCACCCATATCCGACAGATTATGATCAACCTGTTGGACAACAGCATTAAGTACAACAAGCACGGCGGCTCCGTCACCTTTAGCTCAAAGACCAAGCCACTCGATAACGGGCGCGCGCTCTTTTGCTTTAGCGTTTCGGATACCGGCATTGGCATGGCTCCCGAGTTTTTAAAGCATATCTATGAGCCGTTTGCCCAAGAAGGTGACGATGCGCGCAGCAAGTTCCAAGGAACCGGCATGGGCATGCCAATCGTCAAGTCGCTTATTGAACTGATGGGCGGCACGATTGAGATTTCGAGTGAGGTTGGCGTGGGAAGTACGTTCAACGTCCAGATTCCGCTCGATATCGACAAAGACCCTCAGGCAAGAGAACGCGCGGACGAGCAAGCAGACAGCTGCTCGCTTGCCGGCATGAACGTTCTTTTGGCAGAAGATAACGAGCTCAATGCCGAGATTGCCCAGGCGCTGCTCGAAAGCGAAGGCATTGTCGTAACTCGCGCCGCCGATGGCAACGAAGCGGTCGACCTATACGTTGGCCGTCCCGCCGGCAGCTTCGATGCGATCCTGATGGATATTATGATGCCGGACATGGACGGCTACGAGGCAACCCGCGCGATTCGTCTGAGCGAGAAGGTCGATGCAGCCGATATCCCCATCATCGCGCTCACCGCCAACGCCTTTGCCGAGGACGCCCAGGCGGCACACGACGCCGGCATGAACGCCCATCTGTCCAAACCGCTCGACTTTAACAAGCTCAAAAACATACTCGCCCGCATCAAGAAAAACGGATCCGTTTCGCTATAGTTTGTGCTCAACCACCACGCACGACCAGAAAGGAAGCCAACGATGTTTAGGCCCTTACGTCGAAAGAAACGCGCCATCACTGACGAGGAAGCGCGCGAGCTGCTCGCTACCTGCAAGCGCGGCGTCTTTGCCGTCAACGGCGACGACGGCTACCCGTACGCCATTCCCGTCAACTACTTCTTTGACACCGAGAACGACAAGATTTATTTCCATGGCGCCAAGGCCGGCCACAAGGTCGATGCACTCAAGCGCGATGACAAGGTCTGCTTTACCGTTTACGGCAACGAGTGTTACAAGGACGGTGACTGGGCTCCCTACGTTATGAGCACCGTGGTCTTTGGCCGCTGTCGCCTGGCGAATGACACCCCCGCGTTTATCGAGGACAAAGTCCGCCAGCTCGCCCTTAAGTACTACCCTTCTGCCGAAGAAGTCGAAGAGGAAATCGCCAAAGACATCAAGGGCGTCCAGCTCTACGAGATTACGATTGAGCATCTTTGCGGCAAGCAGATTCAGGAAAAGTAAGCCTCAAAAGCAGGCCTCATCAATAACAATATGGCCCGGTTCCAACCCACCTTGGAACCGGGCCATAGTGCTATGAAGCGTCGGCAGCTATGTGCGCAAGCGCCTCAACGAGCTCCTGCGAGCTCACGGGTTTACTCAGGTGCGCATCCATGCCCGCCTCACGCGAAAGCCTGCGGTCGTCGGCAAAGGCGTTGGCACTCACGGCGATAATCGGCGTGGTCGCGGCATCCTCGCGATTGAGTGCTCGAATTCGACGCGTGGCCTCAAGGCCATCGATACCGGGCATCATGATGTCCATCAACACCACGTCGTACTCGTGCGGCGCGCTCGCGGCAAACGCCTCAACGGCAGACTCGCCATCCTTAGCATGCGTCACGACGGCACCGGCATGGCCGAGCGTAAACTGCGCGATCTCGGCATTCAGATCGTTATCCTCTACGAGCAAAACGCGCAAGCCCTGGAGCGCATCGCCGTCTCCCGCATCCGCGCGCACTGCCTGAGGAATCTCGGAGCGCTTGCATTTCTCGAACGGCAGGCGGATGGTAAACGTCGTCCCCTGCCCCAAGACGCTCGTAAAGCTCATGGTTCCGCCCATAAGCTCGACCAACTGTTTTGCGATAGGCGCGCCCAGGCCAGTTCCCGATGAAGCGCCTTCCACCTGTTGCTCCTCGCGGCAAAACGGCTCGTAGAGGTGCTGTTGGAACTCCTCGCTCATGCCAATACCGTTGTCGGCGATCGTGTATTCATAGACGAGGACGCCATCCGCCGGCTCCACCTCGCGGCACACCAGGCGAACATAGCCGCCCTGGCGGTTGTACTTGACGGCATTGCCGGCAATATTGAGCAACAAGCGCTTGAGGTGCGTCACGCTCACCCGTGCATAGGGATGATCAAGCGTCTGCTGGTCGCAGATAATTGTCACCAGACGCTCCTCGGCCTGGCGCTCAAGAATATCGCGCACCTCGTGGTTGAGGGTCGCCAAGTTTGTGGGAACAAGCTCCAGGTCGACCTGCCCGCTCTCCAGGCGACTCATATCGAGTGCCTCGTTGGCAAGGTCGAGCAGTAGTCCCGATGCTGTCCAGATTTTTGAGCGGCACTCGGTCTGCTTTTGCAGATCGTCCGCATTGGCATCGCCGACCTCGACCATACCGCGAATGCCGTTGATGGGCGTGCGCAGATCATGGCTCATGCGGCGCAAAAACTCCGTCTTTGCCGAGTTGGCAGACGAGGCCTCACGCGCCGCCTTTGCCAGCTTGTCGCCATAGTCGCGCTCCTGCTGCAGCAAGTCCGTCAAACGTCGACGGTCAGCGCGGCGACGCGCCATCACAACAACGGCTATAACACCGCTGTAGAGCACCAGCACGCCGGCAGCAACAGCTGCGACGACCTCAAAGTAGCGCCGTGCCGAGGCATAGGTGTACACGTAGAACCCGCGCGCTTTTCCAAATGTGCCCAAATACCACTCGCCATTGGCGTTAACCAATCTGACCTTACCAGCCGGGCATCGATCCTTTATACCGTCGACAATGAAGACATCCGTCGCAGGCAGATTGAACACGCCCAATATGGTGGGTTCAACGGCATTGGTCGCAACGACCTTGCCGTCGCTTTCGATCACGATATTGCCGCTGTCGATGGTCTCATAACCACCGAGCAGGCTCTGCAGTTTGAGCGTATTGCTTGCAACTGCCTTCGCGCTCTGATGCCTTACCGCGACAACGATACCCTCGTCATCCCGCCGGGTTACGCAGCCAATGTCTGCGACCGAATCATCCGAAAGCGTAATGCGGGCGGTATAGGACTTAAGCGGATGGGCTGCCACCTCCAGCACGGGTGCTTCCTTGAGATACGTAGCGAGCGACTCGTAGCCCACGCCATCCGTCGAGGACTCGGACACCAAATTGCCTGATGCGTCCATCACGATCAGTGCACTCACGTTGAACTGGTCAGCATATTGCTCCAACATGGCGTTATCCACCGAACCGTCGCGCTCCATATCGCGCGCCGTCTCTCCGGCGATCTCCATAACGCGAATCAGGTTTTTGGTCGTATAGGCGCTATTGAATGCATCGTAGGAAAGGCTCTGCGTCGCCACGTAATCGACAACGTCGGCAAAGCGCTGCTCGGCTTGGGCCGTCGCGTAACCGTAGCTCATCATGCCGGCAACAACCGAGAGCGCTATCCCCAGCAGAGCGACAAGGAGCCATACCCCTGCCGAACGATTGCCCCGCTCCTGAGCGGCGTGGTCGGGCGCATCGATCATGACAGGCCCTCCATATTCAAAAATGGCGAAGGGTCATCAAAGTACTTTGACACCAGACGTTCCATGGTGCCATCGGCAAGCATTTCCTGGTAGGCATGAGTGAGCTTAACGTCGATGCCGCGCGTATCGTTGATATCGAAAGCGGTACCCAAACCGACCTCTAGCAGCGGCTCATCCAGAATACGATACGTCACACCATAGTCTTTTTCGTAGGTGAGCAGCGAGGACTCATGCGCGGCGATGGCGTCGACCAGACCCTCGACGAGTGCCGGGTTCAGGCATGAACGGTCCGAAAAGCAGTAGAGCTCTTTGATCTGCGGAACGTTTTCATTTGTACGATTGAGCAAAATGTCCTCGGGCTTGGTGGTGGACTGGACCGCCACGACCTTATCCTCAAGATCGGCAAGCGTGTAGATATCGCTCTGGGGATCGACCGCGACCACCTGGCGGCTCGCAAGGTACGGGCCGGCCCAACGATACTCGTTTTCGCGACCCGTCATGCTAAAGCTGCCCATGACGCAATCGAGCTCGCCGCTCGCCAGCAGCTCTTCCTTCTTTTCCCAATCGATCAGCTGGTACTTTGGCTTGTAACCAATGCGGGCCAAAGCCTCGGTTAGTATCTCGACATCCAGGCCAACGATATCGCCGTACTCATCGGTATACACAAACGGTGGATAGAGGTCGCTGCCAACGTTGAGCGTCTTAAGATTGTCGTCCTGGACCTGCGAGGCCTCCAGGCCTTTTGATGCAGACGTCGATGCCTCGTCATTCGACCCGGAGCAGCCAGCTATCGCTACGACAAAGGCGCTCGCCACTGCAAGCGCAACAAACAACGAAATGGCAACCGAGCGACGGGGTCTTTTCATCGAGCTCCAGACGATCCTGTTTACAGACTGAAATGGTTAAAGATAATAGCAAACGAAACCACTCGAGTGCCCAATGGTTACAGACGTTCTACCATGCGGGGCCTTCTAGCCGACTTGGCAGAAGGCCCCGCATGCAGCGCACACTTACCGTGCATTAAAAACGTAGCGGTCCAGGCGGTCGCACGCTTCCCTCACGCGCGAAAGCGGCAGCGCCAGATTCACGCGAATGTGGCAGGGCCCGTGGAACGGACGGCCATCCTGATACCCCACGCCCACGCGGGCGCCCTCGTCGAGCAGCCACTGAATATCACGGCCATGCTCGCGACACCACTCGGTGCAGTCCAGAAACACCATGTACGTGCCCTGCGGACGCGAAAACGCGACGCCCTTCCAATGTTTTTCTGCATACGTGCAGAAGTACTCGATATTGCCGGCAAGCACCTGGTTGAGCTCGTCCACCCACTCGTAGCCCTGCGGCTGGTAGGCACCGATAAGCGCATGCATGGAGAGGACATTCATTTCGTTGTAGTGGGTCTTGTTGGACACGGCGCACATGCGGTCGCGCAGCGTCTCGTTGTAGATAATGTGGTAGCTGCCGACCAGACCCGCCAGGTTGAACGTCTTGCTCGGCGCATAGAGGGCAACCGTGCGCATGCGGGCATCCTCGCTCACCGACTGCGTCGGGATATGCTTGTGTCCCGGCAGGATGATATCGGACCAAATCTCGTCCGAGATCACCACGCAATCGTGCTGGCGATAGATGTCCATGGCGCGCTCGATCTCATCGCGCTCCCATACGCGGCCGCAGGGATTGTGCGGCGAGCAGAACACCGCGGCATGAATGAGGTTTTGGGTGAGCTTGTGCTCCATGTCCTCAAAGTCCATGCGCCACACGCCCTGGTCGTCGAGCTTAAGCGGGCTGTGGACAATGCGATAGCCCACGGCTTCGATGGACTTGGTAAAGCCGATGTAGGTGGGGCTGTGGACCAGCACCGCATCGCCCGGCTGGACATACGCGCGCAGCGTCGACACGATACCGCCCAGCACGCCGTTTTCGTAGCCGATGTGCTCAGGTGCCAGACCCTCGACGCCATTGCGGCGGCTCTGCCATTCGATGATGCGATCGAAGTACTCGGGACGCGGATTGAAGTAGCCAAACATGGGGTGCTGGGCACGCTGAATGATGTGTTCCTGGACCGTGGGCACCGTGGCGAAGTTCATGTCGGCCACCCACATGGGAATGCGGTCGAAGCCCTCGTCGGGTGCGTTCGGGGCCATACCGGGGACCTCGCCCCAAGAGTCAACGGCAATGGAGTCCATGCCGTGGCGGTCGATAAGCGAGCTAAAGTCGTATTTCATGCTGAGCTCCCGTGCAAAGTAGGCTGTTTCGATAGGCGTTATGTCCACCAGCGTAGGCGATTTTGGCATGGGGTTTGGCGCTTAATTTGACGGGTGCAGACGGATGGCTGGTTAGTCTTGCGCGTCGTTGACGGCGGTTACTGTTAGCTGGGTTCCGTCGACCGTAAACGATATGTCGAGCCCGGCGTAAGCCAAGTGGTAAACGCGGTTTGGCTCGTGCTTACTGCCTGCGCGGCGCGGGTCTTGGCGTAGGACCTCGACCAGGCCGGGGAGCTTTGCGGGCGGGACCATATCCTGCAGCGTCTGCGGGAACTCTACGTCGAGCTTTTGCCACGGCGCGTCTTCAATCCAGCCGCCTGTCGCATCCAGGTGACAGTCTGCAAACGGAATGTAGGGCTTGATATCGTAGATGGGCGTGCCGTCGCGCAGGTCGGCCCCCAGCACATGGATGATGGGGCCGTCGTCGGTAAGCTCCACGCGGTCGAGCTTGACGCAGGTGAGCCCGATGGGATTAGGGCGAAACGGACTGCGCGTGGCAAAGACGCCCACACGCTCGGCTCCGCCCAGACGCGGCGGGCGCACGGTCTTCGACCACTTGGCATTGGTGCCGGACCTGTCCTGTGTCTTGGCATCGGTAGCTATGTCCTTAGCCGTGCCGCCAGGCGTTCCGTTTTCGAAGCGCCAGAGTAGCCATAGGTGCGAGAAGGAGTCCAGGCCCTCAACCGCTGCGTTGGAGGCAAATTCCGGCTCAAAAACGATGCGTCCCTGCAGATGAGGCGCCAAAAAGCTGTTGCGCGGAATGCCGAACTTCTGCGGCAGGTCGGTATGTATGTGTGCAATAGGTTCCATGTCGGTCATTGTACGGTATGGAGGTGTGGGGCGTTGCGCGCATTTTTTCGCCGCGGTCCCCCGTCGTGCAACCAACGGTTGCTTGGAAGAGAGTCGGCAGCTGCGTATGCTTAAGCCATCAACCAGCAGAAAGGAGCCGTTATGGCCTTTGCAGAAAAGCTCATCGCTGTCCGTCGCGCCCATCACCTTACCCAAGAGCAGCTCGCCGCCAGGCTTTTCGTCACACGCCAAGCCGTCAGCCGGTGGGAGCGCGGCGAAGTCACACCGGGCATCGACATGATGAAGCTCATCGCCGCCGTAACCGGCGAGCCCCTGTCCCACCTGCTCGAAATGCCCGAGCATTATTGCCAGAGCTGCGGCATGATACTCACGCCCGACGACTGCGGCACCGATGCCACGGGCGCCACGACCGACCATTACTGCAAGTGGTGCTACGACCACGGCAAGTACACCTACGCCACCACCATGGAGGCGATGATCGAGGATTGCGCCCCGCGCCTGGCACAAAACACCGGCATGTCACTCGACGAAGCCGTCTCGCTCATGGGCGCCGTCTTGCCGCAACTGGAACGCTGGCGCGCCGTGCGGGAAAACGAGGAGCGCTACGGCGCCGAAGCGCGGGCGCGCTATGGCGATGAGGCTATCGATGCAGCAAATGAAGCGCTGCTGGACATGGACCCCGAGACATGGAACGACATGAAGGAACTTGAACGCGCTGTTCTGGGCCAGCTTTCGATTGCCATGGGCATTGGCGACCCAGAGAGCAACGAGGCCCACAAACTTGTCGCAATGCACCGTCGATGGATTGCCCTTAACTGGGGACACGAGCCCCAAGACGAAGCATACCTGGGCCTCGCCCACGGCTATCTTGCCGACCAGCGCTTTGTTGACTACTACGACAAGCCCTGCGGCACCGGAGCCACGGCGTTTCTGGTCCAGGCCATCGAGTCGTCGTTGACGCGCGCATAGACCGCGGCTGCTTTGGGTATTTCAATCGAAACCTCAACCGATTGGAGACCCATGGCTACTAATCATGAGCTCTCGCTGTACGTTATGACCGGCTGCCCGTATTGCATAAAAGTCAAGCGATTCCTTGCCGATAACGGTGTGACCATCCCCGAGCGCAATATCTCGACCGATACCGAAGCCGAGCAGACACTCATCGCCGTCGGCGGAAAACGCCAGGTTCCCTGCCTGTTCATCGACGGCAAACCACTCTACGAATCGAGCGACATCATCGCATGGCTGCAGGAGAATCTGCTCTAGTGCAACACAGCCATTGGGGACGTTCTTAAATGACTAGTCGTTAAAGAACGTCCCCAACGACCAACTAGCCGTGGAAGCGAGCTATGAGTGCAAGTGGCTGCTCGCGAAAGACGCGCTCGACGGCGGCGCGATATTCGTCGATCTTTTTAGTCTTGCGTACGAGCTTGTGAACGGTAGCAGGATCGGCGAAGGCGCATTTGGCGTAGAACCACCACTCCTTCATGCGAAAGACCGCGTTACCGCCAATCTCTTCTGCATAGGCCGCGAATAGCGTGTCGTGGAAGTGCTGCAGCTCAGCAGCCGTGGCAGCAGGGCCGCCGTTGACCATACGAGCCAGAGCGGGGTTCGCGAGCAGGCCGCGTCCCAGCATTACATGGCGCGTGCCGGGATAGGCCTCCACCAGCGCGTCCATATCCTCAAGATCGAAAATGTCGCCGTTATAGGCCACGGGGAACGGCGCACGCTCCAGCGTCTCGCCGTAAAACTCCTTGCGCGGCGATCCCGTATAGCGGTCCTTTTGCACGCGCGGGTGCACGATCAGCTCTGCCAACGGCATGCGGCAATACAAATCGAGCACGCGCTCGTATTCGTCGTCACCCTCCAGCCCCAGCCTGGTCTTTACCGACACCGGCAACGGCGATCGCTCGCACACATCGCTTAAGAACGCCTCGAGCTCGTCGAGATTGCGCAAGAAACCCGAGCCCTTGCCCTTGGCGACAACCGTTCCCGAGGGGCAGCCCAGGTTGAGATTGACTTCGCGGTAGCCCATGTCGGCGAGCACTTGCGCCGCCCACACAAACTCGTCCGCGTTCTTGGACATCAGCTGAGGCACTACGTTGAGCCCCTGGTTATTGACAGGGTCGACCTCTTTAAACGCCTTGCCGCCAAAGCGGTTTCCCACCCGCGGCGGCGGCAAAAACGGCGTGTAATAGCAATCGAGCGCACCGAAGCACTCCGCATGCACGCGGCGGAACACATGCCCGGTAATCCCCTCCATAGGGGCCAACGAAAGGATCATCTACTCTTCTCTCATATCAACGGACGTGACAAAGGAACTGTCCCTTTGTCGCATTATTCAGAGCGCAGGGCTTCTACGGGGTCTTTTTTGGATGCACTGCGGGCCGGTAGCAGACCGGCGACGACCGTTAGCAGCACCGAAATCGCGATGAGCACCAGCGCATCCTGCACGGGCAGGCTCATCAGGTTGGGGACCTGTTTGGCCGCAAGCGCCCATGCATTGACCGGGAAGCTCACGAGCACCACGACGACAACGGCAAAGACACCGGCGATGAGGCCCTCGATAAAGGTCTCGGCGTTGAACACGTTTGCCACGTTGCGCTTCGACGCACCGATCGCACGTAGGATGCCGATCTCCTTCTTGCGCTCCAGTACGCTGATGTACGTGATGATGCCGATCATGATGGAGCTCACCACCAGGCTGATGCTCACGAACGCGATGAGCACCAAGCTGATGGTGTTCACGATGTCGGTCACCGAACCCATGATGATACCCATATAGTCGGTGTACGAGATTGCCTGTTCATCGTGGCCGGCAGCTTTGACCTGCTTGTTGTACGCATCGATGTGATCGAGCACGCGCTCCTTGGCCTCAAAGTCGCGCGGGAAAATCTTAACCGAAATGGGGTCTGCCTCATCCGCATAGCCCAGCGTGGTCAGATTGTTATCGTAGGTGAGCTTCGACGCCTTGGCGTAGCTCATCATGAGCGAACTCAGGTCCTCGGCGTCCATGTTGAAGTGGATGGCACGCGCAAAGGCGCTCGCATCCACGTGCATGGCGCTCGCCAGGTTGGCAAAACTCGAAGACATCTGCGTCGCCATCTGGTCCATGAGCCCTGCCGCGCCTGCCTTGAGCTGAGCTGACACCGTCGCCGCAATCTGATCGCTGATCGACTTCATCACCTGATCCATAGCCTGCTGCAGATACGGAGACAGCTGCTTTTGCACATAGTCGGTCATCGCCTGTTGCAGGCGTTCGGCCAGGGCATCGCCGCCGAGCACTTTGAGCTGGGCCAGGATTTGCTGAGCTGCCGTATCGCTCTCAAGATACGTCGAGAACGCGGCGGCAAGCTTTGACGCGTCCTTAAGATCATCGGGTGTCAGCGCCTTAAACTGATCAGACCGCAAAAAGCCCTCAAACAGCTGGTTGGCTAGTGTTCCCACCTGCTTCATTTGCTCGGGCGCAAGTTCCAGACCGTCAAAGATGCCCGAAAAATCTGGGGTTGGCGCTTTGGCCATGATGTCGCTGAAGTCGATGTCCTTCCCAACGCCCGAAAGGTCAATGTCCAGCCCGGACAAGTCGATACCAGAAAGGTCCATGCCGCCGGTAGCGCCCGAGAGCGCAGACGTATCGAACGAGAACGCATCCTTGAGCGCCGCCTCGTCCACACTGAACATGCTGCCCAGATCCACTCCTTGTTTGGCCTCGCCTTGCAGTTCGTCGAAGGTTTTGCCCGTAAAGACATCCGTCTCGGGATGAGCAAGTTGCTCCTGCACAATCTGCGAATTTGCGGCGCGTTCCATAAGCTGACGAGTCAGTGCATGCGTATAGGCAATGCCCGGGGTCAATGCGCTCGCGTTGGCCGTCTCGTTAGGTCGCACCACGCCCACAATGCGCGCGTCAATACCGGCGGCAACCTTGGCCGTCATAAAGTCGGCATCGTCAGACATGTCAGTCCACATGCCGGTCTCTTCGTTTTTGCGATACGCATCGGCCGGCGACAACACCTTAAACGTGGTAGACAGCGCATCGTCGTAGGTAAAGTCGGTGCCGGTCTCGGGCGTTTCGACCCCACCGTCAGCCGTCATAGCGCTGTTTACCAGATCGTTGAGCTCATCGATATCCAGCGCGCCGATGCTGTAGAGCGTGTAATCGCCCACCGTGCCACGACTCGAAAGCACCATCACGGCTTCGTTAGCAGACATAGGCCAATGCCCCGCCACGACATCGTACTGGCTGTCGAGCAGGCTCTGGTCGTCGATCATCTCGTTAAAGACCGAGGTTCCCATGGATTCCATGCTCACCGTTGCCGCCGAGCTCGCGCCTCCGCTCATGGCCTCGGTCATGGCGTTGGGAACAAGCCGAACGGGCTTCTTGTCGCCCTTACCCGCACGATAGACAACCGGCGATACACCGTAGCCGTACTGAATGGCGTTGACCTCTTTATCGATGCCGTCGCCACCGGCATCGAGCCATGCCTTAAAGCTCGTCATGTCGTTGGACTTAACGCTCGCAAACATATCCTTTACGGCCGTGACCACAGGAATCTTATCGGTTCCCTGAGCCTTGCCGCCGACACTGTCGTCAGACGAATCCACGCTTTCAGACGAGCCATCATCCGCAGCCCCCTGTCCGCCCATCATGGACGACAGGTCATAGTCCTGCTTGGAGATCGTAAGCGGGTAACTCGAGAGCGTGTCCTCCTCGACCTTTTTGATGTAATTGTTCACGCCATTGGACAGCGCCAGAATCGCCGCGATACCGATAATGCCAATCGAACCCGCAAAGGCAGTCATGGCCGTGCGGCCCTTCTTGGTCATGAGGTTTCGGGCAGAAAGCCCCAGCGCCGTCACAAAGCTCATCGAGGTTTTGCGCGTAGGCTTTGCCTCGCGACGCGCGGCCTTGGCAGCATCAAAGGGGTCGGAATCGTCGGTGATCTTGCCGTCCGCCAGATTGACGATACGCGTGGCGTACTGATACGCCAGCTCGGGATTGTGCGTGACCATGATAACCAAGCGGTCGCGCGCAACGTCTTTGAGCAAATCCATAACCTGTACGGATGTCGTTGAATCCAAAGCGCCGGTCGGCTCGTCGGCCAGCACAATCTCGGGATCATTGATCAGAGCACGGGCGATGGCCACGCGCTGCATCTGCCCGCCCGAAAGCTGGCTCGGGCGCTTGTTAACGTGCTCGCCCAGGCCGACTTTCTCCAACGCCTCGCGCGCACGTTGGCGGCGCTCGGCATGCCCCACGCCCGTGAGCGTGAGCGCCAACTCCACGTTTTCCAAAATGGTCTGATGCGGAATGAGGTTATAGCTTTGGAACACAAAGCCGATGCGGTTGTTGCGATAGGCATCCCAATCGCGATCGTGAAAGTCCTTGGTCGAGATGCCGTCGATGAGCAGGTCGCCGGAATCGAAATGATCAAGTCCACCGATAACGTTGAGCATCGTGGTTTTACCCGAGCCCGAGGGGCCCAGAATGGCCACGAACTCGTTATCCCGAAAAGACAGGCTTACGCTGTCGAGCGCCACCTGGGTAAACGACTGCGTAACGTACCTTTTGCAAATTCCTTTGAGCTCCAACATGGACGGCAACCTCTCCTGCGCAGGCACCCTGCCCGCTCTCCCCCGCCGTTCGTATTCGACGCGTTTGTCCTACTCTATCCCCATTTTTTGCCGGCGCCAGTGAGGAATGTAGGGAACCGCGCCAAAAAACGAACGGGACGGCGCCCAAAAAAGAGGCCCCAAGTGGGGCCTCTATATGGTGGAGATTATCTTGAAAGGCAGCGGACTACTCCGCACAGCGACACACGATCCTCGCGATGCTTTACGTGTTTTTTACTGCTCGCTATTCGCAATCGCCTGGTCGATAAGTTTGTTGAGCGCTGCGCGCTGCTCGGCGGAGCTGATGGCTCCCACGATGGGCTCCCCTACGATGTTGCCATTCTGATCGATGACATACGTTGTCGGGAACGAGAACAAATTTGACGTAAACTTACCGGCATCGCTATCCGACTTGAACCAGATGTTCTTATACGTCACGCCCTTCTTGCTCAGCACGTCCTTGGCATCTGCAATCTCGCCCTTGTTGCCATCGAGCGTAAAGGAATTGACGCCCACGACCTGGCCGCCCTTCTCGGCAAGCTCCTGATTCAGTTTCTCAAGATCGCCCAGCTCGCCCACGCATGGCTTGCAAGTGGTGAACCAGAAGTTCATGACGGTGACTTTGTTCTTAGAGAACAGCTCGTCGCTGCTCACGTCGTTGCCATCCAGGTCTTTGCCCGTAAAGCTGGGGAACTTCGTCGTCTCGCTCGAAGCATTGGCACCAGCCGTCATGCCAGCGGTCGAAGCGTCGACGCTCTCGCCTGCACTCGGCGTGCTTCCACAGCCGGGGAACTCCTTCTCCAGGCTCTCGAGCTTGTCCTCGATCTCCTTGATCTGCTGTGCACCGGCCTTGAGCGTCTTGAGCTCATCCGCCGTGAACTCATCCTTGGCGCCGTCGATGGTCTTGAGCAGAAAATCGCCGTAATTGCTGCCATCCTCAATCATTGCCGAGTCTTTATTTGCCGCATTGAATACCTTTTCCCACAGCGCGTTATCACTCGAAAAGATCTCGTTCTCCTTCTGCATGAGCTTCGCATACAGCTCGGCGGCCTCGTCGGCATTGGCCGGCTTCTGCGCAGTGAGCTCTGCGATCTTAGGATCGGAGCTCGCAGATTCGCTCACATTGCCACCGGGCGCCGAACATGCCACAAGGCACAAGGCCAATACCGGCACCATAAACAGGGCCGCAATCTTAGAAAGCTTCATAGTCATTCCTCCGTTTTGTCGAAGCTTGTTTACTTTTTATCGGCGGTCAAGGGAAGCTTTTCCGCCGACACACCCAGGCCATAGCGATAGCTGATGGCATCGACAGGACAGGCCCCGATGCACTTTCCGCACCGGATGCATTCGGCATGATTGGGCGCGCGGACCACATCAACGTCCATCTGACAAACCTTTGAGCACTTGCCGCACGAGACGCATTTGCACGCGTCAACCTGAATCCCCAGTAGGGACACCCTATTCATGAGCGCATAGAATGCGCCGAGTGGACAAATCCATTTGCAGAAGGGGCGGTAGAACAAAACGCTCAGCACTACCACGGCAATGAGAACGGCAAGTTTCCAAGTAAAGAGATGTCCCAACGCAGATCGAATGCCGGCATTGGCAATGGCCAGCGGAATGGCGCCCTCGAGCACACCCTGCGGACAGATGTACTTACAAAAGAACGGGTCGCCCATGCCCACGTCGTTAACCACCAAGACGGGCAGCAGCACCACGGCAAACAGCAGCACGACGTACTTGATGTACGTGAGCGACTTGAGCTTTTTCGTGGAGAACTTTTTGCCGGGAATCTTATGAAGCAGCTCCTCCAGCCAGCCAAACGGGCACAGAAAGCCGCATACAAAGCGTCCCAGCAGCACGCCGAGCAAAATGAGCGTACCGGTGACGTAGTAAGAAAAGTTGAACTTGGATGAACCTACCACCGACTGGAACGACCCGATGGGGCACGCACCCGATGCCGCTGGGCACGAATAGCAATTAAGTCCAGGTACGCAGACTGTTTTTCCCGCGCCCTGATAGATGCCGCCTTTGGCAAAGTTTGGCAGGTGGATATTGGTGACGAGCGTCGCCGCCGCCTGAATGAATCCGCGAAATCGAGCCAAAACATGCGACGCAGTGTTTTCTCTTTTATCCAATTCCGATACACTCCAAGCACAGCCTAATCGCTTTGGCCAGCACGGCATCCGCCTCGCCACGCATAACGCCAAAGCACACCATGGCAATTCCGACGATCAACAAAGCGACCTGTACCACGGGTTTTACCGCTTTGAACAACCTGACCACTCCTTTCGTTACGCGACCATTGGACCATATCGACTATAAAATCCGTGTTAAGCGCGATTTGGAATGTGCAAGGAGACTGTTATGCGTATTTTGATCGTCGAAGACGAGCGAGCACTGTGCGACACGATCGCACGCAGCTTGCGAAACCTGGCATACAGCGTCGACTGCTGCCACGATGGACGGGAGGCGCTCGATCTGCTGAGCATCGAAGTCTTTGACCTCGTGGTACTCGACCTCAATCTCCCCCGTATCGACGGCATGACCGTGCTCAGGGAACTTAGGAAAACCGACTGCGAGACCAAGGTACTGATTCTGTCCGCGCGTGGCGAAGTATCCGATAAAGTCGCCGGACTCGATGCCGGCGCCAACGATTACCTCACCAAGCCGTTTCATCTGGACGAACTTGCGGCAAGGATCCGCAGCCTTACCCTCAGACGCTTCGCACAAAGCGACATAGTATTAACCTGTGGAATGCTCCGCTTTGACACCAAGGCGCGCATCGCTTCCGTGGACAGTGAGGCTCTATCTCTTACACGCAAGGAAACGGGAATCTTGGAATATCTGATGCTTAATCAGGGGCGACCGGTAAGCCAAGAGGAGCTTATCGAGCACGTTTGGGATAGCAGCGTGAACAGCTTTAGCAACGCAACCCGCGTTCATATCTCGTCGCTCCGAAAAAAGTTGCGCAGCGCTTTGGGATACGACCCGATTCGCAATCGGATTGGAGAGGGCTACGTTATGGAGGATAGCGAATGAAAAGGCTTTCGCTGCAATGGCGCATAACGATTATGACGGCACTGCTCACGTGTGCAGCATGCGTGCTGACGAACTGCCTGGTCGGCTATACGGGCATGCGCTACATGGATGCCATCGGCAGTGACATCTCGGCCTTTAACGCAACCGGCGAAGATTCGCCCCAGGCGTTCGACCCAACGAAAGCGACCCTCGATGACGAGGTCACGATCGTCGTAAACGACGCACAGGAGTCTTTTGGCACGACAGCCTGGCGCATCACGGCTGGAGTCACACTCCTTGGCGGCGTGCTGGCATACTTTGTGAGCGGCCGTGCACTCAAACCGCTACGAGCTTTTGCAGCCCAGGTTGAGCGTGTGCAGCCTGACAACCTAAGCGAAATCAGACTCAGTGAAGATGTGCCCACCGAGTTACAACGATGCAGCGCCTCTTTCAACGACATGATCGCCCGTCTTGGCGAAGGGTTCTCTGCACAGCGTCAATTTACCGGCAACGCCGCGCACGAGCTGCGAACCCCGCTCGCCCTTATGCAGGCACAGATCGAACTGTTTGTCTCCGAGCGCTCCAACTTACAACCCGAAACAGCCGAGTTGCTCGGCCTGCTACAAGAACAAACTGAGCGAATGTCGCGGATGACCAAGGTGTTGCTCGAGATGAGTGAGCTCCGCAGCGTTCCTTGCGAGGACGATGTGGAACTTGGTCCCTTGTCCGAAGAGATCCTCACCGACCTTGCGCCACTTGCCGAAAATAAGGGCATAGCCCTCAATTGTGCTGGGAACGCTTTAGTAATCGGGAGCGACACGCTCCTCTATCGGCTGGTGTTTAACCTGGTCGAAAATGCCATCCGTTACAGCCACCCCGGCTCGACTGTCAACGTCTCCATCAGCGACAGCGACAACCACGTGTTCCTGCGAGTCGAGGACCAGGGCCCGGGAATACCCAAGCAGTACCGGGAGAGCATCTTCCAACCGTTCTTTCGCCTGGATAAATCCCGCAGCAGGGCATACGGCGGCGCAGGACTCGGACTAGCGCTTGTTTGGGAGATTGCAGCGCTTCACGGTGGCACGGTAGAGGTCGAAACAAGTTCCGAGAACGGGGCTACCATGCTCGCGACCCTTCCAAAACGATCCGAAGCGTTAACCGAACAGTAAAACGAAAGGGGTCCCGAGCAACAGGAGTACAATTGCTGCTATTGTTGCCAGCTGTTGGGAGATGGAAGATGGACTGCGATGGCTACCCATGCGTTCCCATGCCGTTGATGTGCACTGCCTTTGTGCCAGGGCAGATTGACGCTGCGGTTGCAGGCATTTCCGACCCCGATTCACGCACCATCGCCACGGCAGAAGCGCTGTACTTTCGCGGACAGGCCGCCCTCGCTGCCAAAACGGCGCGCCCCTATCTTGACGCCACCGACCCCGCACTGCGCTATTCCGCATGCTTTATCTGCGGATACGCCAGTCTGTCGCTCAACCGTATCGCCGACGCCCGCCGGTGCCTTGCTGGCATCCTCGATACGCCGGCTGACGAGGAATCGCCCGCCGTCCACGCCACGCATATCCTGTTCGCCTCGGCCGCGAGCGTCCTGCTGCACCTGCCTTCCCCGTATTCCGCCGAAGAGTTTTATCCGCTTGCGGCGCATCTGCCCGAAGGCCTGCGTCTGTTCGCCAGCTACGTGATGGCGCACGCCTTGTATCTGCGCGGCGAATACGGCCGCAGCCTGGGCATGGTGGAAAATGCCCTGATCATGAAACAGGGAAGCTATCCGATCTCGGAACTGTTCCTGCACCTGGCAGCTTCCATGGCATGCATGAGCCTCAAGGACATCGACGCCGCAAAGGCACACTTCGGAGCTGCTTGGAACATTGCACGTCCCGACGGCCTTATCGAGCTCATTGGCGAGCACCACGGCCTTTTACAGGGGCTCATCGAGGCGTGCCTAAAAACGCAATACCCTGACGACTTCGCGCGCATCATCGAGATCACGTACCGCTTCAGCTACGGCTGGCGGCGCATCCACAACCCCGATTCGGGCGAGGACGTGGCCGACGATCTAACGACCACGGAATTCGCCATGGCCATGCTCGCCTGTCGTGGGTGGACCAACGCCGAAATCGCACCCATATGGGAGTATCGCCGGGCACCGTCAAAAACCGCCTATCCGGCGTATACGCAAAGCTTGGCATCGGCACACGCGCCGAGCTGGTCGCGCATATGTTGCGTTAGCGACCGGGCTGCCAAGCGCATCGAACGCGTTCCGGAACCCGGCGCTTCGCTCGATCAATTTGGACATTTTGACCCTTGAATGGCACTACCGCCACGAGGCGCCTTCTCGCAAAATTGGATTATTTCCACCGATACTTGCGGGATGGGAGCCAAAGATGCTTGATCGCCGTTCGTTACTTGTCGCCGGAGCGTCCTCGTTAGCGAGCATTATGTTGCCGCGCGTGCCGGGAAGCGCAAACGCCTTCATATTGCCGTTCGCGCCCACCGAAGCCCATGCCGACGAAAAAGACCCCTTCAGGGTGCTCGTTCTCTCGCGCACCATGTTCGGTGTGGTCGTGGTCGACGTCGCCAACAAGAATACGCCCATCACGGGTGCCCAGGTCACACTCACATCGCGCTATGCCGCAGGCAAGCAGCTCACCGCCACTACCGATGACGAAGGCACGGCCATCTTTGAGGTCGCGCCGCTTTCGGAAGGCTACGTGGACGAGGCGACGCTTCTCGACGCGTACGACTTTAACGGCGGCATCTCCATTAGCATGGCGGGCTACCGCGATGTCGAGATTCCCCTCGCGCGTGTCCAAGGCGGAACCGCCATTACCGCACCCACACGTCCGCTCTCCGATGGCGAGCCGTACTTTCGCCAGCTCACATTCGACGAATGGGACATCCAGTACGCCGACGCTACGTTCATGGCATTGCCGAAGGACGACACGGCAAACGAGCAGCCCGATACGCACGCCTTTACCGTGCAGGCACATCTGCCACAGGGTGGACAGGCAACGCTGCGCATCAACAAAGTGACGCCTGCCGCGGGCAGCTCACCCGAAACCGTCACGCAGATCGGCCAGATCAAGGCCAGCGCATCGGGCGCGGATAATCTGGCGACGTTCACGCTCGAAGACAAGTTCCTCGATGCAGCGTCGAGCCTTCTGGAAGAAGGATGCAAGCTGTGCTTTGTCCTCGACTACCAGGGCAAAACTTACACGCTCTCCTCCCCCATGGCCGTTGTCACTGCGCCGGCGGCAAAGGCGGAATCCGGATCGACCACTATCGTCCCCACCACCATGGACCAAGAGATCACTCCGTTTGATTTCCCCGCGGCGTTTCCCGGCATCGGCGGCAATAAGTTCACGTGTTGGATGCCCACATTTCCGATTCTCTTCGATTTCTCGTTTGCCGGATACGTGCTGTTTGGCGGAGGATACAAACCAGCCAGCTATATGAACGATTCGGGCAACCCTGATCCGGAATACTGGAAGAAATCGCCGCGTGAGTCGGGCGCCAAGCAGGCAAACCGCTACCTCGACGAGATGGAGGGGAAGTGGAATCAGTACAAAAGTATGAGTGCCGGTTCGGGCACCGATCCAAGAAACACCAAGCTCCTTCGCCACCATTGCACGCCGCTGTTCACGATGGATATCGCCACACAGCTGTACGGCTCGCTCGCCTACGATTGGGTGGGCAAAACCTGGGGTAACAACAACGACCCCGCATACGGCAATATTAAGGCCCTCTTCCAGGTAAGAACCGACCTCAATTGGACCGAGCAGTTTACCCTAGGACCGGTGCCGTTTTTCCTAAACGTCAACCCCTGGGTGCTGGCGAAGCTGGCGCTCGCCGTGGGTGCCCACACGCACGGCAGCGGCGCGGCGTTTTTTAAAAACATTTCGCTCGACTATTCAAACACCTCGGGTTCGTTCACCATCCAGATCGGGCTCGCCGTCACCTTTGGCGCCGGCGTTGCAGGCGTCGCTTCGTCTGCCGTGCGCGGCGCCGCATCCCTCACGCTGTTCATTGGGTACGAGAAGGCAGATGGACACCAGCTTCCGCGACTGCGCGTAGGTGCAGACGTCGATGTCGATGTGATACTCCAGTTCGTAATGTTCAAGTGGACCACCAAGGCTTGGTCGGGGTCGTGGCCCACACTCCTCGATTCGTGGAATATGTCGGTGAACAATGGCAACCAGTATGTGCTCCAGCGCTCTGAACTCGCATTGGGCGGAGATACGCCTTACACGCTGGATGCCTGCTTCGGCACGCCCGGCGACATCAAGGCGGGCGGCGTGCCTCAATTTATCGCATCGGCCACCATCGTCACCAACGCCGAGCTGCTCGCATGCGCCGAGGTTAAGGCTACTGCCGTAAACGTCGCACCTGTCGTGCGCGATTGGGATCAAGCGGTCACGCGCATTGAGCTCGAGGCGGATGCAGAAAGCGACGACACGGGACAGGTCGAGCATTTCGTCCACGCACTGATAGAGAACGACGAAAACGCCGCGCCGATGTATGCGTACACCCATATCAGGCAGGCGAAGGACGCCGTTGCGGACCCCAACGCCAATTCAGCCGGTGTATCGGAGGACGAGCGTGGCGGCATCAAGCCCTCGAGCGACAACGTGCTGTTTTCCGGCGTGCTCAGCGAAGCCCACATGAAGCTGGCGATAATCGCCGGCGTGGAGTGCTTGTTCCGTATCGCCTCGGTGCGCTACGGCGAGAACGGTCGCTCGCGCCTGGTGGTGCATACAAAAACGAACGGCACGTGGTCCGCTCCCACGCCCGTGGACTTCTCCCTTGGGTTTGGCGAGGGCGACGTGGAGCGCAACGGCATATTCGATTACGACTTCGACGTGGTGGAATATACAGACGGGAGGAGAAACCAGGACGCCTACGTGCTGCTGGTCTCGGGCGAGCGCCCCGACGGCGACAACACCCTTTTCGATGCGGCGAGCACATCCGGCATACTGTCCGTTGTGCGCCTGCGCATAAGCAACGGCGGAGTTCGCGTGATGTCGCACACGTCGTGGCGCAGCATCTCGCGCGGCCGCCTGCAAGAGGATGACTACCATTGCCTGCAGTGCCCGCGTATCACGGTGGGCAAGACGCTGGTCGACGGGCGCCTGTCGGGTGCCTACCTCCACCGCCGCGGAACCACCGCAGAAAAGGCGCTCGGCAGCGAGGCTGAGGTTGCGCTGGAGTGCTTTACCCTATGGTCGGACGTTTCGGGCGACAGCCTGACGTTCCGCCAAGTTCTCCGCTTTCCGCAAGCACCGTCGAGTATCGAGCTGGGCGAGCCCGAGAATATCAACGGCAAAATGGTGGTGCCCGTTGCGTACGAGACCGCAGACGGTTGCGGCTGCGCATCGTACGCCGTGATCGGCCAGTCCATTGCGGGCTGGGGCGTTATGTCGCCAGATGCGGCAGTACCCCACGCGGTGCCGTGGCCGCAACACACGGGCTTTTTGGCTACCGTCAACGAGCAGCTGCAGCATATTACTTGGGCACGAGGCGCATCGGCATTTGCAACGCAGCCCGTGGGCGCCGCGGGCTGTGGCCCGGCATCGTTTAGCGTAAGCAACAACGGCAGGTGCGTGCTCTATGTAGAGAACACCGATGGCAAGGTGGGGCAAACCTACGACGAAGAAGGCAACCCAGTAGCAGTGATGGGCAAGCACTTCCGCATCTTCGCCAGCACCTTGGCAGGTGATCTGTTTACGGAGCCGTTCGTGATGTGCGAGCTGGACCATCCCGTCGATCAGATAACGACATTTTTGACGTCGGGGGGCATGCTCTCCGCGCTCGCCACGCACATTGTGAGCGCGGAGAAGAGCGAGGCAGAACTACACGGCATCGAAGTGCCCTTGGTGGCGTGTGCCACTCCGACGGGCGCGGTCGCCACCTCGGGCGCGGTGGTGCCCGGAGCAGCAGGCGAATCCTTCATGGTCACGGTGCGAAACGACGGCAACACCTTGCTGACCGCCGGCACGATCGATCTGTACCGAGAGGGCTCCAGCCAGCCGTTCTCCAGCGCATCCATCGGATTCGGAACAAACGCACGTATGGCTTCGATCTACGATCCGGAGCTTGCCGAGAACGCTTCGGCCAACGATATGGCACACGTGAAGTACGCGCTCGAGACGCTGGGCGCACGTTTTGCAACGCACCCGCTGGTAGCCGACAACGGCAACGCCGTGCTGGCACCGGGTTGCACGGCACAATTCCGCATGAGCTTCGCCATTCCCGAGAGTTGGAGCGACGAAGTGGGCAAACGCGTAACGTTATATGCGAAGGCGCGTAATCTGGTGGCGCTCGATCCCGTAACGCTCGAGGAAATTCGACCGGGCGCAAACTCGGCGCTGGGTGCCATACTGCACGAGCTTCATGTGCCCGACGCGGCATGCGAACGCTCAGAAGTTCAGGTCGGCGTATGCGACAGCGCGGATACGACAGGACTTCACGACGCCCCGATGACAGCAGACGGCGATGGTGGCTCAAGTGGCGGCGGTGCTGACGAGGGCGGCGGCTCCGGCGGAAGCAGCTCCGGCAGTGGCAAGGACCACGGCAATATCAAGCGCTCCGGAAAAGCGGGCGCGCTCGCTGGCACGGGCGATGTCAATGCTCCCCTTACGGCAGCCGCAGCTGCACTCGCCGCGGCAGGCGCCGGCCTCGTCACCTACAGTGCCCGCCGCACGGCGCTCGAAAAAGACACCGCCAAGGAGGCCAATTCGGATAAGCCTCGCTAGCTCCTAGTTACTTTTGCGAGAGACGCCGACTCGGCTCATCGAACATCAAAATGGGCTGGTTCTGGATACCCAGAGCCAGCCCATTGCGCATTAGATATCGTCAGTGGAGTCGAGTTCTTCCTCAAGCTTGGCGCGACGCTTTTTCGCCGTGAAGAACGATGCGCACAGAGCGGCAAATGTGGCTATGAAAATCGTCGCACCGCAGAACACGCCCGTGGCCAGGTTCGCCAACCAAAAGACGCTTTCGAGCGGTACGATCTGCGCCTCAGCGATACAGCGCATTGCGGCAATAACAAGCGCGAACGCGGCGCCGCTAAGACCGCTGACAAGCAGGAAATACCCAACAGGAAGATGCTCGATTTGCCCAAAACGATTGGTATCGACATAGCCCTTTCGCGTTTGCAGCACCGCACAAATCAGCATCACGATAACGAGCCATGCGTACATGGCGGCCTCAAACGGCGTTGCAAAGCCGTGCGGCATTTCACTGGCGTCGCTGTGAACCCACGCAACCTGTCGAGCTATAAACTGGTAGAAAAAGATCATCAACATGCCAAACGAAAGCAGCACGAAACCAATCCTGTAGATCTTTGCGCTTTCCGCCTCCAGGCGCTCGTCCTTTGGGCCGGCATATTCACGCCACTTTTGCACGATTTTCAGATCTTCAAATTTCATAGTGGACTCCTAAAGAGCGTTAGGGTCGACGTCGATCCCGTCTTCCCAAAACAGATCGTTCAACGTAACGCATAGCGCTTTGCAGATCGCCACACATAAATTGAGCGTGGGGTTATAGCCGCCCGCCTCGATTAGGCCGATAGTCTGGCGCGTAACGCCCACGGTCTGGGCCAAGTCGGCTTGCGAAAGGCCGGCCGCCGCGCGCGCCGCCTTCATGCGGAGGTTCTTTTTGCCCGGCATGGAGTTCCTTTCGTGGTAATGGACAGATATCCGTTGCAACATGACAGAAATATATTGCATCCATCAGAAGATGTCAACTATATCTGTCATTATGGAAACCATGTTCGTCATTGCACGCACGGTACCCCGCCGTACCCGAAACCGCGCGAGGCACTGACCCTGCTCATCGAGCACCAAAAAGGGCTGGCCCCGATAACTCGGAGCCAGTCCTGAGTCGCCTGACGTAAGAATCGCGGCGTTACTTGAGCTTCAGTGCCTCCATCATGGGCACGGCGGCATCCCAGTCGATCTTCCAGCCGATCGACACACGGACGGTTTCACCCGTCGCGGGAGCCGTCGCAAACAGCGTATGGCCGTTGTCGGGACCGGTAAAGCGCAGCCACGTTATGCCGTTGTACTCGACCTGGTCGGTTGTTGTCTCCTTGCCTTCGTAGACCTGCTCTAGGCTTGTAACCTCTTCCTCCGGCGAGCGCGGGAAGATGCTGATGTTCAGGCGTCCTCCAGTCTCGTCGTGGAAGAAGTTTGCCTTTTCGCGCTCTTCGTCGGACGAATCCAGCGTGTACCCATCAGCGGCCTCGATGCTGTACGACGCGCAGTCGATGCCCGTTAAATCTGCCTTCTCGCCAGAATCGGCCACGCCGCCGGCCGCCTTGAACTCCTTGGTCTCGCAGCCCGTGGTGTCAAAGTGCATGGCCTCGTGGTTCTTAGCGGGGGCGTAAGCGTCTACGAACTCGACAGTGATGGGCCCGTAGTACGCCGTCTTGGGCGCCCAGAAATATACGTACTCAACGGTCTCGCCCGGACCGATGTCTGGCCTCTCGGAAAGGTCAATTCCCTTGTGCAGATCATCGGGGGCCTCGCTTGCAACGTAGTCGAGCACGGCCGCCTTGCCGGAAGTAAACAACGGGTCGCCTGCCTCAAGATCGCCCTGGGCAGCATGCACGTTAAAGGAACTGAACGTCCTGTTCTTTGTGTTGTTGTTGGTGATCTTGATGTGCAGGTAAAAGCCGTCCTGTAGCTTGGCATCGCCACGATAGAACGTACCGTGAGCCACCGACTCATAGGTAATGCCTGCCACCTCGACCGTCTGCGAATCATAGGCCTTGGCCTTCTTGAACTTCTCCTGCACAGGTGCGCTCCCGCCCGAGCCGCTCGGAGCACTACCGCCACAGCCGGCCACCGTACACGCCAGCACGGCCGAAAGCGTCACGGTGGGAATTCCTAACAGCAGCTTCTTCGCCATGGGCTTCATCATCCTCACCGCTCCTTTCGCTTGCAGCTCATCCGTTGCCCAAGGCCTTCGTCATCCCGTGGCATCGGCTTCCACTATGAGCGTATGACGAAACACGACGCCGGCGAAGTGACCCGTGGCCCAAATGACGCCCCGTTAGACCCTCTTTCTGACCAAAAGGGCCCCAGTTCGCATACCCTCGGCCCACAAAACGAGACGCATGTCCCAATATCCGGGCGCAAAACCGACGTACCGGCGGCACCTATCAGAGCGTATGATGTCCTCAACGATTTCGGACAGCGGGCACAAGTCGTCGTTGACATCCAAGCCGCTCACCCGAACCGAGCAATTATTTGGAGGAGACAAATATGGAAGAAGCAAAGTATGGACAGAACATTCTGAGCGAGGAGGAGCGTCTGGTTATCGCCAGGGCTGTCGATTCGCCCAAGTTTAAAGCTTCCCCCGTCTCCGCCGAGCTCATTGATTCCTTTAGCGACGACCTGACGAGCTTTGCATCGATTCCGTATACCTCTAAATCCAGGCTTTCGAGCCTCTATGGGCCGGGGCTCGATGCCATGGCGCTGCTTTGCGCCGATTGGAAAGAAGCGTACGCCCAGGGCGCGCTTTATATGCGAGACCCCAAAACGGTCAGCTTTGCCACACACCTGGAGACTGCAAATGGATCGGCCGTTGAACTGTCGATTGCCGAAAATGCACAGGACGGCCTCCCCTGGTTTCTCTCGTATGTCCCCATTGCCGATCGCATGAAGCTGCGCCGAGATTATGAGACCAAGGCCCCGAGCATCGACACCCATACGCAACCCGCTGCAAGCACGAACGCCGATACCGGTGCTCGCCCCGCTGCGACCTCACTGCCACCGCTCCTAGAGCGCAATCTCGAACGCATGCAGGAGACCGAGGACTATCTCGAGGGCCCCGTTCCGCAAGACCTCGTCGAGGAATTTGCATCCCTTGGCGAGGAGCTCTCATCGTTCGCATGGACTTCGCAGCGATGGACCGACACGATCATCGAGTACGCAAAACGTGACATCGACGTCACGGCCCTTTTGGACCGCGACTGGAAATTCGCCTTCTCCAACCGGATCATCCGCTTCTACGAGGGTAAGGTTATCTTTCCGATCAGCGTTCTTCGAAACGACGGGGAAACTCCGGTCGAGGTGTCGATAACGCGCGACCGTAAGATGGATCGCCCGGGTGCGCTGCCTTGGCGTGTCTGCTATGTCGATAACTTCGCTTTCCAAAAGGTGCGTGCCGGCCGTGCGCTCACCGACTGGGCATATCTGGGCAACATCGATAGCATGATCGAGAGTCTTGCGGATTACGCGCTGGACGAAAAATGGGGCTTTGACCAGGACGAGGACTCCAAGGACTATTCGATTCTTCGCAGCTACCTCATGTACACCTTCTATCGCCTTCAGTCCGAAAACAAGGTTCTCGAGGACAGCGACAAGGGAATCGCGGCGTTTAACACCGGTCTCGTCGACCCCACCTACGAGGCCATTTATGCCTGTTTCTCGCCGTCGAGCAGCGGATGTCCATGGCGCTTCGAGGCCTTTTGCAAAGCAGGTTCAAAGCAGTGGGGCAAGAAACTCGTTGCGTCGTTTGACCCGCTTCCGCAGCGCGCTTCCTACTTTGAAAAGAAGGAAGACCTGCTCTTTGACGGAAACAGAACGCTCCAGCGCGACGTTGACCATATCCTGCTCGACAACATCGACCGCCTGCCCGAGGCGTTTCTTGCCGAGGAGCTGCGCGGAAGCAGCGATGCGCTCGAAGCACTGTCGAGGGCGGTTAACGCAGATGACGACGCGTCGAAGAAGGCCGCCTATGACGAACTACGCGAAGCCGTTGAGGACAACGCCAAGGTGAAGCGTCGCCTGATCAACAGGCTCGACGATGCCATCGAGCTCGCCCAGAAGCGTGTCGAGTGGAACTTCAAGACCGCCGTTCCGGCGTTCTACCCCACCAAGAACACCATGAGCCTGCTGCTGCCGCTCGATCTGACCGAAAACGACCGGCCCGATGTCGCCCTGGTGGTCGAGCTTATGGAGTCCGGCGCCTATATAGGCCAGACAATTCTGGCCATGAAGATGGCCTATAACAACGCGCGCCTGATCAGCCGCCCGGACAGCGACTGGCTCAATACTTCGCTGCAAGTTACAGACTGCTAAACAATCCGGCTCTCTTGCCCCGCGTTCCACCAATGAGCGCGGGGCTTTGCTATGTACCGTTTACTCGGACAGAAGCGGCTCGGTTTTGTCCGAGTAAACGCGGGCATAAACTATCACCGCCCGCTATTCGACATTCGACCCCTCCCCCATCAGCCACCGGGCGATGTCGACCACCTTAATCCCCTCATAATCAACAGCCTCATGCTTTGTACGCGCAATGACCATCTTGGGATACGCATCACGTATCGCAAGCAGAGGCGCCACTTCGCGCTTAAAGGTCTCCTGACGCGAAATGTCATCGCTAACTTGGATATACACACGTTCATCGCGACGAATTGCCACGAAGTCGATTTCCTTCTTATAAAGCACCCCGACATAGATTTCCCAACCGCGTCTTAGGAGCTCTAAAGCGACCATATTTTCATATACATGCCCGAAGTCGAGTTTTTTAGTGCCCAGTTTTGCATATCTGATTGCATGATCCGATAAATAGTATTTATCACCCGAAGTGAGGTACTTCTTACCGCCTACGTCATAGCGGCGAACTCGATAGAACGCGAAGGCCTGGCATAAATATCCAAGGTACTGGGCGAGCGTTGCCACGGAAACGCGCGTGCCGGCAGCGTCCAGCGCGGCCGCAATCCCGCTAACAGAAGATATGTTACCGATATTGTCCATTAGGAAATCGCATGCACGTTCTAGTTGCACCTTGTTACGAACCCCATGCTTTTCTTCCACATCACGCAAAACCAAGACATCTAGCACGTTCGCAATATATCGATAGCGAGCTCGCTCGCTAGGATACAAATAAGAGCCAGGCATTCCGCCCTCTCTTAAATAGCGGTCAAGCGCTTCGTCTGGGTCATGAATTTCGTGATACGTCGAAAACTCAAGCAGGGAAAACGGGAATACTTCGACCTCATATGTCCGCCCGCGAAAAAGCGTCGCCAAGTCACTCGAAAGCAAGAAAGCATTGGAGCCAGTAACGTAGATATCGTATTTACCCGATGCATGAAGGCTATTGACCGCTTTTTCGAACCCAACGCAAGTTTGTACCTCATCGATCATCACAATGTTATCGAGGCCCTCGCAATAGCTTTCCTCAACGTAGCGATGCAATGCTCGAAAATCCGTTAGTTCCTCGAATTCGAGGAGATTGAAATTGATACGGATAATATTGGCATCGGGGTCGGCCTCACGAATGCGATCGGCAAGAGCTTCCAGTAGAACAGATTTGCCGCACCTACGAATGCCGGTAATAACCTTGATGTCCGGCGTTCCCTTAGCGCCAAGAAGCGCTTCCATATATTGAGGACGTTCGATAATCTTCATATCTTCACCGCTCTATTAAATAAAAACTCTCCTGATTCGTTTTCATTTAGTATATATCTGATTCTACTAAAAGAAATCAAATATTTATTGATTTGATTCAGCTATTTCTCCCAATAGCTTAACATCAGTCGATATATCACGAACGATTGTTCGATGGATTTCGTGTTGGTTGGAATCGCCTATGGGCTGGGCTATGCTACCTTGACTATCTATATGACTTAAACGCAGCAAAGGAGCACCGAGAGAGCGAGTATGGCAAAAAACACCGCAAACTATGGTAACGACAGTATCCGCCAGCTCAAGGACGAGGAGCGCGTACGCCTGCGCCCCGCCGTCATCTTTGGCTCGGACGGACTCGACGGCTGCGCGCATGCCGCCTTCGAGATCCTGTCCAACGCCGTTGACGAGGCGCGCCAGGGCTACGGCAAGCTCATCACCCTTACCGCCTTTCGCGATGGCTCCATTCAGGTAGAGGACAACGGCCGCGGCTGTCCGCTCGACTGGAACCCTTCCGAGAAGCGCTTTAACTGGGAGCTCGTCTTTTGCGAGCTCTACGCAGGTGGCAAATACAACAACAACCAGGGCGGCGACTACGACTTCTCGCTCGGTACCAACGGCCTGGGCTCGTGCGCGACCCAGTACGCCTCCGAATACATGGACGTCACGGTTTGGCGCGACGGCAACAAGTACTCCCTGCACTTTAAGAAGGGCAAGGTCGTCGGCGCCAAAAAGAAAGCGCTTGAGATTGAGCCCAGCGACGAGGACCGCACCGGCACCACCATCAAGTGGCGCCCCGATCTCGAAGTCTTTACCTCGATCAGCATCCCCCACGAGTGGTATCGCGAGACCATGCGCCGCCAGGCCGTGGTCAACGCCAACGTGACCTTCCGCCTGCGCATCGAGGGCGACGACGGCGAGTTCTCCGAAGAGGACTTCTGCTATCCCAAGGGCATCGAGGACTACGTGCTCGAGAAGGTCGGTACCGACTACCTTACCGAGCCCTTCTTTATCGAGGCCGACCGTCGCGGTCGCGACCGCGAGGACCTGCCCGACTACAACGTAAAGATCACCGCGTGCATGTGCTTCTCGCGCACTTTCATGATGCAGGAGTACTACCACAACTCATCGTGGCTCGAGAACGGCGGCTCACCCGAGAAGGCGGCCCGTAGCGCTCTGACCAGCGCCATCGATGCCTACATTAAGCAACAGGGCAAATACAACAAAAACGAGAGCGGCATTAAGTGGCAAGACGTCCAGGACTGCCTGGTACTGGTGACCAACTGCTTCTCCACTCAGACGTCCTACGAAAACCAGACCAAGAAGGCCATCAACAACCGCTTTATCCAGC
Source organism: Collinsella aerofaciens (assembly GCF_039062365.1). GTDB lineage: Bacteria > Actinomycetota > Coriobacteriia > Coriobacteriales > Coriobacteriaceae > Collinsella. The sequence goes on from NZ_JBCJBI010000002.1 coordinate 145,326, forward strand.
AGGCTATGACGGCCTTCTTTAAGGAGCGCCTCTCGACCTACCTAATCGAGAACAAAGACGCTGCCAACAAGATCATGGAGCAGGTGCTCATCAACAAGCGTTCGCGCGAGAACGCCGAGAAAACGCGCCAGAGCATCAAAACCAACCTGCAGCAGAAGACCGACATGGCCAACCGCGTGCAGAAGTTCATCGACTGCCGCTCCAAAGATAAGAACCGTCGCGAGATCTACATCGTAGAGGGCGACTCGGCAGCAGGTGCCATCCGCACCTCGCGCGATGCCGAGTTCCAGGGCGTTATGCCCGTCCGCGGCAAGATCCTCAACTGCCTGAAAGAGGACTACCCGCGCATCTTTAAGTCCGACATCATCATGGACCTCATGCGCGTGCTGGGCTGCGGCGTGGAAATCAAAGACAAGCGCATCAAGAACCTCGGCGCCTTTGACCTGGACAACCTCAACTGGAACAAGGTCATCATCTGTACGGACGCCGACGTCGACGGTTACCACATCCGCACGCTTGTGCTCACCATGCTCTATCGCCTGGTGCCCACGCTCATCGACGAAGGCTACGTGTATATCGCCGAGTCGCCGCTCTACGAGATCAACTGCAAAGAAAAGACCTACTTTGCCTACACCGAGCTCGAGAAGAACGGCATCCTCAAAGAAATCGGCGACCAGAAGTGTTCCATCAACCGCTCCAAGGGTCTTGGTGAGAACGATCCGGACATGATGTGGCTCACCACCATGAACCCCGAGACGCGCCGCCTGATCAAGGTGGAGCCCGAGGACGTCACCAAGATGGAGACCATGTTCAACCTGTTGCTGGGCAACGACGAGGCGGGCCGTAAGCGCCATATCTCTGAGCACGGCAAGGAATACCTGGACCAGCTGGACCTGCAGTAGCAGCAAATCGATAACGACGGCCCATAAGAAGTTCAAGAGGAAATCGTGGCAAAGAAGAAGACGAAGAACCAGCCAAAGAAAAAGCAGGTCAACGCCGAAAACGTCATCGGCCTGCACTCCGAGGTCACCGATCAGCCAATCACGCAGACGCTCGAGGTCAACTACATGCCCTATGCTATGAGCGTCAACGTCTCGCGTGCATTCCCCGAGATTGACGGCTTTAAGCCCTCGCACCGCAAGCTGCTCTACACCATGTACAAGATGGGTCTGCTCAAGGGCGAGCGCCAGAAGAGCGCCAACATCGTGGGCCAGACCATGAAGCTCAACCCGCACGGCGATGCCGCGATCTACGAGACGATGGTGCGCCTGGCCACCGGCAACGAGGCGCTGCTCGCCCCCTTCGTGGAGTCGAAGGGCAACTTTGGCAAGTACTATTCGGGTGACCTGAGCTACGCCGCCTCGCGTTATACCGAGGCCAAGCTCTCCCCCATCAGCGCCGAAATCTTCAAGGACATCGACAAGGACCCGGTCGACTTCGTCGACAGCTACGACGGCGCCATGAAGGAGCCGCGCCTGCTGCCCACCACGTTCCCCAACATCCTCGTCTCGGCCAACAAGGGCATCGGCGTCGCAATGGCGTCCGACATCTGCGGCTTCAACCTCAACGAGGTCTGCACTGCCACAATGCACTACCTGCAGGACCCCGACTGCGACCTGCTCGAGTACATGCCCATGCCCGACTTCTCGACCGGCGGCGAGATTATCTACCGCCGCGAGGAGATGGAAAAGATTATCGAGACCGGCCTTGGCAGCTTCCAGATCCGCTCCCGCTGGCGCTGGATTCCCGAAGAGCGCATCATCGAGGTCTACGAGATTCCCTACACCACCAAGACCGATGTCATCATCGAGCGCATCGTCAAGCTCTCCAAGGAGGGCAAGGTCAAGGAGATCGCCGACATCCGCGACGAGACAGACCTTTCGGGTCTGCGCATCGCCATCGACCTTAAGCGCGGCGTCGACCCCGACAAGCTCATGGCCAAGCTCTATCGCTCGACCACGCTGCAGGATTCGTTCTCGTGCAACTTCAACGTGCTCGTCGACGGCTATCCCCGTGTTATGGGCGTGCGCCAGATTCTGCACGAGTGGGTCAAGTGGCGTATTGAGTCCACGCGTCGCCGTATCAACTTTGACCTGGGCAAAAAGTCCGAGCGCCTGCACCTGCTGCACGGCCTCGAGGCGATCTTGCTCGACATCGACAAGGCTATCGCCATCATCCGCGGCACCAAGCTCGAGGCCGAAGTCGTGCCCAACCTCATGAAGGGTTTCGATATCGACGAAACCCAGGCCGAGTTTGTTGCCGAGCTCAAGCTCCGCAACATCAACGAGGAGTACATCCTCAATCGCACCAAGGACATCGCCAAGCTCGAGGGCGAGATTGCCGAGCTTGAGGAGATCCTTTCCAGCGAGGAGAACATCAAGAAGGTCATCAGCGACGAGCTGGCCGCGGTCAACAAGAAGTACGTGATGCCGCGCCGCACGGGCAGGATCGAGCCCCACGAGGTTATCGAGGTAAGCCTGGAGCCCGAGGTCGAGGAGTACCCGGTTACTATCATGCTTTCGCGCGAGGGCTACCTTAAAAAGATGACGGACCGTGTGCTCAAGAAGGCGACCACGCTCAAGTACAAGGACGGCGACAAACCCTTTATCGAGTTCCCGTCCTCCAACACGCACGAGCTGCTGGTCTTTACCAACAAGAGCCAGGTGTACAAGTGCAAGGTTGCGGCATTTGAGGATACCAAGTCGGCCCAGCTGGGCTCGTACCTGCCCACCGATCTTGAGATGGAACCCGACGAGAGCGTCATCTGGGTCATCGACCCCGAGGACTACAAGGCCGACGTGCTGTTCGTCTTTGAGAACGGCCGCGCGGTGCGCGTCGCACTTGCCGGATACGTTACCAAGACCAACCGCAAGCGCCTCAAGAACGCCATCTACGGCGGCAGCAAGCTGCTATATGCCCAGGTGCTCAAGGAGGACCGCGACATCGCGCTGGTCTCGAGCGACTACCGCCTGATGAACTTCAACACGTCGTTGCTCAAGACCAAGACGACCACCAACACGCAGGGCGTCCAGGCCTTTACGGCTAAGAAGGGCCGCTCGGTCACCACCGTCGGCACAACCGAGGAGATTCTTGGCGCCGGCGTCTCTGCCGAGAAGTTCACCGCGCAGAGCCTCCCCTCAGCCGGTGCCCTCATGAAAGAAAACGACATGCCGAGTTTGTTTGACTAGGACGACGGCAGTCGAACTGGTCCAAGCCACAAACCAACGGGGCCCGGAGCGCAGCAACATCGCGCTCCGGGCCCCGCTCGTTGCAACGTAGTCGGAATAATAGAACTCCCCGTTTTTCACTCCTGCAATCCCACGGCACAAGGCATGTTAAGCCATTAGCAAAACTTGCAAAATTTAGCAAAAGTTGCAAAAGTTAGCAAAACCTGCAAAGGGGCCACCATGGATTGCAGCAAATGTCTCCGCCATGCCAGGCATGCTCGAAGATATTATCGAGCGAACCAAAGAAGCCGCAGATAGCTACCTCTCACAGCCTCACGCGCGCATAAACGGTGTTCAAATTGGCCCAGTGGGCATCGATTGGACATATGCTCAAGAGGCTCAGGGCAACTGGCGCACGCGCATGAATGGCATCTTTAAGCAACTCGAAAAACATGACATCGGACTTCTCATCACCATCGATGAAGTCACCGTCGATCTCGAAGAAATGCTTCAATTTGCCTCTGTTTACCAGCACTTTGTACGCGAAGGTAAAAAAGTTGCCCTACTCATGGCAGGACTGCCCTACAAAGTATCGGCGTTGCTGCGTAACGATTCCGTCTCGTTCCTCAGGCGTTCCCAATATCATCAGTTGGGACGAATCACTGACGTTGAAATTGCAAACGCATTCCGCAAAACCGTTGAGGCCGGAGGCCGCTCAATCACGCCAGAAGCGCTCGAGGATGCCGTGAAGGCCGTCGACGGATTTCCCTATATGATGCAGCTCGTCGGATATCGCACATGGGATGTTTCGGAGAACTCGCCCAAAATCAGTGCACCTGATGTACAGCAGGGTTCTCTGCTTGCCCGCATGGAGCTGCGCGATCGAATTCTCGAAACGACCTATCAGGAGCTTTCCGATAAAGACATTGAGTTTTTGCTCGCGATGCTGCCCGATTCTGGCCCCAGCAGGGTCTCGGAGATAGCCAAACGCATGGGCGTCGCCAGCAACTACGCAAGCCAATACAAACGCCGCCTCCTCGAGGACGGCGTTATCGGGGAACGTGGACGTGGCCTCGTCGGCTTCGACATCCCCGCGTTCAGGGAATTCTTGAACGAGAAGGCGTTTTAGCACACCGGAATTGTCCGCGGGAGCATCGTTGCATGGCAATCAGCAATCCTCTTGGTAAGGGCGGCAAGCATTTCCGCTTGTGCTGATTGCCATGCGCTCCTCTTGTCCTTAGGCGAGCTTGCAAGCGAGCTCTCGCACCTCTTCCAACTTGGGCGAGGAGGCCATGCTGTCGCGCTCGGTCATACCGCTGATGGTGACAATGCCCTGGTCCTCCCACTTGCAGTACGCGCAGGTTGACTTGTACATAGCGATCGCCGCATCATAGACGCCCTCGCTGTGGCTATCGAGCAAAAGGGCCGTCTTGGTGAACGGGAAGCCCGTAGCACCGAAGGCGTACAGGCGGTCGATGGCGGCCTTTTCCTGCGCGGTGATATCGAACCAGTAGATAGGCGAGGCGAAGACGACCATATCTGCGTCTTTCAGCGACTCGATCACGTTGGCCATGTCATCCTTCTGCACACAGGTGCCCTCATGGGCGAAGCAGTACCGGCATCCCAAGCAGCCGGCGATCTTTTTGCTGGCAACGCGGACGACCTCGACCGTATTGCCACCCTCACGCGCGGTCTCGGCAAACGCCTCGACCATGGTGTCGGTATTGGCGCCCTTACGCGGGCTGCCACTCAACACAACGATATTCATAGAAATCTCCCTCCTTCATGCCGCAGGCGCGCGGCATATTTTTTTGTAACCAAAACGGATGGAGTTAATCAATCGCCTCGTTTTCGCTACTCCCACTCAGTGACTAGTCCAGTCCGAGTGTTCTCGATGCGTGTCGTGTCGTACCGCCTCAGGGCTGATTCGTGCGCAATTTGGGCGAATCAGGCCCTTGATTCGCGATTTCGAATGACTCGATTGATTCGCAAAACCGCAGGTCGCTCCTTTAATCACTCCCTGGTTTCCGCCGGGGTTCGTAGCGGGTGGCGTGAAAAGGGGTGATTCAAAGGGTCGGAGAGATGCCTATAGCGCAATCGTCTGGTATTGGCGCGGTGAGGGACTTCTCATCTCCATCAGTCCAAATCGTCAAGCTCCGAAAGACGTCGAGCTAGAGAAAAGGACCTATTTCCCGTCACGGATTGGGTTTACCTGCATGACTAGAGCCCTAGTGTAATTGACTGGATCACCGTTCCGGGAACCGGTATCGACCCACCTGTCCGCCAAGCTCCTTCTTCAGCTCCAGCCTAGTATCTGACTCGCGCCGTTATAAGCGAAAACCGAAGAGATGCGTCTTAGCCAAGAGAATAAGATTAGCCTTATCTTACTGCATGATTCGTGTGTTATAGTTAGATCGCTCTAACTATTTGGGGGCGATTGCCATGCACGAACGCAAGGGCTTCTGGGACAAGAATGCCGGTCGGTACGACCGTTTCATGCGAAACGACCGGGCGGCGTATGAGAAGATGTATGGGCTGATCAGGCCGGTGGTGAAAGCAAAGACCGTACTGGAGGTTGCCACCGGCACGGGGCTTATCGCAAAGAGCATCGTGGATGCGGCGGCGCACGTCGAGGCTACGGACGCTTCTGCAAAGATGATCCTTGAAGCAAAGCGGGACAATCAATCCGCAAAGCTGCACTTTTCCGTACAAGATATGTTCCGCCTGCCCTATGCACAGGAGTCCTTCGAAGTGGTGATCGCGTCCAACGCGCTTCACATAGTGCCGCATCCGGAAAAGGCCCTGCAAGAAATCAGGCGGGTGCTGAAGGACGACGGCGTGCTCATCGCGCCAACCTTCACCCACGCGGGAAACTCGGTTTCCGGCAAGGTAAAAGCCTTTTTCATGAGTATGGCGGGATTCCCCCTCCATAGCAGGTGGACAAGCGAGGAATACCTGAGTTTCCTGCGTCAAAACGGCTGGGCGGTGCAGAAAAGCGCGGTGCTGAAGGCTTCGTTCCCGTTGACCTATGCGGAATGCACGAAATCGGAGGGACCAGATGTCGTTCTTTGAAAACACCCGCAAGCCCGTGGGCCTCGGCGGAAAACTTATGGTTGCCATGATGAATCTGGGCCACAGCCCTGTGGTGCAGTGGGGACTTCGATTTCTACGACTTGCGCCAAATGCCAAGGTGCTGGATTGCGGCTGCGGCGGCGGGGCGAACATAAAACGGCTGCTGAAAAAATGCCCGCATGGCGTCGTCAAGGGCATCGACTATTCGCCCGTCAGCGTGGAGAAGGCTAGAAAGCTCAACCGAACCGCAATTCAGGAGGGGCGTTGCGCCGTTCTGCAAGGCAGTGTGGCGGATATGGCGTTTGAGGACGCCATGCGGGCATTTTTGTATCCATCCTGCACATGACGATAGGCATGACGGTCATAGCAGCTGTGCTGGCGGCAATTATGACAGTTTTTATTCACTGAGGAAGAAACCTATGAAATGTAAAATTGAGAAAAACACCGTGCAGGAGACGCTGATCCTCCCGCTGTATTCCCGAAAGCTGTGTACGGAGCCGTACCCGAACCTTTACAGAGATGAAACAGCGGTTCGCCTGCTCGACCAGATCGACTACGACTTTTCAGAGGCAGAGAAAAACTCCCGCAGCCTGATACAGCGCTTTGGTGCGCTGGAGGTGGCCATGCGGCAGAGTGATCTTGCTTTCGAGGTGCGGGATTACCTGAAAGGCCACCCCAATGCAGCGGTGGTCAATCTGGGCTGTGGGCTGGACAACACCGGCAGAACCTGCGACAACGGTAGATGCAAGATCTACAATCTGGACTTCCCGGATGTGATTGCCTTGCGGCAGCAGCTACTGACCGCCGGGGATCGAGAACAAAATATCCCCTGCGACCTGAAAGACACCGCATGGTTTGGCAAAATCGATGCCTCCGGCGGGGCGGTGTTCTTTGCCTCCGGAGTGTTCTATTACTTTCTGACCCAGCAGGTCCGGGAACTGGTGCGGGGGATGGCGGACGCTTTCCCCGGCGGTGTGTTGGTCTTTGATGCTGCCAATCGGACGGCAGTAAAGATGATCGCAAAAACATGGCTTAAGACTGCAAAAATCAAGGATGTGGGGGCATATTTTGCGGTTTCGGATGCCGCCAAGGAAATCGGCACGTGGGACAGACGTCTGCAGGTCACAAGTCGTGGCTATATGCTGGGTTACAACGATTTGAGAGACCCTTCTGTCAGCGGCTTTTTCCGGTTTCTCGCAAGGGTCGGTGACAACGGGATGAAAATGCAAATCGTGAAAATAAGATTTTGAGAGGCAAAAATGCAAAAGACGAGCGCTTCTTGCCGCTCAATTGGCAAGAAGCGCTCGTCTTTTCTTAACGCGTTGTATGGCGGAGAGAGCGCAAGTTACGCGAGCGCCCTTCTTGCCAGCTCGGCCGCGCCGAGGATTCCTTGGTCGCCGCCGCAGCCCGGGGCGCAGATGTAGCTCTCCATGTCCTTAAGCTCGGCGGTCTGGATGTAGCCACCCAGATATTCGAGGGTCTTCTTGCGGACGATGCCGTAGAGCTGCTCCTGGTGCATCACGCCGCCGCCGAGGACGATGCGGCGAGGCGAGTACATGAGCACGAGGTTCGCGCACATCTGCCCCAGATAATCCCCCTCGAGCGCCCACACCTCATCGTTGTCCGCGAGCTCGGCCGCGGGCTTTCCCCAGCGCGCGGCAATGGCGGGGCCGGAGGCGAGGCCCTCGAGACAGCTCGCGTGGCTCGGGCAGACGCAGCGTCCCTCCTCGGTGGGACGGGTCCTTACCAGCATGTGGCCGGCCTCGGGGTGCAGCATGCCGTGAAGGAGCCTGCCCGCGCACATGACGCCCGCGCCCACGCCGGTGCCGATGGTCACGTAGACGGCGTCCTCGAGCCCCTTGCAGCAGCCGAAGACCACTTCGCCGAGGCAGGCAACGTTCACGTCCGTGTCGTAGGCCACCGGAATCCCGAGGGCGTCGGCGAACGCGGCGCGAAGACCATGGCCTCGCCACGCGAGCTTGGGCGTCTGGAGGATGGAGCCGTAGCGCTCGTCGTTGGGGTCGACGCAGGTCGGGCCGAAGGCGCCGATGCCCAACGCGTCCACATCACGGACGGTGAACCACTCGATCATCTGCGGGACGGTCTCGGCGGGCGTAAGCGTCGGGGTCTCCATACGGTCGAGGACCTCGCCGTCGCCGGACACCACGGCACAGACCATCTTGGTCCCGCCGGCCTCGAGGGCGCCGAGCCTCATTTGCTTTTCGCTCATGTGATCCTCCTTACAAAGGGACGCCCGCAGTCATGGTCAACCGCGGGCGCCCATAACGTTGGCTTGTTTCGAGGCGACCCTACCTGGGCACGCGGTCCTGCCTTGCGGCAAACGGGGCGAGCACGGCGTGCGGCTCGCTTTGGTACCAGTAGGCGACGGTGGAGATGTCGTCCTCGCGCTCGTAGAGCTTGATGTCGTCGTTGCCGAGGTCCTGGAACGTCACGCGCAGGTCCTCCTTGAACGAGATCGGGTCGGGAAGGTGCCACCTGTAGAGGCCGTGCCTGGGCAGCGCGTCGTCGTTGGTCGCGAGCATCGGGTTCGGGTTCGGCTTGCCCGCGCTGAAGCGGTCGCGCGTGGCGTCGCGCGTCGAGCGGTACGGGTAGCCGGCGAACAGCGTGTTGAAGCACTGCGCCTCGGGCAGCGCGTGGGGCGGCCTGTCGAGGAAGGCCCAGGCACCGCCGAAGTAGTCCTCGGCTCCCGTCGAGGTGACCGTGGGGAACTCCTCGTCGCCGTCGAGGAAGAACTTCATCTCGCCCTCGCCCCACCAATAGCGCTCCAGGGCGCACAGGGCCATGTAGGTGCCGACGTAGTAGCCCTTACCGCGCACGCCGTCGAGCACGGTGTAGTCGACGCCCCTGCGGGTGCTGCGCTCGCGGTTAAAACGGGCGTGGAAGTACATGGCGTCGTCCGGCACGTCGGTGAGCGCGTAGTTGAACGTGTAGAAGATGTACTTAATGAACCCGGGGTGCTCGCTCGTAAGCGTGACCTTGGCGTGCTTCCTGAAAGGCATCTCGAAGTAGCAGTTCATGCCGCCCGTCGGGTTCACGCAGATGGGCATCGAGTTGACGATGGCGCGCTCACCGAAGCCGTTGCAGAAGAAGTCGCCGACAGGGCACTCGACCGAGGGGGTCTCCTCGTCGTCCCAGTAGAAGCGCAGCACGAGGTCGCGCATGACGAAGCTGCCGGCGGCGGTCTTGTCGGGGACGGTCATCCAGATGTGGCGGATGATGCCGGGGCCCTCGATGTCCGCGAGCGTGATGGTCTCGCCGGACTCAAGGGGCACGCAGCACGAGCCCTTGCGGCCGACGCCGAGGTGGCTGGCCGACATGGCGGCGCGGCCCTTCTCGCCCGTGATGTTCTCGGGGGTGATGGCGCGGCTTTCCTCACCGCCGTGCATCCACACGTCTTTAAGGAACTCTCTCATCGTCGACCTCCTCTATTCGTCGTCTTCGCACTCGGCGGAACTGGCACCGTTCACGTAGACGATCTGCTGGCGCGCCTCGTCGACGAGGGCGTCGAAGTCGAGTTTCTCGTCGGGGCGCGCGAGCGCGACCGTCATGGCGAGCGGGAGGTTGACACCCGCGATCACGTGGATCCGGTCGGAAGCGAAGCGGGAGAAGCGCTGGTTCACGCTGCCGCCGAGCGCGTCGGTAAGGACGACAACCTCGTCAGTGCCCGAAAGAGCCGCCTCGACCGCCGCGTCGAGCCCCTCGCCGTTGTCGTTCACGTAGGCGCACACGGCGTTGACGGCGTCGCTCTTACCCGTAAGGAACTCGAGGGTGTCCTTGAAGCCCTGGGCGAGAAGGGAATGGCTCGCCACAACTATCTTTCTCATTGATTCACCAATCTCTTGGGTCGAAGCTAGGCGAGGATGCCAGCGGCGGAGGCGACCATCGCGAGGACGATCACCACGAGGATGAGGGCCGTCATGCTCGCGTTCTTCTTGGTAAGAAGGTAATACGCGCTTCCCGTGATGGCGGCGGGGATCATGGCAGGCAGGATCTTGTCGAGCAGCGGCTGAATCTCCATCGAGACGTCGCCGAAGCTGAAGCTAATCGGGCAGGTGACGCCGATGACCGAGGCGATGAGGCAGCCGACCACGGTGAGGCCGAGCACGGAGGCGGCGGCAGTGAGGTTGGGAAGCTTCTCGCTGAAGTCGGTGACGAGCTTCACGCCCTGCTTGTAGCCGAACTCGAGGGCGTGCATGCGGACCCAGAAGATGGCCAGGATGAGCGCGAACCAGATGCCGGCTCCCACGGGGTTGCCCTCGATGGCCATGTAGGCGGCGATGGAGCCCATGATGGTCGGGATCATGGTCATGAGCAGGGAGTCGCCGACGCCGGCGAGCGGTCCCATGGTGCCGATCTTCAGGTCTTGGACGGCGTCCGCCGCCGCTAGGCCGTCGCGTTCCTCCATGGCCACGCAGGCGCCAAGGATGATGGCGGCGAGCCAAGGCTGGGTATTGTAGTAGCGGAAGTGGTTGTTGAGCGCTTGCTTATAGTCCTCGTCGTTCGTGTAGATCTTCCTCAGGACCGGCGAAAGGGCGTAGGCGACTGAGGCGCCCTGCTGGGTCTGGTAGTTGAAGGTGCACACGCTCATGAGCCAGCGCCAGTTCGCGTTGCGCAGATCCTTCTTGGTGACCTTGTAGCCGGAGGGCTTGCCCTCGGCGACGGCGGTGATGTTCTCGTTTTCCATGGTTACTCATCCTCTCCGATGAAGGCGTCTGCGGAAGCGTGGGCGGCGAGCTCGGTGTCCCTCTCGGCACGCTGGTAGAACGCGATCGCGAGGGCAACGCCGACGATGGCGGCGCCGATGATGGGCACGTTCAGGAAGGCCGAGAGGAAGAAGCCGACGAGCAGGTACTGGAAGTACTTGCCGGTGGGCATGTAGCGGAGCAGCATGGCGATACCGATGGCCGGGAGCATCTTGCCGGCGAGGGTGAGGCCGGAGAGGAACCACTGAGGCATGACCTCGAGGAGCCAGTTGACGGCGGGCTGGCCGAGCGTCACGGAGACAAAGACGGGCAGGGCGGCGCACAGGCCGAAGAGCGCGGGGCAGACCCACAGGATGGCGTTCATCTGATTGAACTTACCCTCGTTGCAGAACTTCTGGGACTTCTCGACGACGAAGCCGTTGAGGATCTTGACGATGACGTCGAGCTGGATGCCGAGCATGCCGACCGGCAGGCCGATGGCGAGGCCCGTGTCCGCGCCCAGGGTCACGCCGTAGGCGGTGGCGATGATGGCCATCGTGCCGTAGTCGGGAATCGACGAGCCGCCGAAGCCCGCGACGCCGAGCTGCATGAGCTGGATGGTGCCGCCGATGACGAGGCCGGTCTGCCAGTCGCCCATGACGACGCCGGTGATAAGGCCCCAGAAGACGGCATAGTTGACGAAGATCATTGGGATGCCGTAGTAGTCCACGTGCTTGATGAAGGCCAGCAGGGTCAAAAGGACGACCTGCAGGATAGTGAAGTTGACCATGATCCCTCCTTAGATGAGGTCGGCGACGGAGACGGGCTTGTCGGCGGGCACGAACTGTGCCGTCACCTTGACGCCGCGGGCGATGAGCGCCTTGTAGCTCTGGACGTTCTCGGCGGAGGCATAGGCGCGCTGGGTGAGCTGGACGCCGCCCTCCTTGACGAGCGAGCCGCCGACGATCAGCGACGGGAGCTCGATGCCCGACTCGACCAGGTGGAGGATCGTCTCGGGCTCCTTGGCGATGACAAAGACCTTCTCGCGGTCGTACTTGCCCGCCGCGAAGTTCTTGAGCGCGGTCTGCTCGGAGATGATCGAGACGGCCATGCCCGCGGGGCGCGCCATCCTCATAGTGGACTTCAGGACCTCGTCGCCGGCGACCTTGTCGTCGATGACCATGACTCGGGTCGCGCCCGACACCGGGGCCCACTGCGTCACGATGATGCCGTGAAGCAGGCGATTGTCGATTCGTGCCATAACAACACTCATGTTTGCTCCTATCAAATGAAGTTTTACGTTCGGTACTGCCTCGGCGCTATCCGGATTCGCGCCGGGCAAGGGGTTATCGGATTATTGAGGACGCGCAGTCAGCTTGCGGCGGCGCGGGGAAGGTCACTCGTCGAGCAGGAGGTCCGAGGAGCCGAGGCGCTCTTCTCGCGCCGGGGCGGCGCTCACGCTTATGTAGTCGAAGACATATGCGATCTCGCTTACGGGAACCTCTACGCGATAGCGCGTCGAGATGCTCGAGAAGCTCTGCCTGAAGGACTCGATGAAATCGGCACGCTCCTCCTCGAAGCGGTCCTGGCCAACGTAGGTCTCAATGGGGTTTCTGGTAACAAGGCGCTCGACGAGACAGCAGAGGTGGACGTAGAGCCCAATGATGGCGTTGCTGCCGATCTTCTCGCCTGTCCTGCGCTGAAGCTCGTGCACGGCGCTCTCGATCTCGTGGAATAGCCGCTCCGGGTCGAGGATGGTGATGGAGCGGATGACGTTCTGCAGCGTCATGTTCGAGAGCAGCTTCTCGTGGAAAGAAGAGAGCTCGGAAGCGTCAAGCCACCTGCCGAACACGGCATCAACCTTAGAGGCGGACGCCGTCGACATGATGTCCTCGAGGGCGACGAAGGGGACGGAGGCGACCCCAGGGTCTCCCGTGCCGATGACGGCGCAGACGCGGTGCTCGGAGAAAACGGCGTCATTCGACCCGTTCGCGACGAGCTGCTTGAAGGGCCTCGTGAGCAGGCGCGCGCCTATGGTGCGCGGGAGGCTCTGCGAGACGAGCTGGCGTATCCTCTCCGCGGCGTCGACCCCGGACTCGGAGCAGAAGACGATGGCGTCCTCACGGTTGACGCGCTCGATCACCTTGCAGTGCGTCACGCACGCGGCGGTCGCATCGCCAAGAACCTCGGCGATGGACTTGCCGCCGAGCAGCCCGACCCCGATCTCGAGCGCAAGACCGGTAGAGACGTTGTTCACCACGCCGATAGTGGAGTCGGTAACGTTCTCGAGGGCCTTATAGGCCTCCTCCAAGGAGCCCATGTCGACGAGGAACACGACCCCGGTGCAGTAGGAATGGCGGTCGACGAGGCGCTGAAGCGGACCGACGATGTCCTTCAGCTGCTGGTCGTAGGGCATGTCGACAGCCTCGTACACATGCATGCCGAGCATACGGTTCGCCGCGTCGGCGATGCTCGTCGCCGTTGAGTAGCCGTGGGACAAGATGACGCAGAGCGTCCGAAGGGCCTTCGCATCGCGAGACTCCGATGCGACGCACAGCGTCAGAAGCGTCTTCGTAAAGTGATCGAGCGAGATTCCCAGCGCCCCTTCCACGTCTGCGGCGACCTGATCGGAGACGCTCGAGGCAAACGGTAATTCGGAGGTCACGGCACCGAGGAGATGGGAGATTTGCTCCGCACAGGCAGACTTTCGCTTAGCCAGGCCGATGCCCGGCCACAACTGCAGGCAAATCTCCTGGGCCAGTAGAAAAGCGACCTTCCTCGAAAGCTCGATGCCATAAGAAGAGCCTGCGTCGGCAAGGACCGCGCCCACGATGCGCTCGAAGGCGCGCGACCTCGAGGAGGTAACGCCGCGGCCGAAGATCAAGTGATCCTCAACGCCGCGCACAGCGGAGACAGCTTGCGAGACGAGCTCGGAGACAGAGAGCTCCCCGGCGCAGAATCGCTCATCGAGAGAGCACAGGGCATCGAGCGCCTGCTCGACCGGCCCTGTGCTCTCGGCGGCATCTAGGGACGCGTCGATCAGAACGCCATCGTCGGGCTGTTGATCGATCTGCGCGGAGGAGAGGAGCCCGCTGGGAAGAAGATACGGGCGAACGACGACGTAGTCGCCCTCGCGATTGAGGAACGCTTTGGCGCAGCAGTTCGTCACGCAGGCGCGCAAGCCGGCGATGTTATCGGAAAAGTCCGCGTTCACGAGGCAACGGTATGCGCCGCGGCTGATCTTCACATCAGAACCGATTCGGCACCCCTCGCTGCGCAGGAAGCTCAAGATGAGATCCTCGCGCTCCTCGGGGGTCCGCTCCTTGAGTGAGGGGACGCGGGCACAGATGGGCATTTTGCTGTAGGCCGAGGAAACCTTCAGGTCATCGGCGGAAAGCGTCGTCGAAAGAACGAGGCGAGCGCGCGGCGCATCCTGGGAGGCATCGAGCCCGAGGGCCGTCGCAAGGCAGTGCTCCATCGCAGAGGGAGAGAGTGCCTCGATGCCGTTGACAAAGACCACACCCCCGCGCGATTTCGCGATCGACTCGTCAAGAAGCCCGTTGAACGAGGCGGCGTCCGGGACCCCGGCGCAGTCGATGCGCACATAGGAGGAGTCGCGGGACAGCAAGCCCTGGTTCTTGCCGTACTCGTACACAAGGCGAGAAAGGAAAGACTTACCGACACCCACGCCGCCGCTCAAGAGGATGGGCAGGCCAAACGGAGGGTACTGCACCGCAGCCTTGCACTGCTCGACAACGGAGCTGAGGCTCAGGTCGAAGCCCACGGCACGCGCGAAGTCGCGGTGATCGGCGATTCCCGTCGCCTGGATGAGGTCGGCGAGCGAGGCGTACTCGCTTGCCGAGAGCTTTACCTGAAAACGCTTCTGGAACGCGCGGCGATGAAAATAACGGACAGGCCTGCCCGCCACCTTAACCACAAGGCCGGCGCGAACAAGGTCGTTGAGGTACTGGCTCGCCAGGCTCCTGGAGATGATGAGCGTCTCGGCGATGTCGGAGGTAGACAGACGGGCAAGGTCGTCGAGCGAGACGGCAGAGGTAAGGGCCTCGAGATGCTCGAGAATCCTGTCCCTCATGTCGACGGGTTTCTTTGCCAAGCTGTCCTGTGCGGTCTTGTCCATGACTTCTTACCTCCTTGTACAAGGAGTATAAGGGGAACACAGAGAACGGAAGGGGGCGCGTGGGGGAATCAACAGCCCCGAGGAGAAGTTCACCACTTGAGGGGCAGAAAACAACGGCCATTGAACATTCAGGGCCGACGCTCAACACTTCGGCTCGACACTTCGCTTTGGAAAGGGCCCTGCGCGATGGTGCAGCCCTCCATCTCGCAGCACAGGTCGCCGAAGGTCGCGAGGATGCGCTCCTTCTGTTCCGTGGGCGAGACGGCTCGGTGGGCAAGGTCCTCTCAAAAGGGGTCGTCCGACGCCGCAAGACCTCGATGACCGACTACCGCCTCGAGCAAGTGGCGGATTACCTCTGCACCATCGAACTTGCCTTGGTCAAGTGCGAGGCCAAGGAGAACGGTGAGACGTACAACAAGTTCTTCGGAGGTATAGGCTCTTTCAAGAGGAACTGGCTCAAGCAAGCCCGCAGCAAGCGGATATAGGTGGTTCCGCAGTCTCGCAGGGAGCGGTCGTCTCTCCTCCGGCCAGGGCCCCAAGCGACACGCTTCGAGCAGCGATAGCGAAACGCAAGCAACGGCGTCGCGGGCGCCTCGTGCGCCATAGTGTCCATGTGGTCATCTCCTATCGTCTCAGCGTGGTAGCTGAAGATTCTAGACGCTGGCCACACCCCTTTTCCGGGGCGCCAACACCAACGTTTAGCACACAAGGAGTTTGACGAGATGGCTCAGCGAGTATTGAATCTATCCGCCCATGCAGCCACGTCGAATAACTCCAGATTGGGGTAACTGACCGTTTCGCCCGTTTCTTTAAGACAGGCCTCCGCGGCGTTGCACAGCGAGCTCGCGAGCGACGCCACATCAACGCGGAACGTCACGCTCTTAGTCGCACGCATCCCGCTCTTGGGCGACGGCCAGGAAGAGCAGAGGGCGTTGCACCCGTGGAGGACAAGCTCGAACTTGTAGTCGTAGTCGAAGCTCTCGTCTTTCTCGGGAGCATCGACCAACACATCGTAGTCGCCTGAATGCAACAGGGAGCACCGGAGCTTCCAGCACATCTTCCCATTAAAGATTTGACCTGGAATCGTTTCATCTTCGTTCGAGGGGTCTCCCGAAAACAGGAAGTCGTTTGCCACCCAGTCATCAAACCACTTCACATACTGCCGCCCCGCCGCTCTCTTCCCGTTATGAAGGACGAGATTGGGGTAAAGAAGCTGCCCCATGGCGTCGGGAATGGTAAGGGAAGACATAAGGGCTGGAATAAGGCAGTCTTTCTCAACCGCATTTCTAATCGATTCGACGAGTAGCTTCATTTCGATGCCTCAAAAAGTCTATGCGGTCTTATGCGAAGAAACGGCCGATCGGCCATGAGCCGAGCGTCGTTCATGCCTCTTCGTCAAGTGACGCTCTGAGCGCAGAGGCCATGTCCGAGTCTCCGCGCAAGGCTGCTGCGCATGCTTTCGACAGCGCACTATCTGAATTCAGCTGGATTGCCATTAACTCAGATTTCTCCTCGCTAGTAAGATCTCGCTTTCGAGCGGCAATTTGATATCGATTTATCAGGGTTGCCTCTCGATCCGCAAAAGCTTCCAGGGCGCCTACGGTCATCTCGCAGCATTTCAGCAACTCTTCCTTACAGCACGCATCTTGATCGTAGGCTGATAGCATTTCAAGCATCTTGTCGTTGACGTAGGCAGAGCTAACTTCGGTGACTGGATACTGCTTCAACGTAGCGGCAAACACCTCGGCATCGATATTGGCAAGCCTCATATAGTCCTGCATCGTTTGGACGAACAGAGGCGCGACGACTACGGGGGCATTCCCCTCGCCCCGGAAGAACACCGAGACCGTCAGGTCATCCAGTCGAAGCCCATCGACCATTCGGTACATATCTTCAGATACTTGGTAAAACACGAGCTTAATCGGATGGTTCCCCAGATTGATATATCCGAATCCGTTTTGCCGATCCTTGTAGTGGAGGGGTGCGTTCTCAACCAATCCCTTGTAAATTGTCTCGATGTTTCTTAAATCCTGAGTGGTCAACGCACTGATGTCGAGCTCTGGCTTGTAATGAAGAGCGTCGACAACCCGCTTGATAATCTCCAGCGACTGCAATCGACT
Organism: Collinsella aerofaciens; assembly: GCF_039062365.1. Classification (GTDB taxonomy): domain Bacteria; phylum Actinomycetota; class Coriobacteriia; order Coriobacteriales; family Coriobacteriaceae; genus Collinsella. The sequence goes on from NZ_JBCJBI010000002.1 coordinate 162,526, forward strand.
CTCAAGGGCGTCGAAGTCGCCTCCGCTCAACTTGCACCCGCGAGCAAAGCCGCTTCCGTCTATGGAAAGCGTACCGGTTTGCATCAATGCGCGCATGAGGGCCAACTCTTCCATGCGCTCGACAAGAGTTCCGGTCTCGCTGAGGGTGATTGTGTTGGTGGAGAGGCATATGTCGAAACCCCTGAAGAAAACGTGCTCGCCATTCTCATTTTCTCCGGCCATGACCACCGCATTTAGGGAAACATCACCAGAACTGACGTCATGCCGAGACCCAATCGCGACGCCAACTATGTTTTCAAGCTTATTCAAGGGATACAGCTCTCCCCAGGGGCTCTTCCCGTAGATATACAGCCCGTTCCTGTATGGAGCCAAGCTTGCGGGCGACTCGCCCTCGAGCAGCTCGATTCCAAACTCGCACTCATCAAAGCAAAGGCCGGCGTCCTTAAATTCCTCGATTGTCTTGGGGGCGATGCCAGCGACTGCTCGCTGCTTTGTTCTGTCCTTGACCGCCCTTCTGACAAGCCGCGTCAATTCCGCCGCGTCTGATGGAAGCCGGTCGAAACGCAAAGAGATGCGCTCTTGTTGCTCCGGAATATCGGCCAGAATCTTCTTTAGGTCATAGGGAAGCAAAAGTCTGTAGAAAACCTCCGCTGAACGAGCCTCGCTCCCACAGTAGACGTAAAAATAGATGCAGCCTCCAGCAATGTTGAGATAGTGCTTGAGGTCTGAAACTCGAACTTGCCGCTTAGGTCGGTCCGATTTTCTTTTCGAAGTGGTCCCCTTGACCTGAAGCGGCAACTGGCCTTCAACGGTCTCAATCGTGAAGGAAGAAGACGAGTAGACTTGCAGGTGCCCGTCGGTGCATTCGGTCTTGTCGTTCTCATCTATATACGCATAGACGCAAGCGACATCGCCGAAAGCCTGCTTGACAGCATTGACCGCGTTCTGCTCGATTTTGCGATTGTCCAAGCTTCTCCTTACTGTTTTAGATCGTCAGCAAACCGATGTCAGGCATGTTTCTCACTTGACCTAACTGCCTCGCGATGAATCGCATGGCCCTAGAGGAAAAAGTCCCTCGCGCTCACGATGCGGATGCCGTCGATATCCGTTTCGTAGGAACCCTGCCTCACGACCACGATCTTCTCGTGGTTGTCTCGTATCGACTTCAGAGGGGCGATCTCTCGCTCCCTGGTCTCGCTTGCGAACATCTCGTCAGTCGCCTGCACGTAGAGCACGCGCCCGTCCTTCGTCGCGACGAAGTCGACTTCCTTGCCATAGAGCTTGCCCACATGCACGCTCCATCCTTCGTAGAGCAGCTGGAGATACACGGCGTTCTCGAACAGGCGGCCAGTATCCGTGACCCTATAGCCGGCCATCCAGGTCCGGAAGCCGGTGTCGACGATGTACTCCTTTGGGTTCGTCTTGAGGAGCGCCTTGCCGTGCAAATCGTAACGCGTGGCACGATAGAACAGGAAGGCCTCCTCAAGCGCACCCACATACGAGGAAACGGTCTTGTTCGTGGTCTTCGGCCCCGCAGAAGTTAACGCGCCGGCGATTCGACTCGACGAGCACTCGTTGCCGATGTTGTCCGCCAGGAATTCGGCCACATGGCGCAGCAGGGAAGGGTCAGTCACCGCACTTTTGCCCTTCCCGCGCTCACGGTTGACAATATCACGCACGGCGATGGCTTCGTAGACGCCGGACATGTACGCCGAGTGCTGCGCCTGGGTCGTCGAGAGGGATGCGATGGCTGGCATGCCCCCGTACTCAAGGTAACGAGTAAGCATGTCGTCGAAGAGAACGGGATCCCCCTCGGGAGTGAGAGCCACCGAAGTTCCCGATACGAACTCGATTCCGCAAAAGTCGGCGAACTCGGAGAAGGACAGGGGCAGCATCTTTACCTCTACGTAGCGCCCGGAGAGATAGGTGGCCAGCTCGCTCGAGAGAAGATACGCATTCGAGCCCGTGAGGTAGATGTCGCAATCGAAGTCGACCCTCATTGCGTTGACCGCATCCTGCCAGCCATCGATTCTCTGGGGCTCGTCTATGAAAACGTAGGTGCGACCCTTGTCCGACAGGCGCCCGCGAACGTAATCATAAAGCTGGTCCTCCGTCTTGATGCCCGTACCCTTGCTTTCCAGGTTGACGCTCACAAAGCCGCGGCCAGCAACTCCCTCAGACTCGATGGTCATCCTAATTAGATCGAGAAGGCTCGACTTGCCGCACCTGCGCACGCCCGTGATCACCTTGATGAGGTCGGTGTCACGGAAGAGCATCGCCTCCTCGAGGTATCTATCGCGGTTCCTGAGTCTGCTACCCTTCAAAAGCTGCTCCTAAAACTCGAATCTGGTTACACTTTTAGGAGTATCGTAACTCCACGCCACAAGATGAGCAAAGAGCGCACCTCGAGACGGATCGACCAAGGGGATTACGCACCTGCCGGGAGGCAGGGCAGCTTGCTCAATCGACGCGGACTACCAATTGATAAACCCCAAAAGCCGGACCGCACGGCGGCGCTCGTTTCGCTAAATCGGCTTGATGGGATGGCGAATCACGGTCTTGAGCTTCTCCGGCGCGTACTTGCGCGGGTCCGAGAGGTAAATCTCGTGACAGAGGCGGGATTCGGAGAAGTCGGGCGCATATCCCCGTTCCGCCGCAAATGCACGCATGGCGCCTATGATCGTCAGCTCGTCATCGTAAGGCCCGTATAGCAATGGGCGCGGATTCGGAAGATGCCGCGCCCATTGGCAAACACTATAGCATAGAATCGAACGTCTGTTCTATTCCCACTCGATGGCTTCGGTTCTAGCGTTCCGTCACTCCAGTTGCACCCAGTTTTCGGTGCCGTCTCGAGTCGAGTGTCGCCAGGTGACGCCATGTCGCGTTTTGTCGGCTTCGGGGACAAAAGCTGGGACAACTCTAAAAACTTTTTTCGAACTCAGGGCTTTGAGTTTTTGTTTTTGTCCCAAAGGGCACAGCGAGCCGCCTTTGGAGGCTCGATATCGCCGAAAACGCCCGTTTTGAAACTCAACCGCCCTTTTGCCCGCAAGCCGCCAGCTGCAATCGCAAGTGAATCAACGCGGGCGGCTTTCATGCTGGTTGAAAAACCGCAGGTCGCAGCTCTTCGTCGTCCGCGGGTAAAGTGAGTAGTCTCAGGTGGCTTGCCCATGAGTGGACGAGCGGGCTTTGAGATTCCGCCGGCGTCCGGAAACGCATCGAGCTCCCTTGAATTTCCGGACAGTACATGATATAAGGTAATTGGTTTTCCGTTAGGAAGGCTTCCAAGTGCCGGGGACGTTTTCCCCGGCTTTTTTCTTATCCAGGAGAACAATGCGAGAACTCAGCATCTTCGTCGACGAGTCGGGAAGCGACGGCCTCTCCGACCGCCACTACCTGCTCACCGTCGTCATGCACGACCAATCCGAAAACATCGCGAATTCGATCGCGGCATATGAGGGCGCCCTTCGCGCCAAGGGGCTCCCGGACATACCCTTCCATGCGTCGCCGCTCATGAACGGCAAGGACCAGTACTCGGGGCTCGACCTGAGGACGCGCAAGATGATGCTCGGCTCGTTCCGCGTCTTCTTCCGCCACATGCCCGTAAAGTACCACACCTTCGCATACGCGACCAAGCAGTTCGCCTCGCTCGACAAGCTCGCGGGGGCGATGCGAAGGGATATCGTGAACTTCCTGTTCGACAACCTCGCGGAGCTGCAATCCTACGATATGGTCAAGGTCTACTATGACAACGGCCAGCGCTCCATCGCCGAGTCGCTCCATCGCGCGGTCGAGTACGCGCTGTCGAAGGACGCCGTCGTCTACCGATCGGCGCAGCCCTCCGAGTACCGGCTTTCGCAGGCGGCGGACTACATCTGCACCATGGAACTCACGGCAATCAAATACGCGGAGCACACCGCCACCGCGACGGACGAGAAGTTCTTCGGCAAGTGGTCCGACTTCAAGAAGGGCATACTGAAGGAGACGCGCAAGAAGCTCGTCTAGAGATGCGATCAGCCCTTGGCGGAGCGTTTACCGACAATGGAGTCTGTTACGCGGGGGGGGTGTTGATAAGACGCCGCTTAGCTGCATAATAGGTTCCAGTTAGAAACCCTCGGGTTTGCGGGGCGGGATCGTGAGAGCGATTCTGCCCTATTTTTTTGCCCCTATTTCTTGCATGCCTCAATGGCTTCCGCATTCGCTCCCCATTGGTTCAGAAAGGGTTCGGGGAAATCGTCGAGTTGATTGCGTCCCTCGCGTTTTGCAAAATAGAGCACAAGGCCCTCTAGCTCGAATTATTACATTTAGAATCCCGCCGCTCGTCCATCCCAGCTTGCCCAGAAAGCCCTCCCGCAACGTCCGTGTCCCAACGGATGGGTACCATTTATCAGGGTGCACCTGGGGCAACGGGCTGAAAAACCTGTGCAAGGTCGCTCGCAGAACACGCAACATCAAACACGACAGAAGAGGCGAACGACAGATGCCGGACCCCGGACGACAGCACCGCGGAAGAGAAGCATTCCAACCAAAACTGAACAACTCCAGCCACTAGGCAGGCGCCCGCATGGGCGCCTTTTACTTTTCAGGGACTTAGCTGCGAGCTAAGGCGCGCGGCTCATGGCCGTTTCGTGGAGGCCCGACCAGCTCGACCCACCTCGACCCGTCTTCGCTCCCGTTGTGCGCGCCAAGCGCCATCAGGCGGTTCAATCGTCGCGCAGACGAAAAGGGACACTGTGCCGCGCGGCGTGCACGCACGGTGCCGCACGGGAAGATTGGAGGAACCATGGCACGCACAGCCGAATGCGCCGCGCCCGAGGGCAACCAGGACCGCGACGAATGGATGACGGTGATCGAGATGCAGGAGTACATGAGGGCGAGCAGAAACAAGGCATACGACCTCATCTGGTCGGGAGAGATCGACTCGTACAGGCTCGGAAGGAAGCTCCTGGTGTCGAGGGCGTCAGTGGACGCCTACATCGAGTCGAGGAGCGGCAGGAAATGACGGCGGCGACCGCCCCGGGAGCCGCCCGCGGCCGGGCACGCGAGGGAGCCTCGAGACGAAAGGAGCTCGAGGACGACCATGACCAAGAGCATTAGCAGGAGCCAGGTGAGGCTCATCGCATCGACCAACGCGATATTCGGAGCCGACGAGGCGTGCGCGATGCTGCGCATCAGCCGCGACGCAATGTACCGGCTCGCCAAGGACCCCGACGACCCGTTCCCGATCCGCTACATCGGCGGCAAGACGCGCGACGGCATCGTTCTGCACGACGAGCTCGTCGCATGGGTCGAGCGAAACAGCATCGTCGGCTCGCCCAGAAGGGATTAGCGCCGATGGCAGCCGCAGGCCCGAGGGGACGCGACGGCCCCTCCCCGCGCGAGTTCACGGCGGTACGGCACTTCATGATGGCGGACCTGGGCCTCTCCGGCCTTCCCCTGCTCGTCTACGCGCGCATCTTCGGCTTCTGCGACGCCGGGTGCGGCTACTTCGAGAGCAAGGGTGGCCTGGCACGATTCCTCAACGTGCAGGAGCGCAGCGTCCACCGCGCCATCCGCGACCTGCTCGACCGGGGCCTCATCGAGGAATGCGGCGTGCACGCCCCGGCGCGCGGGCACGCCACCAAGCGGTACCGCATCGTGCGCGAGAGGCTGCCGCCCGGAGCGCTGGCAACCCCTGACGATTCGTCAGGGTTCCCGGCGCGAAAGGGTGACGAAATGACAGGGTTCGCAGCCCGAACCCCTGACGAAATGACAGGGAAACCCCTGACGATATGCCACCCAATAAGCAAAAGGGACAACAAGGACTTCAGAAGATAAGGAAGGGGCGCCCGATGGACCGAGCGGGACTCATCACCCTGGAGCAGGCCCGTGCGGCCGGGCTCTCCTTCGACGAGCCGGAGCCGAGGGCGTGCCCGCACTGCGGCGCCGCCCTCGATCCGCTCGGCGCGGCGCTGGCGGGCAGGGTCGCCTGGGTCTCTGCCGCCCCCTGCCCGTGCGAGGGCGCAGCCAACGAGCGGGAGTCCGAGGCGCGAAGGCGCGCGGCCCTCGCCGCCAAGGAGGAGGCCGCCCGCCGGGAGAAGGCGCTCTCGCGCGCGGGCATCCCCAGGCGCTACTGGGCCGCCGAGGCCGACCGCCCCGAGTTCGCCGAGTACATCGCCTCGTTCGCGGGCAACGGGGGCGCCGGGCTCTACATACACGGGGGCGTCGGCGCCGGCAAGACGCGCGCCGCCTCCGCCATGGCCAGGCTGTTCGCCGAGGCCGGCTACGACGTCGCCTTCACGACGGCCAAGGGCATGCTCGAGCGCGTGAAGGCCACGTTCGACGAGGGCGGCACCGAGGCCGCCGTCGCGCGGTACGCCAAGTGCGACGTCCTCGTGCTCGACGACCTCGGCAAGGAGGACGCGACGGAATGGTCAGTCGGCACCGTGTTCAGCGTGCTCGACGCGCGCTACGAGGACATGCGCCCGACCATCGTTACGTCGAACTACGCGCCGGGCGCGCTGGCGGACAGGCTCGCAAGGCGCGGCGAGCGCGTCACGGCAGAGGCGATCGCGAGCAGGATTTCCCAGACCTGCAGGACCGTCTACCTGGGCGGAAGGGACAGGCGCCGCCTCGGCTAGCTTGTGCGCTTCCCGTGGAGGCGCGGACGGCTCGACCCAGCTCGACCCATCGCAGGCGGCCCCGATGCCCGCCGCAATCGAAATCGCTATACACGTCTTGGGCGGCGCCGACGCGCCGGCACGCACGCCTGCTCCGACTCGCACCGTGCCCCCATCGCGAGGACGCCGCCCGCCAAACAACAAACGAAAGGCGGAGGGCCCATGGACGGCTTCGAGAGGATAACCGGCCGCGAGCACGACGGGCTCGTGGAGAAGTGCCAGGAGAACGGCTGGCTCAAGGTCGGCGGCTTCGACTGGCAGGACGACCCGTTCCTCGAGGAGTACCCCTACGAGTTCTCCCGCACGGATAGCGTCGACAGGCTCCGCGAGGCGCTCGGCTCGGGCAACTGGGCCATACGCCAGGGGTTCTGCTACCGCGACCTCGCGTTCATCCAGCAGGTGAACGGCGGCGACGAGTGGTGGACGCTCAAGCGCGACGGCGACGCGTGGACCGGCTTCGAGAGCTGGAGCTTCGGCGCCATCGCCCAGGAGCCCGAGCGCTTCGAGCGCGCCATGCGCGACATGTGCGAGGCGACGCCGGAGCAGTGCCGCAGCGGCGAGTGGGCCCATCTGCACGAGAAGGCGCCCGAGCCGCTGGCGCAGCGCGCCGCGTCCGCCCGCGAGGCGAGCCGCGCGCACGCCGGGCAGGAAGCCCGCGCCCCAATGGCGCGCGAGAGGGCCGTCGGGGCCTAATAGGGACGACCGGGGCGCGAAGGCGCCCCTTTTTCATCTCGACTGGAAGGGAGGCGCGGGATGGCGAGCGACTACGGGGACGAGGCGGGCGGCAAGCTGGTCGACTGGATGCTGAGGATCGGCCAGGAGGCCGGCGCCGAGGCAATGGAGCGCAGCGCGAGGGAGCTCTCCGAGCGCCTCGCGGGAATCCGCGGGACCATCGCCGGCAGGCGCGCCGAGGCCATTGCGGCCGAGGGCGTGCCGACCTACGCGAAGCTCAGCCTCGAGGAGCTCTCGGGGCTTCCCGAGTACGCGACGATCAAGGAGGTCGTCTCCGACAAGCTGCGCGCCGCGTCGGTCGAGCACCACATCATCCCCGGCGAGGGCCGCGACTGGCTGCTCTTCAAGGTGGAGGACGCGCCCGAGGTCGACGAGGCCTTCCGTCAGCTCGAGCAAGAGACGGGAAAGGCCGCCGAGCGCGCAAGGGAGCGGCTCTCCGAGATAGCCGAGAGGCGCCAGGCGCCCGAGCGGCTGGCCGAGCGCGCCGAGCGTGCGCGCGAGGCTTCGAAAGCCCACAGCCAGGGCCTCGGCCGGGACCGCGGCCCGCGCCAGATCGAGGGGCTCGAGAGATGAGATGGCAGGCGGCGGCCGCGCTGGCCGCGGCGGCGTTCGCCGCGGGAGACTTCGCGGCCGCGGCAATCGCGGCGTCGGGCGCGAACCCGATCCTCGACCCGGAGGCCGCCATGGCGGCGCTCCGCGCGGGACGCGCATTCTCAACGGAGGCGCTTCCCCTGTGCGCGGGGACCGCCTGCGCGTGCGCGGCGCTCCTCGCCTGGGCGCGCTCCCTGGGGTCCAAAGGGGCCCGACGCGACGGCGAGGAGCACGGGAGCTCCAGGTGGGCCACGCCTAAGGACATCGCGCCCTTCGGCGACGCCAAGGACCCCGACAACAACATCATCCTCACCGACAGCGCGCGCATCCGCCTCGTGAGCCGCAGGTTCGACCTCTCCACCGACACCAACGACAACGTGCTCGTGGTGGGAGGACCCGGCACCGGCAAGACACGCTACTACGTCAAGCCGAACCTCCTGCAGGCCAACGCCAGCTTCTTCGTGACCGACCCGAAGGGCACGCTCATCCGCGAGATGGGCGGCGCGCTGGCGGAGCTCGGCTACGAGATCCGCGCATTCGACACCATCGACTTCTCGCGCTCCATGCGCTTCAACCCCATAGCCTACATACGCGACGAGGCGGGCGTCATCCGCTTCGCCCGCGGCATCGTCGCCAACACCGAGGGCGAGGCCGACCACAAGGGCGACCCCTACTGGGAGAAGGCCGAGCGCCTGGTCTACACCGCGCTCACGGCCTACCTCGTCATGCACTGCGAGCCCGCCGACCGAAACCTCGACGGGCTGCTCACGCTGCTCTCGCTCGCCGACGCACGCGACGACCCGGGCTACATGAGCCCGCTCGACATGGTGTTCCGCGAGCTGGAGACCGGCGAGCGCTACGTCAGGCGCGGCGGCGCCTCGGCGGAGGGCGGTTCGCTGCGCGGCTTCGCCGAGGAGGACGGCGCGTGGGAGTGGGTCAAGGTCCGCGAGCCGGCGCCGCCCGACGACTTCGCGCTCGCGAGCTACCGCGAGTTCCGCGTCGCCGCCGGCGACACCATGAAGTCGATGCTCTCGAGCTGCAACGTCCGCCTGAAGCCGCTGTCCATCCGTGCCGTCCGCGACCTCACCTCCAAAGACGAGCTCGACCTCGCCCACATGGGCGACGAGGGCGCCAAGGTCGTGCTCTTCGCGTCGATGAGCGACACCGACTCGACCTTCGACTTCCTGTTCGCCCTGCTCATGGATACGGCCGTGAGCGCGCTCTGCGCCGAGGCGCTAGAGGCGCACGGCGGCTCGCTGCCCACGACGGTGCACTTCGTCTTCGACGAGTTCGCCAACATCGGGCGCATACCCGACTTCGAGCGGACCATCGCCGTCACCCGCAGCAGGAACATCGCCGTCTCGATGATCGCCCAGTCGCTCTCGCAGCTGAAGGAGACCTACGGCGACAACAACGCCGAGACCATCGTGAACGCCTGCGACACGCTGCTCTACCTGGGCGGCAAGGCGAACGAGACCAACGAGGAGATCAGCAAGATGGCCGGCAAGCAGACGGTGGCGAGCGAGACGCAGAGCGACTCGCGGGGCGCCGGCTGGACCCGGACCGTGAACCGCGGCATCTCCGAGCGCGACCTCATACAGCCCGCCGAGGTGGCGCGCATGCCGCGCGAGGACGCGCTCGTGCTCGTGAACGGGTGCATGCCGCTCATGGACCGGAAGTACCGGCTCGAGCGCCACCCGCGCTCGCGCCTGCTCGAGGAGGCCGCGCGCCGCGGCCCGTTCGACTTCGCGGAGTACCGCAGGCGGAAGGATGGCGCCTCGTGACGGGGCCGCGGAGGGCGCGGGCCTCCCCCGCCGCGGGGGAGGAACAGCAAGGAACATCGTCAACCGAAAGCAAAGGAGAGCAGCATGCTCGCAAACGTCATCAAGCTCGTGTCGGGCTGCGTGACCTTCCTCGGCGGCTTCCTGGTCGTGTGGGGAGCGGTCTCGCTCGGCCTGGCCATCAGGGAGCAGCAGGGCGGCCCGCAGATCGCGACCGCCATATCCACCATCGCCGGCGGCGCGATCATCATCGCCGCGTCGGTCTACTTCGGGCAGCTGGACACGTCCTGGCTGCCGGCATAGGGGGCGTCGCGGATGGCGCTCCGGATACCGGTCCAGAAGGACATCGGCGAGTACGAGGAGAAGATCGTCGGGAAGATGAGCCTGCGCACGCTCGCATGCGTGTCGCTCGGCTTCGGCAGCGCGGTCGGGGCGGCGGCCTTCGTCCACCTGGGCCTGCACGCCGACGTCGCGGACGCGGCCTTCCCGATCATGCTCTGCAGCATGCCGTTCTGGCTCGCCGGGTTCTGGCGGCCCTTCGGCATGCGCGCCGAGGAGCTGCTGCCTCTCCTGGCGGCACACGAGCTTTCCCCGCAGCTGCTCGCGTACGAGCCCTGCCTCGCCGCGAGCCTCCCCGAGGGCTCGCCGCGCCCGGGCCGCCCGGGGCGGCGCGCGAGGCGCAGGACCAGGAAGAAAGGAGCCGAGCTCTATGAGCCGAGCAAGAACCAACAAGGAGAATAGGCCGAAGCGCCCGAGCACCCTCGGGCTGCTCCTCGGCGGCACGGGCGGGCGCAAGGACGCCTCGAAGGGCGCGGAGGCCGAGCGGCAGAGGCGCCGCCGGGAGCGCGACCGTTCGCGCGAGATGGCCGCCTACGTCGGCTACGACGCCATGTACAGGGACGGCATCGCCCAGGTGATGCCCGGGGTGTTCAGCCAGACGGTCGAGTTCTCCGACATCAGCTACCAGTCCGCGCGCAAGGAGGCGCGCGAGACGGCCTTCACCGTGATGAGCTCGCTGTTCAACTACTTCCCGGCGGACTCCCACGTGCAGCTCCAGGTAGTGAACGCGCCCATCCCCGCCGACGAGGTCGGCCGCAAGGTCTTCTTCGAGCCCGGGGAGCGCGCCACCGCCGGGCTCGCCGAAGAGTACAACCGGATCCTCAACGACAAGATGCGCGAGGGCGTCTCGAACCTCGTGCGCCACCGCTACCTGACCTACGCCGTGGGCGCCGACGACGTCGACGCCGCGGTGCCCAAGCTTGCGCGCATCCGGGGCGACGTGGAACAGACGCTCGCGCGCATACGCTGCTCGTCGCGCGCCCTCGACGGCGCCGAGAGGCTCGAGCTCCTTCAGGGGCAGCTGCGCCCGGGGTCGCGCTTCGAGTTCTCCTGGGACAAATTGTCCCCGACGTCGGGCGCGCGCACGAAGGACTTCGTCATGCCCTCCACGCTCGACTTCAAGCCCGAAGGCAGGTCCGACTGCTTTTGCAGCGACGGGCGCTACGGCGCGGTGCTCGCCGTGCGCAGCTTCGGGTCGGTCATCGAGGAGACCTACCTCGCCTCCATCATCGACCTGCCGCTGCCGCTCAACGTGACGCTGCACGTGCAGCCCATCGCGCAGAGCGAGGCGCTCGCGCTCGTGAAGCGCCAGATCGACTGGATGGACAAGGAGATCATCGACGAGCAGATGAGCGCCGTGAAGAAGGGCTACGACTACCAGATCCTGCCGCCCGAGCTGCGCTTCTCGAAGGAGGAGGCCGAGGAGCTGCTCGACTTCCTGCGCAACAAGTCCGAGCGCCTGTTCGTCTACACGGGCCTCGTCTACACCTGGGCCGACAGCCTCGAGGAGCTCGACCGCCGCGTCCAGCAGGTGACGAGCGTCGCGCAGGGCTGCACGATCGGCCTCGAGCCGCTCCACTTCCGGCAGCGCCAGGCTCTCAACTCGGTGCTCCCGCTCGGTGACAACCACGTCACCGTGAGCCGCTACCTCACCACGGGCCAGGTGGCCATGCAGATGCCCTTCGCCAGCCAGAGCCTCGACGAGGCGGGCGGAGGCTACTACGGGCAGTCCAAGGAGAGCGGGAACCTGGTGCTGTGCGACCGCAAGCGCCTGGCGAGCCCCATGGGCTTCGTGTGCGGCAAGCCCGGCTCGGGCAAGAGCTTCTCGGTGAAGCGCGAGATAACCAACACCGTGCTCGCGCACCCCGAGGACGAGGTCGTGATCTTCGACCCGGCCGGCGAGTACGGCAACCTCGTCGGCGCGCTCGGCGGCGCGAACGTCGAGCTCGCCCCGGGATGCTCGGCGGTGCTCAACCCCCTCGACACCGCCGACGTCGCGGACCGCGCCGACGCCGCCAAGCTCGCGTACAAGACCGACGCGGTGCTCGCGCTCTCGAGCGCGCTCATGGCCGAGGGCCGCGAGGGCCTGCCTGAGCGCGACCGCTCGATCATCGCCCGCTGCGTCGGCGAGGCGTACCGGGAGTGCGCGAGGGACGGCCGCCTGCCCACGCTCGGCGACTTCCACGCGGCGCTGCTCGCTCAGCCCGAGCCCGAGGCCGCCGACATCGCGCTGCGCTACGAGCGCTACGTGAAGGGCGCGTTCTCCTTCTTCAACGGCCAGAGCAACGTGGCGCTCGACAACCGCATCACCAACATCGACATGCACGGCCTCGGCCAGAACATGCGCGTGTTCGGCATGATCACGGCGCTCGAGATGGTGCGCAACCGCGTGATGGTAACGCCGCCGCGCCCCAACTACACCTGGCTCTACATCGACGAGGTGCAGAGCCTCTTCGCGCACCCGACGGTGGTCGAGTACTTCGCCCGCCTGTGGCGCGAGGGGCGCAAGTTCGGCCTCATCTGCACCGGCATCAGCCAGAACACGAGCCACATGCTGGCCAACGCCGAGGCCCGCGACATGGTGCTCAACTCCGAGTTCTTCCTGCTGCACAAGCAGTCCACCGCCGACCTCGACGCATGGGCGGAGATGCTCCAGCTCTCCGCCACGGAGCGCGGCTACATCGGCGACGCCGTCAAGCCCGGCGAGGGCCTGCTCATCAGCGCCGGGATCCGCGTGCCCATCACCGACGACTTCCCGAGGGGCTCGCTCTACGACCTGTGGAACACCAAGCCCGCAGAGGTCGCCGAGCGCGAGATGCGCCGGGCGGCGCGAGAGGCGGAGGAATAGGAATGGCCGGCCCGAGCGAGGGCGGCGGGATGCTCGAGGCGGTCGGGGCGCAGCGCCGCGACGTGCTCACCGCGGGCGACGTCGCGGAGACCGAGCGCGACGCCCTGGGAAACGTCTCGGAGGGTGCCGGCCCGCTCGACGAGGCGGGAGGCCCCGCCGCAACGGCGAAGGGGCGCCCTTCCGGGCCCGACGCGCCGGAAGGCGGGCTCGGGGACAAATTGTCCCAACCAGCCGGCGACCGGCGCGCGGCGGCCGCGATGCGCTCGCGCGTCGAGGCGGCGAAGCTGGCGATCGCCCGGGAGGCCGTCTCCCAGCTCGACGACTCGGAGGAGCTCGAGGGCGCCTCGGGCATGTACGACGCGGGGCGTGCGGCCAAGAAGGCCGCGGGAAGGCTGCGGCAGAGGAAGGCGAAGAAAGCAGCCCAAGGCAGCCGCAAGGCGGCGACCGCCCTCGGCGCCCCAAAGGGAGGCGCGCGCGGCCCCGAGGCAGCCGGCGCGACCGCCCCGGCCAAGCACCAGGCGGCCCAGGCGGCCGCGCAGGCGTCGGGCGAGGCGGCCCGCGCCGCGGGGTCGAAGGGCGCCGCCTCCGCGATCGCGGGCGCGGTCTCGGGCGCGGCGCCCGCCCTGCTCGGGGCGGTGGCCGGCATCGTGGCGTTCGTCGCCTGCGCGCTCGCCGTCGCGCAGCTGCTGAGCGCGCTGTTCGGCTTCTGGGACGACGCGGCCTCCAAGCGGGGCCTCGAGGGGCTGCCGCCCTACATCACCTACGAGATGGTCGAGGCGGCGCTCGAGTGCCAGGAGGAGTACGGGCACCCGGCGGGCTGCACCATCGCGCAGATCATCCAGGAGTCCGGCCAGGGCGACCGCATGAGCCAGCTCGCAGAGCGCGACCACAACCTCTTCGGCATGAAGTGGTGGTCGGGCTACGCGGGCTGCCCCGAGGTGGCCGGCAAGGCGAACTGGGCCACCAGCGAGGAGTACGTGCCCGGCGAGCACACCCAGATCACGGCGAGCTTCATCCGCTTCACCGGCGACGCCGAGTGCATCCGCTTCCGCAGCAGGGTCTTCCTGCAGGCGGAGCGCTACTCGGGCAACGCCCTCATCCGCGAGGCGATCGAGAGGCACGACTCGGACAGGATGGCCGAGGGGCTCAAGGACGCCGGCTGGGCGACCGACTCGTCCTACGTCGAGTCCCTGAAGTCGATCATGGCGCAATGGGGCCTCTACAGGTTCGACTCCATGACGGTCGAGGACCTGAAGGACCCGGCCGCGAACGGGAACGCGATCGTCGAGGCGGCGTACAGCCAGCTCGGCGTGCCCTACGTGTGGGGAGGCTCGACCCCCGGCAAGGCGCTCGACTGCAGCGGGCTCACGCAGTACTGCTACGCGCAGGCGGGCATCCGCATAAGCCACTACACGGGTTCCCAGTACGAGGAGCTCAGGCGCATACCGCTCTCGGAGGCGAAGCCCGGCGACATCCTCTACCGCTCGGGCCACGTGGCCATCTACATCGGCGACGACAGGTACATACACGAGCCGCGAGCGGGCGACGTGTGCCGCATAGCGAGCGGCATCGGCAGCTTCAGCTGCGCGCTCACCGCGAGATAGGAGAAACCAATGCAGGGAAAGTCAAGGGTCATGGCCGCCGTCGCGGCAAGCGCGCTCGTCGTGGCGCTCGGCGCGGGCGTGGCGCGCTGCGCCATCGCCCCGCAGGAAGGCGCGCAGGATAGTCCCCAGGAGCAAGAGCAGCCCGCGGCTGCAGGCGCCGGCGCGGCAACCGGGAAGGCCGCCTCGGGCGCCGAGGCGCTCTGGAACACCGCATGGACGGGCGCCGACGACCCGACAGCCACGCTGCGGATCGTCGAGGGCGCCATGGTGGAGAGCGCGGGCGGCACCGAGCGCGCCTGGTTCTTCTCGGCCGAGGAGCCCTCCGAGGCCGGCGGCGTGCTCAGCGTGCCCATCGAGGTCAAGGGAACCGGCGATAAGGCGGGAGGCCTGTCGCTCGTCCAGGTCTCGGGCGACGGGGGCAACCGCACCCTGGCATGCGACCTTCTGACGCAGGCCTACGTGCCCCAGAAGGCGCAAGACGGAGCGTTCTCCGTGACCGGCACCGACGACCGCCTCCCCGAGGCGCTTGGCGCGGACGTCGCCGCCATCGAGGAGGCCGTCGCCGGGAAGGCGGCGGAGGTGTCCCCGCAGGCGACGGGAGCCACCTGGGACAAGGAGGTGTGGCTCGACTACGCCGGAAACGTCGCGTCGACGACCTTCACGCTCGACGACCCCGCCTCGACGGTGGTCACCGTGGTCTCGCGCGGCGGCTCGCTGGAGGCGATGTAGCCGTGCGGGCGCTTGAATCGCGACGCCGAAGGGCGTTCGCCATCTCCGCCGCGACGGCATTCGCCCTCTGCGCGCTCCTGCTCGTCCCCGCGCAGCCGGCATACGCCGACATAGCCGGGGACGTCAACGATTGGCTGTGCGGCCTTCTGCGCGACTGCTGCAACTGGATGTTCAAGGCGCAAACGGGCGTGCTCGGGTCGATCGGCGCGAACGGGATCCTCTCGGCCGACTTCGCGCACATGCTCACGAGCTCGAGCGACCTGACCATGCACGACGTCGCCCGGGGCGTATGGCAGGTTGCCATCCTGCCGATCGGGTGCGGGGTGCTCGGCCTGGTCTTCACCCTGAAGCTCATCGAGATCTCCCAGCGCATGGACGGCAGCCAGAGCCTTCCCGGCGTCAAGGAGGTCGTTTTCCTCCTCGTGTTCTTCGCCGTGTTCCTGTTCCTCATACAGAACAGCTTCGACCTGATGGCGTCGATCTACGAGGTCTGCGGGCTCGCCATCGACCGAGTCGAGGCGCTCTTCGGCGCCGGAGGCGCGCTCGACCTGCCCGAGGTGTCCGTCGTCACCACCGACGACGACGTCCCGTCGCTCATCGCCATGCTCGTCGTGAGCCTCATCAGCTGGGTCGTGGTGCTGGCGGCCTACGTCGTCGCCCTCGTGGTCTGCTGGGCCCGCGCGCTCCAGCTCTACATCATGGCCGCGTTCGCCCCGATCCCGCTGGCGTTCCTCGGCATGGACGCCACGCGCCAGATAGGCCTTGGCTACCTGAAGAGCTTCGGGGCGGTCTGCATCGCCGGCGTCATCATCCTCGTGCTGCTCATATCGTTCCCGCTCGTGCTCGGCGGGCTCACCGGGGCGAACCCCGGGACGGGCACTCCGGCCGACGCGGTCGCGAACGGGCTCACCTACGCGCTGCAGTACCTGGCCATGTGCGTGCTGCTCATCCTGGCCCTCGTGAAAAGCGGCTCCTGGGCGCGCGACATCGTGAGCGGCTTCTAGCGGAAAAGCGAGGAAGGGGGCGGTTGCCATGAGATAGGGGCGCCGCGCCGGGGCACGCGTCCCGGCGGATGAAGACAAGGACCGATTGAAAACGAAAAGGAGGAAAGACATGGAAGAGAGGAAGAACGTGTACCTCTCGCTGCACAAGAGCTTCGTGCGCGAGGGCATCGAGTACACCGACCGCGCGACCGGCGAGGCCAGGACCTTCAACTCGGCGACCCTTCCCAAGGGCACCGTCGTCGACGGCATGGACGTGGGAGGCTACGAGTTCAGCCCCATGTTCGTTAACGAGAGCCGCTTCAAGGGGGCCGACTTCCGAGACATACCTCTGCTCGCGAACCGCGAGGTGTGGCTGAGGAAGACGGTGATGGGCCCGGACGGCCAGCCCGAGCTCGACGAGGGCGGCCGCGCGGTCAAGGACACCGTGAAGGTCATGCCGGCGCAGCTCAAAGAGGCCGTTGACGCAGGGCGCTCGCGCTACCTCGCGGAGCGCGCCGAGCACGCCCGCCAGGCGAGCCGCGCCGCCGAGCACGAGGCGCCCCGCACACAGCGAAGCGTCGAGAGATAGGGAGGCGGAAAGATGAACGCAGCGAAAGACTGCACCCTGCAGGAAAAGCTCCTCCGATGCGCCATGGCGCTCATCCTGGCGGCGGGGGCGCTGCTCGCCTCCGTGGCGGCCTCGCCCGCCTACGCCGCGCCGAGCACGGTAGACGTGTCCATCGGCGGCAAGATCCCCTACGGCGGCTTCGCCACCACGTGGATGAGCGCCGACGGGAACATCGCCTACTGCGCCGAGCCCTCGTCCCCGACGCCCGCGCCGGGCTCCTACTCGACGAGCCCCGTGCCGAGCGGCGACGTGACAGCGGCGATCTGGTACTCGTTCGGCTCTCCCGGCTTCGACGCGTCGATGTTCCCGGGCAGCTGGTACGACGGCGGCGGCTGGGACGACGCGAAGTACGCCGCGGCGAGCCACGTGCTCATCGCCTACGCCTACTCCGGGTCCGAGTCGGCGGCCACGCACGGCACGAGCGCCGAGTTCGCCTCCTGGGCGAAATCCGAGCTGATCGGCGGGACCTTCGCCAAGATGAAGGCGGGCGCCGGCAGGGTATCCGCCGGGTTCGAGGCGTTCTGCGTCAGGACCGGCGGCGGCTCCCAGACGCTCGTGAGCTTCAGCTGGTCCACGGGCGGAGTCAAGGTCGCCAAAACGGACTCCGAGGCGGGCGCGGAGCCCCAGGGCGACGCCTCGCTCGACGGCGCGAGCTTCTCCGTCGTGAACGAGACCGGCCGCTACGTGCTGGTCGGCGGCAAGTACTACGCCGACGGCGAGGTATGCGCCACGATCAAGACCGCGCCCGAGGGCGGGTCGCACGTCGCCGCGACCGGCGCCGACGCGCTTCCCGCGGGCAATTACCGCATCGTCGAGTCCGGCGCGCCCGAGGGCTACGACGCCAGCGACGCCCCCGTCGCGTTCACCGTGAAGGCCGGCGAGGTGCGCGACCTCACGGGCGACCCCGTGACCGACGAGGTCTTCCGCGGCGGCGTGCAGGTGACCAAGTCCGACAAGGAGCTGCAGGCGTCCGAGGCGCTCGCGGGCAGCGGCCACAAGGAGGCGCCTGGCGAGCACCCCGGCCTCGACGGGATCGAGTTCACCGTCACGAACCGCTCGGCGCACAAGGTCCTCGTTGACGGCGAGTGGCGCGAGCCGGGCGAGGCCGTGGCCACGCTGACCACCGCATGGAACGACGAGGCCGGCGCCTACACCGCGCAGACCGCGGCCAACGCACTGCCGTACGGAACCTACGACGTGCGGGAGACGGCGACGAACGGGAGCTACCTGCTGACCGACGGCGAGCCCCGCACCTTCGAGGTCCGCGCCGGCGGCGAGATCGTGAGCGCCTCCGCGGACGGCGCCGCGCTCGAGTTCCGCGACCAGGTGGTGCGCAACGACCTCGAGCTCTCCAAGAAGAGCGAGTCCGACAACGCCGGCCTCATGGTTCCGTTCGCCATCGAGAACGCGGCCACCGGCGAGATTCACGTGCTGGTCACGGACCGCAACGGCGACGCGTCGACCGCGAGCAGCTGGAACAGGCACTCGAGGGACACCAACGCCAACGACGCCCTGCTCGGCCACGAGGGCCCGATTGCTGCCGCAGACATGGACCCGAAGGCCGGCATCTGGTTCTCGCTCGGCGAGGACGGCTCCTCGGCGCCGGTCGACGACTCGCTGGCGGCCCTGCCGTACGGCGCCTACACCATGACCGAGCTGCGCTGCGATGCCAACGAGGGCCTCGAGCTCATCACGAGGAGCTTCTGGATCGATCGCGACTCGACGGTCGCGAAGGCCGTGTGGATGGGCCTTGACGACCAGGAGGGCCCGCGCATCTCCACCACGGCAAAGGACGGGGCGGACGGCGACAAGGACGTCTCGGCCGACGCCGAGGCCAAGGTCGTCGACGCCGTCGCCTACGAGGGCCTGAAGGCCGGCGAGGAGTACGAGCTCTCGGCCACCCTCGTCGACAAGGCGACCGGCGAGCCCGTGGCCGACGCCTCGGGCATGCCCGTGGGGGCCAAGGCCGAGTTCGCCCCCGCGCTCTCGACCGGCAGCCGGGACGTCGAGATCTCCTTCGACGCGAGCCTGCTCGGCGGCCGCGACCTGGTCGTGTTCGAGAGCCTGCGCAAGGACGGAGCCGAGGTGGCGTCGCACGCGGACCTCTCCGACGAGGGCCAGACAGTCCACGTCGCCGTCGAGGTGGGCACGCAGGCGGCTGACGCCGCCGACGGCGACCAGGTCATCGAGGCCGGCAAGGCCAAGGTCGTCGACACGGTGGCCTACAAGGGCCTCGTCCCCGGCGAGACCTACATCGCCGTGGGCACGCTCATGGACAAGGGCACCGGAGAGCCGTTCCTCGACAAGGATGGCAACGAGGTGACCGCGCGCACGCCCTTCGAGCCCGAGGCGCCCTCCGGCACCGTCGAGGTGACCTTCGAGTTCGACACCGAGGGCCTGGCCGAGGGAGACGAGCTCGTCGTCTTCGAGAAGGTCCTGGACTCCGCCGGCAACGTCGTTGCGACCCACGAGGACATCGACTCCGCCGAGCAGAGCGTCGTCGTGGACAACCCCGACACGCCCGAGGTCCCCGAGGAGCCCTACGCCAAGACCGGGGCCGACGCCCCCGACGGCACCGGCTACGCCGTGGCCGCGGGCATAGCTCTGGCGGCGGCTGCGGGCGCGGGCGGAGCGCTCGCGTACCGCAAGCGCAAGACGGCCGGCGCAAGCAAGGACGCGGCAGCCGAAGAGCCTGCCGAAGAGCCGGAAGAGTAGCGGCTCTGCATCGACACCGAACCGGAGGCCCTGAGCGCTCGCCCGGGGCCTCCCCTGCGAACGGGGGAGGACATGAACAAAGGGAAAGCCGCCACGGCGCTCGCCATTGCCGTGGCGTTGCTGGCGATGGGAGCGCTCGCCGTCCTGCCGCAGCCCGAGAGGAACCCGTACGGGGTGCACGAGGTGCCCGCAACGGAAGAGGACGCGACGATGGAGGTGAAAGAGGCGGGAGGCGGCATCGACTGGGACGCCCTTCCCGCCTCCGTCGTCGCATGGGTGCGCGTGCCGGGCACGACCGTCGACTACCCGATCGTCCAGGGCCGGCCGGAATCGCCCGACTTCTACCTCACGCACGACGCCGGCGGCGAGCGCTCAGTCTGGGGTGCTCCCTACATCGACGCAGGCTGCGCGCAGGGAGCCGAAAGCCCGCTCGTCATCGTGTACGGGCACCACATGTCCGACGGCACCATGTTCGCGCCGCTCGCGCAGTACTCGTCGCGCGGTTTCGCCGAGGGGCACCGCACCATCCGGGTCTTCACCCACGAGAAGGCGATCGAGCTCGAGGTCTTCGCGGCTGACGTGGTGGACGCGAGCTCGGAGGGCAAGCGGACCGACTTCGCAGACGCGGCGGCGCTCGACTCCTATCTCGGTGACAAATTGTCCCGATGCGAGGTCGTCCTGGAAGAGCCGAAAGACGTCGCCCAAACCTGGGCCTTCGTCACCTGCAGCTACCAGACGAGCAACTCCCGCACCGTCGTCTACGCGAAGGAGGTGGAAGCATGGGATTCGCGCCCTTCGGAATAGGGCTCCTCATGGGGCTCCTCACTCTTACGGCCTACGCCTGCTGCGCAGCCGGCGACGACGACCGGGACTAGGAATTGCAAATCGAATCTAAAACCGAATATGGCCCTTCGACCCCTTGCCGCTATATCTCGGCAAGAGGTCTTGCATATGGTGAGATATTTACACACTTGATGAAAACAAGACACCGCCGAAAGCTGCTCGATGAGCTCCCGGTGTCCGTGAACAGAGGTGCGCAATTGGAAAAGATAAAGCTGCAAGACGTCAAAAGGGCTATCGACATAGGAAAGGACGTTCGACCTTTCGTTGAACCCGCTGTGAACAAATACGGGCCCGCTCTGATCGACTGGACGCAGCAGAGGGGGAAGCAGGCGGCAGATAGCCTGGGAGGAGCCAGGGACTCATTCCTTTCAAAGAGCCAGGCAATCAAAGACAAGAAGGAGCGGCGAAAGTCACTCGAAGCAGCCCGCAAGAAGGCCGTGGCAAGCTCGCTTCCGCCAATCTCCGCAAAAGAGTTCTTCGAGAACTTCGAGAACAACGTCTCCAGCGAAGCCGACCTCAGCGATGGGTACATGGCAATCGCCGGCTGCTACGCAATCGCCACGATGAAATCGGCACGAGAGAAAGACCCTTCCGCCTACGAGAACGTCTATGTCGGTTGCGGCAAATCCATGGGCTTCAGCATATACACACAGCTTTGCGGTTTCGGCAACATCGACGTCTACGCCGACTTCAAGTTCAAAAGACCAATGATGATCCTGCTCTTCCCGTGTGAGGAGAAAGACCTCGAGACCCGCTATGAGGCCCTCGTCAGGAATCTTCAGGCCGAGGGCTCGTACAACAAATGGGACGTCCTGGCACGCTCCGACGAGGCGAGATAGGCGCTAAGAGCATGAGCGACAAAGAACTTGCGCCAATCAGCGTCGAGGTCGTTCCCGTCGAGGACTTGGAGAACATCAGGCTCGTCGCGAACGCCGATGCGGGCAAAGAGAACAACGCCGGCATCGGAGAGCGGGCGGACGCCATTCTCGGCCTCGCCTCGGACGTCATAGACCTCGTCGAGGGAAAACAGCTCTACAAAGTCGAGGTCCCCGAAGGCTACAGCCTTAAGGACCTCGTCGCCTCGAAGAAGGATCCGGAAGCGGTAAGGGCCCTCGTCCGAGACCCGAAAGGTCGCCTGAGCGGCGACGTCTCCCTCAAAGCCGCTGAGGTCAGCCCCGCACAGATCGCCAGCGTCGGCCTTGCCGCAGCGGCGATGGTTGTCGGCCAGGCGTACATGACAGAAATCAGCGACAGCCTCCAGCGCATCGACGCCAAGCTGGAATCGATCGCCTCCATGATCGCCGGCGACCAGAGGGCGAAGGTCAAAAACGCCCTGGACATCGCCAGAACCTACGCAGCCCTTCATGACGATTACCTCCAAAAGCCCGCCGAGGCAGGACAGGCGGCAAGAAACGAGATCGAGGGCAGGTACAACGACGTCGGTCAGGTAATCGATTGGATTACCGAGCAACTCGCCGGCATCGTAGACAAGGCCAGGGACGCCGCTGAGCGCGAAAAAGACCTCGAACCGTTGCTTAAAGAGGTCCAATCCTACGAGGCTCAGTTGGGGGTGCGGCGTGGAGTATGGACCACCGGTTTCTCGGCGCGCGCCTCATTTCTCGACAGCGTACACACATTGTTCGCGTTCGGCGCCGCAGACCCTTTTTCCCAGGATCTTTGTTCCGAATTGAGATACAGACGATCAGAGGCTATCCTGCTCATCAGGATGCTTGCATACTTTGATGGTGCGAGTTGCGGACACGCAAGAGCTACGCGTTTGGTTCGTTTTCAGCGGTGTTGGAAGTATCGGCTCAATGAAAAGCCAAGTCGACATTTTCGTGGACCGAGGCTTAGAAATGGCTTTTCTCGCTTGCGCAGACATGGTGCATAAAAGCGTTTTGCTTGGGAATTCTAACGAAATAAATAACCACATAACGTAAATGCAGCCATAGATACAAAAGGAATCGAATGGCCAGAGAGGGTTGCCCTTACCGATGGTCGATTCTTGACAGGCAAACTCAAGCCTTGTTAATATTACATGGTTTGCCAGACCGAATTAACAAAGGAGGGGTGTCGTGGTTGGTCTTTTCCGCACGTGGATGAGCGCCTAGAAAGCGGCGCTGTTGTGGCGTCGCGCTGTTTTTCTGCACGCCATTTCACGATTGGACATAACCATGATATTTGAAACCTCTCGGGGCAGGTCTGCTCTGCTGTGCCATTCATGGCAATTCAAGCTTTGTTTCGTATGGGGCGGGGAGCTCGTTTCGACATTGACGAGTTCGATTCTCCAAATGGGTCTTATTTGGCATCTCGCCCTCACGACAGGGTCGTCTTCTCTCCTCTCCTTAGCATCGCTGGCAGGCTTTCTGCCGATTGCTTTGTTCGGAATCCTTGCGGGCGCCCTTGTCGACAGACTGCCTTTGAAACGTGTCCTCATCGGCACCGACCTCTTCATTGCCGCGGTGGGTGCCGCCTTGGCGATTGCCTCGTTGGCCGGCAGCTTACCTGCATGGCTAATTCTCATCGCCCTGTTTCTCCGTGCAGTTGGCACTTCGTTCTACACGCCGGCCTCCCAATCTCTCACGCCCCATCTCGCCCCGCCAGAGCATCTCGTTCGCCTATCGGGGGTGACTCAGGCGATTCAGTCCGGCGGATACATTCTTGGTGCCGCGCTTGCAGCAGTGATTTATCCCGTGGCGGGCATTACCGCCATGATTGCCCTCGACGTGCTGGGAGCGCTTTTCGCTTCTCTAGCTGTCCTCGCCACGCGGATAGACGCAGGAGGACTCGACGAAGCCGACCGCAGCTTGCCCTTTTCCAATAAGGTTCGAGAGCTTTTCTCTGAGATTTCGGACGGCTACAAGCTGATTAGAGGGCACAGGGGGTTGTTCGCCCTTCTTTGGTGCGGGTTCGTCTTCGCTTTCGCGTTCTCTCCGCTCGCGGCATTGTTCCCAATAATGACCTTGGGGCATTTTGGCGGTAGCACGGGGGATGCTGCTTTGGTGGAAATCCTTTTTTCTGCAGGCATGCTGGCTGGGTCCGGCATCTTGGCGGTTACGGGAGGGTTCCGCAATAGGTCGTTCACCATGGTCGCCGCGATTGCCGGCTTCGGCATTGCCGCAATCGTATCCGGATTGCTCGGCTCGTCGTTGTTCGCCGCTTTCCTGCCGGCGAGCTTTCTTATGGGCGCATGCTCCCCGTTGTACGCGGGAACCCAGACTGCCCTTATGCAGGAGCAGATACCTCCTGAGTACCTAGGCCGCGTTTTCGGCCTCTACGGAACCATCATGGCGTGGGCCATGCCCATGGGCCTCGCGGCCCCCTCCGTTTTTGCGGATTTGCTTGGAGCTCCGTTATGGTTCGTCGGCTCTGGAGCGACCATGGTACTGCTTGCGATGGCTATGCTGCTTGCTCCGAGCGTCCGAAACGCGGGGAAAAGAGATACCGGGCAGATTCAATAGCCCAAGTATTCGAAAAAAAGAGGCAGCAGCCATCGGTTCAAGCGTCAGCCTTCAAGCCCTTGCGACGACGAGGTATTGCACCGACATTCCGCATCGCGCTCCTTATTCGTCGCCAACTATCATTTTCGGATTTGCCGGCTTGCGCAAGGTCAAAACGCTCGCGCCGGCAATTGGGCAAAGGCGAAAAATCGACGTGAGCAATCTTTTTTGGCATGGCTGCGCTTCCAGTAAAACGCTAATACACAAAAGGCGGTTCAACCTATGGAACTCATAGTCAAAGCTAAAGACATCTTTTTGGAATATGCCGGCCGCGATATCCTAGATATCGAAGAGTTGGAAATCTACTCCTACGATCGCATCGGCTTGGTGGGAGACAATGGCGCAGGCAAAACCAGCCTGCTTAAAATTCTGAGCGGCAATCTTACCATTGCGGACGCCGACGTCAGGCGCTTCGGCAGCATTGCCCTCATCGGCCAACTCGATGAACTCGACCTTGATGCGGCTCAGGACAGTGGTGAGATGCTCTCCCGTCTCAACGTCGCCGGAGTGGCGCAGGAGACGATGAGCGGCGGGGAGGAAACACGCGCCAAGATTGCCTCTGCACTCTCCCAGCATGCAAGCGCGATCTTCGCCGACGAGCCTACGAGCCACCTCGACCAAGACGGCATCCGCCTTCTCGTCGGACAACTCAAGGCATTTGATGGGGCTCTGCTCATCGTGAGCCATGACCGTCATTTTCTCGACCAGGTGGTAGACAAGATCTGGGAGCTCAAAGACGGCGGTATTTCCGAATTCTGGGGTGACTACTCCGACTATCTGCGACAGAAAGAAGAAGAGCGCAAAGCTCAGGCGACTCGATACGAAGAGGCGATGCGCGAGCGCGATCGCCTCGAAGCCGCCATCGAAAAACAACGGAAAAAAGCACGGCAGGTCGACGCCAAGCGGAAGGCTGCGAAAAAAAGCAACGAGTATGCAGGTCGATTGGGGCATCAGAAAGCAACCGGCACCAAACAGAAGAGGATGTACCAGGCGGCTAAGGACATGGAGAAGCGCCTCGAAGCGCTCGAAGGGATTGAGGCCCCAGATAGCATTCGCGCCGTGCGGTTCCGCCAGAGCAAGGCCCTGGAACTGCATAGTAAATTTCCCATCTCGGCAGACGATTTCAGCTTGAGCTTCGGCAACTGCATGCTCTATGACCACGCGAAATTCGAGATACCGCTCGGTGCCAAAGTGGCCATCACCGGTGGCAACGGTACAGGAAAGACCAGCCTGCTGAAGGCAATCGCTCGACGCGCCGACGGTATCAACATCTCTCCCAAGGCAGAGATCGGTTACTTCGAGCAAACAGGCTACAAGTTCGACGCCCGTCAGTCTGCGATCTCGTTCATGCAGGATGGTTGCGAGTACAGCATGACCGAAATTCGAGGCATCCTCGCCTCTATGGGAATCGGACCGCGCGACCTGACAAAGGACGTTGGCGTTCTCTCGGGAGGCGAAGTCATCAAGCTGCTACTCGCGAAGATGCTGCTGGGCAGATACAACATCTTGCTCATGGACGAGCCTGGAAATTACCTGGACATCAAGAGCGCCGAAGCCCTCGAGCAGATGATGAGCGCCTATGCCGGAACGATAGTGTTCGTCTCCCACGATAAGAGGCTGGTCGAGAACGTCGCAGACATTGTCTACGAAATAAAGGACACCAAGCTAGTCAAAATCTTTCAGCGCGAATAGCCCTAAATGAGCAAGAAATAATCCCCGAACGGAGACAAGGGAGTAAAACGGCAAAGAAAGAGCCTCCGTCCCAACGCAGGGAACGGAGGCTCTTTAATCGCTTTTACTCATCTCCGTCGCTGGTGGCTTTGTCATGACTCTCGTACGAAACGAAACTCAGCGGCACAGTGCGGCACTCAAAATCGCAGGTCAGAACCCTATCGGCCTACTCCCACTCGATGGTCGCGGGCGGCTTGGACGTGATGTCGTAGCACACGCGGTTGGCGCCGGGAACCTCAGCAACGATGCGGCCGGAGATGCGGGCCAGCACGTCGTAGGGCAGCTTGGCCCAGTCGGCGGTCATGGCATCGCTGGACTCGACGGCGCGCAGGATGATCGGGCGCTGATAAGTGCGCTCGTCGCCCATAACGCCCACGGACTTAATGTCGGGCAGAACCGCAAAGTACTGCCAGCAGCTGTGCTCGGAGTTGCGCTCGCCGGTCTGCTCAAACAGACGCTGGTTGTAGGCATCCAGCTCCTCGCGCACGATAGCGTCGGCATTCTTGAGGATCTCGAGCTTCTCCTTGTCGACCGCACCGATGATGCGGATGGCCAGACCCGGGCCCGGGAAAGGCTGACGGAACACGATGTGACCCGGCAGGCCCAGTGCCAGACCAAGCGCGCGGACCTCGTCCTTAAAGAAGTGATCGAGCGGCTCAATGAGGTCGAAGTGCACGCCCTCGGGGAACGGGATCAGGTTGTGGTGGCTCTTGATGGTGGCCGTCTTGCCGCCCGTCTTGCGAGCGCCGGACTCGATGATGTCGGGGTAGATGGTGCCCTGAGCCAGGTACTTGACCGGCTTGCCATCGGTCTCGAGCTGCTGAGCAACCGCGAAGAACTCTTTCCAGAACTGCGTACCGATGATGCGGCGCTTCTCCTCGGGCTCGGTCACGCCGGCCAGAAGCTCGGCGTAGCGGTCCTCGGCGTGGACGTGGATAAAGTCGACGTCAAACTGCTTGGTGAAGACTTCCTCAACCTGCTCGGGCTCGCCCTTGCGCAGCAGACCGTGGTTGATGAACACGCAGGTCATCTGCTTGCCCACGGCACGGGCGCCCAGGGCGGCCACGACGGAGGAGTCGACGCCGCCGGACAGGGCCAGAATCACGCGGTCGTTGCCGACCTTCTCGCGGAACTCGGCCGTCATGGTCTCGACCAGGTTGTCCATGCTCCAGTTGGGCTCCAGGCCGCAGATCTCAAACAGGAAGTTGCTCAGCAGCTGCTGACCATACTCGGAGTGCTTGACCTCGGGGTGGAACTGCGTGGTGAAGATCTTGCGCTCGGGGCACTCCATGGCAGCAACCGGGCACACGTCGGTGCTGGCGGTAACGGTAAAGCCCTCGGGCACCTCGGAAACGGCGTCGCGATGGCTCATCCACACAGTCTGCTCCATGGGTGTGGAGTTAAAGAGCTTGGCGCCGGCCGTGCGCGTGATGGTGGCGCGGCCGTACTCGCCCACCTCGGAGTGACCGACCTTGCCGCCGAGCGTCACGGCCGTGATCTGATGGCCGTAGCAAAAGCCCAGGACGGGAAGGCCCAGGTCAAAGATGGCAGGGTCGATGGACGGAGCGTCCTCGGCGTACACGGAGGCCGGGCCGCCAGAAAGGATGAGC
This sequence comes from Collinsella aerofaciens, assembly GCF_039062365.1. Lineage (GTDB taxonomy): Bacteria > Actinomycetota > Coriobacteriia > Coriobacteriales > Coriobacteriaceae > Collinsella. Next base: position 189,816 of record NZ_JBCJBI010000002.1, read on the forward strand.
GCGGAGGCGTTCATATCGCGAATCTCGTCGGCCGAGATGTCGCAGGGGACAATCTCGGAATACACGTTGAGGTCGCGGACGCGACGGGCAATGAGCTGACCGTACTGCGCACCAAAGTCGAGTACGAGGACCTTTGCGGAAGCCTTTTGATCCATGGTTTCCCCCTCTTGTTGGCGGGGAGCCGGTGCCCACCCGCATGAATGAACGAAAATAGCCTTCATAGTGTACACGTTATATGGGGTTTCTCGTCCCTCGCAGCCATCAGCGCACGGCAAACGCACGACCTGGGCCCCTATTTGACGGCAATTTGAGTGTTACCAAACGTTACAGATGATGTAATACGTTTGAACATTCGTTGCCCTGTGCCACAATACTGCCGAACGACTCCGCCTCTGCGGCGGCAAATACGATAGGAATACCAGCATGAAGCGCATCCTTCTCATCGCCACGGGCGGCACCATCGCATCGACCGAGGACGGCAACGGCCTCTCCCCCGCCCTGACCGGTGAGGAACTCGCCCAGAGCGTCCCCGAGATCTCGGACCTCTGCGAGCTCGACGTGGTACAGCCCATGAACATCGACAGTACCAATATGCGCCCGAGCGACTGGATGCGTATCCGCGACGTCATCGTCGAGGGCTATGCCGACCACGACGGCTTTGTGGTCCTGCACGGCACCGACACCATGAGCTACACCGCGGCGGCGCTTTCCTATCTGATTCAGGACAGCCCCAAGCCCATCGTGCTCACCGGCTCGCAAAAGCCCATGGGCAACCCCTTTACCGACGCCAAGCTCAACCTGTATCAGAGCCTGCTCTACGCGCTCGACGAGCATTCGCACGATGTGTCAATTGTGTTTGGCGGCGTCGCCATTGCCGGCACGCGCGCCCGCAAACAGCGCACCATGAGCTTCAACGCATTCATTAGCGTCAACTATCCGCCCATTGCCTACATCCGCAATGACCGTATCGTGCGCAACGGGCTTCACGGCACGCATCAGGACGAAAACCCGGTGCATTTCTACGACAGCATCGACCCGCGCGTATTTGTACTCAAGCTTACGCCCGGCGTAAACCCGGGCATCCTCGACGCCCTTGCCGATAGCTACGATGCTGTAATCCTTGAGACCTTTGGCATTGGCGGTATCCCCGAGTTTGGTGAGTCGGGCGAGTCGTTCCAGGAGGCTATTTTCCGCTGGGTCGATTCGGGTCGCACTGTCGTTATGACCACGCAGGTCCCCGAAGAGGGCCTCGATCTGGGCGTTTATGAGGTCGGCCGTGCTTACGCCGATCACCCGGGTATTCTGCGCGGCGACGATATGACCACCGAGACGCTCGTGGCCAAGACCATGTGGGCACTCGGCCAGTCACGCGATGCCGCCGAGATTCAGCGCCTGTTCTACAGCCAAGTCAACCACGACCGCATCCCGATGGTGTAATTCAGTTGTCGACGGGTATCCCCTATTCGATACCCTCGAGAAGCTCTGACACCGTCATGCCGAGTGCGGGTGCGATCTTAAATAGAACCTTGAGCGTGAAATTTGCCGTCCCATCTTCGATTCGGTCGAGGTAGGGTCGGCTAATTCCTGTCGCCACACAAAAATCAACCTTGGAGATACCAAGGTCCCTGCGTGTCTCTTCGACCCGCCTGCCAAGAATCTGTTTCGCACGTTCGTCCATGCAGCCGAGTTTGAAATGGAGCCGAACATAAACGTAAACTATAGTTTACGTTTTGCCGAATACACAGGAGTTTTCTATGTCGGGTTCTTCGGTCCGCATGTACCAAGCCACGCTTCGCACAAACAGCGCACCGCCCAAGCTCGTCGTCGTTGAAGCAGAATGCCTTTCGCCCGATGAGCACACAGCATTTGCATTGCTATCAAGTCGCGTCGCCGCCGTTTTGGTCCCTTGCCCGGCGCAAGGTGAACTTGCCATCCAATGCCAAGCGCACAGTTGCTCGCTCAATCAGGCTGCCGTAATCGCAACCAGCCAACACGGTCTGCCCCTTCTCCTGGAAGCCGGTATCGCACTTGCCCTTCGCGGCGCCGGATACGAAAACGAGGCCGCCGCCGACATGGTCTTTAAACCACGATCGAGCGGCGGCCTCGCAGCAGCCATTGAATATGCGTGCAGGCTCGTTGCCTAAAAGGACAAGCTAGAAACCAAAGCCAAAGCCCGTTCCGGTAATCGCCGAATACATAAAGTAGACGTTGATTACATTGAGGAACACGCCCGTGATGCAGCCGTTACGCAGGTAGCGCTCGCACGCAAGACGTGCCATCACAGCGGAGTCCTCATTGTTCTTTGCCTGGCGTCCCGCCGTAAAGTACGTCGCCACGCCGAGCAGCAGGTTGAGCACCGGCAGTGCCAGCAACTCGTAACTCTTGCCCCAGCGCGTCACCTCGCCGGCGGCGTTAAACTTCGTTGCCACCTCGGGGCCAATGTTGGGGATAACACACGCTGCAACCACCAGCGGGATCACCGCAAGTACGAGCAGCGCAATACCCATGTACCCAGCTTTTTTGCCGTATTTAAACATATGCGTCGCCCTTACACGTTAAAGCGGAAGTGCACGACGTCGCCATCGGCCATGACATAGTCCTTGCCCTCAATACGCAGCTTGCCGGCGGCCTTGGCGCTCTGCTCGCCGCCGAGCTCGATGTAGTCGTCGTAGCCAATAACCTCGGCCTTAATAAAGCCGCGCTCAAAGTCGGTGTGAATGACGCCGGCGGCCTGCGGGGCGGTCGCGCCCTGGCGAACCGTCCAGGCCTTGACCTCCATCTCGCCGGCCGTAAAGAACGACTGCAGACCGAGCAGCTTATAGGCCGCCTGCGCGAGCACGTCCAGGCCGGGCTGCTCCAGGCCCAGGCTCTCCAGGTAGTCGGCGGCGTCCTCGGGGTCGAGCTCGGAAAGCTCGGCCTCAATCTTGGCGCAGATGGGCAACGGCTTGACGCCATCGATGGGCGCCAGGTCCTCGTTGAGCATATCCTCGTCCACGTTGGCCACGTACAGAATGGGCTTCATAGTGAGCAGGAACAGGCCCTTGGCGGCGGCACGCTCCTCGTCGGTCATCTCCATGGACGCGGCTCGCTTGCCCTCGTTGAGCCAAGCGAGCAGGCGCTTGGCCACCTCGAACTTGGGCATGAGCTCCTTATCGCGCTTGGCCTCCTTCTCGAGCTTGGGCAGCTGCTTCTCGAGCGTGCCCATGTCGGCCAGGATGAGCTCGGTCATGATGGTGTCGGCATCGCCGGCGGGATCGACGAACTCGCCCGTGCGGCCCACCTCACGCATGACGTTGGGGTCCTTAAAGTAGCGCACGACCTCGCAGATGGCGTCGGTCTCGCGGATGTTTGCCAAGAACTGGTTGCCCAGGCCCTCGCCCTCGTTAGCGCCCTTCACCAGGCCAGCGATGTCGACAAACTCGACCGTAGCCGGCACAATGCGGCCCGGGTTGACGATGTCGGCGAGCTTTTGCAGGCGGCTATCGGGCACATCGACGATACCCACGTTAGGGTCGATCGTGGCAAACGGGTAGTTGGCGGCAAGGCCGGTCTTTTTGGTAAGCGCGGTGAACAGCGTCGACTTGCCCACGTTGGGCAGGCCCACGATACCGATGGAAAGGGACACGACAGCTCCTTTTGGTACAGGTACTTCAAACTTCATAAGTATAGCGCCGCCGCAGCATCCGGGCGAATCCGGACACCGCGGCGGCGCAAATGAAGCAGAGATGCGTGAGAGTTCTAGACAGTAGTCCTTACTTAAGCTCGGGCCAGAAATCCTTGTTGGCCTCGATGAGCTCGTCCAGGATCTGCTTAGCAACGCTTGCCGAAGGAATGGTCTTGGAGAGCGTGAGCGCCTGCCAGAGCTTCTGGTAGCTGCCCTCGACCCAAGCCTGGACAACGAGCTTCTCAACGGAAACCTGCTGCTCCATCAGGCCCTTCTGGAACTGCGGAATCGGGCCCTGGCAGATCTTCTCAAAGCCGTTGGAACCGACGATGCAAGGCACCTCGACCATGGCCGTCGGGTCGAAGTTGGGCACAGCGCCATCGTTGGGGACGATCAGCAGGAAGCGCTCGAGCGTGTTCTCGGCCAGTGCGCAGGCAAGGTCGACGATGTAGTTGGCATGTACATCCGGCTCAAAGCCGCCGTCCTTGGCAGTACCCTTGGCGATGATGTCGCGGCAAGCGCCAAAGACCTTCTTCTCGCGGCCGTCCATAACCTCATTGGCGCGAGTGTAGTTGGGGTCAGACGTCTCGACGACATAGTCCGGGTACAGGTAATACTTGAGGTAGGTATTGGGAATCGTCTCGGGATCGACAGCATAGACATCCTTGGCCTTGCCGAAGGTGTGAATCCAGCTCTCCTCGACATGCTGCTCCTTACCGGCCTCGTGCTCGATGCCGTCCAGGTAGCCGTTCTTAGCCATGTGCTCCTTAATCTGCGGCATGAGGTCGTTGCCGTCCTTGTCGTAGATCTTGCTCCACCAACCAAAGTGGTTGAGGCCGTAGTAGCTATACTGCAGCTCGCGACGATCCTTGATGCCGCACATACGGCTCATCTTATCCATAAGGTCGATCGGCATGTCGCAGATGTTGATGATGCGGCTGTTGGGGCGCAGCACGCGGCAGGCCTCGGCGACGATGGCCGCGGGGTTGGAGTAGTTGAGCATCCAGGCGTTGGGGCTGTACTTCTCCATGTAGTCGAGGATCTCGATGACGCCGCCGATGGAGCGCATGCCGTAGGCGATACCGCCGGCACCGCAGGTCTCTTGGCCAACGCAGCCGTACTTGAGAGGAATCTTCTCGTCGAGCTCACGCATGGCGTACAGGCCAACGCGGATGTGAGCAAGCACGAAGTCGGTCCCGGTGAATGCGGTCTCGGGGTCGGTGGTGTAGCTAAACTCAACCTCGGGGGCGTTCTCGTGGAAGTAGATCTCGCAGGCCTTTGCCACAATCTCCTGGCGCTCGGCGTTGTTGTCGTAGAAGGTCACCTTGTTGACCGGGAAGCGGTCACGCTCCTCAAGCAGCATCAGAGCGATGCCCGGGGTGAAGGTAGAGCCACCGCCGGCAATGGTCACGGCATAGTTTTTCTTGGACATGATGTCCTCCTCATTCTGGCCGCTTGCTCAATCCATCCCCGTACGCGGCCTGCACGGTTTGGAATTGTTACCTAGAAGTGGAGTTTTTTATCTCTGGAATCGGCCTTGCGGTGCATACTGGCTCTGCAAGGCCGATTGTTTCGATGGACGATGGTTTACAGAAGACTCTCGAACTTCAGAAGACTCTCGAACTTCTCGCGAACCTGCGGGACGGTAAGGCCGATGATGACCTGGATTGACTGACCTTGGACCACCAAGCCATGCGTACCGATCGCCTTGAAGGAAGCCTCGGGTGCAACGACGCCCTTGTCCTTGACGTTAACGCGCAGACGGGTAGCGCAGTTAGTTACATCGATGATGTTATCCGCGCCACCGAGCAGATCGAGGATGTTCTCGGCAAGCACCAAGCGCTCATCATCTTTACTCTGGGCGACCGATTTGCCAGCAGCAGCACCGCCCTGCTTTTGCTTGTAGTCGGCCTTGGACTTGAGCTCGACCTCAACATCGTCATCCTCGCGACCGGGGGTCTTAAAGTCGAACTTGACGATCAGGAAACGGAAGACCACGACCCAAAGAGCGGTAAAGCACAGACCGACAAGGATGGAGATGGCGTACTGCAGACCGTGTGCGGCCCAAAGGGGCAGCCAGTCCCACGAGAGCATCGAGATGATGCCGCCGTCGAAGATGCCCACGACGCCAAGGAGGTTTTGAGCCATGCAGCCGAGCGCTCCGAGCACGCAGTGGACGACGAACAGGCCGGGCGCGATGAACAGGAAGGTGAAGTCAAGCGGCTCGGTGATACCGCAAAGCATAGCGGTAAGGGTGACCGGGATCAGCAGAGCCTTGACGCGCTGCTTGCGCTCGGGTTTGGCGGTCATATAAAACGCAATGGCGACGCCAAGCGAGCCGAAGACCTTAGTCCAACCAGGGCAGGTATAGGCAGCCCAGGGTGCGGCATCCTTAAGAGCAATGCTCGGATCGGCAGCCAGTTGGGGCAGGATGTTGGCCCAAGCAGCAAAGATGCCGCCGTTGACCGCCGCGTTGTCGTAATAGAACGGCGTATAGATAAAGTGGTGCAGGCCTGTAGGGATCAGCACGCGCTCGAAGAAAGCAAAGACACCCACGCCAAACGTACCGGCGGAAAGGATGAATCCCTGGAAGGCGGAGATAGCAGCCTGAACATGCGGCCACACCAGGCAGGCGATAAGAGCGACCGGAACCATAACGAAGAAACCGATCATATAGATGAACACAGAGCCCGAGAACACGCCCAGCCACTCAGGAAGTTCGGTGTCGAAGAACTTGTTATGCAGCATCGTGGCGATACCAGAGATAATGAGCGCACCCATGATGCCCATATCAAGCGTTTTGATGCTTGCGATAGTGGCAAGACCAGTACCGCTGCCCGCCTCGACAGAGTAGTCGACCCCAAAGACAGGGCCCCACTGCCCCAAGATTGTGCTAACAAAGTAGTTGAAGGTAAGGTAGATGGCCAAAGCCTCCATGCAGCAGCGAGCGTTCTGCTTGTTCGCGAGCGAGATTGGCAACGCTACGCAAAACAGCAACGGCATCTGGTTAAAGAGCGTCCAACCACCCTGGAGCAGCACATTCCAGCAATCAAACCAAAGATGGCCCGCAGTGGCCATCTCGCCAAAGATCGCCTCGGTGGTAAACAACGTACCCAGGCCGACGACGATTCCGGAAAATGCGAAAAGAATTGCAGGCGTGTACATTGCACCGCCGAAACGTTGTATCTTTTGCATCATGACGGGGAATCCCCCTCTCTTCATTCGGAGCGACTGCGGTTTTGGCTTCACTCGAGACCGCAGACGCGCCGTTTGCGTGTACCTCGTGCAATTGGACGGGTGGGCCCGTGTCCCCGGCTTCTTGCGCTTCTATTTTTATCATATCACTTATCTAGACAAGTTGATACGGTTTCTATGTTCGGTCAGCGGTCGATTATTGGCCGTAAACGGTATAAGTCCAGTATTTTGCCTGCTAAATCTAACATAGCTTATGGCCGCAAATTATATTTCTTTTCAACTTGTCTAGATGTGCTTGTCTATACCTGTAGACATGCCTATACTTCATTACAATATTCACCGCCACGTTAAGGAGTCACCATGAAAAGCGCGGTCTTCTATGGAAAGCACGACCTCAGAGTCGAGGAATCGGCAAAGCCGGCCGTGGGCAAGCGCGACGTTCTGATCAACGTCAAAGCTTGCGGCGTCTGCGGCACCGACGTGCATATCTATGAAGGCGACAAGGGCGCGGCCGACGTTACCCCGCCCACGATCCTTGGTCATGAGTTTGCGGGCGTTGTCGAGGCCGTGGGCAGCGACGTCGCTGGCTTTAAACCGGGCGATCGCGTGTGCATCGACCCAAACCATCCCTGCGGCTGCTGCGAACCCTGCCGCGACGGAATCAACCACTACTGCGAGCATATGACCGGTTACGGCACCACCGTTAACGGCGGCTTTGCCGAGTACTGCTCCGTCGATATGCAGCAAGTCTACAAGTTGGGCGATCACACCAGCTTTGAGCAGGGTGCTATGACCGAGCCCGTCGCCTGCTGCCTGCACGGCATCGATATGTGCAACATCAAGCCCGGCAGCACAGTTGTCGTTATCGGCGGCGGCATGATCGGTCTGCTCATGATGCAGCTTGCTAAAAACGCCGGCGCCACCAAGGTTGTCTTGCTCGAGCCTGTCGAAGGCAAGCGCGAGGTTGCGCTCAAACTCGGCGCCGACCTGGCAATTGATTCCATCCACGAGGACGTCCCGGCCCGCCTGAAGCAGGAGGGCGTCGGCAACGTCGATGTCGTTATCGAGTGTGTTGGCAAGCCCGTCACCATCGAGCAGGCCATCCAGATCGCTGGCCACAAGGCTACGGTCATGATGTTCGGCCTCACCAAGCCCGATGAGACAATCACCGTCAAGCCCTTCGAGGTCTTCCAGAAGGAGCTTGTGCTTACCTCGTCCTACATCAACCCTTATACGCAGCGTCGCGCGCTCGAGCTCATCGACTCTGGCAGGCTCGACGTATCCTCGATGGTCGCCAAGGTGGCTTCCCTCGACGAACTCGGCGCCATCCTGTCAGACCCAGCTCTGCGTGCCATGGGTAAATATATAATCGACCCCAGCAAGTAAATCGATCGACACCTGCGCGAGCAGTCCTCATCCACCGCTCGCGCACTCAGCTCTAGGAGACCGTCATGGCGCGAGCCATCTTCCAAACCATTTATGACAACGTGAAGCAGTCGATTGACGACGGCACATACGCCTATCTAAGCTATCTGCCTTCGGAGACTGAACTCACGCAACTGTTTGGCTGTTCGCGCATGACGGTCCGTCGCGCCATCTCGATGCTTGCGGCAGATGGATACGTGCTCCCCCAGCAAGGCAAAGGCATGCGCGTCATTCGCAACATCAGTGACGAGACGAATCGTGGTGGCGGCGGACTCGAGACCTTTAAGGAAATCGCAGCTAGCCGAGGCTTTGAGCTCAAAACGGCTACCACTGTCTTTGAGCTCCTCGTCTGTAACAAGGCGCTCTCCAAGATTACCGGGTTTCCCGAAGGCTGTGAACTCACACGTGCTAAACGCATCCGTTATGCAGACGGACGAGCCGTGTGCTCCGACGACTCCTATTACCTAAGCTCACAGGTACCGGGGCTGACACCCGAGATTGTCAACGACTCGATCTATCGTTACCTCGAAGAAGGCCTTGGAATTAAGATTGCCACGGGCAAACGCGATGTAACGATTGAGCATCCCACGCCCGAGGATACACGCGTACTCGATCTCGACGACTTTAACGCACTCGCCGTTGTACGCGGGCAGACCTACAACGCCGACGGCATCCTTATGGAATACACCGAGACAAAGCAGGTTCCCAGCTTCTTTTTACTCCACGAAACGGTCACCCGCCGCAATAACGGCAGCGAGACCCATCAGAGCAGTATGAGCTAACCATCTATTAGTTGCGGTGGAATAGTTCCTAGAATGGCCAGCTTAAGGGCAAAACAGGAACTATTCCACCGCAACTTTTTTGGCCGGCGGGGCAGCACCTGTCCCACCGGCCATCATGTACGCCCTTTTAGCTAGTCCGCGAGCTTTTCCACCTGGTCGAGCATCTTGTCAAGCTTGGCCTTTGCCTCGGCCTTGACCTTCTCAGCTTCTTCGTGAGCCTTGGCCTTCTGGGCAGCCTTTTCCTCGGCTTCGGGATCGACGACGACCAGATTGGACGCGTCATGCTCAACCAACTTGAGCGCATGCTCGGGGCACACCTTGACGCAGGCTCCGCAACCTAGGCAATACGTGGACTCCAACGCAAAGCGGCCGCTTCCCACCAAATCGCAGGCGAACGTAGGGCATACATTGACGCACTCGCCGCACGACGTGCACTTGTCAAAATCGCATTCCGGCGTGCTCACCTGCATGTTCTGGGCAAGCTCGGGGTGGTTTTGCAGCGTCGAGAGCACCAACTGCCGCCCGTGCGTGAGCGAACGGCGACGCTTGGTCGTCGTGGTGCCGCACATGGTGTTGAGCGTACGCTCCAACTGAGTAATCTGATGGCGATGGGCTTTGAGCTTCTGCGTCACCGAGGCCAGCGCCGCCGTTGCCGGGTTGAGCTTGGTCACGGTAAGGCCCGTGGTGCGGGCGATCTTTTCCATGTACTCCTTGCGCTCGTACTCGCGGCGCTTATGGCACTTGAGGCTCTTGGGGTCGACCTCCAGACCCATGCCCGTGCCCGCCCACTCCTCGGCGGTAGCAATGGCCTCGCCCAGGATGTCCTCGCCACCGATGTTACGGCACTTATCGCACACGCCCAGCGGCAGGTACACGCTCACATTGGGATAATCGGCCAGCACCGAGAACCATGTCTCGGCCGTAATATCGCCCACACAGGCGACAACAACCTCGTTCTCGCGCGGCATGCGCTTAAGGGCACGCGTGCAGGTAACGTAGGCGGTCTCGTGGCTCGTAGCCGCCGAGACAATGTCGTCGTAGACGTTTTTGGGTGCAAGGCGCGGGGAGATGATCGCCTCCGTCGGGCAAGCAGCAGCGCACAGACCGCACTTGCGACAGGAATCGAGGATCTCGATGGAGTCTTCCTCGACCTCGATAGCGTTGACCGGGCACACGTCCATGCACGCGGTGCAGCCGCTCTTTTCGTTTTTGCAGGTCAGGCACGGAATGGTGTTGCCGCGCGGACGCTCCTTGTAGTCGGCAGGATTCCACTGCGGCGCCGACGGATCGAGTGCATCGGTCACACCGCCAAGCGGGTTTTTAAGAAAGTCGAAACCCTTGCTGATCTCGATAATGTCATCAAACAGATCGTGTTCCTGCGCCATGCGCGGCCCCTCCCTGAGCAGTGCAAACAAGCAAGAGATAATGATACGCCATCGGCCCACGCCTTGGGCAAATTACACGCGGTGCACCTTTGGGGCAAATAGCCTATGGCCTATCGCCGCCTCGATTGCACAAGGTCAATCAAGTGCCAAGCTATGCCTCGCACATGAGCTGCACGAGCTTTTGTTTGGTCACCTTGGCCTGTTCGTTAGCCATATTGCGCTCGTTTCTAAAGACCGCATTTGCAACACCCTGCAGATCGACATCGGAAATCTCGCCAAGACCCAGCTCCTCGAGCGTCGTCGGCAGACCAACGCGCTGGCAAAACTCGAGCACCTGATCAAGCTCGGGCGCACGCTCTAGGCGCAGCTGGACCACCAGGCCAAATGCCACGGCCTCACCGTGCATAGCCCTGCACTCGGGCAGAATCGTCAGACCGTTGGCGATGGCATGTGCCAACGCCAAGCCACCGCTCTCAAAGCCGACGCCCGAGAGCAGAATATTGCACTCGATCAGACGCTCAACCGCCGGCTATGTACGCCCCTTCTTGAGATCGCGCTTGGCAGCGACGCCGCACTCCATAAGCGTGTCATAGCAGGCACGAGCCGCAACCAAGGCCAAGTGTCCCGGCGCGCCACCGTGCTCGTTGGTGCCGTGCGCCGCGGCGCACGAACGCGCCTCGAAGTACGTTGCCAGCGCATCGCCCATGCCAGCAACCGTCATACCTGCCCTGGCGCGACAGTTCGCCCGGCCCCTGAACATACCGACCGGGACCGCCATAAACCATGGGAAGCGCCATACGAGAATCCGCCCTTTCATCAACAACAATTGGTGCAAAGCAACCTGACCCCTTTGCACCATAGCAAAAAGGGGCAAAGCCATCTGCTGGCTTTGCCCCTTCCTTAGCTTGATTTACTCATCCATGAGATAGTAGTGGCCCAGCGCGTCGGCACCCAGGATGGCGTTTGCGACCATCTCGGGCGTCACCTCAAAGGGCATGTTGCACATGGTGTCATCGGGTGCGCAGGCGGCCTCGGCAACAATCATGGCCTGCTCGCGCGTAAGCTCGGCAACGCCAAGTTCCTTCATCGTGACCGGCAGGCCAAGCTCAATGCAGAAGCCCAAGACTTCCTCGAGCTTCTCGGTCGGGGCATCCTCGAGTACCAGCTGGACGATGGTGCCAAAGGCGACCTTCTCGCCGTGATACATGCCGTGGCACTCGGGCAGCATCGTCAGGCCATTGTGGATGGCATGAGCAGCAGCAAGGCCCGAGCTCTCAAAGCCAATGCCCGAAAGCAGCGTATTGGCCTCGATGATATGCTCGACAGCAGGCGTCAGCGCACCCTTCTCCAGTGCGACCTTGGCCTTGACGCCATCGGCCATAAGCGTCTCGTAGCAGAGCTTGGCGAGCGCCAGGCCGGCCATTCCGCCCTTGCCGCCGGCGCAAGTGCCACCGTCGGCATCATGCGTCGCCTGGGCCTCAAAGTAGGTTGCGAGCGCATCGCCCATACCGGAAACCGTCAGGCGCACTGGGCTCGCCGCGATAACCGTCGTATCCATCAGGACAATGTTGGGGTTTGCCTTAAGGAAGAGATATTTATCGAACTGGCCGTCGTCGGTGTAGAGCACCGAAAGTGCCGAGCACGGTGCATCGGTCGAGGCAATGGTGGGGCAAATGATAACCGGGGACTCCAGGTAATAGGCGACGGCCTTCGCGGTGTCGAGGATCTTGCCGCCACCGACGCCGACGATGATGTCGCAACCGTTGTCGCGAGCGAGCGCAACCAGGCGATCGACCTCGCCCTTGGAGCACTCGCCGTTAAAGTCCTCAAACAGCAGCTCGGCCTTGGCCTCGGCAAAGCCGCCCTCGATCTTGGCACCGACGCGCTTCTTGCCCGAAGGCGTCACGATGACGAGGGCCTTAGCGCCGAGCGGCTCGACATAGGAGCCGAGCTTGGCGAGCTCGTCCGGACCCTGGATGTACTTGCTGGGGCTATTGAAAATTGCAGCCATAACTATCCCATTCTCTAAAAAAGAAAGGGGCTCCGTACGGATACGTGCGGAGCCCCTCGTTACGATAACAAGAGTCGATTAGAAATCGATGTCGGTGTCGTAGTAGCAGGCCTTGAGAATCTTCTCGAAGTCGGCAGCCTTGGTCTCACGCGGGTTCTCGGGCGTGCAGGCGTCCTGCTCGGCGTTCGCGGCGATCTCGGGCAGCTTGGCGAGGAACTCCTCCTCGGAAACCATCTGCGGGTTCTCGGCGTCGACCTTCACGCCACCATTCGCGTAATCCTTGATGGACTGCGGAATGTTGAGCTGGTCGTTGAGGTCGCGGATCTTCTGGACGAGCGCAGCGATGAGCTCCTCGTTGGTCTCGCCGGGAAGGTGCAGGATCTCCTTGGCCACGTAAGCGTAACGCTCGGCAGCACGGGGATCCTTGGAGTTCCACTGGATGACCTTACCCAGGTACATGGCGTTAGCGGCACCGTGGATGATGTGGCCGTTCTCGAAGGCAGCACCGGTCTTGTGAGCCATGGAGTGAACGATGCCGAGCAGGCCCGAGGAGAAGGCGATACCGGCGATGCACTGAGCCTCGTGCATGTGCTGACGGGCCTCATGGTCGCCAGCATAGGACTTGGGCAGCCACTCGACGATCTCGCGGATGCCGTGCAGAGCGTTGGCGTCGGTGAACATAGAGGCGCAGGTGGAAACGTAGGCCTCCATGCAGTGGGTCAGAGCATCCATGCCGGTGTGAGCGCACAGCTTGGCGGGCATGGTGTAGGTGAGCTCGGGGTCGACGATGGCGACATCAGGGGTGATGTTGAAGTCGGCCAGCGGGTACTTGATGCCCTTGGCGTAGTCGGTAATGACGGAGAACGCGGTGACCTCGGTAGCGGTGCCGGAGGTAGAGGAGATGGCGCAGAAATGAGCCTTCTGACGCAGCTCAGGGAAGCTGAACGGCTGGATGATGTTGTCGAAGGACTCCTCGGGATACTCGTAGAAGACCCACATGGCCTTAGCGGCATCGATGGGCGAGCCGCCACCGATGGCGATAATCCAGTCGGGCTCGAACTCGCGCATGGCCTCGGCGCCCTTCATGACCGTCTCGATGGACGGGTCGGACTCGACGCCCTCGAACAGCTTGACCTCGAAGCCGCCTTCCTTAAGGTCGTTCTCGACGTCCTGCAGGAACCCGCCGCGGCGCATAGAGCTGCCGCCAGAAACGATGATGGCCTTCTTGCCCTTGAGGTTCTTCACCTCGTGGCGAGCGCCCTCACCAAAGTACAGATCGCGAGGATTGGTAAAACGTCCCATACTGTGCCTCCTAAACAAGCCCCTCTTAGACTTGCGTATATAACGGAGCACCCAATTGGCTCCGTTAGGACCGGTTTGCGCGTTGCCGGCGATGACAATGCGCGATGTCTAAACGTCTCAACGCTCAGACAAACACTATTTTACCGTTCTGGTTGGTCAGTTATTCACCTAAAGCCGCCAATGATGAAACGTTTTTTCTATCCCTGAAGACCCTTGTGCGGCATTCATACTCCCAAGCTGGGCAAACGTTTTATCAAGGTTGACTACATATCCCGGGCAGGACTGTGCCCCTCCAAAATATGCACCGTTCGCCGCCAAAAATCGACCGTTTGCGGCACCGTGATACCACTCGGCCGTCCATGGTGCCGACATTTGTGCGACATCCGACTTCGTGGTGCAAAGGTGCAAGTCCAAGTGCAGCACCCCCGGTGTGCCACATGCGGGTAAACTAGAACCTTATATAGAAACATCTGAACCCTAACCGCAGCAAAGGAGGCCCCATGGCATTCGATCCCATTCAAGAGGATTGCCATCGCCTCGTTCTTGAGGCCTTGCGCCGCGACAATATCCCGCTCACCGACGGTGCCGCCGTAGAGCGTCTGATGGAGCAATTCACCCGCAACCCCGCACCGCTCATCGTGCACGACCGCGACCGCGCCGGGCATCTGATTGCCAAGGTAGTCGAGGCCGTCGACTACCGCATTCCCTTTATCCCTGACGATGCCCAGGCAGAGCAGGAAGAGGCAGCTGCCGAGAACATGCTCCGCGAGGCGGCCACACTCGATCCGGCCAACTGGGATGCCCAGCGCATGCTGACGGCACTCACCGCCGAATCCAACGAGGAATACGTGCAGTATCTGGTGTCCAAGTGCGACGAGGTGGAGCACGATCTGGCGCTCAAGATCGCCTCGGCGCAGGACCCCTACGAGCGCGAGGCCGCAGGCGACCTTATGCGCCGCCCCTACCTGCGCTGGCTTGCCGCCTTGGCATCACGCGCCCTCATTAGCGGACGCTACCGCATGTCGCTCGAAGCCGCAAATCGCAGCTTGGACTTTGCCCCCAACGATCCCGCTGGTGTCCGGCACACCGCGATGCTCGCCATGGCGAAGCTCGAATACCCTGCCGAGGAGCTCAAGCGCTTTCGCTCCGCACACTCCGTGCCGTACCTCGCGAATACCCCACTGCGCCGCCGCCCCAAAGATGCGGAGCGTGACTTGGACCCGTGGACGCTCATCGCGCTGATGAGCGCTGCCTGGCGCGAGCTGGACTACGAGGGCGCCGAGCACTACTTGCGCATCCTTGCGCGCTCGTGTCCGCACGCAGCCGAGGCACTCTACTTCCAAACCGAGTTTCCCGATGGCGTCTATGCCCGCGTCAACGTAGGCGTGGGCTCGACCGACGAGCTTGTCCTTGCGCTGTCCGAGGCGACGCCGGTACTGCAGGAGGGCCTGGGCGCCCCCGACAACGCCAGTTTTGCCGCCTGGGTCGCCACCAACGATATCGTGCGTTCCCAAATCGATGAGCGCATACTGCGGGCGGCCGAGCAGGGTTTGCCGTTTAAGGGAGGAGACCTCTAATGGATCCGAGCGTCTACATCCCCGCCTACCTGGAGCGCACCTATCTGGCGTCGCACCCCGAGCTCACCGATGCAGCACGCGAGCTTGTCCATAACGACGTGAACGTCAACCCTCATAAGTATGCGCAGTCCGAGCATGCCCAGGCGCTGCTGTACTATGCCGGTGTTCATCGCCACCTGCTCGACGAGCTCCATCGCATCGAGGACATGGGCAGCGACGAGGAGTTTGAGCAAACGCGCAACCGCCTGTTCGACGATATGCGCGATGAGCTGCTCAAGATCGTCCGCGTCGATGCGTATGTCCTCGATGCCCAGCTGCTCGCCATCATTTTGGCGGACACGCCCGTCGACGCCTGCCTAGGCGACCTGATGAAGCTCGAAGCGACCACGGCCGATTACCTGCAGCAAAGCGTGCCCGGGTTCGACATGGAAGCCCCGCACTACTGGGCCAATAATGTTTTGACCGACGGTGTCACCGCAGCAGACCTTACCGTGAGCGAGCCGGCTCTTATCGGGTGGCTCCACACGCTCGAGGCCATCTCGCAGCTGTGCATGGCGAGCGCCCGCTACCGCGCTGCTGCCAACTACGCCCGCCGCGTCCTTAAGGCGGAAGGCTACCCCACCCGAGCCACAGGCACCGTGTTGCTCGCCCTCGCTCGCCTGGAAGACCAGGACGGCTTTTTTGCCCTGGCCCACCAGCTCGAGGAGCAGATGGGGGCCGACGCCCTCGAGAACTCCCCCTGGTACCTACTCGCCCGCACGATCTTGCTGTTCAAAACGAACAAGATGCGCCCGGCGACACGCGCGCTGCGCGAGTTTGCCAACCGCTGCGAGGGCGGCGCGTTCTTTTTGCTGAACCCCATGTATCAGACGCCGTACCTTCCCTGCCGGCCCGAACCGCACGACCCCTGGGACCTTTCGCATCAGGCAGTTTGGGAGGCCGACGGTATCATCTCGGATACTCCCGACTTTGCCCCCTGGGCCAACGCTTGCGAAGACGTATCGCAGCTTGCCCAGGAATTTGCGCGCCGTTACGGCTTTTAACGGCGCAAACGCCACGACCATGTCATTCACGTTAGGAACGGCTTCATGAACTTCCGCTCATCTCTCGCCTGTACCTCGAGCGATATCGCCCGCTGGGGTCTGCGCTCCGTCCTTAAGCGCCAGGGTGGCGTACTCCCCGGCCGCATCGCCATGAAGATCGACCCCGAGCTGCTAAGCGACCTCGCGGGCCTTGTCGACCGCAGCGTGGTGATCACCGGCACCAACGGCAAGACCACCACCTCCAACCTCATCGCCGATGCCGTTGCCGCCAGCGGCGCTACCGTGGTATGCAACCGCGCTGGCAACAACATGGAGCCGGGCGTAGTAGGTGCCCTGCTCGAAGCCCGCAGCAATCTTAAGCGTGCCGGCAACGGCAAGCGCGTAGGCGTCTTTGAGTGCGACGAGCTCTACACGGTGCGCGTCCTGCCCAAGCTCAAGCCGACGTACTTTGTGCTGCTCAACCTGTTCCGCGACCAGCTGGACCGCTACGGCGAGATCGACCACACCCAGGACGTCATCGCCCACGCGTTGGAGCTTTCGCCGGCAACGACGCTCATCTATAACGCCGACGATCCGCTGTGCGCCTCGATCGCCGCGCGCGTCCCCAATACGAGCATCGCCTTTGGCATCGACGGCGCCACGGGCACCGAGTCCGATCGCATTAGCGACTCGCGTTTTTGCTCGCAGTGCAACGCGCCGCTGGAGTACGACTATGTGCAGTACGGCCAGCTCGGAGCCTATCATTGTCCTTCGTGCGGTTGGGGTCGTCCCGCGCTGGTCCGTCGCGTAACGGACGTTGAGCTCACCTGCGACGGCTACGGCTTTGACCTGAACTTTAGCCCCGATACCAACACGCCCGCCACGCACATCACCACGCGCTACAACGGCCTGTACATGGTCTATAACGTTGCCGCCGCCTTCTTTGCGGCGCGCGAGCTGGGCGTGGACGCAGCTCACCTACAGCCCACGCTCGATGCCTACGTCCCCGCCGGCGGACGCATGGGTCGCTGGGAGATCGCCGGCCGTACCGTCGAGGCAAACCTGGCCAAGAATCCCGTGGGCTTCGATCGACAGATCCAGTCCATTAAGACGGCGGGCGGCAGACTCTGTGCCTTCTTCCTGAACGACAACGACGCCGACGGCCACGATGTCTCGTGGATCTACGACGTCGACTTCGAGCGCATCGCCGATACCCCAGGGCTTGTCGCCTTTGCCGGCGGCACGCGTGCACACGATATGCAGGTACGTCTGAAGTACGCCGGCATCGACGCCGCCATCATCTCGAATATCGAGCAGGCGATCGGCGCCGTGGCAGACGAGATCGCCGATGACACCTTCTACGCCGTCGCCAACTACACGGCCTTCCCGCCGCTGGTCAAGGAACTCGACGAGCTTAAGGGCACCGATGCGAGCTCGGTTGCCTCCCACGCCGCAACGCGCGCCGATGGCAGCGCTGTCCCCACCGATATTGCGCCGGTCGAGCTCTCGCGCCCCCTGCGCATCGTCTACCTGTATCCCGATGCCCTCAACCTCTATGGCGACGGCGGCAACGTCATTGCCCTCGAGCGCCGCTGCGCCTGGCGTGGCATCCCCGTTCGCGTGGACGAGGTCCGCATGGGCGAGTCGCTCGATCTCACCGACGCCGACATCGTCATGATGGGTGGTGGCTCCGACCGCGACCAGTTGGCTGTGGCACATGAATTGCTCGCTCAAAAAGACAAGGTCGCATCCTATGTTGAGGACGGCGGCTCGCTGCTCGCAATCTGCGGCAGCTATCAGCTGCTCGGCCGTTCGTACTATACGGACGAAAATCGCATCGAGGGCCTGGGCGTCGTTGCCGCCGAAACCGTGCGCGGCTCCGACCGTCTGATCGGCAACGTCGCCGTCAAAACCGACCTGGCACCCGAGCCCTTTGTGGGATTCGAGAACCACGGCGGCCGCACCCTGCTCGATGCTGAGGCCACGCCGCTCGGAACGTCCGTCGTCACGGGTACCGGCAACAACGGCGACGATGGCTTTGAGGGCCTCATCTACAAGGGCGTCATCGGCACGTACCTACACGGACCGGCACTGCCCAAGAACCCCGAGCTCGCCGACCGGCTCATCGCCCACGCCCTCGAGCGCCGTGGCGACGCACAGGCCAACGCTCTGCTGCCGCTCAAGTCCCTCGACGACACCTACGAGCACGCCGCCCACGACGCCGCCATGAAGCTCCTCCCCTAACGCCCCAACCGCCACAAAGGGGACAGGCACCTTTGTGGTGGGTTGATTTCCGATCCCAACCGAACACATTGAGCTGACGGCACGCTCCCGCAGTTAACCGAACGCCCCCGAGGTCC
>NZ_JBCJBI010000003.1:0-23240 GCF_039062365.1 Collinsella aerofaciens
GGGTATCGGGTTCCCACATTCATCCGCACATGTGCGGATGAATGTGGGAGGTGTTCGGATAAAGTTGATAATCAAGGGAAAAACTCTTTTCAAAATTCTTGAAAATTGGGGCTTGCATCGCGTGGCGTTCCTTGCAATAATAGTCGAGCGCGAAGCGCACAGGACACGGTGGGTGTAGCTCAGTTGGCTAGAGCGACGGGTTGTGGTCCCGTAGGTCGAGGGTTCGAGTCCCTTTACCCACCCCAGTTCTTGCTTCGTGTTGATATCGGGTCGTTAGCTCAGTTGGTAGAGCAGGGGACTCTTAATCCCAAGGTCCAGGGTTCGACCCCCTGACGGCCCACCACACGATATCTCCTCTAAAGTCCGCCACAACGGACTTTAGCTTTGGGTCGTTAGCTCAGTTGGTAGAGCAGGGGACTCTTAATCCCAAGGTCCAGGGTTCGACCCCCTGACGGCCCACCAAAGCATGTTAAAGCGACTGGCTTAGGCTGGTCGCTTTTTTGTTACCCCGGCATGGGGTCGAACCCGTCGGGGCGCGGAGCTGAGGAAATGCGTAAGCATTTACCAGCGTAGCGCGCAAGGCGCCTTGGCGCCGCAGCGGCCGTCTGCGCAGCAGGCTGACCCCCTGACGGCCCACCCAAAAGCATGTTAAGACGGTCAATTTCGGTTGGCCGTCTTTTTTATTAACCTCGCATGGGGCCGAACCCGTAAGGGCACAGACGCTTTACAAGTCGAGCCTGCCCTGGGGGTCGGTGAATCCGTCTGTACCCTCCTTGAGCTTTTTCTCGTCTGCTTTCACGCGACGTTCGAGCTTCTTTGTATCTTCGGCAGGCGGTAGGTTCTCGGGTACAATTCCGCGGTCGATGAGGCTGCCGCGCACGCTTGTGTTGTTCTCGACGTGCTCTTGCTTGATCTGGTCCAGACCGTACAGGTCGTGTTCCTCGGCGTTGAAGGCCGTCATCGAGTTCGTAAGGTCCTTTGCTTTGATGAGAACATCGGCTAGCCTGTCCGCCAATGCAGCACTCTTGGGCACACCAAGCTGCCGCTTCATGTCCGCCGTGCTTCTGCCGCCGAATAACGCCTCATCGCCCTTCGACTTGATGATCGCGAATCCTTTGGAGTCCACGCCTCGTTTGAACGCAATGCCCGAGAGCTGTTTCTCTGAATCGGATAGCGAGTGGCGCGCCTGCAAGCGCTGAATCTCTGCGAAGCGCTGCTCTATGAGCTCCTGACGGCGTGTCTGCACGGCGAAGTACGCCTGTGCGAGTGCGATTTCGGGCTTGTTTGGGTCTCCGTTTTGGGCGATTAAATAGCATGCGTAGCGCGTCAGCTTGTAGTCTTTTACGGCTCGTTTGGCGATGCCGGCATCTACCATTTTGCTGGCCTCAGCAAAATGGGCGGCAACAGGCATTTTATTGGTGTCACACGATGCCATGGATCTCTTAACTGCAGTCTCAAAATTACGCCATTGGGTGTATCCGAGGGGTTCCATTAAATCGCGTGCGAGCCAATACTCAACGCCGTCTTCTACATGGGCGTAGCTGTCAAGTTCGACACGCCATTTCTCGATATCCCTGCTGTCCATATCTCTTCCTTTCTGTTCGTTTGTCTACGTGGACTATGTCGACTCCGTATTCAGAATGAGTATATTTGCCCGCGCGGACACGAATGGGCCCTGTGTCGCTTTGAGCTCACGGGACCCATTAATATCGAGAAGTTGTGTTCTGCTCTGGAGGGGTGCTCGGCTTAGTCTGCTCGATAGTGCGAACCTAAGCTTTCAGTTCGCTTGCGCATGGCTTTGACCATTTCCTGTGCTAGTCGAATCTGCGACTCTAGGCGGGCGAGGGCTGCGATCTCGCTGTCATCGGCATGCGGCTTGCTCAGCGCCATGGCCTTGTCTTGCAGACTTTCAAGTTGTTGCAGGGCCTCAGATAGGCCTGTTTCGGTCCTGTTGATCATGCAAAAGGTGCTCATCGTGTGCCTAAGGCTGTGTGTCAGGCGTTCGGCATCTGTTGTGGCAATGCCGTACTGGGGGAGGGTGATATCCGCCTTCAGGGCCGCCTCAGGCTCTTTCTGCGCTGTGAGGGCTGCCGATGCGCCCGCGATACGTCCGAATACGATGCCGTTGGCGCTTGACAAGCCACCAATGCGGTCGGCGCCGTGCATGCCGCCTGTCGCCTCGCCGCAAGCGTAGAGGCCCTCAACGCCCGTGTGCGCGGTCTTATCGATCTTGATGCCGCCGTTAGCGGCGTGGGCATACATCGCAACGCGCATCTCGTCGGTCGGCGCGATGCCGTGCTCGTCTTGCAGCCAGGTGGCAAAGGTCTGCACAAACTCTGGGACATCCTCGCGGGGGAAGTCGTAGTGGAGTGCCAGGCCTTCGACACCTGCCTGATCGATGACGAGATCGATAGCGCGGGAGGCCAAGCGTGACGTGAAGGGACCATATCCAGAGCGCTGCTCGAGCAGGTCGTCCAGCTTGTCGTCGGCAATATCTACCGGCTGGTCTACATGCACGTAGCGCCAGGTTTTCTCGTTGAAGACCAAGTTACGCCTGGGCTCGATGAAGCCAGGCATCATCTGCATGAACTCTATATTAGTAAGTGTTGCGCCGTGCGCCAGTGCGATGGCCTGCGAGGAGCTGAGCACATCAGCCGACGTAAGGCTGCGCTCGAACAGGCCGCCTGTGCCACCGGCTGCGATGATCGTGGCCTTGGCAGCAAAGGGCACGATTCGATTTTCGGTAAGGTCGTAGAGTACGGTTCCGGTTATTCTGCCGTTCGTGTCCTCAACAAGGTCAATAAGCTCATGGCGGGGGAGCAGGCGAATGCCGAGTGACTCGATCCGGGTCGTCAGAGCGTCCTCAAGGGGCTTGCGGGTGAGGCCGCGCCACATGCGTGTCTTATGGTCAAAGCAAGGGATAAATTGCTTTTGCTGGGCGCTCTCGGCGCTTTGCGGGTGCTGGAGTTCTACGCCCAGATCCTGTTCGAGCCAGTCAATCGCTTGGGGAATGCAGTGGACGAACGTTTGGACGAGTTCGGGGTCGGCAACGCCGCCGCCGACGGTCTGAATGGTGTCGATGAGGTCCTGTTCATCGTCTTCGTTAACGGGTCCGATAAGCCCTAGGCCCCAGGTTCCGGGGAAGAAGCTCGATCCACTCATAGTCTTGCCGGCGCTTGCCACAGTGACGGTTGCACCCGTGCGTGCCGCTTCGATGGCGGCGCAAAGGCCCGCAATGCCAGATCCAATTACCAGTACATCAGTCGATTCCATCGGATTCCTTTCTCGTCCGGCGCATTGTCGCACGGGTGATCGGCAATGGGGCCGCAAAGACTCGGCAAATCGGTAAAGGGCAAATATGGCAGGTGGGCGTCATGGACGCTCTGACGCTCCATCTCATCACATCTTGTATTTCGCCCCAACTGATATATCGGCATTAGCTACCCTGCGACAGCGCAAACAAAAAGAGCCGCTACCCGGGTGGGTAGCGGCTCCAAAGCTCAACTATATGAGCATCGCGCGGGCGCGATTAGGCCTTGAGGGCCTCCTCGACGGCGACAGCGCAGGCGACGGTGGCACCGACCATGGGGTTGTTGCCCATGCCGATGAGACCCATCATGTCAACGTGCGCAGGCACGGAGGAAGAACCGGCGAACTGGGCGTCGGAGTGCATGCGGCCCATGGTGTCGGTCATGCCGTAAGAGGCAGGGCCGGCGCCCATGTTGTCCGGGTGCAGGGTACGGCCAGTGCCGCCACCAGAAGCGACGGAGAAGTACTTCTTGCCAGCCTCGAGGCGCTCCTTCTTGTAGGTGCCAGCGACGGGGTGCTGGAAGCGCGTGGGGTTGGTGGAGTTACCGGTGATCGAGATGTCGACGTTCTCGTGCCACATGATGGCAACGCCCTCGCGGACGTCGTCGGCGCCGTAGCAGTTGACGGCGGCGCGGGGACCATCGGAGTAGGGGATGGTCTCGACGACCTTGAGCTCGCCCGTGAAGTAGTCGAACTGGGTCTTCACGTAGGTGAAGCCGTTGATGCGGGCGATGATCTGAGCAGCGTCCTTGCCCAGACCGTTGAGGATGACGCGCAGCGGCTTCTTGCGAGCCTTGTTGGCGTTCAGAGCCAGGCCGATAGCACCCTCAGCGGCAGCGAAGGACTCGTGACCGGCCAGGAAGGCGAAGCACTCGGTGTCGTCGGAGAGCAGCATAGCGCCCAGGTTGCCGTGGCCCAGACCGACCTTGCGGTCCTCGGCGACGGAGCCGGGAACGGTGAAGGCCTGGATGCCCTCGCCGATGATGGCGGCAGCCTCAGAAGCGGACTTGGCGCCACGCTTGACAGCGAGAGCGCAACCGAGGGTGTAGGCCCACTCGGCGTTCTGGAAGGCGATGGACTGGGTGTTGTTGACGATCTCACGCGGGTTGAAGCCCTTGTCGGTGCAGATCTGCAGAGCTTCCTCGAGGGAGGCGATGCCGTTGTCGGCGAGGCACTTGTTGATCTTGTCAGCGCGGCGCTCGTAACCTTCGAACGTAACAGTCATAGTTATTTCCCTCCCTTTCTACTCGTGAACCGGGAACACGCTGGCGACGGAGTGAGTCTCCTCGTCGGTGCGCGGGTCGATGTACTTGGCAGCGTTCTCCCACTGACCATAGTGGCCCATAGCGCCAGCGATGGCCTCCTCGGGGGTCTTGCCGGCCTTGACGGCGTCGGTGAACTTGCCGAGGTTCAGGAACTCGAATGCGATGATCTCGTTCTTGTCGTTGAGAGCCATGCGGGTGACGTAGCCCTGAGCGAGCTCGAGGTAACGAGCGCCCTTGGCCTTGGTGCCGAACATGGTGCCGACCTGAGAGCGAAGGCCCTTGCCGAGGTCGTCGAGGGAGGCGCCCACGGGCAGGCCGCCCTCGGAGAACGCGGTCTGGCTGCGGCCGTAAACGATCTGCAGGAAGATCTCGCGCATAGCAACGTTGATGGCGTCGCAGACGAGGTCGGTGTTGAGGGCCTCGAGGATGGTCTTACCGGGAAGGATCTCGGAAGCCATGGCGGCAGAGTGGGTCATGCCCGAGCAGCCGATGGTCTCAACGAGGGCCTCCTCGATGATGCCGTCCTTGACGTTCAGCGTGAGCTTGCAGGCGCCCTGCTGAGGTGCGCACCAACCCACACCGTGCGTAAGACCGGAGATGTCGGAAATCTCCTTAGCCTGGACCCACTTGCCCTCCTCGGGGATGGGTGCGGGGCCGTGGTATGCACCCTTGGCAACGGGGCACATGTTCTCCACTTCCTGTGAGTACTGCATGCCTCTCCTCTCTATCGTGTTGGCGTCCCGTCTGGGGGCCGTGGCTGGCGATTGCCGGGCGACCCTTTGAAAGGGACATGACATGCAGCCCCTATAATACCGCGAAATGCACGGAATATTCGGCGAACGGCTCAGTTTTCGTAGCGAGAAGTCCGGAAGTTTTAATTGAAACGGTTTAACTCTATGTTCTGTGGTCGCGAACTTCCGTAGAGGGGGTCCGTCTTTGGCAAGCTTTTGGGCAGCTCTTGTATGCGTTGCAGGGGTTGACCTGTTGCAACGGTGCCGTTCGCCGCCTGTTTACTGCCTTTGGCCGCGTGAGCGAATTGTTTTGCGTGAATGTTTTGATGGCACGCTTCAATCGTGCTGTATTGGATGGCAAGCAGATCCCGGCGAAGGGAGCGCCATGCAGCGCGTTTGGAGAACGGTTACCGGCTTTTACCATGTCTGTGCCCGCGGTACGGGCAAGCAGCTCATCTTTGAGGGCGATGAAGACCGGTGGGAGTTCTTGGAGCTGATGCGTGAGTGCTGCCGCAAGGCGGGCGTGACGGTTATCGCCTGGTGCCTTATGGGCAATCACGTGCGTCTGGTGCTTGCAGATTACGAGGACGCGATGAGCGCGGCGATGCACCGGCTGCTTTTGACGTACGCGCGGCGGTTCAATAAACGCACGGGGCGCACAGGGCATCTGTTCCAGAACCGTTTTGACCGGCGCTCGCTCGATACCGACTGGCAGGTGATGGAGGCTATTCGCTCCGTTCACGCCGATCCGCAGGAGGCGGGCATCAGTCTCATTGAGCGTTATCCCTGGAGCAGCTTTCCGGAGCATTTGTGCGCTTACGACGGTGACGCGGCCGATGTCGCGAGGGGATTTTCTGATCCTTCTTGCGTGCTTGAGCTTTTTGGTTCTGCCGAGGGCTTTATTGCCTATTCGCTTTCGACACCCGACGGTAGCGAGCCGGCGCTGTGCGATATGAAAGAGACGGAGTGGGAACGCCACGCCTTTGCCAACAAGTTGGCGAAGCGCCTCGGGGTTCCGCTCAATGGGGTTAAAACTGCACCGCCGGCGCAGCGCGATACCGTTATTGTTGGATTGAACAATGCCGGCTTTACGGTGCGCCAGATTGAGCGGTATACCGGGATTGGCAAAAGTACCGTCTCTCGTATCGTGCGCGCTTATGCTCAGGTGGACGCGCAGGTCGAGGGATCGAAATAAAGGCAGAAAAGAAAATGGCCGAACCGCTCTTAGTCAAGCGATTCGGCCAACGAAATTCTTAAGATTTGGGATAAATACTACTGATTATTTTGCCCCTCGAGCATGCCGTCGAGGGTGCGCCAGGCGAGCTCGGCGCACTTGACGCGGGCGGGCATGTGCGAGATGTCCTGGAGCTGGGCGGCTTCGTCCAGGTCTTCCAGGTCCTCCTCGGAGAGCTGCTCGCCGCGGATCATGGCGAGGAAGAGCTCTGCCAGGCGGTGAGCTTCCTCGACGGTCTCGCCGGTGATGAGGTCGGCCATGATGTCGGCGCTGGCCTGGCTGATGGCGCAGCCGTGGCCGGTAAAGGAGGCCTCCTCGATCACGCCGTTCTCGACGCGCAGCTGCAAGGTGAGCTCGTCGCCGCAGCTGGGGTTGATGCCGTCGTGCTCGTGCGTGGGAGCATCCATCTCGTATTTATAGTCGGGGTGCGAGTTGTGCTCCATAAATGTGGTGGAGGTGTACAGATTACCCATTGAACGTGCTCCAAACGTGATGCAGGCCGGCGATGAACTTGTCGATGTCGGCCTTGTCGTTGTAGAAGGCCACGCTGGCGCGGCAGCAAGCAAGGTTTTCGACACCCAGCCAGGTAAGCAGCGGCTGCGCGCAGTGGTGGCCGGCACGGATGCAGACGCCGTCCATGTCCATGATGCTCGCGACGTCGTGCGGGTGGATGCCCTTGACGTTAAAGCTCACGACGCCGTGGTGGTTATCCCAATAGATGGAGCCGATGATCTGGACAAAGTCGAGCTGCATGAGCTCGCCCATCAGGTAGTGGACGAGTGCCTGCTCGCGTGCCTGGATGTTCTCGTAACCCACCGTGTTGACCAGGTAGTCGAGTGCCGCACCCGTGGCGAAGATGCCGGCGGCGTCCTGCGTGCCGGCCTCGAATTTCTCGGGGACGGGCGCCCAGACGGCGTCCTGCTCGGTGACCGAATCGATCATCTCGCCGCCAGTGAGCATGGGCGGCATGGCGTTGAGCAGGTCCATCTTGCCCCACAGCACGCCGATGCCCATGGGGCCCATGGCCTTGTGCGCGCTAAAGGCAAAGAAGTCGGCTCCCAGGTCGGCCACATCGACCGGCATGTGCGGCAGCGACTGCGCGCCGTCGACGACCAGATAGCCGCCGTACTTGTGGACGAGCTTGCCGAGGTTCTTGACCGGGTTCTCGACGCCCAGCACGTTAGAAATCTGACCCACGGCCAGAATTTTGGTCTTGGGACCAACCTTGGCAAGAACCTCCTCGGTGGTGAGCTGGCCGGTCTTGGTGGGGTAGAGGTAGACGAGCTTGGCGCCGGTTTCGCGGCAGACCTGCTGCCACGGGATTAGGTTGGAGTGGTGCTCCATGATGGTGATGACGACCTCGTCACCGGGCTCGAGCACCGTGGGTGCAAAGCTCTTGGCGACCAGGTTGAGCGACTCGCTCGTGTTGCGGGTGAAGACGACCTCGTTGGCCTGGGGAGCGCCGATGACGTCAGCGATCTGCTGGCGGACCTTCGCGATGGCCTCGGTGGCCTCGACGGACAGCGAGTACAGGCCGCGCAGGGGGTTTGCGTTCATGCGCTGGTAGAAGTCGCGCTCGGCGTCGAGCACGCAGGCGGGGCGCTGCGCGGTGGCGGCGCTATCGAGGAAGGCGATCTCGGGGTGCTGCTGGAAAAGCGGGAACTGTGCCTTGTAGGGGTTGGTCTCGATGTCCACAGTGGGCCAGCCGCGCGAAGCCTCGTCGCTGGCGTCGAGCTCCATGGGCTCGGGGGCAGTGCAGGTGTCGCATTTAACGTGCTCGGTGTCGATCATGCGAGCTCCTCTTCAAAGTTGTCGATCAGGTTGTTGCCCAGGCGGACGACGGCTGCGCGGGTGCGCTCGTCGGTGGCGGAAAGCGCGGCGTCCTCCAGCTTGGCGCGGATGAACAGGTCCTCGGCGGCGTTTTGGTCAAGGCCGCGGCAGGCGAGGTAGAACAGCTGCTCGTCGCGGACGTGACCGATGGTGGCGCCGTGGTTGCCGGCAACGTCGTCCTCGTCGCAGAGAATGACGGGAACGGTCTTGTTGTCGACGCCCTTGTTGGCCAAAAGCACCGTCTCGCGCTCGGTGCCGGTTGCACCCTTGCAGCCGTGCACGAGGTCGATGGTGCCGCGGTAGACCTTCTTGGACGTGCCGGTCAGCACGCCGTTGGCGTCGATCTCGCACTCGGTCTTGCGACCGCGGTGGCGCAGCTCGTAGTTAAAGTCGCGCACCTGCTCGCGGGCGCCCAGGTAGTCAGTATCGATGGTGACCTTGGCGGTATCGCCCAGCAGGTCGCCGGCAAGGCCGGTGGCGCTGGCGCCGGCACCCAGGACGGTGTGTTGCACGTTGACGCGCGCGCCCTCGTCCAGGAACAGGCCGGTGTCGTCGAGTGCGATCCAGCTATCGTCGAGTGTCTGCGTGCAGGTTACGTTGACGGTGGCGTACTCGTGGGCGCACACGCGTAGCACGGAGCCCACGACGCCTTGGCCGGCAACGGGGGAGTCCAGGGCTATGCACAAGTCGAGCGTTGCCTGCGGGCGGGCGACGACGTCGATAGCGGCGATGGCCGTGGCGGCGTCGACACCGCTCACGCGCACGGTAACCGTGGCGCGTCCGTACGCGGGCACATCGATGACGACGCGCTTGGTGGCGTGATCGGCCAGATAGGTGTAGGCGGCCTCGCCCATGCCGGTCTCGAAGGCCTCAGCGGGGGAGAGCTCCTCTTCGAGCTTGATAGCGCCGGCCTGGTAGACGGAGGTGGCGGGCACGTCGAGCTCGGTCTCGGGCGTGATGCGGGCGCGGTCGACGGCGTCGCCGGGGGCGGAGGCACGGCGCTCGGGGAAGCGCTCGGCCATGGCGTCCATGGCGGTATCGAAGGCGTCGGCCGAGCCGGCAAACTGCTCGTCCAGGCCCTCGACCTCAACGGCCTCGGCGGGAGCGGCGGCAAGTTCGTCCGAAAGCTCGAGCTTGGTCTGGTTCATCTTGAGCCAGCCCCAAGTGGCGGCCGGCATAGCGTTGACCTGCTCGAGCGTGGTAGCAGCGGTGTTGGTTTCCTGTTTCATTATCCGATCGCTCCTTCCATCTCGAGCTTGATCAGGTTGTTCATCTCGACGGCGTACTCAAGCGGCAGCTCCTTGGAGACCGGGTTGGCAAAGCCGTTGACGATCATGGTGCGGGCCTCTTCCTCCGATATGCCGCGGCTCATCAGGTAGAACACCTTGTCGTCGCCGATGCGGCCGATGGTGGCCTCGTGGCCGATGTCGACGTTCTTGGCGCGGATGTCCATGGCGGGGATGGTATCGGAGCGGCTCTGGTCGTCGAGCATCAGCGACTGGCAGCTCACGGTTGCTTTGGAACCTTCGGCCTTAGGCGTGGCCACGATGGAGCTGCGGAAGGTCTGGATGCCGCCGCTCTTGGAGATACCCTTGGTCTCGACGGTTGCCGAGGTGTCGGGCGCGTTGAGCACGACCTTGCAGCCGGTATCGAGGTTCTGGCCGGCGCCGGCAAAGGTAATGCCGGTAAAGCTCGAGCGGGCGCGACGGCCGTTGAGCACGCTCATGGGGTAGAGGTAGCCCACGTGGCTGCCGAAGGAGCCGCTGATCCACTCGATGTCGCCGTCCTCGTCCACGCGCGCACGCTTGGTGTTGAGGTTGTACATGTTCTTGGACCAGTTCTCGATGGTCGAGTATCGCAGGTGCGCACGCTTGCCCACAAAGAGCTCCACAGCGCCGGCGTGGAGGTTGGCCACGTTGTACTTGGGTGCGGAGCAGCCCTCGATAAAGTGCAGGTCGGCATCGTCCTCGACGATGATGAGCGTGTGCTCAAACTGGCCGGCGCCCTTGGCGTTGAGGCGGAAGTAGCTCTGCAGCGGGAAATCGAGTTTGGTGCCCTTGGGCACGTAGACAAACGAGCCGCCCGACCACACGGCACCGTGCAGGGCCGCAAACTTGTGGTCGGTGGGCGGGATGAGCGTCATGAACTTCTCGTGGATGAGCGGCTCCCACTGCGGGTCGTGCAGGGCCTCCTCGATGCCGGAGTAGACGATGCCCATCTTGGACGCGGTGTCCTGCATGTTGTGGTAGACCAGCTCGGAGTCGTACTGTGCGCCGACGCCTGCCAGGTAGCTGCGCTCGGCGTCGGGGATGCCCAAGCGCTCAAAGGTGTTCTTGATGTCGTCGGGCACCGACTCCCAGTCGTGCTTTTGGTCGGTGTTGGGTTTGACGTAGGTGACGATGTTGTCCATGTCCAGGCCCTCGATGGAGGGACCCCACGTCGGGTCGGGAAAACGATTAAAAATCTCGAGGGACTTGAGGCGCAGGTCGAGCATCCACTGCGGCTCGTTCTTTTTGGCGCTGATCTCGCGCACGATGTCGGGCGTGATGCCGGCGTCGAGGCGCTCGAATCCCTCCTCGCCATAGGTGAAGTCGTAGAGGCTGCGGTCGATGTCCGCGACCTCGGTGCGGTTCTTGGTCATTGCGTCGCCCCTTTACGCCTGCTGCTCGGCAGCGGCGGACTCGGCCTGGGCGCGCTGCTCGGCGGCCTCGCGCTCGAAGGTCTCAAAGCCGTTCTTGTCGATCCAGGGGATGAGCGAGGCGTCGTCCTCGCGCACGATGTGACCCTTGACCATAACGTGGACGCGGTCGACATCCAAGTGCTCCAGGATGCGCGTGTTGTGCGTGATAATGAGCATGGAGCCGTCGCAGCTCTTGCGGTAGGCGTCCATGCCGTGGCTGACGGTGGAAAGCGCGTCGACGTCCAGGCCCGAGTCGGTCTCGTCGAGGATGGCGAGCTTGGGCTGCAGCAGCAGAAGCTGGAGCATTTCGACCTTCTTCTTCTCGCCGCCCGAGAAGCCCACGCCCAGCTCGCGGTTGAGGTAGGCGGTATCCATGTTGAGCTCGGCCGCGAGCTCCTTCACGCGGCGGCGGAACTCCTTGCCCTTCATCTCCAGGCCGGGGCGGCCGGCGATGCTGGCGCGCAAAAAGCTCGACAGTGGCACGCCCGGAATCTCGACCGGAGCCTGGAAGCTCAGGAACAGGCCGGCGCGTGAACGCTTGTCGGTGGTGAGCTCGGTGATGTCCTGGCCGTCAAAGACGATGCGGCCGTCGTTGACCGTGTAGACGGGGTCGCCCATGACCAGGTGGCCGAGGGTGGACTTGCCGGCGCCGTTGGGTCCCATCAGCACGTGGGTCTCGCCGGCGGCGACGTTGAGGTTGACGTTGTGGAGGATGGTCTTCTCGTCCACGGAGGCGGTCAGACCTTCGATGGAAAGCAGCGGATTTGCGCTCATGCTGTCCCTCTCTGTATATGGTGTACTCATAGGTGTACTAAACCCTAGGAATCTTCTCGGAATAAAGTTACTATGGGTTCGGCGTTAGTCAAGGGAAAACCCGACTAATCCACTCGACTTTTTAGATGTGGGACAAAATAACAAGGTTTGTTTGTCCCACTTACTTAAGATTTGGGACAAACAAACCTGGTTATGTTGTCCCAGATGCGACGGGAGGGTAGGTATGCTCATTTCTTCCAAGGGCCGCTATGCCCTCCGGCTGATGATCTATATCGCGGCGCTCGGTGACGCCGAGGGCAAAATTGCCCTGCGCGAGGTTGCCGACCGCGAGCATATCTCGCAGAAGTATCTGGAACAGCTGGTTCGTCCGCTTATGAAGGCTGGCCTGCTTAAGAGCGTGCGCGGCAAGGGCGGCGGCTACATGATGGCCAAGGATCCCTCCGAGGTACGTGCGGGTGACATCCTGCGCGCCGTCGAGGGCAGCACGGCGCCCGTGGCGTGCGACGGCATCGACAACAGCTGCACCCGCAGCGATTTGTGCTCGACCGTCAAGTTCTGGCGCGGTCTGGACGACGTGATCGAAAAATACGTCGACGGCGTGACGTTGGCCGACCTGGCCGCCGTCCCCGAAATCAACTTTGACATTAAGCTGTAGGTTGAGCGCAATTCCTTAAGATTTCGCGGAGGGTTGTTGCCGTTTACCGAGGGGTTGTTGTGTAACAACGGGCGAGCTGCAATACTGATTTTTATCTTTGCAAACTGAACTTTAACTACACCAATGCAGGGAGGATCTTATGCAGCCCAAGCATTCCGCGATTGTCGCGGGCCTGACGCTGGCGCTTTCGTTTGGCGCCGTTTCCGCGCCGGCACCCGCCGCTGCCGAGGAGCCCACACCGGGCGTTGCCTCGGATGCCACCGATATCGACAAAGGTCTTTACACCCAGCAGTCCTTCTCGGGCGTGCTGAGGTCGGTCCAGGGCGTTTCGTTTGTCAACGTGACTCCCGAGATGAAGTACTTTACCAAGTACGAGAGCCATGGTAACTACAACCAGGGATTTTCGTATGGTGACGGCTATAACGCACTGGGCTACTATCAGTTTGATCGCCGCTGGTCGCTCATTCCGTTTATGAAGCAGGCCTACAACTACAACCCCGAAAAATACAGCATGCTCAAGGATGCGATTGATTGCGGCAGCGAGATTTCCAACACGAGCAATGCCATGTACGAGAACGGCCAGCTCACCGAGCTGGGCCATATCGCGCAGGATGCCTTCCAAGGTGCTTATAACACCGATCCTGCTGAGTTTTCGGCTCTGCAGGATGCGTATGCGTACAACTCGTACTATGCGGTGACCGAGGCGTGGCTTAAGAGCGCTCTTGGCATTGACATCTCCGGGCGCGCCGATTGCGTCAAGGGCATGGTGTGGAGCATTACCAACATGTGCGGCACCGGTGGCTGCAGGGACTTTTTCCGCTGGGCGAATCTTTCCAACGATATGTCCGACCGCGAGTTTGTGACGGCGCTCTCCAATAGCGTGGTCAACAATGTCGCCACCAAGTTTTCAAGTCAGCCCCAGTATCATGAGGGCTGGAAGAATCGTTATAAGAATGAGCTGAAGGACTGCTTGGTTTTTATCGCCGAGGATGAGGCTGCCGCTGCGACGCCCGTGCAGCCCGAGCCTGCGCCGGCGCCCTCGCCGACACCTGATTCGAATGACGACTCGAGTGACGATGCCAACGATGACAGGATGGATGCGCCCTCGACCGATGCTGACGGTAATGGCTCTGCTGGTGGCACTACCAACGACGGCTCTACCTCGAACGGCTCCGATTTGAACGGCTCTGCTGCGGGCGATTCGCCTTCAAGCTCTGCCGGCAATACGGACAGCGACGCTTCTGGTTCGACCGGCGCTGACACCTCTAACTCATCTACCGGCTCGAGCGATTCGTCCGTTGACACCGGCTCTAACAACGGCTCCGGCTCTGACGCAACCCCTGATTCCGATGCTTCCAAGGACGATTCGAATAAGGTGCCGGACGCTCCCGTTGCTTCGCCGGACAAGAAGCCTTCTTTCTCCGAGCAGCTTGGTTCTACGCTGGGTTCTTCGCTGATGGCTGGCGTCAATAACGGCTCGGCCCAGAACAAGGACAACTCTGATCAGGCTTCCACGGAAAAGACCGAAGCCGCAAAGGGCGACTCCAAGGACAAGGCTTCCGAGATGACCGAATTCGATAAGGGTTCTAGCTCTGAGGAGAAGAACGAGAAGTCCGCTCAGAAGAAGGACGAGGGTAAGAAGCCTGAACCTGAGGAGAAGGACAAGAGCAAGGACAAGACCGAGGACGGAAAGCAGCAGGGCGAGGACAGCGGTAAGAGCGGTGCTGACAACCAGGTCCAGGAGCAAAATGACTCCAAAACGGTGACCACCACGACCACGACGACTACAGCTACCAAGTCCTCGGGCGGCAACATGCCCAAGACGGGCGATCTGATTGTGATGGCGAGCCTTGCCAGCGCGAGCTTGGCCACACTGGGCGCTACGTCTATCGTAAGTGGTAAGCATAAGCTCGATCAGCAGAAGAAGGCTTCTGGGGAGGACGGCTCGGAGGAGTAGCCTCTCGGTTGCCAGATAACTAAAGAATCGGGACGGGGTCCGGTGCGAATGCGTCGGGCCCCGTTTTGTTGTGCAACGATTAGTTGTGCCCCCTCACACCTCTTGTTGCTACCGTTGCCCGATATGTTCGCGCGGCGACATCGGTACATGCGATGCGGTCATTACAATTGGCATCGTGCTGCGATTTAGGGGGAACGTTTTGGTGTCTGAACAGGCAAATGTTGATTGTGCTGCTGGCTTTGGCGTGCGCTTGATCGGCTGTGCCGACGATGCGGTTTTGCCCATTGGCATACACGACTATGCGGAGGCCCTTGGTTGCTGCGTGCTGGTTGACAAGACCATGTTTATTGCTGATGTGTTGGACTGCGACGCGTCCGTTGTGGTGTGCTGTCGACCCGAGGGTTTTGGCAAGAGCATGAACTTGTCGATGCTCAGGGCTTTTCTGGAGCGTCCAGCGGTCGGTCGCTCTGGTCAGCGTTTGTTTGCCGATGCTCAGATTTGGGATGCAGACGGCGGGCGCTATCGGGATGAGTACGCTTGCTATCCGGTGATATCGCTGGACTTTTCTGGCGCTGCGAGGCGTGGCGCCGCTATTGCCGACGTCGTGCGCGATGCTCTTTCGGGCGAGTGCGCTCGTCTGCTGGCGCTTTTGGAGGCTCCGGATTTAGCTCGAGACAAGGTGCGTCACATCGAACGCGTTGCGCGTGGCGCGGCGAGCGAGGATGAGGTCGCCTCGGTGCTTGGCGTGCTCATAGAGCTGCTGGAGATTGCCTGCGATGAGCAGGTTGTATTGCTCGTTGATGGGTACGATGCGGCGTGGTCTCGCCGTGCGAGCGCGAGGGACGCTTCCGACGCCGATCCGGCAGAACTACTTGACCGTGCGCTGTTTGACGCCATTGCCACTGCGCGCGATTCGTTGCGGCTGACGTGTCTGATGGGGGAGTGTCCCGGTCCCGCCGAAGCGGCGCTTTCTTCGCGCGGCTGCTCGTATTGTCTGACGACGCCGCTGTCGGCGTGGTGTGACCGTTGGTTCGGTTTTTCGGATGCCGAGGTCGAGGCTCTGTTGAATCATGCTGGGCGCGAGGAATACCTGGATGATGCGCGTGAATGGCTCGAGGGATATCGGTTTGGCAGGGCCTATTGCTCGAGTCCAGAGCGTGTGATCGGTTTTCTGGGCCGAGGCTGCACGGCGCCTGTGCGTGCCGATCTGTATGGATATGCCAATTGTCTGAGTAGGGTAGTTGCCGGGTGGAATCTCGACCGCCTTTCGGTCTTGTTTGATTTGCTCGAGGCCCATGGGTGCGCTGAGGTCCCGCTTTGTTTGGGCACTGCAGAGCCAGATGTCTCGCCTGACGATGGCATGTGGACAGCGCTGTATCTGTCCGGTTTTCTCACGACGGATATGACTGAGGAGCCGGAGCATGGCGATCGCCTCCGTGCTTTGCGATTGCCCAATAACGAGCTTCGCCAGACCTTGCGTCTAGTGATTATTGAGTGGTTTGAGTGCGCTGCAGAAGACATTCGAGACGTCGATGCGTTTCGCGACGGGCTGTGCCATGGGAACGAGGATACCGTGAGGCGGGCGCTAAGCCGCATCTTAGGAGATGCGGGAATCGGTGCGACCGACCCAGATGCGCCACTGCCATATCATCTGCTCTTGCAGGGGCTCTGCTTTGGCTTGCCGGGCTATGCCAATCCTGCCTCGAGGCGAAAGTGTGGCGCGGGTCGCTGCGACATCCAGGTTTTTCCTACGGGCGCCGTGTTCGACATAGCCGATACGATCGGTATGCTCGATGAACGTCCGCTGATAACGATCAACATGATGTATGACCCCGGTGTGGATGCGCTGGGCCTGGAATTGCTGGCCGTGCAGGCGCTGCTCGACATAGAGCGCGACGGCATCGACGAAATCCGTGTGCCGCGCCCCGGCGTGGGTCGCATGCGCTGGGGGTTCGGTTTTGATGGGCAGCATGTGGCTACGGTGTGTCAGCGGCTTTAAGCGCCGAGGTGTTTCCGGCTTCCGTTACTCGGTGTCCTTCATGGGCGGCATGGGCTTCCAGTTGGGATCCTTGACGATCTTGCGGGCGTCCTTCATGCCTCGGCGCAGCGCCGGAATACCGGTCTTGAAGCACTTGTCAACGGCAGCCAGGCGAATGAACTCCTTGCAGAAGGTCGCGACGTTGCCCAGACGGAACAGCGCGGGGTGATAGTCGCCGTAAATCTGCATGTAGCGGGCCAGATAACCGCGGTTGCGCATGATGTAGTAGCGGTTGGTGTCGCTCGTAGAGTTGAGCTGGCGCTTGCCGGCGATATCCCAGTTAGAGACAGCGCGGGCACGCTTGAGCACCACGTCGGCAACAACGGCGGCGGGGAAGTGCTGGCTGGCCACGTAGCCGTAGCAGGCATCGTCGCCGTAGATGAAGAATCGCGCATCCGGCAGGCCGATCTTGTCGACCACGCGGCGCGAGAACAGGCCGCCTTCAAAGCACAACTGGTTCATGGCGCGGTAGCCCTTGGGGCCCAGGTCACACTTAGCGATGGGGTTGGGGATACCAAGCGAAAGGATGAGCTGGTACTGCCAAAAGAAGGCGCCGCCGTCAAAGTCCAGGCGCGAACCCTGGATGACATCGTAGCGGTCGGTCCACTTGGCAAGACGCTCGATGCCTTCGGGGATGACGAGCACGTCGTCGTCCATCACCCAGAACCACTGGGCGCCCAGGTCGTAGGCGCATTTGGTGCCGGCGGAGAAGCCACCTGCACCGCCGCCGTTTTCGAGCTGCGGGGCGTAGATGACACGGTCGGTGTTACCCTGTGAATCGGGCTGATCGGTGTCGATGCCCCATAGGTTGGCCAGGCGCTCGTTGAATGCGGTGCACATGGCCTCGGTCTCGCGCGAATTCTCGTTATCGACAATCACGATGCGCCAGGGCGTTGCCGTGAGCTCGGTCATGGAGTCGAACAAGTTGGCCAGGAGTTCCTGACGCTTGTACGTAACGACGACGATGGCGAGCTTATCGATGGGAGCGGGGAGGGTGGAAGTCATGAACGAGAATATCCTTTCGCGTGGGCAGCATATCGGCCCTGCGGAATAAACAACGTGTCCCATGGGACACGACTATTGTAAGCGTAGGCGGGCGCCCGCGGGTAATGTTCCGCTAATCACCAAGAACGTTTGCTACAAGCTTGGTTGACGTGTGAGCGTGGCGAGGTTGCAAGCGCGCATTGTGGTATTACATAGATGCCGATTCCTGTGGATGCGATCTTTCTGTTTGGATGCCCTGTGAATAAAACTCGTTTAGCCTCCTTTGCCGACACCCTGCCCGCCAAATGCCTGCTGCTGTTCGTGGCATTTCAACTTGTCTTTGTCCTGAGCAATACCGCGGCGAATTGCCTACCGAGGCCCGTTATCGAGTCGCATGCGCAGGGTTCGGAGTCCTCGGCCCTGTTGTCTGACATGTATGTCTACGACCACCGTGTTGCAGCTGGTCCTGTTTGCTTTGACAACAATCGCTTTATCATTGAAGTCGCACAGCAAAAGGACCAAGGTTCTCCGTTTAAGACGATGGCTGTTGCCGAGATTGATGACGTTACGAAAGCCGGCGGGATTACGCATCAGCAGTACTACCGGTATTGGCATGGATGGCAGCTGCTTACGAATGTCTGCCTGTTTATTGGCGGTATCGACGTTGTCGTGGCGCCCGCAGCTGCTCTGGCGATTGTCGGCTCCGCTTGCGCTTACGTTGCCTTGCGGAAACGGTTTTCAAAGCCATTGACGTTGGGTTTCCTTGCAATCCTGTTGTTCTCGACCAATCTGTTTTTCAATGTTATCGGTGATCTGCTACTGTGCATCTCGTTCTTTGTGGCGCTCATCATGATGTCTTGCATGAGCCTTCGTTTGGACTCGGCCCCGAACGCACGGGTTTTCATAAGCCGTCTTGTCCTTTGGTCGATAGCGACGGGCGCCGTGTTTTCGTTTCTTGACTTTTTAACCATTCCTGCCGCAGTCGTCGCCCTGCATTGCTTTTTCGCCTTCATTGCGCTCCCCGAGGGTGAGCGCCCCAAGCGCTGCGTCGTCACGATGCTGCAGGCACTCTTTGGGTTTGGGCTTTCGTTTGTGTTTACCTGGGCGATGAAATGGGTTGTCGCGGCATTTGTGCTGGGTTGGAACGAGGTCTTTTCGAACGTTCTGGGCGAGATGGGCATTTGGTCTGCGCATGGGGCTTCGTCACTGTTGCCCCAAGCTGACTGGCCTCAGGTTTTGAAGGAGTTTTATTGCATGAGCCCGCAGCTGTTTGCCATTTGCTCAACTGCTGGTTATGCGATGATCTCGAACGTCGTTTGTCTTGTTTCGTTTGCTGCCGTATTGGTGATCTGGATTGCCGTATTCGTATGCTCAATACGGGGTGGCGCGCAAGGCGGTCGTCGTCGCAAGGTGTTGATTCGGTCGCTACTCATGGTGCTGCCTCTGGTTGTTGTTCTGGGTTATTTCGTTGTTATGCATGACCATGCGATCGTTCATATTCCGGTATTTGGCTGCAAGAACTGGGCGATTGTTTTTGCGATTTTATTTGCTTCTGGTGTAAGCGCGCTTCGTGGTCTGCAGGGTCAGAAGGACGTCTAACTGTTCATATGGGCCTTGATGGTGTCGACCACAGTCCGGCGAACGATATCCACGAGGAGTAGGGCAAGCGCGAGACAAAGGCTCATAAGGATTCCGAACAAAATGGCGGCGGCTGGATGGGGGTCTCCCGTTTGGATGCCTGACGCCATGGTGTAGATTGCATTGTCAAAGATGGGTCGCCAGACATTGCAGGTAAACGATTGTACGGCGTAGAAAGCGAGCGTTCCTGCGGCGAGAGACATGATTGTCTTGTCTGCAGCTGGGACTTCGTGGCGCGGCTGATGGAGCGCTGCGGCGGCAACGGATGCGACGGCCAAGATGAAGGATATGACGGAAGTTGACTTGTAGGAGAGCTTCCAGAGCGCGTTGTACTGGCTGTTTGCCGATAGCAGAAGCTCGAGCGCGATGGTGGCGGCACCGAGTCCGATGAGTGCGATCTTGGATTTTTGAGCGCCGGATGCGTTGCCGTGGTATTTGAGGACAAAGCGCATTTCTCCAGCTGCAATAAACGCGACCAGGTAGGTAACGGCGCTCATGAGCTTGCGCCACAAAACGATACCGGCCGCTTCGTTTGCCGTCGCTGCGATGTGGCAGTTGATTCCAAATGTTGCGAGCACGAGAAGTGCTACGACAAACGGGGCCCTTTTGCTGCCGATCCGCTGTCGTATCAGCGCAATCATTGGGACGAGCAATACGGAGGCGGCGTAGACCCAGATAAACTCGATGCCCAACGTGAGCCAGCCGATCTCGTGTAGTGAGATTTCAGGCAGGGGATAGACGTACATCGAGACAAGCAGGCAGACAGCGCAATAAAAGAGCGTGGGCAAGACGATCTTCTTTAACCGCGCAAACGATTTACGAGTGAGGCCCCGCGCGGATGACCCGTTTTGGAGGGCGTGTCCCGCCGAGGGAATAAGGAAGTATCCCGAGATCATAAAAAAGACCTCGTTGGCCCAGCAGCCCAGCAGGTTGATAAAGCCGAGCGCGCCGGAGTAAGGGAAGACAGCGAGCGGCGCATATTCCGGTAGGCCGGTGCAGACGGCTTGGAAGGTCCATTGAAACGTGTGGAATATGGCAATCCCGGCGACCGCGACCAAGCGCAGCGCTTCGATGGAGGTATTTCTGCTTGCTTTGCTGCCCATCAGACTATTTTCCAGCGCGTGCGTTGTATGAACCAAAGTGCGATGTGATCATTTTTAGAGTTTGCTTGGGCCCCTTGTTCCATACGTTATACAGGCCCTCGCCCACGAGGTCCTTTGCGTATGCGCAGTAGCTGATATTAGGGTTGGCGATGCCCATATACTCGGCATAGAGCTTTTTGGCCGCAGGGGTAACGCGGGGATTGGCAAATACCAGCTCTTGCGGCATGCGTTCGAACATCCTGCGGATCGCCCGCTCGATTTCGGGATGCCCCTCAATTCCGGTGTGCTCAATCATGATGCCCATATAGGTGAAGCCGCGTGTGATTTGCGGTGTCCAGACGGCGGAGTCGGTGACGTTGAGCCGCTCAAGAATATCGACCATGTCGTTCCAGCGATTAAACGGCATCAAGGGGTCACGCTTTGCCAGGGCGGCCGCCTTTTCGGGTGTTTCCTCACGGTAGCAATAATACGGCTTGGGCCAGTAAGCGATGGCCTTTGCCTGGCATAGCGTTTCGACGAGGAATGGATTATCGGCCCAACCTGCACCGGGGATTTCCTTAAACCAGATATTGTTTTGCATCAGGAAGTCGCGACGATAGATTGCCGACCAAATGGACGGATGGTGAGCCAGCAGGTGTGGAGCGTCGTGAATGGTGAACGGTTGCCGAGACGGTTTGATGCGACCACGATATGCGCAATGTAGTTTGACCTCTTGGGGGGTATCGGGGTTGCGAATGATCCAATACGGGGTCTCAATAATATCGAGCTTGTTCTGACCGCCAAATTCGCGCTTGGCAAAGGCAAACATGTCGGAGTACATTCCGGGCTCGATCCAGTCATCGGGCTCGAGGATGGCAATCCAGTCGCCCATTGCCTCGCGAATGCCCAGATTGCAGGTTGCGCCGTAACCCTGGTTTGCCTTATCGATCACTTGAACGCGTGAGTCGCGCGCAGCGAAATCTTGCATAATGGCGAGCGAGTTGTCGGTGGATCCGTCGTTGATGGCGAGGATTTCCAGTTC
Organism: Collinsella aerofaciens; assembly: GCF_039062365.1. GTDB lineage: Bacteria > Actinomycetota > Coriobacteriia > Coriobacteriales > Coriobacteriaceae > Collinsella. The sequence goes on from NZ_JBCJBI010000003.1 coordinate 21,220, forward strand.
GATTTTGTTTTCGTTTAATAGGCTGCCTATAGCCTGAGAAAGATACGGCTCGGCATTGTAAGTAGGCACGATTACGGTCAGCATTCAAACACTTTCTCTAGGAGATTTGGAAGAATTATACCTAATTGCATTTGCAACGGTTTTAGTTGCGTTTGGGTGGAGGCAACGGTAAGGGTTGCCTATTTAGCTGGTGGCCAAACGAGCCGGGACTCTCCGTTTCGTGCCATCTTGATTCAACACGATTCCTTTCCATGACAATTGTTCAAAAGAAGAGATAAATGATGGATAATGTTGCAACATCGATGTTCATTTTGACTGGGGATTCAATATGAAAAAGGTTTTACGTGCTGCGGCTACGCTTTTTTTGGCTGCTCTTCTGACGTTTTCGTCATTGATGAGTCCTGTGGTTGCTGCTTACGGGTTGAACGAGGCACAGCCCGCTGAAGCTGTGACGGATGTGGCTTCTGCAGGTGATGACGGAGTGGCTGCACGCGATGACTATGCTGAAAGCAGCGAGGCTACCGTTGACCAATCACCGATTGAAGGGGATATTGAGACTATCGACTCGTTGAGCCAAGGCACAACTGAAAGCGATGTCAAGACCGAGCAACAGGTCGATTCGGTCGAGTCGGACTTTCAATACGTTTACCTGGCCTACCCAAGCCTTCCCTCCGGATCCAATCAAGTCATTGCTTTTGCTACGCCTAATGACGGCGAAGTTCTTTCCTCTGCTGCGCTTGGCTATGTGAGTGCCAACGGCGTAAAGGGCTCTGTCGACGCGTCTGCTACGGCTGATAATTCTGCCGCCTTTACCTTTGGCGCAAAACTCGAAGCTAATACTTATTTCCTCACTTCGATTTCTTATTGTCTAGAGGGAGATGGGGCTGAGCATAAGATTGATCTTTCTAATCGAGATTATTCATTCACCGTCGTAGATAGCTCTGTGAACTCCGAGGGGACATCCGTTTATTATGCAGATGGGGACGGAAATGCTGTTGAGGCCCAGTCTATTCAGCAGGCGTTGGAGTGCGCCGATTCTCCGGATGGTGTTTCTACCTATGCCACTCGTTCTGCACGCAATGTTGGTGTAATTGCTCTCGATGCGGGTCACGGCGGTTCTGATCCTGGCGCGCAGGGAAATGGCAAAAGCGAAGCCGATCTTACTTGGAAAATCGTAACGGCGTGCAAGAATAAGCTTGAAGCCTATGGTTTCAAGGTAGTTCTTTCTCGTGAGCAATACGGCAATTATTCAGGTGACGATTATCTTTATCGTGTTCAGCGCTGCATCGATCAAGGCGCTCAGGCTTTCGTTAGCTTCCATATTAATTCCGGATCTCCTGCCGCTCATGGTGCTGAGGTTTATGCTCCTACTGCGAATGGCACTGATTGCACACAGGTTTCTGTAGAACTTGCAAATAAGGTTATGAACAATCTTGCCGCTATGGGCCTTTCGTACCGCGGCGTATTCCAAATGGAAGTAGGCGATGAGTTCGCTGTTATCCGATGCGCCCGTGAACAGGGAATCCCTGGCATCTTGATTGAACACGGCTTTATCTCGAATTCCGGCGATGTTGCCAACTATTTCTCTGATGACGGCTGCCGTCGCCTTGGCGAGGCTGATGCTGCTGCAATTATTGCGCAGTTTCCGCATCCTTATTCCATTGATGGAATTACATTCTCTGAAGAATTGGGGCGTGCTGGATCTTCCATTAAGGTTGGCGTGAATGTTACCGGTAAGACCGATGGTCTTAAGTACAAATTTGTTTGGCATAAAGTCGGAGCCAATTGGAACAGCTCAAATTGGGGTGTAATTGGCCAAGATTTGACCAGCCCGTCTGTTACTTGGACTTTGCCACTAGCTGGTGAATATGAAATTTATGCCGATGTTGTCGACTCTAATGGTTACATATCGAGCACTTCAAAATATAAAGTAGTCAATTGGTCCGTCGAGGGCCTCGACGTCTCCGGCGAGGCGCGCTCCGGCAAGCCGCTCAGGCTCCAGGCCAGGGTCTCCGGCGACA
>NZ_JBCJBI010000003.1:23340-24514 GCF_039062365.1 Collinsella aerofaciens
CCCGGCGAGTACACCCTCTACCTCGACGTGATCGACGGCGAGCAGGCCAAGCACCTCACCCGCAAGGTGACGGTCGAGGACCGCTTCAGCGTCGAGGGCCTCGACGTCTCCGGCGAGGCGCGCTCCGGCAAGCCGCTCAGGCTCCAGGCCAGGGTCTCCGGCGACACCTCCGGCCTCAAGTACAAGTTCGTCTGGGAGAAGGGCGGATGGGCCAAGTGGGGCACCGTCGGCGGCGGCTCCACATCATCCGCCTCCTGCGAGTGGACCCCCTCCGAGCCCGGCGAGTACACCCTCTACCTCGACGTGATCGACGGCGAGCAGGCCAAGCACCTCACCCGCAAGGTGACGGTCGACGGAACCCCAATTATGGGGGTATCGACGGCATCTGCTGAGTCGATGGCTCGTTTGTATGTTTCTACTGGGTATGTATATCCTTCAGAGGTCTATTCACAAAAGGGTGCTTCTAACATTGCTGAGTTCTGCAATCAGATTGTTTTAGCTTCTTCTTCTGAGGGCGTAAGGCCAGAGGTTGTATTCGCTCAGGCCATGCTGGAGACGGGATGGCTTCAGTTCGGGGGGTCAGTTTCTGCTGATCAGTGCAACTTTGCTGGATTGGGGGCCACTGGTGCTCAGGTCGGTGGAGCTAGATTCGATAGCGTGTACCAAGGGCTTCTTGCTCAATCTCAGCATTTAAAGGGTTATGCGACCCATATGCCTTTGAATAACTCTTGTGTTGATCCGCGTTATCAGATACTGATTGCAAAGGGGCGCCTTGGGACAGCTCCGTGTCTAGAGGATCTCAACGGATTATGGGCAGTTCCCGGTGAGGGGTATGGTCAAAGAATCGCATTGATTATCGATAAGCTAATTTAACCATGCTCATTTTACGTTTGGACTAGATGTTATTTATTGCTGTCTTATTCGTTCGCTCTGTAAAGGTGGCTGATTTTGATGAAGGGTGTTTGCCGGAAGCTCGTCGCTGCATTATTGTTTGCCTTGCTGATTTGGCCAATTACAACATCGCATTCATTTGCGACCGAACAAGACTCTTTATCCCGATTTAATGATTTAGTCGCTACGCCTGTTGATCAACTGGTGGACTTCTCCCTCGACGGCCTCGCCGCAGAGGCCACCGACGGTGGGTCGCCCCTTCTAGGCGATGAGTGCGAGCTTG
>NZ_JBCJBI010000003.1:24614-199175 GCF_039062365.1 Collinsella aerofaciens
GCGACGTCAACATTTGGGTGGACGCCATCGATTCGGCCGGCCGCGTCACCACGCGCAAGTTCCCCGTGCATGTGGACGCCTGCCGTCTCTCGGTTGACGGAGGGCCCGACTTGGAGTGGTCTCCCGGCATGAAGGTCGCCATTCGTGCGGCGGCCGCGCCCGGCGCGAAGCTCAAGTTCGTCTGGGAGAAGGACTCCTGGGCCGAATGGGGGGTTGCGCAGGGGCCGTCTGAGGCGACATCTTGCGCTTGGGAGCCCACGTCGTCCGGTTCGTACAAGGTCTACGTCGACGTCTCCGTCGGCGGCTTCTCGGCGACCACCGTACTCCCCGTCAGCATAACCGAGGACTTCTCCCTCGACGGCCTCGCCGCAGAGGCCACCGACGGTGGGTCGCCCCTTCTAGGCGATGAGTGCGAGCTTGCCTTGTCCGTCTCCGGCAATGCGGGCTCGGTCAGGTACAAGTTCGTCTGGGAGCAGGGCGGCTGGTCTCGCTGGGGCTCGATTCGCCAGGGCGATCCCTCCGCGTCTTGCTCCTGGACCCCCGAGGTTACCGGCGACGTCAACATTTGGGTGGACGCCATCGATTCGGCCGGCCGCGTCACCACGCGCAAGTTCCCCGTGCATGTGGACAATAACTTGTCTAACTTCACTTCGATTTCCGTGGAGCCCTCTGATGGATCAGTTTCCGCTGGGGATACAGTTGCTATTACTCCCAATCTGATTGTTCGTAATAATAGAGGCGTTAAATATAAGTACGTTTGGATGAGAAACAATTGGAATGAATGGGGCGTTATAGAATCTGGAGAGGATAAATCTTCATTAAATTGGGTTGTTTCGCGAACAGGAGACATCTCAATCTATGTTGATGTAATTGATACATCAACTGGTCAAACGCTTACATGTAAAAAAGACTGCTACTTTGCGCCTGAAGACTGGTCTTATGACGGTATTTCTGTTTCCAATACATTTATCAGGCCTGGCGATGAGGTTTCCGTTAAAACGGAGTGCGCAGGGGATACTCGCTTCCTAAACTATAAATATGTTTGGAGTAGGAACAATTGGTCAAATTGGGGCATTGCTCAGAATGGTTCCGATGCTTCCCTATCTTGGACTCCTGACAAACCCGGTGAGTATGAAATTTATTGTGATGTGAGCGGCTCTGACGGTAAGGTTACTACTTGCAGGATTCATATCGGTGTTTGGGATTATTCGAGAATTACAGCTATATCTACTGACGGAGATTACTCATGGGGCGTTCGCGCTGACATGGGAACTCTTGATGCGGAGAAATCCGGTCAATTTGAATTTAAATTTGTCTGGGCGAAACCGGATTGGAGTCAATGGGGCGTCCTGAGGGCGAAATCAACTACTAATGATGCCTACTTTAACCCTTCCGATTTGGGCTTGAGTTCGGGCTATTATGTTTTGTACTGTGATGTGACCTATCCTGACGGATCGGTTCATTCCAAGTCTACGCAGGTTTATTACAATCCAATCGGAAGTTCGACCGTTCTTGGGGTTAGTAGAATCAGCCTGCTTACATGGCTTACTTCGCATCAGTATGATTCTTATTATTTGGGCACGCGTTATTCCGGCGGCTTCTCATATGACACATGTCTTTACCCCAACGGAAGTCCAAGATGGGATGGCTATACGGGTATGAACTGCACCGGATTTGTTGCTCATGCTTATGCTGCTGTTGGCGGGGATGTTGCAGCGATAGGCAGGAATAACGCACATTCGCCATGGGCCGGCGGGCCTGGTGGGGGAGGCTATATTAATGCCTGGCGTTGGTATGGTTATGCTTGTGACTCTGGTTGCAAAATGTATGAGTTTAGAACTGTTCGAGATATGCTGAATAGCGGCTATGCGCAGAAAGGCGATATTATTTTCTTTAAGACTAATGGGGCAATCGATTGTCATATAGGCTTTTTCTGGGGTGATACTCCTTATGAGAATAAGATGTGGCACCAGATTCTTCCGGGCAATTTAATTGGTCCCTGCTTTAACAATGCAAATAAAAGTGAATACAACCAGAGCGTTGTTTTGATTAAGTAATCTAAGTAATCGAAATTTTTTGGAGCCTCAGTTGAACGAAAAGCATATTCCAAAGGTAATTCACTATATTTGGTTCGGAAATAACGATTTGCCTGAAGAGGCGGTCGCGTGCATCGAGTCCTGGAAGAAGTTTTGCCCAGATTATGAGATAAAGCGTTGGGACGAATCGAACTTCGATTTATCTTCTAACAATTATGTTAAACAGGCATATGAAGCTAAGAAGTGGGCGTTTGTCAGTGATTATGCCCGTCTATGGATTCTCGTAAATGAGGGTGGTATTTATATGGATACCGACGTCGAGGTCCTCAAATCTCTTGATCCCTTTTTGACCAACCGTGCTTTTTCAGGTTTTGAATCGGATTCTTCTGTGCCAACTGGTATTATGGCTTGCGAAAAAGGCTTCCCGTTGTTCCGAAAGCTATTGGATGATTACGATGTGCGTTCTTTTATTTTAAGCGATGGATCGTACGACCTGACGACAAATGTTGTAGTGATTACAAAAGCTTGTAAGGCCCTCGGGCTAAAGCTTGATAATACAATGCAGACAGTTGATGGATTCACGCTGTACCCAAGCGATTGGTTTTGCCCCAAAAGCCATGAATCTGGTGATATTCATCTTACTGATAATTCTGTTACCATACATCATTTTAACGGGTCTTGGATTGATGAGGTTGAGCGGGGTTTGTTGAAAGAAAGGCGTCGTTTCCTCACCCGTCATTCTTGGCTCAACCCAATGCTGGCCGGATTAATAGTACGGCTCCAGTATGGATTTAAAACAAATGACTTCAGGCCCTTGACATCAGCATTGAAATCCTATTTTGCAAATCGGCATTAAATTTAATAATCTCAAACTAGGATCTAATTAATGATTAGATCCTAGTCATGTATTTCTTAAACAATGGCTCTAATACTGCGGCAAACGGTATTGCGGGGGAGAGTGCACCAACGGGCTTTGCTTTTTTGAATGCAAAAAGGATGCTATCTCCGGCAATTCTGGACCATATTAGATACAGAATAGTCTCTTTGAACTGTTGCATTAGGGTCGCACTGTACTCTATGCATTGCTTTTTATATACGGCATAACTTCGTGGATTATTTAACAATAAGCGTTTATAGTTGGCTGTATAACCGTCTGTTAAGTATTCCCCTTTACATATTTCCCGGTTGCATAGCAGGTGGCAATACTCGTGGTCAATTTGATCAAACTGAAATACTTCAGGAATGAAGCTCTCTCCTTCGGCTATGTAAAAAGGATGTGATCTGATAGCGCTCGTTAACGTTGCAATGCAAGTCTCCCCTTTATAGCCATATTGGCTGTAGAGGGATGATAGCTTTGCAGTGGTGTTACTGGGAAATTGATTGTTACGAGCGGATCTGGGCGTAGCAATTCCAATGGCATCACCTGCATTTTTCCACGCCGTTAATATGAAGTGGACCGCATCAGGTGTGAGATAATCGTCGGAATCAACACACATGAACAGTTCTGAAGTGCATTTTTCTGCAGCTAAATTGCAGGCTCGTTGTTTTCCGCCATTTGCTACCTTTATATATTCGATTTCGATAGCTGATTCCTTTGCAAATGAATCAAATAAGCTCTGTGTTCCATCCGTCGAGCCATCATCGACTACAAGCCAATAAAAACGAGAGTCAGTTTGTTTTTTCAAGCTTTCATACAATCGCTTCAAGGTATGTTCTCTATTATATGTAGGTGTAAAAATACAAAGCTGTTTCACTTCTATGCCTCTATGTTAATTCAGATTTACGTATCTCAAATATGAGTTTGAAAGGTTCCCGTGTGAAGATTGAATCCAGTAGAAAAGCTGGCGTAATTATATCTTATGCCTATTCAATTGTTCAGATTCTTGTTCAGTTGCTATATGTTCCCATCTTATTAAGGGGTATCGGCCAAGCCGAATACGGTCTCTACCAATTTGTTGGCTCCATTATGGCTTATCTTACGGTAATCAATACCGTTCTTGCTTCGAGCGTGACTAAGTTTTATAGCAAGGCATATCTTCAAGACGATTCTGAATTGATGGAAAACACTCTTGCAATTGCGAAAAGACTGTTTTGGATTATCTCGTTCGTTGCGGTTGTCGTAATACTATTTGTGGGGATAATTGTCGTCTATTCATACTCAAATTCGTTTAGCACGGCTCAGCTCTATGAAATGTCATTAATGTTTGTTGTTTTGGCCGCAGATATGGTTGTGGTTATGAATAACATCATTAGTATTGCGGTTATCACCGCTCATGAGAATTTTGTTTTTCTGCGTCTGTCTCAATTGGTTACTGCAATTCTTCAGCCCCTGCTCGTGGTTGTGTTCATGCGGCTCTGGCCTTCCGCGTTGTTGGTTACTTGCATGACTTTTCTTACAAATCTTCTCTGTGCTCTAATCCAGCGCATATTCGTATCTAATGTTTTGAAGGCAAAGTTTACTTTTCATGGGATGGATTGGAAGCTCGCTAAGGAGATGCTGCTGTTTTCTTCGGCCGTAATATTGGTTGCCTTTTCCGATCAAGTTTTCTGGAAATCGGGCCAACTGATTCTAGGATACTTTTATGGTGCCGACTTAATTGCTGTATTTGCGATAGGTGCACAAATTTACTCTGTTTACATGGTTTTAGGAACATCTATATCTACTGTATTTCTTCCAAAGGTTACTGATATTGTTCTTCATTCGGTTGATTCAGCTGCTGATCTTTCTCGGCTTTTCATCAAAGTTGGAAGAATTTCCTTTTATGTTGCATTTCTCGTCCTCAGCGGTTTTGCGGTTTTTGGTCAGGATTTTATTACCCTCTGGGCGGGGCACGAGTTCGCTGATGCTTATTGGGTTGCCATGATAGTTATGGTGCCATTTACAGTTGATATCATTCAAAATCTGGGTCTTACAATTATGCAGGTCAAGGATGTATACCAATTTCGAGGCTACATGAATGCCGCAATTGCTGTAATTAACGTATTTATTTCTATATTACTATGCAGGTTGTTCGGAGTAATTGGTTCAGCCATATCAACAGCTGTTTCAATTGCCATAGGAAATGGCCTTATTATGAACTGGTATTATGCAAGAAAGCTAGATATGGACATTCTTCAGTTTTGGAAGAATATTCTATCGATTTTAGTCCCTCTTCTAATTGCCTCTTTTGGGTTTAATGCAATTTGGACTTATTTTGATTGGCATGGTTGGTCGGCACTGGTTACTGGAGGATTGATCTATTCACTTCTTTATGCGGTTGTTTCTATTGGTTTTTGCTTTGATGCTTATGAAAGAGAGTTCGCTAGAAGATTTGTGGGCCCAATTATTCGTAATATTTAGTTTTTCTAAGCGCTAAGGATTATTTCGTGAATTCATTTACCGCGAATCCGATCAAGACGGTCAAGCCGATTTGTTGGATTGGGGTACTGTAAGGTCTACGGGCGATTGCGTTTCTTGCAATTTTTCTTTCTTACTTGTGGCGTAAATTATCTACTAATTTACAGTTTGATTTGGGTGTCATTGCTATTGATCGAGTTAGACAGGGGGAATAAATGATACGTAAGAAAAGGGTTCTGTTAGTTTTTGGAACGCGCCCAGAGGCAATCAAGATGTGCCCACTTGTCAACGAGCTTAAGCGTCGTTTCGACAAATTTGATGCTACCGTCGTTGTTACGGGGCAGCATCGTGAGATGCTTGATCAGGTCCTGCGCGTTTTCAATGTCAAGCCTGATTATGACCTTGCTATTATGAGACCGGGACAGACTCTGTTTGATGTGACAAGTGATGTTTTATTGAGACTTAAGGCTATTCTTGAGAATGAAAAACCTGATGTCGTGCTTGTTCACGGAGATACTTCTACTAGTTTTGCTGCCGCGCTTGCTTGTTTCTACTTGCAGATTCCTATCGGACATGTAGAAGCTGGTCTTCGTACGCATGATATCTATAGTCCTTGGCCTGAGGAATTTAATCGACAGGCAGTTGACATCATAAGTGAATATTACTTTGCGCCTACGGAGAAGAGTAAGCAGAATCTGATTGATGAAGGGAAGTCGACGCAAAAGATTTGGGTCACAGGTAATACTGGTATTGATGCCCTGAGAACGACTGTCTGCGGTACATATTCCCATCCCGAACTAGATTGGGCGAATGGATCTCGTCTAATACTAATTACTGCACACCGTCGTGAGAATCTGGGCGAACCCATGCATAGGATGTTTCGCGCAATACGTCGTGTGATGGAAGAGTATCCAGATACTAAGGCTATCTATCCGATTCATATGAATCCTCTTGTGCGTAAGGCTGCACACGAAGAGCTCGATGGTTTTGAAAGACTCCATATTATTGATCCGCTTGAAGTGCTTGATTTTCATAACTTCATGGCGGCAAGTTATCTTATCCTTACCGATTCTGGCGGTATTCAGGAAGAAGCGCCTGGTCTTGGCAAGCCCGTTCTTGTCATGCGAGACACCACTGAGCGTCCTGAGGGTATAGAGGCCGGAACTTTAAAACTTGTTGGAACAAAGGAAGATGTCATTTATCGCGAGTTTAGTCGCCTGCTTTCTGATGAAACAGAATACGCGGCAATGAGCAATGCGTCTAACCCCTACGGTGATGGTCATGCGAGTGAATATATTGCGAATGTGCTGGAAAATCGTTGATTAATTATTAAATGATTTCGAGTTATCGTTTGATGTTGGCTGGTTCAAAGTGATATGTGTTGAATAATGCAGATTCCATGATTAAGAATATCATCGTCACGGGCGGCTGCGGCTTCATCGGCAGCAACTTCGTCCACTACGTCGTGAACAACCACCCGGGCGTCCACGTCACCGTCCTGGACAAGCTGACCTACGCCGGCAACCCCGAGAACATCGCGGGCCTGCCGTCGGACCGCGTGGAGCTCGTCGTGGGCGACATCTGCGACGCCGTTCTGCTCGACGAGCTGGTCCCCGGCCACGACGCGATCGTGCACTACGCCGCCGAGAGCCACAACGACAACTCCATCGTAGACCCCGAGCCGTTCCTGCGCACCAACGTCGAGGGCACCTTCTGCCTCCTGGAGGCCGTCCGCAAGTATGGCATCCGCTACCATCACGTCTCCACCGACGAGGTCTACGGCGACCTGGCGCTCGACGACCCGGCCAAGTTCACCGAGGAGACGCCGTACCACCCGTCGAGCCCCTACAGCTCCACCAAGGCCAGCTCCGACATGCTGGTCCGCGCCTGGACGCGCACCTACGGCCTTCGCGCCACGATCTCCAACTGCTCCAACAACTACGGCCCCTACCAGCACGTGGAGAAGTTCATCCCCAGGCAGATCACGAACATCATCGACGGCGTGCGCCCCAAGCTCTACGGCCGCGGCGAGAACGTCCGCGACTGGATCCACACCGAGGACCACTCCTCGGCCGTCTGGGACATCCTCACCAAGGGCCGCATGGGGGAGACCTACCTCATCGGAGCTAATGGCGAGAAGAACAACATCACTGTGCTGCGCATGATCCTCGAGGCGATGGGCCGCGACCCCGAGGACTTCGACTGGGTCGCCGACCGCCCAGGGCACGACCGCCGCTACGCTATCGACAGCACGAAGCTCCAGCGCGAGCTCGGCTGGAGGCCGGCCCACACCGACTTCGCCGAGGGCCTGAAGCAGACGATCGACTGGTACGTGGCCAACGAGTCCTGGTGGCGCCCTGCCAAGGAGGCTACCGAGGCCCGCTACAGGGCACGGGGGCAGTAGCGGGCCTTAAAGAATCATGGCTTTGATGGTGGAGGGAAGCGGGGGATAAAATAGCCGCCTGTTGCCCTTAATTATTGTTGGCAGATGGCGTGTCTAGGACATTCGTGCATAGAGTCAAGGCAGTCTGACTCCATGTGAATCGCGAACATACTAGATCATGAGCATTTTTAGAGTGCTCAAAAAGTAAATCTGGGTTTTCGGAATATACTAGGACAGCCTTTTGAATAGAGTCGATTGCGCAGTCTTGCAAAACTGTACCGAAATTGCTTTCAGGGATGATATCGGATGCGCCTGCGCAATTACTAACCACGATTGCGCATTTTTGAGCTGCGGCCTCAAGAAGAACGGTTGGCATGCCCTCTGGATATTCACTAGGCATTAGAAAACAGCTAGCATAGCGTAGCAACGATGACATATCAGATTCATTTAATCTTCCGACAAAATGGATTCTTTCATTTTGCGCGTTGGACACCGCTGTATTTAATGGGCCACTGCCCGCAATAATCAAATGAATGTTTTTGTCATGAATGCCGTCAATTGCTTCTATTGCCTTCATAACGCCTTTTTCCTCAATCAGGCGACCGGCATATGCGACGACAAATGCGTCAGGAGATATATTAAGTTCAGAATACCAGTTTCTTTTTGATGCAGATGAGCAATATGCGGCAGCATCAATCGAGTTGGGTATTACGGAATGGGGTGAAAACCCCAAGCTTTTTATCCACTGTAAACTTCGATTCGAAACTGCACATGCAACCGGTTTGCTTCTTGAAATGATTTTTGTTGACAGTCCTTCATACAATCGCATGAGATAACCCATTGGACTTTTTTCTGTAGACAAGTATCCGGAGCTATGGTCAATCAAAACCGGCCGTATGTGCTTCTTTACAGCAATCCTGCATGCAAGGAGACAGATTGGATAATAGCGAGTGTTGATAATGATGTCGCTAATGGACAGTTTCATTACCTGATTAAAAATCCTGTACGTGCTTGGTATAGGTTTGATAACAGGAAATCTGTCATTCATTAGAGACAACGAGGGTACCTCGATTAAAGTGACGCCGTTGTCACTAGTGATTCCGTAACTCCGCTCAGAATTGGAAGAAGTGAGTATAACAACTTCGTTGCCAAGCTCAGCTAATTTTTTGCCGAGATTTTCGGTGTACCTTTCTACTCCTCCCATGTGAGGGGAGTAGTATGCGCTGACAATTAATATTCGTCGCATAGTTATCCTTTGTGTTAAGTGGCTGGTGTTCTTAGGGGAATTACAGCTTAGAAATAATGTAGTATGCAGGCCAGTCAAGGTGTAACTTCTGCAATCCCAGCATCACCCCTACACCTAGGCGAATTTTTAATGTCTGGCCTTTTGGTTTTAGAATTCCTATGTGAGGATTTTTTAGATAGTTCGGGAAATTCTCTCGTGCATGTGAAAACACAAAATCATACTTTGCTTTCATTAGCTTTGGTCCGCAACCCCTATTAAAAACAACCAAGGCATTGATCATGTTTGCTAAATAGGTGTATTCAATAACATCGAATCTGCTTTTCGGAAGTTTTGAGAGATCGTGGCTCTGAAGGAAAAGATCAAACATTTCCGCCATGATTTGCTCATGATTTTTCTTATAGTTCATTGAACCGGTGATGGATTGGCGATTGAAATAATAATAATAGCCCTCGTATGGAATGATTTTCACTTTTGCGTTGCGGTAAAAGGCGCAGAGGCTAAAGTAGATATCCTCACCGCAAGGGACACCGGTAAAGCCCAGTTTGTTTTCTTCGATAAAGGACTTTTTAAAGAGTTTTGCGCATGCAATTGCATAAGTTGTCGTACTCCATACGCTGTTTGATATGCGATGCCTTTTCAGCTTGCCATCAATATCCCTTATGAAACCTCCTGCGATGATGTCGTAGTCGCCATCTTCGGCTGCTTGAAGATAAGTTTCGATATAATCGGGAGCGACATAGTCGTCGCTATCTACAAAGAGGACATATTCACTATGAACATACTTGAGGGCTCTTTCTCTCGTGCGGCCAAGACCTAAATTAATTTCGTTATCTAGGACCCGAATTTTAGAAGGGTATTTCTTCTGGTATTCCGCGAGAACGAGATTACTGTTGTCGGGACTGCAGTCATTTACGCAGATCACCTCATAATCAGAGATAGTTTGATTAATGAGGCTGTCAAGACAGCGACCGAGATATTTTTCAACGTTGTAAACAGGGACAATGACCGTCGCTTTCATTTGAGTTCCTTATCGCCATGGTAAGTATTGCCGGGTGTATGTAAGGGGATATGCTCGTGCGTTTCCTATCCTGCAAGCCAATAGAAAGAGCATATATATAATAATAGTATGATTCAACTGCTCATAGGATATATTGAATGGTTGTTCAGGTTCTACTGATGTGTCACGAGAGAATGGTGTTCGATTGTCGTCTAGGTCGAATGTGCTTGTTGCGATTCCTGCGTACAACGAAGAGGAATGCATTGAAGGCACCGTAAAAGAGCTCCGTTCGATTGCTCCAGAGTTTGACTTCATTATTATTAATGATGGTTCACACGATCGAACGGGGGAGATTTGCGATTCATTGGGCTGTAATGTCATCACTATGCCAATAAACTGCGGCTTGACTGTTGGTTTTCAGACTGCGGCTCGATACGCCGTTAACCATGACTACGAATATATGATTCAGTTTGATGCAGACGGACAACATCGTCCGGATTATCTGGCTGCTCTTGTTGAGAAAGCGGTAAATACTGGTTCCGACATTGTTATCGGTTCTAGGTTTTTGACTGTCCGCAAAGATAAATCGATGCGCATGGTTGGTTCACGAATGATTACCGTTTTGATTAAGATGCTGACTGGTCGTCGTATTAGCGATCCCACATCAGGCTTCAGACTGTTTAGCCGATCTGTGCTCGAACGATACTATTTCGACAACACCCTTAATCCTGAGCCAGAATCAATTGCTTTGTTTTTAAAACAGGGATACTCGGTCTCCGAAGTCCAGGTATCGATGCGTGAACGCCAAGGCGGAGAGAGTTACTTAAATCCGGTTAAGTCCATGCAGTACATGCTTCGGGTATTCGTAACGCTTCTTATTGTTCAGTGGTTTAGGTGATGACTGTGTCTATATCACTTCGCGCGTTGTTGATTGTCAGCGCTGCTGTTGTTTTGTTATTTGTAGTCCGAAAGCTTAAGAAGTCTCAGATACAAGTTCTGGATTCGCTTTTTTGGCTGTTGTTTAGTTTGAGCTTTGTGATACTTGGCATTTTTCCTGAAATAGCAATCGATTGTTCGGCGCTATTTGGTTTTGTTTCGCCTTCAAACTTAGTGTTTTTGTATGTTATTGCCGTTCTCGTTGTTCGCGATTTCTGCAATTCACTTAGGTTGGCCAGGCTAGAGGAAAGATTGAATTCTCTCGTTCAGGCGGTTGCTTTAGATAAATAGCATCTGCTGTTTGATATTGGAGCATTCTCTACCATACTGCTTGTTTTGTTATGTTAATTTGACTGGCCGTAGACTGCGCTCACGCAAGTCATTTTGGCTGTTCACACTCCCGCGCGCCATGCGTGCTTCGATAGATGGGATTCAATTGGCATCAAGTATTTCGGATCAAGAAATTAAGCACAGGGTCGAGTTTATTGACGTTGCCAAGGCACTTGCAATTATCGCGGTCATCGCAGGTCATACCGCGATTCGCTTTTTGGGCTTAGGTGCCGGAGCACAGTTCATTTTCGCTTTGGCGTTTACTTTTCACCTACCAGTCTTCTTCGTGACGAGCGGGTATTTCTTACATGTCGATAGACGTTATGATCTTGCGAAGGAGGTCAGGGCGCTGGTCATTCCTTATATGCTTTCTTCAATCCTCATAATCACTTTTTTGTGCGCATCAAACCTCTTTCTGCATGATATGGGATCAACGAAGCAACTCTTCAAGGATTGGCTCTCTGCTAGTGTGTATGGCGCGGGCGATGTCCCCTCGGTTGAACTTGCAGTTTGGCCTTTGCACGTGCGTATTGGTGGAACATGGTTCCTTCTTGCGCTATTCTGGGCGAGAATGATTGCAGTCAAACTGTTTAAGACAAAAAGACCAATATTGCTTTCCATTCTGCGTTTCTTTTTGGGACTACTTTCTGCTCGCGTAATCTTCCTTCCTTTCGATATTCAAAGTGGATTGTGCGCCGTTCCCTTTGTAATTTTGGGAACTTATGCAAATAAACGTGGCTGGTTTACGGAAAAAAACGGTACCGAATTCGTAATTCCTGCGTTGTTTGCCGTCTGGCTCTGGGCTGTTGTTGGATTTAATGGATTCTCGATGGCCATGTGTGATTACGGTAGGTCAGTTGTTGATTGCGTTCGCAATATCGTTGGCGCAATCGTAAGCTCTCTGTGCCTCATTTTGTTTTTGGCGTTGATCGAACGGGGGGGGGGGATATAATTCCTCCAAATTTTGGCAGACCCTTAGCCGGTTGGGCTCTCTTACGCTGTATGTACTGATGATTCATGTTGCAGAAGATGACATATTAAGGTGGGGGCAAATCGTAGAAGCGGTTGGCGCACGTAGCCAAGGGTTGGCGTGGCTTGGTGTACTTGTTGTTCGAATTCTTGCTGACGTCTGCATTGCCGTGCTATTGCAACGTTTGATTCAGTTTCTGATGTCTAAAGCCCAAGCTGTTAAATAGCCGGTACTATCATGAATCTGTCGTAGATTGGTCGACCCGGTTCCGGCTCCGTGCGATTCCCAGATTCCCTATTCGACCTTCATGCTGTCCATCTTCTCTGGCTTCTGTGCTATAAAATGATCGTGTAGAGCGCGGTCTGGGTTGCATAGGCGATGCAAAGATGAGACGGCACTGCGAGATCGACCGCTAGCAATAAAAGGCACCGGGGCCAATGTCGGTCCCGGTGCCCAAGTGTAATAACGATGGTGCTGTTTTGCGATATTCGATAGTGTTCAGGCGATTGAATACTCAGTATAGGCTATTAAAAATCAATCTTATATAGTTTCATATCGTCTTTTGCTAAGACAAGGCTAAAACCGGGTGTATTTTCGTTAATCGATGTTATGCCGCTCCAATCACTTTCGTTATAGCCTATAAAGAATCTTTCTGGTTCATCTTTAGAATCTCCGTCATCAAGCATCAGGACATATTCAATATGGTCATTCTTAAGTGCATCTTTGATTTGCTGGCAGTTCAGATAATTTGATAACTGATTTCTATAGAGCCAGCTATGTTCTGTCTCCGAAGTACTCTTTGCGCCGCTGACGTGTGGATCTCGATAATATATATTCAGATCTTGAATGTCATAAGCAAAGCAGCTCCCATCAAATGGAATGTTGATGACTTTTGTTTCAGGTTCAATGAGCTTGCCTGCATTCTCAACGAAGTCTATTTCATCAGATGAATATACACTTGGGGACTTTTTATCAAACTTGTAATCAAGAAGCCTCGTGTAGTCTTGAAAAGATGCTGGATAGCCCAGATAATTTTCAATGAAAAACGGGAAGCAGACTACCAGGATAATCAAAACCGATGCGCTCAGTTTTATTATTGGCGTTCCTATGGCTTTTATGCTATGCCAATTCGATACCTTATTTTCCAATAATGAAAATAATGAAGCTAGTCCAATGCAGATTAAGGGCATAGCGGCTAAAGATGTGCAGGCCGCAATCCTATTATGATCGCAGTACCAAAAACCACAAAGATATTGTTTTACTACTCCATCACTGCTTACTGCAACAATAAACATGAATGCGGTAAGCAGATAAGACGCAACTATCCAGCGAAATTCTTTTCTTCGCATTATGCATACTATTCCGATGCAGAGCAGAATTAGCAAAATTGGATCTCTAGAATCTCGGGTAAACCCAAAAAATAAAAGGGAAATGACCGCCTTGTGTAAGGTCTGATTTGCTGGCCATTTGTAGTTTACAACGCCTTGAAATGCTGGAAGCAGAAAACAGATGGTCCATATGGCTATGACGCAGACAAGGAAGCCAAGCGTGGCAAATACTGGAATGAACTTCCCCTTTTTAGTAGTAGCTCTTACTTTATTAAAAAGGGTATCAGACAATAATCCAATACTAAGTACACCAAGTGTAAAGAGTCCATTTGGGTGTGATCCGCATATCGCAATTATCGTCAGTAAAAACAAAAGAACTTGAGATAAATCCAGTTTTTTATCTTTAATTGCATAGCAGATTTCAATTTCCACTGAGAGCGCTGCGGGAATTAGTGAAAGGGATAATAAATTGGGATATAATGGACCCCATACAATGAACCTCCATGGAAATCCCACGATTAAAAGACAGCCCACGGCGCCAGCGATTGTTAAGTTTCTATTGTTGGGTTCAATTGCTCTGAACAGCGCATAACAACCCGACGTATATACCATTGCGATGATTACTGCGGCTGTTATATTTTCAGCCGCCTGGACAGCTACGCCTGAGGTGAAAATCGAAAGTGCTGCGAGTAAATGAAATACAGAAGGGTAAAAGGTGCCTGCAGTGTTAATATCCGGGCTGACCGAAGTGTCAAAATAAGCGCTTGTGGATAAAACTGACAAGATTTTACTCGATGCCATGTTCTTAATTATGGCTAAATGAGTCGCATTGTCATTGTCTGGTTGAAATGCGTCAAAGCCATGTTGGTGCATAAATAGAACTAATAGTACTAATAGAATACCAATAAACACGTAAAAACTCAGGATGAAAAGTTGATCCGCTTTGTTGTTAGAGGAACCGTATCTATGTTTTATGAGTGAATAGATTATAAGCAGAACGGCCGTTGGAATCAGGAGCATCGATATTACGCCTGCATTAATATTAAGAATATGAAGAACTATTCCTAAAGTTAGGAGAATGCAGCAACTAACAGGAGGTGCTATCGCTATCGATTTTGCATTGTCGTATCCGAGGCATTTGGTTAATAAACAACCAGGTGCGAATATGGAAAAAGTAATTGTAATTAAAGCAATAGCGATAGCCACGAAAGTCCAATCAGCTAAAGGAATAGCATAGATGACAAATCTAGATTCCTAGGTATCTTTTCCAAAATTCGTCTGATGTAACAATCGACCTACTCCGTGAATAGGCTTCAGAGAGTTCTTTCTCACATCTCTTATATTGTTTAACATCGGCTTTGTAACGCTTTAGGAGCTTGGCGTACTCCTCGGTATCTTTTGTCCTAATACAGCCCATTCGGTTGTACCAGTCTATAACAATAATGTACCTTTTCCCTCGGATTGCTCCGGCGGGATATTCCCAACCGTGTACGGGGATGACTGCAAATCCAGAACCATTTCCTGTTAGAAATCTTTGCTTATTGTCGGTAATAAAATCGACCAGTCTTTGTGAAATCGATCTCGGCTTGTCTCCAGCAATTAATTGTCTATCAATATTATCAATGGAAAAGCCTTCAATTCCTATCTTGCGAGCTTGTCTCTCTAGCTCGCTGAATGGAACCATTGCTTCCTTCTTCTTATTTGCCTCCATGAACGTTTTCTCGGCAATTCCGATTTCGCTATAGAAATCGGGTCCTTTCATGAAGTCCTCGAATGCATCAAGAACTAAGCTGGCATTTTTATAACCATACTTTTTGAGCTCGAGTCGAACGTTATTTTTTAATTCGTACATGAAATCAGAGTTTGCTCCGAATCCAGTGGTGAATTTGGCAACAAGCGTGTTCCTCGTTGTTTGGTAGCGCTCGACCGCCGCGTTGTATCTAACATGAAAACTTTCGTGCCAGATGCAGATGCTGTTCATCGTCATAAAAGGTTTATTGCATCGAACGCCGTATTCCGCATCATCGCACCTAACAAAATAGGGAAGAGGCAATCCGTTTTCTTCTATACTGCTCATCGGTATACAGCAATACCACCATGCCGCGTAGCGGGCGTTGGTGTCACGAATGTTTTTAGGGATTCTAAACGTCTCGTTATAAACAATGTCTTCAAAACGGGATAGGTATAAGGGCGGTTTAGCGGGGGAGAAAGAGCCGAGAGGGGTCATATAGCCAGTGTCTTCCCACTGTTGATCAGCAATGCCGTAATTTAGCATTGCGCCGCTAATCATCGCTTCGTTATAGTCTTTGTTTACTATCCTTAGCAGGTTATAAGTTCTTTTGATGCTCTCTGGAGATACAGCTACGTCGTCGTCCATAAGCAGAATGTGCGTTGCTTTCGGTTTCTGCTCTTTGGCAAGAATCATCCCGTAAGTGAAGCCGCCTGCGCCGCCAACGTTCTGGTTAGGATGAATATGGACATGACCGTTTTTCAGAGCTGATGAATCGAGCGTTCTGCCATTATCTATTACGTGCATATTAAAGTGGTCGGCGATTGGGTCGGCGCTATCAAGGATTGCCGTTTTGACGAGCTCGATATTGGACTTAATGTACTGTTCTTTTTTGAAGGTTGTAGTAGCCAAAACAAGCTCAACGTCTTTTAGGGGCTGATCCGTCAAGACTGAGTAGTAGCTGTTTCGAATTTGTACGGGTCCTGTAGTACGAATGATAAAACCGACCAGAATTGTGTCATCGCTCGTTACCAGTTCGGTATCTAGAACAACAAAGGAGTCGGATTGCTCTATGCATCTTTTCGTGGCATCAAGAACAATTGGACATGATGAAAATCTATCAGAGGTTGTTTGCACCACCTCGCACGAAGCACCCTTTAGTTCGAGGTGAAGATAATACTTTTGTGCGTTTGTATAAGTATTAAGTTTATTAATCGAAAGCGCGTTGAAATAAGTGCTGAAGTCAAATTCGCCTTCGCCGTTGAGTTCCCAGGCATCACTATCGGGAAGAAAGACAACGGGTTCAGTTGAACGACAATACAAAGAGGGATAATTGACCGCGCGTGCGCTGTGCTCCAAGAGTACATTTGCGAACTTCATCAGGGGCATTTAAATCTCCATTTCTTGTAAAGAATCTTGATTCATTATATAGATATACACGATGTTTCACATTATTCATAAGGTGCTGTAGATGCCTGCAGAGGTGCGCGACTTACAGTCAATTTAGGCGATAATGTTATTGCTTGTATCTTCTCGAAGGTAAGTATGGGAGTTTATTTTGAAACTTAATTATAAGTTAGCCAACATAGTGTGCTGCGTTGATGACCATGCGATTTCCCACTCGGAGCTCTATTATCGGATTGAACGTGGCAGTATTGTGCGTTCCCTTCCCGGGAATCGCTTGCAGATTAACGGAACCGTTGACTTTATGACGTATGTCAACGGATTTTCCGCTTTGAAATGGAGTCAATACGCGCAGCTCGATGAGGTCTGTCTGAATTTGGTTCTTGATGGATCGGGGCTTGTGCACATTTATGGCGTAGAACATGGGTCACTCGATCCAGTGCAAATTAAACAGGTTCCTTTTTCTCTTGAGACTGGATTGGGCTCGTTGGCCATTAGTGTCTGTCTGGAGAATTTTGACCTTATTGGGTTCTCTATATCCTCCGAGGAATCGACTACCGCGACTTTGGTTAAGGGCTGTTATACCGCAACTGTGGATGGGGACGAGGTAAATCGTGTTGACCTCGCTTTGTCTACGACAACGTTTAAAAATGAGAGATATATCATTCCCAACATCGATCTTGTTAAAGAGGGCATCTCTAAAGAGGACGGTCCGATTCGCGACCACTTCCACATGTTTGTCGTCGACAATGGGCAGACGCTCGATTCTGCATCGCTTTCCGATGATCTGGTCACCGTGCTCCCGAACCCCAACACGGGCGGTTCGGGAGGATTCGCACGTGGAATGATGGCGGCTACTGAAACTCCTGATCAGTACACTCACATCATTTTGATGGATGACGATGTCTCTATTATGCCCGAGAGTTTGATCCGCACGTTCAATCTCCTCTCTCTTGCTAAAGGCAAGTATAAGGATGCCTTTATTAACGGCGCCATGCTCTCAATGGAGGACCCTACTCGTCAGTTCGAGGATGTCTCGTATGTGGCGACCACTGGTGCCTATCGTCGCGTAAAAGAGGACTTGAATGTTGGCAAGCTGTCCGACATCCTCGAAAATGAACGCACGAACGTTGAAGTTGATCAGGCCTATGGGGCTTGGTGGTATAGCTGCATTCCGGTGAAGGCTATCGAAAAGAACGGCCTTCCCATGCCTTTCTTTATCCGCTGCGACGACGTTGAGTTTGGCATGCGCAATAAGCCTGTCTACATGACCATGAATTGCATTTGCGTGTGGCATGCAAGCTTTGAGGGACGTTTCCGCGCTTCGGTTGACTGCTACCAGTACTTCCGCAACTTCTTTGCCATGATTTCACTCGATGATTGTGCTGATGAGAAGATGTTTGTCCTTCGTATTCAGCGAGGGGTACGTCAGAACTTGCGCGATATGGATTATCAGGCTGCTGAGTTTATCCTTGATGGCTTTGAGGACTATCTGCGCGGCCCTGAGTATCTCCAGAAGCTTGATGGCGCCGCGACGATGATCTGTAAGGGTAGGTTAAACGAAAAGCTGATTCCTGTTTCCGAAATGGATCCAGAGCTTCTTCGCAAGGCTGGGGTTACGGAGCAAGTGCTCGCTAATGTTAATCTGGAATTCCATCCTTCGAAATTTATGAAGTATTGGAGATCTATTCCTTACGACAAGCACTATCTTCCCGATGCGCTGTTGCGCGGAAAGCCCGGCTATGCAGTTAAGAATGGCAGCTGTACGCTTGAAGGCAATTCAACGCGTTGCAAGACGCTGGTATTTCTTGATCCGACCCGCGAGAAGGGGTCGGTCCGCACGATGGATCGAGCGCGGTTCAAGAGTATTCGCCGCCGAGAGCACGAGCTGATGGCGCGATATCGTAAAGAGGGCAAGAGCGCCAGGGGGGCATGGAAAGATGCCATGCCGTACATGACTTCGCGAGAGTTCTGGGAACAGTATTTAGGTCTGAAATAAG
The DNA here is from genome assembly GCF_039062365.1 of Collinsella aerofaciens. GTDB lineage: Bacteria > Actinomycetota > Coriobacteriia > Coriobacteriales > Coriobacteriaceae > Collinsella. Next base: position 43,311 of record NZ_JBCJBI010000003.1, read on the forward strand.
AAGAGGTCCGGATTAAGTCCGGACCTCTTCTTATTTTGAATAGGTTTTATAGGCTTGTAACTCCCATTGTTTTCTTTCGACTTTTGCTACTGAGTCGAGGATTAGCCCCGTTGCTAGGCTCAACCCACACAGGAACATGAATGAGGCCGCAAGTATGGCCGTGGGGAAACGTGGGACTAAGCCGGTTTGGAAGTACTCCATAACAATTGGAATTCCGAGGGCAAGGCCTATGATGGCGAAGATGAGCGCTATAAGTGTAAAGAACTTGAGCGGACGGTAGTCTTTAAAGAGCGTTCCGATCATTGCGATAACTTTAATGCCATCACTTACAGTGTTGAGTTTGGACTCGGAGCCTGCGGGCCTATCGCGATACTCCACCGGCACGTCTTTAATGCGCCAGCGGTGATCGACAGCGTGGATGGAGAGCTCGGTCTCAATCTGGAAGCCCTCGCTCAAAACGGGGAAGGTCTTGACGAAGGGTTTGCTCATGGCTCGGTAGCCGGTCATCACATCGTCGAAGCTGTAGCCGTAAATCCACTTGATCATGGCGCGAACAAGATTGTTGCCAAAGCCGTGGAAGGCCCTCTTGTTCTCTTCGGCATAGGTGCCGTTTGACAGGCGATCGCCAACGGTCATATCGGCTTCGCCGTTAAGGATGGGCTCGCAAAGCGCCTTTGCCGCCTCGGCGGGGTAAGTGTCGTCTCCATCAACCATAAGATAGCATTCGGCGTCGACATCACGGAACATTTGGCGGCACACGTTGCCTTTGCCCTGCCTAGGCTCGTGGCGCACCGTAGCCCCGTGCTGCTTGGCGACTTGTGAAGTGTCATCGGACGAGTTGTTGTCATAAACATAGACAGTTGCGCCGGGCAGCTCTCGATGGAAATCGTCGACAACTTTGCCAATCGTCAACGCTTCGTTGTAACAGGGGATTATGACGGCGGTACTCGAATAGTCCATGTAGGACCTCCTTTAATGACTCATCTGGTCGAAAGTATACCTATCGCCTGCCCCTTTGATTAGATATGGGTTAGTTCTCCAGATTTGTTGCGGTGAGTTATCGTCTACGTGGTAGGGCTATACTTTCCACTGTTATGTTTTACGAGACAAGGAGATGGTCCGTGGCTGACAACGTAGAGAGTCAGAAAGCGGTGGCTAAACCGGCCTCTCACGCTAAAAATGATTTTGAAAAGGACAAGTTCATTCTTAAGCAGCTTGTCACCAAAGATTTTAAGATTAAATATCGTCGCAGTGTTCTGGGTGTGGCATGGTCCGTGCTTAACCCGCTGCTGATGATGATTGTTATGTCGATCGTGTTTTCGACAATCTTCGCGCAAGGCCGTAATGGCTCTGTTACCCCCGAGTTGTATCCGCTTTACCTGATTGTCGGTAACGTAACGTTCTCCGTCATGTCCGAATCGACGAACCAGGCGCTGATGTCTATCATTTGGGCGTCCTCGTTGCTGAAGAAGGTCAAAGTGCATCGTTGGGTGTTCCCGGTGCAGAAGGTGTTGTTCTCGCTCGTCAACTTTTCCTTCTCTTTGGTTGCCGTCGCCCTTGTTATGCTCTTTTTCCGAGTGGCTCCTACTTGGCATTTAATTCTTCTGCCGGTTTGCCTGCTGTTGCTCATGTGCTTCTGTATGGGTTTGGGAATGATGCTGTCAGCATTGGCAGTCTTCTTCCGTGACGTTATGCATCTGTGGAGCGTTGTTATTACTGCTTGGATGTATTTGACGCCGATTTTCTGGACGACAGACTTTATCAGCCAAATGGCACATTGGATCCAGGTCCTTGTGGTTGTGAACCCCATGTACAACTACCTCCAGTTTATGCGTGATATCTTCCTGTTTAATACCGTGCCTTCTGCGTTTACCTTTGGGCTGTGTGTTGTTTGGGCTGTTCTTGCTCTTGCTATTGGCTGCACCGTGTTTCATAAGACTGAGCACAAGTTTATTCTCTACATCTAAGGAGTGCTGTTTATGACTGAATCTGCTATTGATTACAGCAAGCAGCCCCTTGCTGTTGAGGTTAAAGACGTTACCATGATTTTTAATATGGCGTCTGAGTCGCTTACAAACCTCAAGGAGTACTTTATTAAGCTCGCAAAGCATGAGCTGTTCTTTGAGGAGTTTCGTGCGCTTAAGCACATTTCGTTTGATGTGCATCGCGGTGAGGTCGTTGGCCTTGTTGGTACCAACGGTTCCGGCAAGTCTACGATGCTCAAGATTATCGCTGGCGTTTTGGAGCCCAGTGAGGGCGAGGTTAAGGTCCACGGTAATATCGCGCCTCTGATTGAGCTTGGTGCTGGCTTTGATCCTGAGCTTACTGCTCGTGAGAACATATATCTGAACGGTGCGCTGCTTGGGTACACCAAGGAGTTTATCGATGCACACTTTGATGGAATTATTGATTTTGCTGAACTCGATAATTTCGTCGACATGCCTCTGAAGAATTTCTCGTCGGGCATGATTGCACGCATCGCGTTTGCGATTGCCACTATAACTGAACCTGACATTTTGATTGTCGATGAAACACTCTCGGTCGGAGATGTCTTTTTTCAAGAGAAGTGCGAGCGTCGAATTCAGCATTTCATTGAGAGTGGTGACGTGACGGTTCTATTCGTGTCTCACTCTATGGAGCAAGTTGAACGCATTTGTCAGCGTGCGATATGGATTGAAAAAGGCGAGTTGCGTATGGATGGCCCTGTTCGTACTGTATGTTCCGCTTATCATGATCAATTCAGCTTTGATTTTATTGATGTTGATCGGAATTCGAAATACGCTCAGGATATTAATTGGATGGTAGAAAAGAGAATTACAAGGGGATGGGCTATAGATAATACTCATCGAGAATTTAGGGGAAAGGAAAAGATTAAACGGCAGGATTTTGCTACTTTTGTCTTTAGACTTGTCAAAGAACTGGATCCCAATGTAAGAGACGGGGATAAAAATCAGTTTGTAAATCCCTTCTTGGACGTTGACATTTCTTCGCCTGGATCATTTGCGATTTATTGGCTTAAGAATGAAGGCTATTTGCCTGAGTTCGATGCTAAACGGGATTCCTTTTATGGCGATGAGCTCATGTCGAGCTCTGATGCCATAGAATGGCTGAGTTTATTGCAACGGCATTTTGGTTTCGGTGAGCTTATTGATTATGGAGTGAATTCTGCTCGTTTGTCGCGCGAAGAAGCTGCTCATTTGCTGAGGATTTTTCATGATTCAATTTCGTTCGGTGGCGTAACGGGATAATAACTCCGTTTGATTCGTACTATTTTTCATGGTTGATTCGCTTTTTATATTTATCGCCATATAGTACTTTTGTTAGTATACATTCAGGCTCCATTAGCTCAGTTGGATAGAGCAGGGGACTTCTAATCCCAAGGTCGACGGTTCGAATCCGCCATGGAGCACCAGAGAAGAGTAGGCCGGGTCGCTTGCCCGGCCTTTTGCATTAAATTGGTTGCCTCACTGCGCCGCGCTGGGGTACTCACCGGGCATCAGCCTGTGCATTTTCCTCGTCGCGCCCTCCATGGCAGCCGCGCTAACGCGGATGGAGTAGATGACATCCAGCTTCGGCTGAGTACTGTCGTAAAGCCGAAACTGGAGTCTAGCGGGGAACATCGGATGAGATTAAGTGAAGCCCGAGCGTGCTCAGAGCTATTATCCATCGCTCCTCTGGTGCGTGTTACGTGAATAGATGCGAGGTGTAAGGGGCAATATGTGCCTTCACACTCTGCGCTGGCACGGACCGCGTCTGCGAACATCGTATCAGTCGACGAGGAGTCGCTTCGCAAGGACTTAAGGATCTGGTGGAGAAGACCGTCGAGGAGACGCTCGACGCGCTGCTCAACGAGGAGGCCATCGTCGAGATGTACCTCGCGGGCGTCTCTACCAGGAGGATCGAGGACGTCTCCGGGTTCCTCTAGGGGTGCCGGTGCCCCCCCGCGAGATCAGGAGGAGGACGAGAGTTGTCGGGACCTTCCAGGACGGTAACTCGGCCCTTATGCTGGTGACGGCAAGGTTGAAGCACATAGTGGAGCACGAGTGGGGGTAGAGGAGGCACCTGGACATGTCCAAGCTGGAGGAGATGGGCGAGCTGAAGGGAGAAGTGTAGGGCTAGAAGAGGACGGGGCCGAGGACAGTTAAATCAATTTGCGAAATAATCATGACGGTACCTGTTGCGCAACAAAAAATACAAGTTAATAACATATAATAATCATAAAGTAAATTGCTTGAGAAAGGGTGCGTATGTTATTCAGGCAATCATTGATTAAAAATCTTGTTGTTCCCACTGGTCTTCTTTTGGTATTTGCTGGCCCGACTCTGTCTTTCGCTATGACCGCTTCAGGGAGTGTCGGTGGCGTTGGGGTCTCTTTTGTTGATACGGGCATCACGCCTGAATCTGATTCTGTTGCTGCGTGTTCAGATCAAGACGTCTACGATCCGTTTAACGGTCGATATTGTCCAGATAGCGGAAAACCTTTATCTCCACTTTCATATGAGGGTTGGGCTTTTTCACATGGAGAACAGGTTAGTCCGGACCAGTTTCCTGATGGTAATTTCTATTTTCCAATGAATCGTCTTTATTCCGTTAAGCATAATGATCATTTCGATTATGAAGTTGGTCTCAAAAAGATCGATGGTAAGTATTATTGGTTTGCGCCGTCGGAGTGGCTCGGTAAGGGAAATTATCTTCCTGGCTGGAAAGTAATTGATACATGGATTTGGCAGAGTGGGCATTCACAGAGTGGGCATTCATATAACTATGTGTCAAACGAGCATGCGCCGCTTGATGCAGAGTGGCGGTATTTCGGGCCCGGCTTAAATAACGGCGTTTGTGCACCAGAGGGTGGCGCGGCTTTCGTTGATGGCTGGCATTATGTGCCTTATGACATCAACGTTGGTTTAGACTACATGCCGAGCGGAATGTATTATTTTAACGAGCAGGGTGTTTGGCAGAGAGATGTGTTCACTGATGTGGATTCAACCACCCCTCACTCGGAAGACATTAAATGGCTTGCCAGACAGGGCATAACGCGCGGTTATAATGATGGTAGTTTTCAGGGCATGACCCCGGTTTATCGTCAAGATATGGCTGCTTTCTTATATCGATTGGCGGGTTCGCCTTCTTTTGAGGCTCCTTCTCAATCGCCCTTTGTTGATGTCAATGAGAATACCCCCCACTATAAGGAGATTTGCTGGTTAGCGCAGACCGGAATCTCTACTGGATGGAAGGTATCCTCTGGTTATGAATTTAGGGGCATGGATAGCGTTAAGCGTCAGGACATGGCGGCTTTCCTTAAGCGTCTTTCGGATTATTTGAACAAGGGCGGTGTCGCTTCGAGCTCGAACCCGTTTTCCGACGTTAACGAATCCACTCCTCACTATGAGGAAGTCCTTTGGCTTTCGGAAAATGGCGTATCAGAGGGCTGGGCTGAGGCCAACGGTTCTCGAACCTTCCGCGGAATGTCGGATGTTGTTAGGCAGGATATGGCTGCTTTTCTTCACAGGATGAGCAGCGCCTCGCTGGTTTAGTACCCATTTGCTGAAGTGTTAGGTAGTTCGAAATTTGGTAAGGCTGGGCATTGCTCAGCCTTATTTTTGTATAAGGATCATTGACGTTTCTGATCCGTAATCTGATTTAAAATACTGTACATCTATTAAAATAGAAGCGGAGGTTCGATGGGTATATTAGGTTCGATTGGCCAAAAACTTATTTCTTTTGACCACAGTCGCCATCCTCAACCCCGACGCAAGGCTTTATATTTAATTTGCGAGCCTGGATGGCCGAATTACGGAGATGAACTTATTGCCCGAGAATGGCTTCGGTATATTTCGAGTATCGATCCTGATCTTCCGGTCATTCTTGACTGTAATAGGCCAGGGTCCGCTGCAGCTATTTTGTACGGTATACATAAGAATTTAGTCTGTGTCGACACTATCGCGCGTCTTACTTTTGAAAATGAATTTGTTAAAGGCGATCATACTCTCGAATCAGTTTCCGAGATATCGTCTGCTGTTAGGCAAGCGCTGGACTGGCAAGGAGGAAATCCACACTACGCCAGTGGGGTCAAATTGCTTGAGGACGCTCTTGCCGGCGTTCATTTCTTGGGTGGAGGGTATTTAAATGGGACCTGGAAGCCTAACTTGGCGCGTTTGGAACTTGGCCGCTGGGCTACAGATCATGGAATTCCAGCTATTGCGACAGGTTTGGGGCTGATGCCACTTTCGAAAGACGATCTAGCATATATTAATGCTGTTTTTGAACGCTTCGATTATGTTGGGGTTCGTGATGCGGATACTTATGAAGCCCTTAATGGGGTCAGGAATCTACACTTGGATGTAGATGACTGCTTTGTCAACGGCTTGGATGATTGCATTCAAACCGACGCAATTGAATTGTTGCCAGAATATATGGTTTGTGTCCAGCATGAATTTTGTTGTGATTCGAGTTTGGTATTTGATGCGGTTGATCGTACGCTTAAAGCATGGGGGGTTAAACCTGGTATCGACCTTGTCGGAGTAGTCGAGTGTAATCCCATTATAGACAGATACATATATGACTATTTGATTGATCGAGGATACAGCCTTCGTTTTTACCCTACCCTTGAGTTGCTTTCGGAAGGTCTGCCGGTGCGGTGTGATCAGAAGTGGATTTCATCTCGGTATCATCCGCATCTCGTTGCTTCTTCTTTTGGCTGTTCGGGTGCGTTTATTAATGTTGACAAAGAATACTACCCAATTAAGCAAAACGCTGTTTTAAGGATGGGCTCCCGATGGAATCAAATTTCTCTCGAGAGCATCCCCGAGGTTCCCGGTTTTGGTTTTGAAGATCTTGACAGTCGCGATAGATATAGAGATCGAATTCGAAGTAGTGTTTCTGATTTCTATAAACGAATTTTAGATTGTTAAATTATTTGTTTAAGGAGGTTCCCTATGTATGAAATTGATTTCAATGCAGAACGAGAGTATTGTCGGGTTTTATTATTACCGTCAATTTTCGTGCTAATTATTACCATTGCTATAGCAACGTCCTTAGCACTGGCGCCAAAAACAGCGTTTGCTGTTGATTTAAACCGAACGGTATATTGTTCAAGAACTGGTACGAAATATCATTATGTAATCGACTGTTCTGGTATGAAAAACCCCATATCAATGTCTCTTGGCGAAGCACGGAGCGAAGGTAGAACGCCTTGCTCGAATTGCGTGCACGATGCTTCTGAAAATCCTGATGTCCCGTCAACCCCGTCTTATCATTTTTCAGATGTAAATCCTTCTACTCCACATGCTGAAGATATTTTATGGCTCTATCAAACAGGTATTTCGACTGGTTGGGACGAAGGAAATGGGACTTATTCGTTTCGAGGCATGGATAGTGTGAAACGTCAAGATATGGCTGCTTTTTTGTATCGTCTTGCCGGTAGCCCTGTTTTTTCGGCAACTTCAAATAATGCAAGTTGCATTTTCTCGGACGTAGACAAGTCAACCCCGCATTATAAGGAAATCACTTGGTTGGCAAGTTCGGGCATTTCTAGCGGGTGGACGGAGGCGGATGGCTCAAGAACTTTTCGCGGAATGGATTCAGTAAAAAGACAGGATATGGCTGCGTTTTTGAAGCGCTTGTCCGTCTATCTCGGGCATCCGTATTACGGAGAGGGCGTAAACCCATTCATTGATGTTGTGGCTGACACCCCGCATCGTCATGAAGTGCTGTGGTTATCTCAATATGAAATTACTCAGGGATGGATTGAGGCTGACGGAACTCGCACATTTCGTGGCATGGATTCCGTGAAGAGGCAAGATATGGCTGCATTTATGCATCGAATGAGCCTTCGCGAGCTTCTATAATTTGCGCGGTTTGCTGTAGCTTATTTCGGTTGCTTGACACGCTTGCCGAAAATTGCCTAATCGGGAGTTCATATTCCTAATATATTTGTTACTCTAGATTTGTTTTATTGGTGGGGGAAAGTGAAAAGGAGTTCCTATGAAAATTCGTTTGAGAATGGGCGTATATGGCCTTCTCGTTGGCCTCATCGCACTTTTCTTGGCACCCGCAGCATCTGAAGCATATACCGCCAAGGGCATTACCAATTCAAAGGGTCTTGTGTATGACGATGTCTATGGTGTGTCGAACGGCGCTGCTATCATGCGTAAGGGCGATCATATCGATTTGGTCGACTCACTTGGAAATCTTCTCTTGGATACTGTATCTGGTGTTGATACTTATATTTCAAATAGCGTCTACGGTGCCGGCTATCACTTCGACAAAGGCCTCGTTCCGTTGTCTTATGGAAACGACGAGCAAAAATCCCAGAACTGTGGATATTATGACATTAATAAAAAGAAGATTGTTGCCTCTGCTGAAGCTAGTGATGTGAATGGTGAATTTTCACAGGATGCAATGTTATTTGCTAAAGCGACGGTTCAAAATCAATCTACTATAATTAGCTTATATAACACTGATTCTGGTACCAAGCTGAGTTCTTCGGTAATACCCACTTTATGTAATCAATGTTATTTTCTTTTTAATTCAGACAACTCTTGTCTTGACGTTTATTACTCCGTTGACAAAGAGGGTCCTGAAAAAGTGACTTGGAAACAAGGCCATTTTGAGATTAATGACGGAGTTTTGGGTGAGTTTGTAGCTGGTTCATCTCCCGCATCGAACAATTATTATCAAACTGGTTTCGACCGAAATGGAATCGCATTTTCCGTTAATTATATCCCTCAGGGATATTCTTCTGGCGGTCACGAGCAGTGTGTAGAAATTGAATACAAGGGAGCTGTAAAACATCTATATGATTGCGGCTCTTTCAAAATCGTTGGTGAGTTCGTTTTTGTTTCAAAAAATGATCAATCAGGATCGAAGCTGGAGGTTTACTCCTGCAATGGTGATCGTGCAGAATGGGTCGAATCTTTATTCAGCAATAATTTTGATTCACTTTATTCGAACACAGAGGGCTTTGACTCTTTTGACGGGTCGCAACGCTATGTTTTCTTTGATACTAAGACGTCCAAGAGTACGTTGTTTGACGTGGACGGTAGAGTGATAAAAGATCAACTTGTTCCTGTTTTTAGTGCTAATTCATATGCTTATTTTGGCAATGCATACGATTGTTCATCTCCTAGTGGCTACGACTCCGTCCCCGCGATTGCCATTACTTCAAATGATGCTCAGTCTGGAGATTGGGTTGTCAGATTGCTGAATTCAGATGGCGACATTCTGTATGAAGATCGTTGCAGTAAGAACGATTGTGAAGATGTGATTACATATGGAGTTTATCCTACTTACCATGATGGTTTCATTTCGATTAATAAACTAAGTAAATCAAGCAGCGCGAAGCCAACGACATTTATCGATTTAACCCATAAAAAGACTGTCGGTACACTTGATTCTTATGCTGGTATGCAATTGTGTGGCGGCAAGTTGGTTGCTGGCGAAATGTCCCCCTCTTCACCAGTTTACTTGTTATCGTCTAATGGGCTCGATCGCTTTATGATTGGAAACCATGCCGTTTCCATTTGCTTGCAGACCGTTGATCCATCAAGGCATTATATTTCTCCAGGCGCCTTATACCATTCTTCTTGCGCCGCTTGGTGGGCTAAGGATAATAATGGTAAATGGGGTCTAATCAAGACCGATGGTACCGTCATTGTTCCGTTTGAATATGATGCTTACGAAGACCTTGATTTTGAAAATGAAAATCTCGTGCTTGTAAAGAAAGATGGGCTTTGGTGGTTCTTCGATACTTCAGAAAAGACCGAACAGGGTTCTGAGGGAAATATCAAGTTTGCTGATGTTGATAGTTCAACTCCTCATTCAGAGGATATTCATTGGCTTGCTAACAGTGGAATATCTGAAGGGTGGCTTGAACAGAACGGTTCGCGTACTTTCCGCGGAATGGATAGCGTTAAGCGTCAGGATATGGCGGCTTTTCTCTATCGTCTAGCCGGATCTCCCGAATTTGTTGCACCTGCAACTTCACCATTTATCGATGTGACTTCTTCCACGCCCCACTATAAGGAGATTTGCTGGTTAGCGCAGACCGGGATCTCTACCGGATGGAAGGTGTCCTCTGGTTATGAATTTAGGGGCATGGATAGCGTTAAGCGTCAGGACATGGCGGCTTTCCTTAAGCGTCTTTCGGATTATTTGAACAAGGGCGGTGTCTCTTCGAGTTCGAACCCGTTTTCCGACGTTAACGAGTCCACTCCTCACTATGAGGAAGTCCTTTGGCTTTCGGAGAATGGCGTATCAGAGGGTTGGGCTGAGGCCAACGGTTCTCGAACCTTCCGCGGAATGTCGGATGTTGTTAGGCAGGATATGGCCGCCTTCTTGCATCGTATGGATGCAAATGGTCTCGTGTAAACCTTGCTGATTGGGTTGAACGGAGACTCCATCAGGGGTCTCCGTTTTTTATTTATATACGACGAGGTAATTGAATTGAATAAAAGAACTCAATGGACGCTATTGTGTTTACTCGGGGCTATTCTTTTACTCCAGGGGGGCTATAATTCTAGCATTTCTTTTATTGCTTCTTTTTTTCTGTTGTTTATTATCGTTATTGATCGCTCAAAATTCGAAATTCTAAATTTCCAAAGAAATATAAGCATGGCTGCCGTGGTATTTCTTGGGCTTATATCTTCTTTTGCATGCGGTTATGGCTCTTACTCGCTTGCTCATCTTGCCCCTTATTGCATGTTCCTGTCTTCGTCATTTGTTTTTACTTCGGTTGATGATTTTGATTTCAATTACCTGATTGGGGGATTACGCTACATCTGTTTCATTTCTTCTGCAGCTGCTATTTTACTTTTTTTTGTTTTCCCTTCTTTTTTTGGTTATGTTAGCGCTGGTCGTCTTCAGGCGTTTTTTCAATACGCTAATACCGCTGCCGTTTGGTTTGCGCTTTCATTTTTATTGCTGCTCGATAGTCCTTTGTTTACAAAAATTGATTGTCTAGTGCCATTTATTGCGCTTGTCCTGACGCGTTCGGTCGCCGTTGCCATATTGTTCGTTTTTGGCCTTATGATTTATTTGATATTGGAAAAGCGGTCTATGGCCTCATTTTTGCTCGCCGTGTTCGGGCTTGTCCTCATATTGTGTATTTATGACATGATGTCGGGACGTATTGTGGAGTCGGTGCAGACATTTATTGAGCGAATTATTCAAATATACGATGGACTTAGATTGGCTGGGTCTAGCCCTTTTATCGGAATCGGCCCTGGTGCTTGGCGACAATCGTATCGATTCGTTCAAAGTGCGCAATACTCTGCCAATGTCATCCATTGTGGCTATCTTCAAATTCTGCTTGACGGCGGCATTTTCGCGCTTACTGCATTTTTATGGTTCTGTATCACGCGTATAATCTGCATATTTAAGGAGCGTAGCAATATTCCCCATAGCTCATTCGTGGTTGCTGGCATTGTTTTAATGCTGCTTCATTTTATGGTTGATATTGACATCCAATTCGGTTTCATTGATTTACTGTTAGTTCTGTTTTTGTCTCGCGGAAATGAAAAATATTCTATAAAAGAATTATCCTTCGGATTTACTAACTGGGCTAATAAAGGCTGCCTCCTCTTATGTCTTTCGATAATCTTCGGCCTTACGATCATTACATGTTATAGAAGCTATTTGATTGAAGTGGGAGATAGAGGTCCTTCGTGTTTTGAAAAAGACCCCGAAGTGACTGAGAATTATTTGCTCAGATTATGTGACGAGGGCGAATATGCCAGTGTTGTGGATACTGCTGATTCTTTACGCTTGCGAAGTGTAACTTCTGAGTTACAGCTATTAAAGATTGGTTCCTTATATTGCATGGATATGAGAGATGATGCGGAAGAATGTCTTCTTGAACTAATTGATATGCAGAAAAAGAACGTAGATCTATATAAAACAGCTACGGCATATTTTGACTATTATGGTATTTCAAATGAAGGTCGCATTCGGTTGACCAGAATAGAAAATCAAGCTAATGAAATGATTGAAAGGCCGCCTGCGTCTTACCTACGGAACCAGGTTCTGTATGAATGGACTCAGTTGAACTGATATCAAAATCAGCATTACTCCTATTTTTTAATTCAAAACTATAACTTTGTGATTTCATGCAAGGGTATTAATCGGTGCTCTCCGCATTTACCCTCAGTTCCCACTGCTTGCTGTCCACTTTGGCTACGGAGTCCAGGATAAAGCCCGTAGTGAGCGAGAGTCCGCACAGGAACATAAACGCTGCTGAAAGCATGGCGGTGTGGAAGAGCGGAACTAGTCCGGTGGCTAAGAGTTCCATAATGATGGGGATGCCCAAAGCCAGCCCGGTGCAGCATTCGCGCTGCGCCGGGCAATCTGTTTGCTTATGGTGGCTAGCTAATGCGCCTTTGTCTCTACGCCTCAGTCGGCTCCACACCCAGCTCGTTGCGGACAAGCTCGAAGGCCGCGGCGATGGCCTTGTCCATGTCGTAGTACTTGTAGCCGCCCAGGCGTCCGGCAAAGATCACGTCGCCTTCCTGCGCCGCCAGCTCCTCGTACTGCTTGTAGAGGGCCTCGTTCTTGGCGTCGTTGATGGGGTAGTAGGGCTCGTCGCCGGGCTTCCAGTCCGCCGGGTACTCGCGCGTGATGACGGTCTTCTCCTGCGTGCCGAACTCGAAGTGCTTGTGCTCGATGATGCGCGTGTAGGGGACCTCGCGCTCGGTGTAGTTGACCACGGCCACGCCTTGGTGGTCGGCCTCGTCGAGCGTCTCGGTCTCGAAGCGCAGGCTGCGGTACTCGAGCGTGCCCAGCTTGAAGTCGTAGAACGCGTCGATGGGGCCGCAGTAGATCGTCTTGGCGGCGATATCGGGCTCGGCGGCGACCAGCTCCTTGTACTCCACGCCGCAGCGCACCTCGACGCCCTCGAGCATGTTGGCGACCATCTTGGTGTAGCCGCCCATGGGGATGCCCTGGTAGCGGTCGTTGAAGTAGTTGTTGTCGTACGTGAAGCGGCAGGGGAGGCGCTTGATGATGCTCGCGGGCAGGTCGCGGCAGTCGCGGCCCCACTGCTTCTCGGTGTAGCCCTTCACAAGCGTCTCGAAGATGTCGCGGCCCACGAGGGACAGCGCCTGTTCTTCCAGGTTCTGCGGCTCGCCGATGTTCTCGGCGGCCACCTGCTCGGCGATCTTGGCCTTGGCGTCTGCCGGCGTGACGACGCCCGGCCACATCTTGGCGAAGGTGTTCATGTTGAAGGGCATGTTGTACATGCTGCCGTGGAAGTTGGCGACCGGCGAGTTGACGTAGTTGTTGAACTCGGCGAAGCGGTTGACGTAGTCCCAGACGTCCTTCATGGAGGTGTGGAAGATATGAGCGCCGTAGCGGTGGACCTGGATGCCCTCGACGTCCTCGGTGTAGATGTTGCCGGCGATGTGGTCGCGGCGATCGATGACCAGGACCGACTTGCCGGCACGCTTGGCGGCATTGGCAAAGACGGCGCCCGAAAGGCCGGCACCGACGACAAGGTAATCGAACTGGGACATGGATATGCTCCTTTGTATGTCAATTGGACAGTTACTTTAGTTTAGGGACAAACGCATCTGACTCATTTGCCCATAAGATTAGTGTAGCAGATGCTCTTTCAGCAGCTCCAGTGCATGTGCGTAGCCCTGCAGGCCCTCGCCGGTGATGGTGGCGAAGCAGGCTAGGCGTGCATAGCTCACCTGGCGGAAGTCTTCGCGTGTTTCGACGGCACTGATGTGAACCTCGACGGCAGGGATGGCGACGGCTTTGAGCGCGTCCAGGATGGCCACGCTCGTATGCGTGTAGGCGGCCGGGTTGATGACGATGCCGTCGACCTTGCCGTAGGCCTCCTGGATCTTGTCGACGATGCTGCCCTCGTGGTTAGACTGGAAGACCTCGACCTCGTCGAAGCCCTGTGCGGCGCCCGCTTTCTGGCAGATCTGGACCAGGCGGCCGTAGTTGTCGCTGCCATAGATGCCCGGCTCGCGAATGCCGAGCATGTTGAGGTTGGGTCCGTTGATGACGAGTGCTTTCATGGTTGCTTCCTTTGCGATTGGAAAACCACCACAAAGGTGCCTGTCCCCTTTGTGGTGGTTTTGGTTAGAGAGCGGGTGGGAGGGTGTCGAGGAGGGCTTGGGCGGTGTTGGCGGCGCAGTCGCGTGAGTCGATGATGTAGTCGGCCCAGGCGCGGTAGCGCGGCATACGCTGTTCGGCCAGCTTATCGATGCCGTCGCGCGCGGTGATGGGGCGGCCCTTGTGGGCGAGTTCGTCGAGCTTGCGGTTGAGCATCACGATCTGGCTGTTTTGGTGCAGCAGCGGATAGTTTTCGTCGCGTGTGACCACGCCGCCGCCGGTGGAGAGCACCAGGCCGCTGCGCTTGGAGATGTCGGACAGTTCCGCCGTCTCCTGCTTGCGGAAGGCGGCCTCGCCGCGCTTGACGATAAAGTCGGCGCAGGGCATGCCGAGGCGTTCCTCGAGGGCGCGGTCCAGGTCGATGTGCTCGCGACCCGTGAGCAGGGCAATCTGCTCACCCACGCGGGTCTTGCCCGAGCCCGGCATGCCGATCAGCGCGATGTTCTGTTCGCGGCGTGACAAGCGCTCCGTTACATCCAGGATGCGCTCGCGCAGGGTGACCTGGCCGGTGTAGCGCTCGACGGCCTGTGCCGCTTGGGCCACGAGCATCAGCAGGCCGCCGATGCAAGGGATACCGCGGCGCTCGGCCTCGAGCATCAGGCCCGTGCGGGCGGGGTTGTAGACAATGTCGATAACGCCTTCGAGCGCATCGAGCCCTTCGAGCGTGCAAGGCGCGTCGGGGCAATGGGGGAACATGCCGGAGGGCGTGCAGTTGACGAGTAGGGCGGCGTCGGACTGCTGCGCGATGTTGCCGTAGTTGACCTCGCTCGTGCGGCCCACGGGCACCACGGTGGCGCCAAGGTCGCCGAGCACCATGCTTGCCGTGGTGCCGGCACCACCGGTAGCGCCAAGCACGAGGACCTTCTTGCCGGTAACCTCAACCCCCAGCTCCTCGACCAGGCACTGAAAACCAAAGTAGTCGGTGTTGTCGCCGCGCAGGCGCCCGTCGGGCAGGCGCGTGATGGTGTTGACGTTGCCCATGCGCTCGGCGAGCGGGCTCAGCTCGTCCAGGTAGTTCATGACGGCGCGTTTGTAGGGGATGGTCACGTTGGTGCCTTCCCACTCGTTGCCGGTCATAAAGGCCGCGAGGTCCTCGGGCTCGCGCTCAAATCGCACGTACTCGAGCCCAGCGAGCTCTTTGTAGATGGTCGGGGTGTAGCTGTGGCCCAGCACGCGGCCCAGTACGCCGTAGGGGCGGGTTGCGGCGGTATCGGTCATCTAGAGCACCTCCGTGTAGCTGCCAAAGTAGGTGAAGCTTTCGCACACGTCGTCGATGGAATCGAGCAGGTCGTCGAGGGCCTTGCTGCCAAAGGGGCAGTCCAGATCAAAGTAGAACATAAATTCAAAGTCGCGGCCGGGGATGGGGCGGCTCTCGAGCTTGATGAGGTTGATATTGAGCGCGTAGAAGCGCTCGAGTACGCGATAGAGTGTGCCCGGCTCGTTGGCCGTGGTAATCATGAGCGAGGTGCGGTTGGCGCCGGGGTAGACGCGCGGCTCGCGGCTGATGACGACAAAGCGCGTGTAGTTGTTGTCCGAGTCCTGAATGTTGGACTCCAGCACCTCCAGGCCATAGAGTGCTGCGCAGCTGCGCGATGCGATGGCGGCAACATCGGTGCGCCCGGAGTTGGCGACCATTTCGGCCGACATGGCCGTGTTGGGGTACTTGGTGGCGTGCAGGTCGTGGGACTCTATAAAGCTAGCGCACTGCGCGATGGCCTGACCGTGGCTGTAGACCTCGCGTATGTCCGCGAGCTTGGTGCCGGGCTTGACGAGCAAGTTGTGGTCGATCTTGAGGCGAAGCGAGCGCACGATGTGAAAATCGAACTGGGCGAGCAGGTCGTAGACGGCGTTGACCGAGCCGGCGGTGGAGTTCTCGATGGGCAGCACGCCAAACTCGCAGAAGCCGTCGCGCACAGCGCGCATGACGCCCTCGAAGGTCTCGAAAAACGCGATATCGGGCACGTCGAAGAGCTTGCACGCGGCGATTTGACTGTAAGCGCCCTCAACGCCCTGGCAAGCGACGGTGGCAGTTTGAGGGAAGGGCGTGTCGGAGGCTGCAGCCGTGGCGTGGGCCTTTTTCGAGACAGTGATGCCCTTGAGTTCGTTGATGTAGCGCTGCTGCTCGGCCTTGCTCATGCTCATGAGGAGACGGAACAGGGTGATGGTTTGGGCCTCGTAGCGCTCGGGCGCGCGGCTGGCGAGGTTGTTGAGCTTGGAGCGCTCGCGGGCGGGGTCGAAGACGGCCTTGCCCATCTCGATTTTTGACTTGGCGACCTCGGTGGCAATGTCCATGCGCTCGACAAAGCTGTTGAGGAGCGTGGTGTCTATGCCATCGATGGCCTGGCGGATGTCAGCAAGGTCCATAGGGACCCCTTTCACGTGTCGGTGATTTTTCTGGGACGGGGATTAAAAAATCATTGTGTACCTAATGATTTTTTAATCCCCGTCCCAGAAAAATCACTGGGTGGGCGTGGGGGCCGGAGCTGGCCCCCGGAGATTTTTAGCGCTGGGCGGCGTCCTCTAGGAGGGCGTCCCAAATCGCGAGGGCAGCTGCTGCTTCGGCTACGGGGACGGCTCGGGGGACGATACAGGGATCGTGACGGCCGTGGACCGAGAGCTCGGCATTTTCCATGGCGTCCATGTCCACCGTCTGCTGCTCGCGGCCAATTGAGGGCGTCGGCTTTACGGCCATGCGCCACATGACGGGCGCGCCGGTCGAAATACCGCCCAGGATGCCGCCGGCGTTGTTGGACTCAACCTCGATCTCGCCGGTCTCGGCGTCGATGCGATACGGATCGTTGTTCTCGCTGCCGCGCATGGCGGCCACGGCAAAGCCCATGCCAAACTCCACGCCCTTTACGGCGGGAATGCCAAACGCGATTTGCGCGATGCGGTTCTCGATGCCGTCGAACATGGGGTCACCAATGCCCGCGGGAAGCCCATAGATGCCGCACTCCACGATGCCGCCGATGCTGTCGAGTTCATCGCGCGCGGCCAGAATTTCCTCGCGCATGCGACCGGCAGCGGCGGCGTCAATGCAGGGCAGGTCGTTCGTAAGGATCGCCTTGCGGTCGGCCTCGCGATAGACAGTGTCGTCCATGGGCAGGTCGGAGATGCCGCCGATCTGCGCGACGTGCGCCATGACCTTGATACCGCGGGCCTCGAGTGCCTGCAGGGCGATGCCGCCGGCGATGCATAAGGGGGCCGTTAGGCGGCCGGAGAAATGCCCGCCGCCGGCGACATCGTGCATGTTGTGGTACTTCACACGCGCCGGGTAATCGGCATGTCCTGGACGGGGCTTGCGGCGCAACTCGGAGTAATCCTTGGAGCGCGTGTTGGTGTTCTCGATAATCGCGGCGATGGGCGCGCCGGTGGTATGTCCATCGACAACACCGGCGATGATGTGAGCGGCGTCGGCCTCGCGGCGTTTGGTCGCGGTCTCGTCGCGACCGGGGGCGCGACGGTCGAGGAAGGCCTGCAGCTTCTCCTGGTCCACGGCGATGCCCGCCGGGATGCCATCGAGCGAGCAGCCGATAGCGGGGGAGTGCGATTGGCCGAAGATGCTTAAGTGCAAGACGTTGCCAAAGGTCGAGGACATGCTATTCCTCCTCGAGTGTGACCTTGCCGCCCAGCAGGCGGTAGTGGTCGAAGAAATCGGGATAGGACTTGTTGACGGCCTCGGCGCCGTGGATCACGACCTCGCCGGTGGCACGGCTCGCGGCGATGGCGGCCATCATGGCGATGCGATGGTCGTTGTGCGAATCGACCTCGCCGCCGGTAAAGGCATCGACACCCTTGATGATGAGGTCGTCGCCGGCAATACGCACCTGCGCGCCCAGCGCGGTGAGCTCGCGGGTGGTGGTGACCAGGCGGTCGGATTCCTTGATGCGCAGACGGGCGCAATCGCGGATAAAGGTGCGGCCCTGTGCCAGCGAGGCCACGGCCGAGATAACGGGCACCAGGTCGGGGATGTCGTGGGCGCTCATCTCAAAGCCGGCGAGCTTGTCGGACTGCACGGTGGCGGCGTTGGTGGAGCGCACGATGCGGGCGCCAAAGCGCGAAAGCGCGGCAAGCACGTTGCGGTCGCCCTGCGCAGAGCTCAGCGACACGCCCTCCACGGTGATGGGATCGGTGCCGATGGCGCCAGCACACAACCAAAAGGCGGCGTTGGACCAGTCGCCCTCGACGGCCACGCTGCCGGGCGTGCGGTACGAGCCACTGCTCACGCGGAAGTTTGTGACCTCGGGCTGACCGTCCTTGGCGGGAATGCGCTCGACGTTGACCTCGACGCCGAAGGCCTTCATGGCCTGGATCGTCAGGTTGATGTAGGGGCGGCTCTCAATGAGGCCGGTCACCTGCACGCAGGAGGGCTGGGCCAGCAGCGGGGCTGCCAGCAGCAGGCCCGAGATGTACTGCGAGCTTACGTTGCCCGGCAGCACAAAGGTGCCCGGGCGCATGCGGCCGCTCGTCTTGAGCGGAAAACCGCCCAGACCCTGTAGGTCGCAGCCGGCGGCGATGATCTCGTCCGAGAGCGGGGAGAGGGGGCGTGCGCCCAGGCGTCCCTGGCCCACAAAAGTTGCTTCTGCGCCCAGCGCGCAGGCGACGGGCAACATAAAGCGGAGCGTGGAGCCGCTTTCGCCGCAGTCAAGCGTTCCGCCGGCAAGTGCCTTGAGCAGGCCAAACTCAATACTCTTCATAGTGGGATGGACCTGGAAGCCATCCTCGACGGTCTCGATGCGAGCGCCCAGTGCCGTAAGGCAACGCACCGTAGCCTCGATGTCGGCGCAGGTGGTGTTGCAGGTAACGTGCGTCTCGCCGTTGGCAAGCGCGGCGCAGATGATCAGGCGATGCGCCATCGACTTGGACGCGATGGCGGGAACGGTGCCCTTAAGCGGGGACGGGGTGATGCGGGCTAGCATGCGAATGCGTCTCCCTTCTGGCCGAGGCCCTCGGCAATGAGTTCGTGGAAAGTGGAAAGCGGCGTGCGGTCGATGCTGCAGCGGCCGATGCCGTGCGGAATCACCAGGTCGATGGTGTCGCCCGCGCGCTTCTTGTCGTGGAGCGCCTCGGCAAAAACGGCATCGGCATCTAGGTCGCAGCGGGTCTTGAGGCCATGGCGGGCGCAGAGCTCCTCGATACGACCGGGCAGTGCAGCATCGCAAATGCCGTGCAGAGCCGCGGCGCGCGTGATGATGCCCATGCCGATCGACACGCAGTTGCCGTGTCCGAGCTCAAAGTGCTCGCAGGCCTCGACGGCGTGTCCGGCGCTGTGTCCAAAGTTGAGGAGCTTGCGCTGGTTGGTCTCGCGCTCGTCGGCAACGACCACGGCGCGCTTGATGTCGATATTGCGGGCGATGATGAGCGCTACGCGGGCCACATCGCGGTTGAGCAGCTCCAGCGTGAGCGGGGTCTTCTCCAGCTCGGCGAAAAGCTCCGGGTCGGCGATCACGGCGTGCTTGATGACCTCGCCGCAGCCGTCGGCGAACTGCTCGGGCGTGAGGGTGGCTAGGCACCCCACGTCGGCGATAACCACGCTCGGCTGCCAAAAGGCGCCGGCCAAGTTCTTGCCGGCAGCCAGGTCGATGGCGGTCTTGCCGCCCACCGACGAATCCACCATAGCTAGCAGGCTCGTCGGGATCTGCATAAACTTGCAGCCGCGCATGTAGGTGGCGGCCACAAAGCCCGCCACGTCGCCTACGACGCCGCCGCCGAGTGCCACGATCACATCGGAGCGCGAAAGCTCGTGTTCGGCCACAAACTCCAAAATGGCAACATAGGTTTCGGCGCGCTTATGGGCCTCGCCGGCCTCGAAGGTGCAGATGCTCACTTCGTAGCCTGACGCCTCCAGGCTCTGCTTAACGGGCATCTGGTAGAGCGGGCCCACGTTGGTGTCCGTCACGATGACGGCCTTGGTGCCGCCGGCAGTGGCGCGCACGAGCGGTCCCGCCTGCTCCAGCAAAAACGTGCCAACATGCACCCGGTAGGGGCGTGCAGTGTCGATATCGATGGTAATCGCCATAAGCTTCGGTCCTTTCGACCTGGCGTGATAGGTGGTCTAGTGGGAGGCCTCGTCGTCGAGTGCGCGCTTAATGCGGTCGCCCTCGGCAAGGAGATTCTCCAGATAGCGCTGGTCGCGGTCCTTAAGGGCGCGGCTGTAGGCGCCAAGCGAGTCGATCAGATGGTCGATCTCGAAGGCGAGCGCGTCGGCGTCGTCGATCATGAGCTCGGACCACATTTGCGGGTTGAGGTGCGCCACGCGGGTGAGATCGCGGTAGCTACCGGCCGAAAAGCCGTGGTGGACCTGGGCGGTGGGGCTTTTGACGTAGGCGTTGGACACCACGTGCGCAAGCTGGCTCGTGAAGGCGATGACGCGGTCGTGCTCGGCGGCGCTGGTCACGCTGAACTTGCCAAAGCCCAAGGGGCGCACCATCTCGCGCACCTGGCCCAAAAGCTCCAGTTTGAGCGCATCGTCCACCGCGGGCGGCACGAGCACGAGTGGCGCGCCCTGGAACAGGTCGGCGCGGGAGTGTGCGTAGCCCGAGTACTGCGTGCCCGCCATGGGGTGTGCGCCCACAAAGTAAAAGCCGTGCTCACGGGCAAGCTCAAAGGCACGTTCGCACACGATGCCCTTGACGCCCACGGTGTCGATCACCACGGGACCCATGATGGCCTCGGTGTCGGTGGCGTCGGCGAGGGCCTGGGCATGCGCCTCGAGCCACTCGATGCAGGCCTCGGGGTAGCAAGCCAGGACGATGATGTCGCATTCGCCGAGTGTCTCGTCGTTGAGCTCTCCGGCGACAGTGCCCATGCTGGCGGCCGTCATGACATCGTCATCGGGGTCCCAGGCCAGCACGCGGACGCCCGCCTGGGCATAGCCGCGGGCAAAGCTACCGCCGATGAGGCCAAGGCCGACGATACCGGCGCACTTGGGGCCGCCCTGGTTAACGCGCGCGTTTCTCACCGTACCCATGGGCTACTCCATGGTCTCTTGGCAGACGACCTCGCGGATGGCGCGAATGCGGCGCATGGTGTCGTCGAACTGGTCGGGGGTGAGGGCCTGAGCGCCGTCGGACCATGCGCGGCTGGGCTCGTCGTGGACCTCGATCTCCAGGCCGTTGGCGCCGCAGGCGGTCGCGGCGAGCGCCATGGGCTCAACGTAGCGGGTGTAGCCGGTGGCGTGGCTGGGGTCGGCGACGACGGGCAGGTGCGACAGGTGGTGCAGAACCGGCACGGCGTTGAGGTCGAAGGTATTGCGGGTGCGGGTCTCGAAGGTGCGGATACCGCGCTCGCACAGGATGACGTTGTCGTTGCCCTCGCTCATGATGTACTCGGCTGCCATAAGCAGCTCGTCGATCGTGCCGGACATGCCGCGCTTGAGCAGAATCGGGGTCTGGGTCTTGCCGACCTCCTTGAGCAGGGGGAAGTTCTGGGCGTTGCGGGCGCCGATCTGCATGACGTCAATCTTCTTGTCCAAGAAGACCTGCACGTCGCGTGGATCCATGATCTCGGTGACGATCGGCATGTCGAGCTCGGCAGACGCCTCGCACAGCAGGTCGAGGCCGGCGGGGCCCATGCCCTGGTAGGCGTAGGGGGAGGTGCGGGGCTTGTAGGCGCCACCGCGCAGCATCGTGGCGCCGGCGGCCTTCACGCGGCGTGCGATGCGGATGAGGTTCTCGCCCTCGACGGAGCAGGGGCCGGCGATGACCTGGAACTGGTCGCCGCCGATCTTGACGCCATGGCCGCAGTCGATGACGGAGTCCTCGGGGTGGAACTTGCGGTTGGCGCGCTTGAACGGCTCGGAGACGCGCTGCACGCGCTCGACGACATCCATGGACTCGAGCAGGAACGGGTCGATCTTGGTCGTATCGCCCACCAGGCCGATAATCGTCTCATTCTCGCCGCGCGAGACATCGGTCTTCAGGCCCTTTTTCTCAATCCAGCTGACGATATGGCCGACGGCCTCGTCGCTGGCGCTCTGCTTTAAAATTGCAATCATGGTGTGCCTCTCACCTCGATGGATAACTTTTGCAAAAACGGCCCGCATCGCGAGCCGTGTATATATGGTGCATGAGAGTTTATACTATCTGACTCGCTTTTGCCTTCTAAAGTGGGCCGTTGCGCCGCGTCTTCCTCGGAATTGCAAAGCTTTTTCTTTTATTTTGATAGCCCGTGGCGCACTTGGGTATAATGCCAAACGTTGGCCCTATTAGCTCAGGGGATTAGAGCGTCTGCCTCCGGAGCAGAAGGCCGTTGGTTCGAATCCAACATGGGGCACCATCGAACGTAAGACCGTCCGAACCTCGCATGGTCCGGGCGGTTTTTCTTATACCGACGCGACGTGATGGGACGTGGTATGGCAGCAACGGATATCGAGCGCGGACTCTCAACCGCCGAGGTCGAGGAGCGTATCGCCGCCGGTAAAATCAACCGCAACATGGAACTCAAGACCAAGTCGGTCAAAGAGCTCATCATCGAGAACCTCTGCACGCTGTTCAATTTGATTAACGTGATCTTGGCGTTCCTGGTCATTTTGACCGGTTCGTTTAAGAATCTGACGTTCCTGTTCGTGGTGTTCCTCAATACCGCTATTGGCGTCATTCAATCCATGCGTTCCAAGAAGATGGTCGATAAGCTCACGCTGCTGACCTCCAAGAAGGCCATCGCGGTGCGCGACGGCGCCGAGGTGGAGCTCGACTTGGACCAGATCGTGCTCGACGACATCATCCGCCTGGGGCGCGGCGACCAGATTCCCGCTGATGCCGTGGTGGTTTCGGGCGAGGCGCTCGTGAATGAGAGCCTGCTGACGGGCGAGAGCGACCTTATTAAGAAACAGCCCGGTTCCGAGCTAATGAGCGGCAGCTTTATCGACTCGGGCTTGCTGCGCGCCCGCGTGATTCATGTCGGCGCCGACAACTACGTGGCCAAAATTAATAACGAGGCCAAGTACGTCAAAAAGGTCAATTCCGAGATCATGAACGCGCTTAACGCCATCGTGCGCTTTGCGAGCATCATCATGATCCCGCTCGGTTTGGCGTTGTTTGCCTCGAGTGTGAGCGAGCTGTGGGATGCCGCGGGAACTCCAGGCGATAGCGCGCTTTCCTGGTGCTTCTCCGAGCTGCTGGCTGGTCATGTGCCTTCGTCGGCGCTGCTGTCCACGGTGGGCGCCCTGCTGGGCATGATCCCGCAAGGCCTGGTGCTGCTGACCTCGTCGGTGCTCGCCATCGCCACGGTGCGCCTGGCCCGCCGCAAGGTGCTGGCGCAGCAGCTCTACTGCATCGAGACGCTCGCTCGCGTCGATGTACTGTGCCTGGACAAGACGGGCACCATCACATCGGGCCGCATGGAGGTCGAGGGCACGTATCCGCTGCCGGTTGAGGGCGTGAGCCTAGGCGCCGGCTCGGACGAGGCGGCTGTTCCCGTCGATTCCACGGTGCTCGATTTTGCGCTGGCTAACGTCGCGCGTGCGACTTCGGCCGATGCCAACGAGACCTGCCAGGCGCTGCTCAACTATTACGCCGATCGCCCGGTCGAGGTGTCTGAGCCGCTGTCGGTCATTCCGTTCTCGTCGTCTAAAAAATGGAGTGGCGCTTCGTTTGCGCAGGGCTCCTACGTAATGGGTGCGGCGCAGTTTGTGCTTTCTGATCGTGTGTTTTCTCAGGTCGAGAACCGTGTCGCCGAGCTTGCCGATACCTGCCGCGTGCTCGTGGTGGCGCGCGTGGACGGCTTTACGCCCGATGGCGATATGGTGGGCGAGGCCGAGCCCGTGGGCTTTGTGACCATCCGCGACGAGATTCGTGCCTCGGCGGCCGAGACCATCGGCTACTTTAACGAGCAGGGCGTGACCCTCAACGTGATCAGTGGCGACGACCCGCGTACGGTGTCGTCGATCGCACGCGTGGTGGGCGTGCCGGGGGCGGACGCTTATGTGGACGCCACGACGCTCGATACGCCGGCCAAGCTCGATGCCGCAGTGGACCGCTACCATGTCTTTGGTCGTGTGACCCCGCAGCAGAAGCGCGAGCTCGTGCAGGCGCTCAAGCGCCGCGAGCACACCGTGGCCATGACGGGCGACGGCGTCAACGACGTGCTGGCGCTCAAGGAGGCCGACTGCTCCGTGGCCATGGCGGCCGGCTCCGATGCCGCGCGCAACGTGGCCGAGATCGTACTCGTCGACAACGATTTTGCCTCGATGCCCGCCGTGGTGGCCGAGGGCCGTCGCTCCATCAACAACCTGCAGCGTTCGGCCTCACTGTTCCTGACCAAGACGCTGTTCTCGATGGGCCTGGCGGCGCTGTGCATCGCGCTGCCGCCGTACCCCTTCGAGCCCATCCAGATGACGCTCATCAACTTCTTCTGCATCGGCGCGCCGGGCTTTGTGTTGGGCCTGGAGCCCAACAATGCTCGCGTGAAGGGTGCGTTTTTGACGAACGTACTCAAGCGTGCACTGCCGGCGTCGATTGCGGTCATTTTGGCTGCGGCGCTCGATATCTTTGTGGCGCGCGTGTTTGGCTTTAACCAGCTCACGCTGTCTACGATGTGCCTGCTTACGTCGTGCGCGGCGAGCGTCAGCCTGATCTGGCGCATCTCGCAGCCTCTCACGCCCTTACGTGTGGTGCTCTTTGTGTTTGTAGTCGCCGGCATCCTGGTGGGCGTTATTGGATTCCCAGAGCTGCTGTCTATTGCCAACCTGTCGATGGGCCAGATGGTTATCTTGGCTGTCATCGTGGTCTTTACCTGCTCGGTGTTCTTTAAGCTCGCCACGATGATGGATTCGCTCAAGCCGCGTCGTCGTCATGCTGCAACTGGTTTTGGCCGCGGTGTGCGCGTCCACCTGGGTCGCGGTGGCGGCAAGGTGAGCTCGACGGGTTCGACGGCCGAGCGTTTTGCCAAGCGCTTCGCCGCCGACATGGCGCAGCGCCGCGAAGATCGCACCGCTCGCGAGGCCGAGGCCCGCGCACTCGAGGGCGTGGCCCAGGCCCAGCCCAAGAAAAAGAAGAGTACCGGAGCCAAGCGCTCTCGCGTGACCAAGTCCGCCCAAGGCATCAAAGTTTCGATGCCAAGCAAAAAGAAGAAGTAACTACGCGCCCTGGCGATGTTGAATTGGTGCCTTGCTCCTGTGGGGCCGTGGCGATGTTATGCTCTAACCTCGATTGTTTGAATTGCTTCGAAAAGAGGATGCCGTGATCTGCCCGCATTGCCTTAAGACTATCGAGGACGGCGCCTCGTTCTGCCCCTACTGCAACGCCTATGTGGGTCCGGGCGATGGCCCCGAGCACACCGAGTTCGTGTTCTGTGAGGGCTGCGGTGCCCGTCTTTCTCCGCATGATCGTACGTGCCCCAAATGCGGACGCCCCGCTCCGGGTATCCTCTCCGAGGACGCGGCCGCATCCGACTTGGCTGCGGGCCGCACGGCGGGTTTTCCGCGCCTAACGCAAGAGCAGATCGATACCGAGGTGCCGCATGCGCCGGCCTCTGCCGCTGCGGTGCTTTCGGACGCCGCCGATCCTAACGAGACCTGCGTGCTGCCGGCTTTCGATAAGGATTTCGGTATTCCCAAGGTCGATATTCCCACGCCGGTTTCCCTGCACGACGATGCTCAAAAACCCAAGCGCAAGGTGCATCCCGACGAGGACGCCTATCACAAGCACAAGCGTCATATTCCCAAGCCGCTCATTATCATCGCGGTCCTTGCCGTTGTTTGTGGCGGTGCCTATTGGTTCGTGACGGCCGATCCCATGGGTGTCATGCCTGGCTTCTACGACCAGTTTGGCCAAGCTGCACAAACCACCTTCCCCACGCGCCAAAAGGGCGAGGCGACTGAGGACGATACCAAGCAGGACGATTCTGCCGAGGTGGTCCAGGAAGAAACCGTGCTGACCGATGATCAGCTCTATACCAGGCTCGACGGTCTGTATCAGACCATCGTGTCCTACGGTGACGAGGGCCAGATCGGCGAGGTCATCGATTCCTTTAACAACGGCTATCTCCGAACGCCGCTGTCCACCCGTCAGGAGCTGTCGCAGAGTGCCTACGCCCTGCGCGACCAGATTAAAAAGACGCAAGATGAGCTCAACAACCTTAAGTATCAGGACGATACGGTCTATGCGGACGACATCGCCCACTTAAAGCAGCTTGCCGAGTGGATGTACGAGCGCGTCGACGTGATCTGCCAGAGCTGGGATATCTCGCTGGCCATTCCCGATGGCGAGTCGATGAGTTCCCACCAAAGCGAGATCCTGGCGCCCATCGCACAGGGCGGCAACAGCGCGCTGAATCAGTACGACGCCAACGTGGGCTCCTGGAAGCCGCAGCAGCGTTCCTAAAATTAGTTCGCCATAGTCGGCATAACCTACGTGCGCAATTGATGTAAGCGCATGCTTATTGCTACAATTCGTACAAATATGCTTTAAACGCACGAGGAAGGAACCACATGTTTGGGTTTAAGAAAGAGCTCTATACGCCCGAGTATCAGCTTGCCGGCGACGAGTGCGCCGTTATCGAGACGTCGAAGGGTACCATCAAGGTCAAGTTTGACGGCGAGGGCGCTCCCATTCATGTCGCGAACTTCTGCGAGCTTTCCACGATGGGTTTCTATGATGGCCTTAAGTTCCATCGCTATGTGCCCGGCTTTGTCATTCAGGGCGGCGACCCCAATACCCGCGACATGTCCGGCGCCGACGTCGCTGCCGGCCTTGAGGGCCCCGACGGCATGCCCGGTACCGGTGGCCCCGGCTACTGCATCAAGGGCGAGTTTGCCACCAATCCGCGCAACAGCCATGTCGATGGTGCCCTTGCCATGGCACGCTCCATGGACCCCGATTCCGCGGGTTCGCAGTTCTACTTCTGCCTGGGCGCCCAGCATAACCTCGATTCCGGTTACACCGTCTTTGGTACCACGGTCGAGGGTCTCGATGTGATTTCGCAGCTGCGTGCCGGCGACGAGATCGTCCATGTCGAGATCGTTCACGAGTAAAGGGGACTTCCTTGAATAGCCAGCTGATCCAACAGGGCCGCGCCGCTTACCGCGCGGGTGATTTTTCCGCTGCAGCCCAGATGCTTGGGGCGGCAAAGACTCCCGATGAGATTATGGGCGAGGCCGATCACCTTCGCGGCAACGCCTTGATGCACCTGGGCATGTATGCCGAGGCCGCCGAGGCCTACGCCGCTGCCCTCAATGACGGCACCTACGGCAAGCGCGGCGCGCTGCTCACCAACCGCGGCAAGGCACTCGCCGCCGTGGGCGACTACACGACGGCCGCCCAGACGTTCTCTGCTGCTACGCAGGATGCTTCCTATGCCACGCCGTTCAAGGCCTATCTGGGCCTGGGTAACGCGCTGTTCCAGTCGGGCGACTATGCCAACGCGGGTACTGCCTTCCGTCAGGCTGCCATCGACGGCGCCAATCCGGCTCCTGCCGCCGCACTCGGCGAGCTCGGTCGTTGCTTCATTAAGCTCGGCCGTCCGGCGGATGCCGTGGAGACCTACCGCACGGCTATCGACTTTGCCGGCCCCCGCGACGACACGCGTGCGCTCAACGCCGGCATGGGTCAGGCGCTTTCTGCCGCCGGCCGCCCCTCCGACGCACTCGACGCCTTTAACGCCGCTACTGCCGATGGCATCTACCAGCTCACCTCCGAGCAGGCCGATGAGCTTGCCCGCGTACACGATTCGCTTGCCGCACTGTCTGCCCAGACGGCTATGGCCACGGCTCCGGCGCCCGCGATGGACGCTCCTGCCGTCGATCCGCTCGATCCTACGGGCGCGACCGGCCAGTTTATGCCCGATCCCTCGGACACCGGCTTCTTTACACTGTCCGAGTCCGAGATGGTCCAGCAGGACCGTCAGGATCGTAAGCAGGCCAAGGTCCGTCGTCGCCATCGCCACACGGGTCTCAAAGTCTTCATCGTGCTGCTTCTGCTCATTTTGATCGCCGCGGGCGGTCTGGGCTTTGCCTACACGCGCGGCTTTGGCTTCCCCTCGCAGGAGTCGGTTATCACCGATCTGTTCCAGGCTGCCGGCGACGGTGACACCGCAAAGGCCGAGTCTTGTCTGGCATCGAGCCTGTCCGAGGACGCCAAGTCTATGATCATCTCCTCGATTCCGCAGGGTGCCACCGTGTCCGTCGAGGGCATGGATCAGTCCATGACCGAGACGACCGCCAAGGTGAAGGCATCGCTGTCCAAGGGCGGCGAGCAGGAGTACACCGTCAAATTCGTGCGCTCCGACAACCATATCGGCTGGGCCGTTTCCTCGCTCGATATGGATTTCTCGGCTGCTGACAACCAGTAGTGACCTTATGGGATTTAGCTTTGCCCGGTGCTTCACCGCAAGTGAGGTGCCGGGCTTGCGCTAGTATGATGAGCTAGTAGTTTTCCAGCAATCATCCAACACATCAGGAGTTGCGTTGTTTTCTTTGATGGATATGTTCTTCGGTAGCTATGCGGGCGATCTTGCCATCGACCTCGGCACCGCAAATACGCTTGTCTCCGTGCGTGGCAAGGGCATCGTCATTCGCGAGCCCTCTGTTGTCGCCATCGACAAGAACGACGAGCGCATCCTCGCGGTCGGTATCGAGGCAAAGCGCATGCTCGGCCGTACGCCCGGCAACATCGTGGCCGTTCGTCCCCTGAAGGACGGTGTCATCGCCGACTTCGATGTTACCGAGGCCATGCTCCGTTACTTTATCGACAAGGCGTCTGAGAAGCGCTATCCGTGGACCCCGCGTCCGCGCGTTGTCGTCTGCGTTCCCTCCGGTGTCACGTCGGTCGAGAAGCGTGCCGTCTTTGAGGCCACGATCCAGGCCGGCGCCCGCCAGGCCTATCTGATCGAAGAGCCCATGGCCGCCGCTATCGGCGCCGACCTGCCCGTCGAGGAACCCACCGGTTCCATGGTCATCGACATCGGCGGCGGTACCACCGAGGTCGCTGTTATCGCCATGGGCGGTATCGTCGTCTCGCAGTCCATCCGTATTGCCGGTGACGAGTTCGATCAGGCTATCCTTACGCACGTTCGTGATGCCTACAACCTGGCCATCGGCGAGCGTACGGCAGAGGACATCAAGATCAAGGTCGGCTCCGCCGTGCCGCTCAAGGACGAGCTCGACGTCGAGGTCAACGGCCGCGACGTGATTACCGGTCTGCCCAAGACCGTGCGCATCGAGAGCGAGGAGATTCGTCGCGCGCTCAACAAGCCGCTCGACGAGATGGCTAAGGCCGTCAAGGACGCACTCGATGCCACGCCGCCCGATCTTGCCTCGGACCTTATGTACTATGGCATATTGCTGACCGGTGGCGGCGCGCTGCTGCGCGGTCTCGACGTGCGCCTGCGCGATGAGACCGGCGTTTCGGTCAACGTCAGCCCCACGGCGCTCGATAACGTCGTTAACGGCTGTGCCCGCGTGCTCGAGGCCAATGCGTTTGATGGCGGCTTCGTCCAGACCAATGCTTAATTTCCAAAAGGTGGATTCCATTTGGCACGATCTTCGGGTTTCTCCACAAATCTGAATACCAAGCGACAATCAACGGGTATGCGCCCGTTGATTGTTTTCAGCCTGATTTCGGTGTTGCTGCTCACGTTTTACATCCGCGAGGGCGAGGCAGGACCGATTCATGCCGTGCGTTCGGGCGTAACGACGATTACCTCGCCGGTGCGCTTTGTGGGTTCGGCTGTGGCGGCTCCCTTCAATGCGATCGGCAACGTGTTCTCTAACCTTACGGCGTCGCAGGACACGCTTGATGAGCTTAAGAAGCAAAACGAGGAACTGACCTCTAAGGTTGCTGAGCTCTCCGAGGCTCAAAAGACCGCTGAGCGTCTGGAGGGGCTGGTCGGCCTGCAGTCGACCTACAACCTTAAATCGACCGCAGCTCGTATCGTCGGTGCCTCGGGCGATGCCTGGACCTCGACCGTCACGATCGATAAGGGTTCTGCCGACGGGCTTACCATCAACATGCCCGTAACGAGTTCGGCCGGTGTTATCGGCCAGATTATCGAGGTATCGGCCAAAACGTCGACCGTGCGCCTGATTGGCGACGAGAACTCGGGCGTGTCCGCCATGGTGCAGGACACGCGCGCCCAGGGTATGCTGCAGGGTCAGGCTGACGGCACGCTGCGTCTTGAGTACGTGAGCGTCGACTCCGATGTTAAGGTTGGCGACATCATCGTGACCTCGGGCATTGGCGGTGTGTTCCCCAAGGGTCTACCGCTCGGCACCGTCTCGTCGGTTGAGAAATCGGCAAACGACGTGTACTACACCATTGTGGTGCGCGCTCAGACCACGGCCGAGAACAACGAGGAAGTGCTGGTCATCACCTCGCTGACCGACGAACAGTCGGCCTCGGATGAGGACGTGAGCACGGCCAACAGCACGCCGCAGGGAACGTCGCGCGATGCTGCGACCAAGACGAAGGACGGGAGCTCGGATGACAGTTCCGACACGTCCGAGACGACCGATTCCGGCTCGAGCGAATAGGGGGCATGTCCATGGATCTACACGAGCAGGGGATGAGCTCCCGCACGTTTGTGATCGCCGCCATTGTGTGCGTGCTGCTGCAGGCAGGCCTGGCACCGCAGATCTCCATTGCGGGCGGTCGCGTCAACTTCATGATTATCTTGGTGTGCCTAAGCGTGTTCTCGGGCGACCCGACCCGTGCCGTCGTGTGCGGTTTTTGCAGCGGGTTGTTCTATGACCTGTCCGCTGCCGTGCCGGTGGGCGTTATGTCGCTCCTGCTGACCGTGGGTTCTTTTGCCCTGGTGCACAGCGCCGTCGGTCAGACGGGCGGTACCCCGAGTGCGCGCGGCGTCACCGTGGGCGCCTTTGCGCTCGTCATTAATGTGATCTACAGCATCATCTTGCTGTTTATGGGTTTGGAGACGAGCTTTGTCGTGGCGATCTTCGGCCATGCGCTGCCGTCCTCGATCCTGACGGGTCTGGTTGCCATTCCGTTTTTGATGTCCGGCGTCGTGCCGCAGTCCGGCTATGGATTCTCCGCACGTGGCGGACGCCAGACGGGTATGCGCTTTAAGCCCAAGACCCGCAAGTTCAAATAGGGGAGGCCCGTAGATGTCTTCCCAGATGACGGTTATTATCGCCGGTATCGTGCTGGTTGTGGCCATCGTGGTCGCGCTGGTCATCATGCGTCGTGGCGATTCCCGTTTTACCTACGATACACAGCATGGAACGGCCCCGCGCGCCACCGAGGGCGAAGGCAATACCGCGGCGACCGCCTTTAAGGGCCGCTTTTCCATCCTCACCACGGGTGTGGGCGCAATGTTTGCGGCACTTGCCGTCAAGCTGTGGGGCATGCAGATGGTCTCGTCGGACTATTACGAGAAGCAGGCCAATAGTAATCAGACTCGCACCGTTACCACACCCGCTGTGCGCGGTCGCATCCTCGACCGCAATGGCGTGGCGCTTGTCCAGAACCGTCCCTCACTTGCTGTCGTGGCCTACCGCGACCTTGCCGAGGATGAGGTTCTGGTTCGCCATCTTGCCAACGTGCTTGGAATGCCTTACGTGGCGGTCCTTCGCAATATTCAGGACAATACAGAGGGCGCCCAGAGCCTGCATACCATCGCGACGGACGTCCGTCGCTCCACGGTTGCCTATATTCAGGAGCATGCCGGCGAGTTCCCGGGCGTCAAGATTGCCGAGCGTACCGAGCGCCAGTATCCATATGGCGAGACGGCATGTCATATCTTGGGCTATACCGGCACCATTACCTCCGAGCAGCTCGAGGCCCAGAATAAGAAAACCTCTGGCGATGATGATGCTTCTGCTGGCAAGATTACGTACCAGTCGGGCGATATCGTGGGCCAGGCGGGCGTTGAGAGCTACTACGAAAACCTGCTGCAGGGTATTCGTGGCGAGCAGACCGTCAAGGTCGATGCTTCGGGCAATGTGACCGGTCAGGCCGGCGCCGTGCCCGCGAAGGCCGGCTCCGACATTAAGCTCACGCTCGACCTTAAGATCCAGCAGGCCTGTGAGACGGCGCTGGCGAGCGCTATCGAGCTTGCCAAGACCACTGGCTACAGCAATGCCGGCAACGGCGCTGTGGTGTGTCTCGATCCCAACAATGGCGAGATCTTGGGCATGGCGAGCGAGCCCAAGTTCGATCCGTCCGTCTTTATCGGTGGCGTCTCAAACGACGTGTGGACCGAGCTCAATGATGACAAGGGTTCGCACCCGCTGCTCAACCGCGCCATTAGCGGACAGTACATGTCGGCCTCGACCATCAAGCCGCTCTCGGCGCTGGCCGGTCTTGAGTTTGGAACCTACACTTCAACGCAGACAACCAACTGCACGGGCTATTGGACGGGCCTGGGCAAGGCTTGGGGCAAGCGCTGCTGGCTGACGTCTGGCCACGGCACCATGACGCTGCAGTCGGGTATCGCCAACTCGTGCGACCCTGTCTTCTACGACATGGGCAAGGCGTTCTTTTATGACGAGCAACATCCCGAGGGCCTGCAGGAGGTCTTTCGTCGCTGGGGTCTAGGCAAGACCTGCGGTATCGATCTGCCGAGTGAGGGCTCGGGCCGTATTCCCGATGCCGAGTGGAAAGAGTCGTACTTCACCGACGCCTCTGCCGAGGACCGCAAGTGGAATGCCGGCGATATGACCAACATTGCCATCGGCCAGGGCGACATCCTGGTGACGCCCCTGCAGATGGCGTGCGCCTATATGGGTCTTGCCAACGGCGGCAAACAGTACGTGCCTCACGTGTTTTTGTCTGCCGTATCGCGCGATGGTGACGGCGATGCCTATAAGTACAACGGAAAGGGCAAGAAGAAGCGCCTGGAGGCCAAGATCAACAGCGATTCGGATTTGGCTCTTGTTCGCAACGGCATGCACGACGTGATTTACACGGCATCGACGTCCCTAGCGGCTCACTTTGGCACCCTGACGCCGCAGGTATACGGCAAGTCGGGCACGGGCGAGAAAAGCGGCGAGGACGAATACGCGTGGTTCTGCGCCTATGCACCGGCCGATGACCCCAAGTATGTCATCGCTACTGTCCTGGAGCAGGGCGGCGGCGGCTCAGATACCGCGATGCATGTCGTGCGCGACGTGCTCGGCGTGATTTATGGCGAGCCCGATACCTCTTCGGCCTCGGGCGATTCTTCGGTTCGATAGGAGGTTGCGATGGATTTTTCTCCGGCGGATCTGTTCCGTTCAACCAAGACCGGCTCTCGCAGCAGCCTGGACCGTGTCAACAAGCAACTTTCGGCCTCGCGCGGCACGTTTCGCCAAAAGGTGCATATCGGTGTGCTCGTGGCTACTGTGGCGCTTGTCGCCTACGGTGCCATCATTATCTGGTCGGCTTCGCAGTTTAAGGCCGATGCCTCGTTCTCACGCCATCTGCTGGGAATTGGCATCGGAGCGGTGCTGGCGGTGCTGGTCTGGCGTACCGACCTGCGCGGTATTTCCAATTTCTCGACGGCGTTGCTCGTCATTGACCTGATCGTGATTTTCTCGCCCAAGATTCCGGGTCTGTCCTATACGGGCGGTCTGGGCATGACGGGCTGGATCAAGATTCCCGGTATCGGCTTGACATTCCAGCCGGTTGAGCTTGCCAAGCTCATCACCATCTTCTTTATTGCTACGCTTGGCTCGCAGTATAACGGTCGCATCGATACCGTTCGCGACTACGTCAAGCTCTGCGGCATGCTGTCCATTCCGTTTTTGGCCGTCGTTGCCATGGGCGACCTGGGCTCGGGCCTGGTCGTGCTGGTTTCGGGCGCCATCGTCATTTGTATGAGCGGTGCACGCCGCGAATGGGTGCTGTCGACCCTGGCCCTGCTCGTGGGCTTGGTGGCCCTCGTCCTGGCGCTCGATTCGGTCTTTGATTCGTTGCTCGGCCACGATGTGCTCATCAAGCAGTATCAGATGAACCGTCTGACGGTCTTTATCGACCCCGATAATGCCGATTCGGACGATGCGTACAATCTGCAGCAGTCGTTGATCGCGGTCGGCTCGGGCGGTTTCTTTGGTAAGGGCCTGGGGCATGCGACGCAGTCGGCCGGCGGCTTCCTACCCGAGTTCCATACCGACTTCGTCTTCGCCTTTTTGTCCGAGACCTTTGGCTTCTGCGGCTCCTTTTTGCTGCTGTGCTTGTATGTACTGCTCATCTTCTCGACGATCCGCGTTGCCTTTAAGTGCGAGTCTCTGTTCCTACGCTTATCATGCGTAGGTATCGTCGGCATGTGGGCGTTCCAGACCTTCGAAAACATCGGCATGTGCATCGGCATGATGCCGATTACCGGTATTCCGCTACCGTTTATTAGCTTTGGTTCGTCTTCGATGATGATTCAGCTGCTGACGGTGGGTATCGTACAATCCATATGGCGGCATCGTTCGGGCGCCGCGTAACCGCTGGAGGGGTTTGCTATGAAAATTCCCGTAGATAAGCTGACCCGCGCTTTTAAGATGGGCGCGTCCGTTAAGAAGGATTCCGATACGCCGGTGCGCGTCTCGGTCTATCTGGATTCGTCCGCCTCGCGCTTTCTGGCCGAGACGGTGCGTGACGCCTTTGTGCCGCAGACGACCTCGGGTATTGTGCGCGTCGAGCGTCTGGGGGAGGAGCGAATTGCTCCAAAGACCGATACCGATGTGGTGCTGGTGCTCTCGTGTGGTTCCGACCGCTTGGAGAGTG
The DNA here is from genome assembly GCF_039062365.1 of Collinsella aerofaciens. GTDB lineage: Bacteria > Actinomycetota > Coriobacteriia > Coriobacteriales > Coriobacteriaceae > Collinsella. Next base: position 78,077 of record NZ_JBCJBI010000003.1, read on the forward strand.
CCGTGCAGGAGCTCGTGATCGCCGGCGCGCCCGTGTGCGTGCTTGCCGAGTCTGCTGTGGAGGTGCCGTTTATCGAGGAGTCCACGCCCATGCTCGGCGTGGTAGCGGCAACCGATAAGACGTATCTGCTCGAGACGCTTGCCCGCTGGATTCTCGATCGCACCGACAAGGAAACGGCTTTTGCGGCGAATTTTGCCTTCATGCGCATCGCGGCGGCCAATCGTATTATCACCTCGTGCGCGCTCACCAATATGGCGACCGGTGCGCTGGTGTTTTTGCCGGGCGCCGATTATCCCGTTATGGCGCTGGCGCAGGTGGGCATGCTCTTTGAGCTCGCTGCCGTCTTTGGACGCGGCATTAAGCCTGAGCGCGGCTACGAGGTCGCGGGCGTGCTTGCCGGCGGTCTTTTGATCCGCGCGGTCACCCGCGCGCTCGTCAAGCAGACGCCGCATATTGGGTTTGCCGTCAAGGCGCTCACTGCTGCCGCGGGCACCTATGGCATGGGCCGTGCGCTCGTTTCGCTCTACGAGCGCGATGTCGACTACAGCCGTGCCAACGAGGTGGTCACTGCCACGTTCTCCCGTGTTCGCGATCTGGTGACCACCGTCGCGGGCGCTACCCGTCCTATGGCGTCCTACCAAGACGCATCCGATCTCGCAGCTTAGGGGTTTTCCGTTGCGCGTTGCATACCAAGACTGTTTTCATTTAATTGAGCCGCTGCTCGCCAAGGTCGAGAAGCCGAGCCGCTATATCGATCACGAGTGGGGCACGCTTTCCAAGGCCGATGCCGATTACCGTTGTTGCCTGATCTATCCGGACGTATACGAGGTCGGTCTGCCCAACCAGGGTATCGCCATCCTCTACAACATTCTTAACCAGGCCGAGGGCATCTCCTGCGAACGCGGCTATGTGCCGTGGCCCGATATGGGTGACGCCATGCGCGAGGCGGGTATTCCGCTGCTGTCGCTCGAAGGTGCTGCCCCCGTCGCTTCGTTTGATATGGTCGGCCTGCATGTGCCGCACGAGATGGCGGTGACGAACTTCCTCGAGGCTCTCGACCTCGCTGGCATTCCGCTGTTGGCGGCCGACCGCACCGAGGACGACCCCATTATCATCGCCGGTGGTCCTTCGGTGTACAACCCCGAGCCGTACGCGGCCTTCTTCGATGCCATCCTCATCGGCGAGGGCGAGGAATCGCTGCTCGAGACCTGCCAGCTGCATCGCCGCCTGCGTGACGAAGGGGTCCCGCGCGCGCAGATTGTTGAGCAGCTTGCATCCATTGCCGGCAACTACGTGCCGTCGCTCTATGAGGTTCGTCACGACGAGCCCTGCTCACCGCATGGCTACACCGTGCCGCGTGAGGGCAAGGATGCGCCGACCGTGGTCTACAAGCGCGTCGTCAAGGATTTCGGCGCCACGAATCCGCTGTCGCAGTCGTGCGTGCCCTATGCGCAGCTGGTCCACGACCGCCTGTCTATCGAGATCCTGCGCGGCTGTGCCCGCGGCTGTCGTTTTTGCCAGGCCGGCATGACGTATCGCCCGGTGCGCGAGCGCTCGGCCGACCAGATCGTCTCGTCGGTGATTCAGGGTCTGGAAAAGACCGGCTATGACGAGGTGTCGCTGACCTCGCTCTCCACGACTGACCACTCCTGTATTCGCGACGTGCTCGGCAGGCTCAATCGTCGCCTGGAGGATACGGGTATTCGCGTATCTATTCCGTCGCAGCGCCTGGATTCGTTTGGCGTGGATATGGCCGAGTCGGTCGCCGGCGAAAAGAAGGGCGGCCTGACGTTCGCGCCCGAGGCCGGCAGCCAGCGCATGCGCGACATCATTAACAAGAACGTGACCGAGGAGGACCTGGACCGTGCGGCCAAGGCGGCCTTCGAGGCCGGCTGGAACCGCATGAAGCTCTACTTTATGATGGGCCTTCCCGGCGAGCGCGACGAGGACATCGTGGCCATCGCCAATCTGGCCGATCACGTGCTGGAGCTCGGTCGTTCCGTGGTGCCCAAGGCTCGTCGCGGCTCGATCTCGGTGTCCATTTCGGTTTCGGTCTTTATCCCTAAGGCTGCCACGCCGTTCCAGTGGTGCCCGCAGCTCGACTACGACGACGTCAAGCGTCGCCAGAAGCTGCTTATCACGAGCGTTCGCAACCGTGCCGTCCGTGTGCATTACCACGATGCCGAGACCTCGCTCATTGAGGCCGCACTGTCCCGCGCCGGTCGTGACATGACGCCCGTCATCATCGACGCTTGGCGCTCGGGCTCTCGCTTTGACGCCTGGGTAGAGCATTTCTCGCTCGATAACTGGAAGGAGGCTGCTGCCAAAAACGGCATCGACCTCAATGAGCTCGTACACCTGCCCTACGAGTTGGACTGGCGCCTGCCGTGGGAGCACGTGAGCCCCGGCTGCACGCGCGGTTTCCTCGAGCGCGAGTACCGTCGCTCGCTCGAGGGCGTCACGACTCCCGACTGCACCCGCACGTCGTGTACCGGCTGTGGGATCTGCCCCACGCTCCACGCCAAGAATGTATTGATAGGTGATCGCGCATGAGTGAGCGCCTGACCGACAACCCCACGCTCTTTAGGCTTCGTGTTCGCTATGGCAAGCGCGATCGCCTTAAGTACCTGGGCCATCTCGAAGTAATCCACACCATTGAGCGCATCGTGCGCCGTGCGGGACTTCCCTATGCCGTTACGCAGGGCTTCTCTCCGCACATGCGCGTGGGCTTCTCTTCGGCGCTACCGGTGGGTACGTCGTCGACCCGCGAGTGGTATGACCTGTTTATGACCGAGTTTGTGGCGCTCGACGAGGCGTTTGGGCGCCTGGCTGCGGCGTCTCCGGCCGATCTGGCGCCCATCGAGGCGGCGTACATCGACGTGCGCACACCGGCGTTGACGGCGCAGCTCACGCGCCTGTCGTACCGCATCGACCTGCACTTGGATCCCGAGGCGCCCGTACGCGCCGACGAGGTGCGTCGTGCGATCGACACGCTGCGCGCGGAACATGGCATCGACTACGCGCGCGGCAAAAAGAGCAAGCGCTTGGATTTGGATCACACGCTCGTGGGCTATGAGCTCACGGCGGGGGAGCGCCCGGACCATCTGGTGCTTATGCTCGACACCCATGCCGACAACGAGGGCTCCATGCGTCCGGAAATTTTGCTTTCCGCTGCTGATGTTTTGTTGCAGGGCTTGACCCCGGGCGTGGATGCACCTATTGTTTCCACCGGTATGCAAGACCTCGTGACCATCTGCTCCTACGATGTCGAGCGTCAGAATCAAGCATGCGAGGACGACGAGGGCCGACTCGTCAGCCCCATACCTGTGCGAACTTGTGGATTTGCTCCACATACTCGTTGACGGGGGTATTATCGCCTGCTACTATATTCGGCTGTTGCACTAACTGATGCATGAAGGGCAAGTAAACATGTACGCAATCGTTAACACGGGCGGCAAGCAGTACAAGGTCGCCACCGACGATGTCATCACCGTCGAGAAGATCGAGGGCAATGAGGGCGACAAGGTCACCCTGCCGGTTATCTTCCTCAACGATGGTAAGAAGATCGTCACCGATCCCGACAAGCTGGCCAAGGCCAAAGTTACCGCTCAGATTGTTGAGCAGTTCAAGGGCGAGAAGCAGCTGGTCTTCAAGTTCCACAAGCGTAAGCGCTATCGTCGTCTGAAGGGTCACCGTCAGCAGCTCACCAAGCTGAAGATCGTGAAGGTCCAGGCTACGTCCCGCGCCAAGAAGGCTGTCAAGGCAGAGGCCGAGGCTGTTGCCGAGGCTCCCGTCGCCGAGTAGATTACACTCGTAACGAAAGAGTAGGTATACACAATGGCACACAAAAAAGGACTCGGTTCCTCCCGTAATGGCCGTGACTCCCGCGGTCAGCGCCTTGGCACGAAGCGCTTCGCCGGCCAGACGGTAACCACGGGCACGATTCTCGTCCGTCAGCACGGCACGCACATCCACCCGGGTGAGAACGTTGGCCGTGGCAAGGACGACACGCTGTTCGCGCTGGTCGACGGTACCGTTGAGTTCCACAAGGGTATCAAGCACAGGGTCAGCGTACGCCCGCTCGCGAACGCGTAATTCACCCTTCATAGAGCACATATGTGGGAGGCACTTGAGTTTTAGGATTCAAGGGTCTCCCTCTTTTTTGTAGGAGGCGATTCTGTTGTCACAGTTCACCGATATCAGCCGCATTAACGTGTGCGGCGGCGACGGCGGAGCCGGATGCATGTCGTTTAGGCGCGAGGCATTTGTTCCCAAGGGCGGCCCCGATGGCGGCGACGGCGGTCGTGGCGGCAATGTCGTCATCCAGGCCGATGCTCAGCTGTCTTCGCTGATCGATTACCGCTTTAAGCATCACTTCCGCGCCGAGCGCGGCACGCATGGCCAGGGCGCTCGTCGCAATGGCAAGAGCGGCGAGGACCTGATTCTTAAGGTCCCTATGGGTACCGTGGTGCGCGAGCTCGACCCCGAGACGCAGACCCCGATGTTCGAGATTGCCGACCTGGTGCACGATGGCGAGCGCGTTGTCGTGGCGCCCGGCGGTGCTGGTGGCCTGGGCAATACCCACTTTGTGACATCGGTGCGCCGCGCGCCCGCGTTCGCTCAGCTGGGCGAACCGGCCGAGGAGCACTGGATTGAGCTCGAGATGAAGCTTATGGCCGATGCCGCGCTCGTGGGCTTTCCCTCGGTGGGTAAGTCTTCGCTCATTGCACGCATGAGTGCCGCCCGCCCCAAGATCGCCGACTACCCGTTCACCACGCTCGTGCCCAATCTGGGCATGGTGCGTGCCGGTGAATATTCTTACGTCGTTGCCGACGTCCCCGGTCTCATCGAGGGCGCGAGCGAGGGCAAGGGCCTGGGCCATCAGTTCCTTCGCCACATTGAGCGCACGGCTCTTATCATGCATGTCGTCGACATGACGGGCGGTTTTGAGGATCGCGATCCGGTTGAGGATTACCACATCATCAACCGCGAGCTCGAACAGTATGGCGCAGAGCTCTCGGAGCGCCCGCAGATCGTTGTCGCCAACAAGTGCGATGCGCCGGGCACGGCTGACAAGATTGCCGACCTTAAGCGTGCGGCGCTCGACGACGGCCATATGTTCTTTGCCGTGTCCGCCGTGACGGGTGCCGGTCTCAACACGCTGATGCTTGCCGTGGGCGAGCAGGTAGCTAAGCTTCGCGCCGAGCTGGCGGTCTCTGATGAGCCGGTCGATCTGCGCGACGATGAGTGGGAGCGCCGCCGTCTGCAGCGCGAGAAGCGGTTCCGCATTGTCCAGGAAGAGCCCGGTGCCTTCCGCGTTGTCGGTCGCGCCATCGAGCGCATGGTCATCCAGACCGACTGGGAAAACGAGGAAGCCGTCATCTACCTGCAGCATAAGTTTGCGCGCATGGGTGTCGACGATGCGCTCGAGAAGGCCGGCTGCCGTGCGGGCGACGAGGTCCGCATTTGCCAGCGCGCCTTTGACTTTGAGGGCGCCGAGGACTTCTCGGAATACGAGGAGCTCGATGATGCTGGCGAGGACGTTGCCGTTGAGGCCATTGACGTGGCCGATGCTGCGGATGAGGGCGTCGAGGTTGTCGATGCGGCGGATGCCGCGGGCGATGCCGAGACCTCGGAGGGCGAGTAAGCCATGTCGCTGCGCGGTGGAATCGGTCTGCCCGAGCTTCCTCTAGAGGACGGGCGGGAGTTTAGGCTCGGCATTATGGGCGGCACATTCGACCCGATTCATTACGGGCACTTGGTGACTGCCGAGCAGGCGCGCGAGTCGCTCGACTTGGACGCTGTGCTCTTTATGCCGGCGGGCTCTCCTGCCTTTAAGCTTGACAAGCCGGTGACGCCTGCCGAGGACCGTTATGCCATGACGGTCCTCGCCACCGCCGCGAACCCGGCCTTTTTGGCGAGCCGGTTCGAGATCGACCGTCCGGGCGTAACCTATACGGCCGATACGCTTCATGCCCTTCGCGACTTTTACCCGCCGCAGGTAAAGCTTTACTTTATTACGGGCGCCGACGCGATTATCGATATCGTGACCTGGCATGATGCCGAACGAATCGCTGAGCTTGCTACCTTTATTGCGGCGACGCGACCGGGCTTTGATATCGATACGGCGCGTGCCCGAATCAAAGAGTCGGGGCTGCCGTTCGACGTGCGCTATATTCAGATTCCGGCGCTGGCGATCAGCTCGACGAACATTCGTAAGCGAGTTGCCCGCGGCATGAGCGTGCGCTATCTTACGAGCGAGTCCGTGCTCGGCTACATTCGCAAGCGCAGGCTATATGCCGATTTGGGCCAAGAGGATTTTGAGTGATGGGGGTCTACGTTGTCGGTAGAGGATCAGTTTGAGGGCGATGAGCGCGCGCTGCTCAAGCGCATTCAAGAGCTGCTCGATGTTCGCATGAAGGATAAGCGCAAGCGCTATGTGCATTCGCTGGGTGTTGCCGAGACCGCACTTCATCTGGCCGAGGTCTACGGCGTCGACCGCTTTGATGCCGCTGCCGCCGGCTTGATCCACGACTGGGACAAGGTGCTTTCCGATGACGAGCTGGTCACGCGCGCTCTGCATTACGGCATTAAGATTGCCGGCTCTCCTTCTGCCGCGACGCCGCTTTTGCATGGCCCTGTTGCCGCCTATGAGCTTCCGCAGCTTTTTCCCGAGTTGTCGCCGGCCGTTTTCCAGGCTGTCGACCGTCACACCGTGGGTGCCTGCGATATGACGCCGCTCGATATGGTGGTCTTTGTGGCCGATGCCATCGAGCCCAACCGCCACGGCGACTATGCGCATGCGCTGCGCAAGATGGTGGGGGAGTCGACGCTCGATGAGTTGTTCTTCTCCTGTTTTGCGCAGGGTCTGGTCTATGTGATCCAGTCCGGGCGCTATCTTTATCCCACGGCTATTACGATTTACAACCATTACGCCCAGCTGCGCTAGCTCGGGCTGTCTAGAAAGAGGTATTCCATGGCCGACGAGACCATGACCGACGAGCAGATTCTTGAAGGTGTGGAGCACAAGAGCTTCGCCGCCACGTCCGACCGCACTGCCGCCTCGCTGTCCGTGAGCGGTGTCGCCGCCGAGAATGTCGCCCGCGCCGCCGCGCAGGCCGCCTACGACAAGAAGGGCGAGGACGTTCAGGTGCTCGACCTGACCGAGCTTTCCGACGTATGCGACTACTTTGTGCTTGCCACCGGTACCAACAACCGCCAGGTCGATTCTATCGTCGACGAGATCGAGGAGAAGGTCGCCGAGGCTTGCGGCGAGCATCCGTTCTCCATCGAGGGCCGCGAGCAGAAGACCTGGATGCTCATGGACTACGGTTCGGTTGTCGTCCACGTCTTCACTCCTGAAGCCCGCGACTTCTACCGCCTAGAAAAGCTCTGGGGCGACGCCCCCCAGCTCCCCCTCAACCTCCTCTAGTAGCTCATTTGAGACGGGGTTAGCTACCCTCACGCATATCGCCGGGCAGGTGCGGTTTTCCGCACCTGCCCGGCTTTCTTTTTGCCCAAAGGCGGTTAATCGTTGAAGCGGGATTGGCGGCCGAAGGAAAGGGCGGTGTCGCCGAATTTGTCTCGGACGGCGTCGATGGCGACGGAGAGGTCGCGGCGGTCGCTGGATTGGGCTCCGCGGTCATCGATCTCGCAGAACAGGTCGGTCTGGATGCCGCCTTGGTGGTCGAAGTCGCTCATGCCGATGCCCGCTAAGCGAACATGCATGCCTTCCTGCCAGATGTTGTCGAGAAGGTCGAGTGCAACCGCCACGAAGATGTTCTCATCGTCGGTCGGATGAGGCAGCCGGCGCTGTGCCGTACGTCCGCTGCCATACGAATACTTAAGCTTGAGCGTTACCGTGGCACCCGTCAGCCCCTGACGGCGCAGGCGGCGTCCCACTGACTCTCCCAACAGCGCAATCGCCGCCTCAATATCCCCACGCTCAGTCAAATCTTTAGCAAAGGTGCGTTCATTGCTGACCGACTTGACCTCGCGCTCCTCATCGAGACTCGTGACTTCGGAGATTTCGAGTCCCAACGCACGCTTGCGCATGCGTTCGCCGTTGACGCCAAAAATAGAGGCCAAGGTGGATTCTGGTGCACGTGATAGCTCGCCGAGGGTGTAGATGCGCATGCGGCGCAGTCGCTCCTCGGCCGAGCGCCCGATGCCGCTCATGGCAGATACCGGCAGCGCGGCCAAAAAGCGCTGCTCGGTTCCGGGGCGCACGATGGTCAGCCCGAACGGCTTATCCCGCTCGCTTGCGATCTTTGCGACCGTCTTGTTGCAGCCCACGCCAATGGAACAGGTCACTCCCAGCCCTGCCACGCGGTCGCTTATACGTCGCGCAACCAGCAGCGGGTCTTCGGGCGCAAAGCGACCCGGTGTGATATCGATAAAGGCTTCGTCGATGGATACGCGCTCCACGCGCGGCGTCTCCTCGGCAAGAATCGCCATGACCTGCGCGCTCACCTCGCGGTAGCGATCAAAATGCCCATGCGTCCAAATGGCTTGCGGGCACAAGCGCCGCGCCTCGGCCGAGGCCATGGCAGAGTGCACGCCAAAGCGACGTGCCTCATACGAACACGTGGACACGACGCCGCGCGAATCGGCGTCTCCGCCCACGATGAGCGGCTTTCCGCGCCATTCGGGATGATCGAGCATTTCCACGCTCGCAAAAAACGCATCGAGGTCCATCAGGCCCACCGCTGGACCCGTCCAGGGAGGCGGCGTGACGCCCATGGCATCCTCATAACCGTATGTATGTTCGCGTCTTTCCATGTCATGAGTATACCGCGCAGCTCATGTGGGGTGCGTGTATGTGCTTGCAAATCCCGAATTCTTGTCTAAGATATGGATTTGCCCTCGACTACACCGAAGAAGTTGGTCTCACGGACTTCACCTGCCCGCGTCGATGGCGTATTATGTTCAACTGTTTGTTTGTAGTTGCAGCCTAAAGCTGCTTGGTTGGAGGAGTTTCCTTTGGCAGTCAAGATTCGCCTTGCTCGTCACGGCGCTAAGAAGCGTCCGTACTACCGTGTCGTCGTCGCCGATTCCCGCGCCCCGCGTGACGGTCGTATCATCGAGGAGGTTGGCCGCTACAACCCGATGACCGCCCCCAAGACCATCAACCTCGACCTCGAGAAGATCGCCGACTGGCAGTCCAAGGGCGCTCAGCTCACCGACGCCGTCGCCGCTCTGGTCAAGGCCGCCAACGAGGGCGAGAAGACCGAGACCGTCGTCAAGAAGTCCAAGAAGCAGCTCGCCAAAGAGGCCGAGGCCGCTAAGGCTGCCGCTGAGGCCGCTGAGGGCGCCGAGGAGTAAATCGTGCCTGAGGTTGACGCTGCACAGCTCGAGGGTGAGGCAATGCTCTCAGATCGCATCGCCGATCTCGTCGAATATCTCGTTGTTCAGATCGTCGACGACCCGGATTCCGTGAGCCTTGAGGTCATCGATGGTGACGACGCCTCTACGATTGAGGTTTCGGTCGCCGAGGATGACGTCGCTTTGGTCATCGGCCGTCGTGGCCGTACCATTAAGGCCATTCGCACGCTCGCCCGTGCACTGGCCGCTCGCCTCGACACTGCTGTCGAGGTAGAGGTTCTGGGCTAGGACCTTGAGGTCCCAGTACAAAAACATCGCCCGTGTGGTCAAGCCGCACGGAAGGAAGGGGGAGGTCCTCGCGCAGCCGCTGCGGGGGCTTCCTTCTGTATTAGAGCCGGGTATGCGCGTCGCCCTGACGCCGCCGGCGCTCAAGCGCGACCGCTTTTGCACGGTCGTGTCCGTCACCGATACGGGCGATGGCGATCTGGTCTCGTTTGAGGGCATTGACGACTTGACGGCCGCCGAGGGCATCACGGGATGCTACGTGCTGGCAAATCGTGACGATTTTGAGGTCGATTCGCTCGACGCTGCCTATACCGACCTGATGGGTCGCGAGGTGGTCGACGAGCGCTTCGGTTCGCTCGGCACGATCGTTGAGATCATGTCGACGCCCGCTAACGATGTTTGGGTTGTCGAGGGTGATCGGTACGGCGAGGTACTGATTCCCGTGATCGAGCAGGTTGTGCTCGATCTTCCCGACACAGGAACAATTTCCGTCCACGTGATGGACGGCCTGATCGATATGGACAAGTAGGGAGGACAACATGCTGATTGAGACCCTTTCGGTCTTTCCCGAGATGTTTGAGCCCGTCATGTCCACGTCGATTTTGGGCCGCGCCCGCAAGGCCGGCCTTTTTGATTTTAAGGCGTATAACCTGCGCGACTGGACGCACGACCGCCATCGTACCGTCGATGACGAGCCGTACGGCGGCGGGCAGGGCATGCTCATGAAGGTCGAGCCTATCGCCGAGGCCATCGAGGCCATTAGCGCAGAGGGTCCCAAGCCCACTGTGGTGTTCTTTACCCCCTGTGGCGAGCCTTTTACGCAGCATGTGGCCGAGCGCCTGCTCAAAAGTGAGCGCCTGCTGTTTGTGTGCAGTCGCTACGAGGGCGTCGACGAGCGCGCGTATGCGTATGCCGATGAGCGTCTGTCGATCGGCGACTATGTGCTCACGGGCGGCGAACTTCCCGCTATGGTCGTTACCGATGCCGTCGTACGCCTGATTCCCGGCGCCCTGGGCGACGAGATGAGCAACGTCGACGAGTCGTTCTCGACCGCCGAGGACGGAGGCCTGCTCGAGTACGCGCAGTACACCCGTCCCGCCGAGTTCAACGGCGAGGGCGTGCCGCCGGTGCTTGTGAGCGGCGATCACGCCAAGGTCGATGCCTGGCGTCGCAAGAACGCCATCGAGCGCACCTGCCGCTGGCGTCCCGATCTGATCGAGACAGCGCGGCTCACGCCCGAGGAGCGCGCTTACGCGCAGGAGATTTTGGACGCTTCGTATTCGCAGAGCGAGGAGTGAGAATGGTTCCATCGCAGCATTCCGCGTTGAGGGGCGCTTTTGAGTGGATCGCGGTCATCGCGATCGCGCTTGTGGCCACGTTCCTGATCCGTACCTTTGTGGTCGAGCCCTTTGTGGTGCCCACCGGCTCCATGGAGTCCACGATCGAGATTGGCGACCAGATCCTGGCACAAAAGGTGAGCCTCGAGCTCGGTCAGCCCGTCAAGCAGGGCGATATCGTGGTGTTTCACAACCCCGATGGCACCTCCGAGCATGATGTTCTTGTCAAGCGTGTTATTGCCACGGCCGGCCAGACGGTCGACCTGCAGGATGGCAAGGTGGTCGTTGACGGCCAAGCGCTCGACGAGGACTATACGACGGGCATGAGCTGGCCGCTTTCGGTCCAAGCGCCCGGTGCTCAGGTGAGCTATCCCTACACCGTTCCCGACGGGTGCGTGTGGGTGATGGGCGACAACCGCGAAAACTCTGCCGACTCACGCTACTTTGGTCCCGTCGACCGCTCCGAATTGATCGCTGTGGCACTCGTTCGCTACTGGCCGCTCAACCGCATCGGCGCTATCGACTAAAAACCGCTATAGTACAGTACCTAACCGTGTAATCGTTTCGACGAGGGGATATTAGAGGCATGAACGCTTCATCGCTTTCCTTCCAAGACATCATCCTGCGCCTCCAGCAGTACTGGGGCGAGCAGGGCTGCGTCATTATGCAGCCCTATGACTCCGAGGTCGGTGCCGGTACCTTCCATACCGCGACCACGCTGCGCTCGCTCGGTCCCGCCGAGTGGCGCACCTGCTATGCGCAGCCTTGCCGCCGTCCCGCCGACGGCCGCTACGGCGAGAACCCCAACCGCATGCAGCACTACTATCAGTTCCAGGTGCTCATCAAGCCCTCACCGGTCAACGCCCAGGAGCTTTACCTGGGGTCTCTTGCCGCTATCGGTCTGGACCCCAACGACCATGACGTCCGCTTTGTCGAGGACGACTGGGAGAGCCCGACGCTCGGCGCCTGGGGCCTTGGCTGGGAGGTCTGGCTCAACGGCATGGAGGTCACGCAGTTTACGTACTTCCAGCAGGTAGGCGGCATCGAGGTCGACCCCGTACCCGTCGAGATCACCTATGGCCTAGAGCGCATTGCCATGTATGCGCAGGGCGTTAACTCGGTCTACGACTTGGTGTGGAGCTACCTGCCCGACGGCACGCCCATGACCTATGGCGACGTGTTCCTCGAGAACGAGCGCGAGTTCAGTGCCTATAACTTTGAGGTCGCAAACGTCGAGATGATGCGTCAGAAGTTTGATGACTACGAGGCCGAGTGCCATTCCTGCCTGGAGCGCAAGCTGCCGCTGCCGGCATATGACTGCGTCATGAAGTGCAGCCACGCTTTCAACCTGCTCGATGCCCGCGGCGCCCTGTCCGCGGTCGAGCGTGCCAACTACATCCTGCGCGTCCGCGCCGTCGCCAAGGCGTGCTGCGAGGCCTACATGGCCGAGGTCGCCGGAGTCAACGAGAATGCCGACCAGGAAGGCGAGGTGGCGTAAGCCATGGCAGACGCTAAGGATTTCCTGTTTGAGATCGGTACGGAGGAAATGCCCTCCGCACCGCTGAACAATGCCGTCAAGCAGCTTGGCACCATGATCGCCAAGGGTCTCGACGAGGCCGGTCTGGCTCACGGCGAGGTCCGCGTGATCTCGAGCCCGCGTCGTCTTGCCGCGCTCGTGGCTAATGTCGCCACCGCGACCGATGAGGTTCACGAGGTCAAGCGCGGTCCCGCGGCAAACATTGCCTTTGATGCCGACGGCAACGCCACTAAGGCCGCCCAGGGCTTTGCCCGCAAGTGCGGTGTGGCTGCCGAGGATCTGGTCCGTCGCGAGGACACCGACGGTCGCGAGTATGTGTTCGCCGAGAAGAACATTCCCTCCGCACCGGCTACCCCGATCCTGACGGCCCTGTGCGAGAAGACCATCGCCGGCCTGCAGTGGCCCAACTACCGCTCCCAGCGCTGGGGCCACGAGCACGCGACGTTCGTGCGTCCTGTCCGCTGGATCTGCTGCCTTTTGGGCGAGGATGTTGTGCCCGTGTCGTTTGCTGACGTGACGAGTGGCAACATCACGCGCGGTCATCGCGTACTTGGCCCTGGCGACCATGTGGTTGCCAGCCCCGCTGTTTACGAGCAGGTGCTCGAGGACGCCGGTGTGCTTTCTGCCGAGCGTCGTCGTGAGGCCATCCTCGCCGGTATCGCCGAGGTCGAGGCTGCCCGTCCCGGCTGCCATGTCGATACGCCCAAGAAGGTCTTTGAGGAGGTCATTAACCTCTGCGAGTGGCCGACGGTGCTCGTCGGTACCTTCGATGAGGAGTTTCTCAATGTCCCGCACGAGATTATCTGCGAGTCCATGCTCACCAACCAGCGCTACTTCCCGATCTATGACGGCGAGGGCAAGCTCACGCGTGAGTTCGTGGTCGTTTCCAACAGCAAGCCCGAGAATGCCGAGCGCGTGATTGACGGCAACGAGCGCGTCGTGCGCGCCCGTCTGGACGACGCCAAGTTCTTCTACGAGGAGGACCTGAAGATCTCCCTCGACGAGTTCCGCGAGCGTCTGGCCAAGGTCGCCTTCCAGGAGAAGCTCGGTAGCGTGCTCGCCAAGTCCGAGCGTATTGAGCAGCTCGCGCTCGCCATCGCCCGCGAGGCCCATCTGGGTGCCCACCTTGCCGCCGATGCCGCTCGCGCCGCTCACCTGTGCAAGGCCGACCTGGTATCGAACGCCGTCGTTGAGTTCACGAGCCAGCAGGGCGTGATGGGCGGTTATTACGCCTCCGCGATGGGGGAGAACGACGAGGTCGCCCACGCCATTCGCGATCATTATCGTCCCCGCTTCGCCGGCGATGAGCTGCCCGAGGGCACCGCTGGCTGCATCGTGGCCTGTGCCGACAAGCTCGATACCATCGCCGGTATTTTTGCCATCGGCGAGCCCCCGACCGGCTCTTCGGACCCCTACGCGCTGCGTCGTGCCGCTATCGGCATCATCAATATCCTGCGCGACCGTCTGCCGATCGACCCCACGTCGCTTATCGACTTCGCCCTCGAGCTCTATGGCGAGCAGGGCATTGAGTTCGACGCCGCCGAGGTCGCCCAGCAGGTTCGTGACTTCTTCCATGGCCGCCTGGTGAGCATGGCCCGCGACGAAAAGATCCCGGCCGATACCGTTGCCGCCGTCTCTGCAGTGCACATCATCGCCCCGTCCGTCTTCTTCGCCCGCTGCGCCGCCCTCGACGAGGCCCGCAAGAACGACGCTGAGACGTTCGACAACCTGGCGACCGCCTATGCCCGCGCCGCGCACATCTCCAAGCCCGAGCTGGGTGCGAAGTACGACCGCAGCCTGATGGGCGAGGCCGAGCTCGCGCTTGCCGACGCCTCCGAGGCTGCTCAGACCGCTGTAGATGCCGCCCTTGCTGCCGAGGACTACCCGGCCGCATTTGCCGCCCTCGCCGCCCTGCGTGCTCCCATTGACCGCTTCTTCGACGAGGTTATGGTCATGGACAAGGACGAGCAGCTCCGCGATAATCGCCTTAAGCTGCTCAACCGCTTCGAGGCCGTTTTCTCCGGCATCGCCAACATCGGTGAGCTTGCCCGCAAAAAGTAAGCCAGCCTGCGCATAAGCGCAAAAGGAGCCCCGCATGGATTGCCCGGTCACCGCTCGTCCCACCGTCATCGTTATCTCCGACTCGCTCGGTGATACCGCTTGTGAGGTGGTGCTTGCGGCGTCCGGGCAATTTGATGAAGGGGCTTTTCGCGTTTTGCGCCTGCCCAAGGTGACCTCCGTGGAGCAGGTCAAGTCATTTGTGGGGCCGCGTGTCGATGCGGACCATCGCGATATCGCCGTGTTCCACACCATTGTCGATCCGGCGCTTCGCGCCCGCGTGCTCGATTACCTGGGTATGCTGCATATCCGTTCGGTCGACCTGATCGGCCCGACGCTCGCCGTGCTGTCGTCGCTCATCGGTGTGTCGCCAAAGGGCGTCGCGGGCGTGATTCACAAGACTGATGACCGCTATTTCCATCGTATCGAGGCCATGGAGTATTTCGTTGAGCACGATGATGGACGCGGCTGCGACGACCTTTCGGGAGCCGATATCGTGCTGCTGGGCGTATCCCGCACGTCCAAGACGCCGCTGTCGATGTATTTGGCCTATCAGGGTTACAAGGTTGCCAATGTTCCGTTGGCCCATGGCATGGAGCCGCCGAAGTCGATTTACGAGGTTGACCCGACGCGCCTGTTCGGCCTGATTTCGACCGTCGACGTTATTTCTGAGATTCGCGATAGCCGCTTGGGCGATGATTACGCCCGTGCCGTTGCCGGCTCCTATGCCGAGCCCGAGAGTGTGCGCAGCGAGCTCGAGGAAGCCCGTGCCCTCATGAAGCGCCTAGGCTGCTTTGTGGTGCGTACCGATGGCAAGGCGATCGAGGAGAGTGCCTCCGAGATCATTAGCCACTTGGAGGAAATCCAAGAAGTCCGCGCCCGCCGCGCCGCCCGCCGAGCCCAGCAAAGCTAGCTCATTGGGGTAGCTAAAATGCCCGTCTATATAAGACTAGCTAAAAATAATGCACGATATTGGTAAAGCGATTTAGCAAGAAACTGGCATTTGACCTCTAAGCTTCCTGCATTGGTATCTTCATAAGGTAACCACCTTTACCTACCGTTTACCGCCACATTTACCACGTTTACCAAACCCCGCGCCCTCTACGCAAGCCCGCTCAATGCCCGCCGTATAGTACCCTCACGGCCCGCATCCGGCGGGTCGATTCGTCACCACGGTCGTGCGCGAGAGTGCATGGAAGGGGAAGTATCGTGAGCGATTGCAAGAGGGTTTACCGTTTTGGAACCGACGCCCAGGGCGCCTGTGTCACCGAGGGCGACAAGTCCATGAACTTCGTGCTTGGCGGCAAGGGCGCTAACCTTGCCGAGATGAGCCGTATCGGCCTGCCGGTTCCCGGTGGCTTTACTATTACCTGCCAGACTTGCGTCGAGTACTCCGGTGCCGGCAACGTGTGGCCCGAGGGCGCACTCGATGAGATCGTTGCCGCCGAGGCCGATCTCGAGGCCCGCTGCGGCAAAAAGCTCGGCGACGCCTCCGACCCGCTGCTCGTGTCGGTTCGTTCGGGCGCTCCGTTCTCCATGCCCGGCATGATGGACACGGTCCTCAACTTGGGTCTCAACGACGACTCCGTTCAGGGTCTCATCGCCCAGACGCAAAACCCGCGTTTTGCCTGGGATAGCTACCGCCGCTTTATCCAGATGTTCTCCAACGTCGTTATGGGCGTCGACGCCGACCTGTTCGAGAACGCGCTGACCCAGGCACGCCTGGTCGCTGGCGTCCGCATCGACTCCGAGCTTTCGGCCGAGGACCTGCAGGAACTCGTCGAGACCTTTAAGGGCATCTTCTCCGAGAACGTCGATGCCTCCCTGTATCCCGAGCTCGAGGTCGCTGACGGCAAGCCCGTTTTCCCGCACGACCCGGAGCTTCAGCTACGCCTTGCAATCCAGGCCGTCTTTGGCAGCTGGATGAACGAGCGCGCCTGCATCTACCGCAAGCAGCATGGCATTTCCGACGACCTCGGCACCGCCGTCAACGTGCAGGCCATGGCCTTTGGCAACAAGGGCGAGACCTCTGCGACGGGCGTCGCCTTTACGCGTAATCCGGCCGACGGCACCAAGGAGTTCTACGGTGACTTTTTGGTTAATGCCCAGGGCGAGGACGTCGTCGCCGGTATCCGCAACACCGAGCCTATCGCCGACCTCAAGACCACCCCGGGCCTCGAGTCTGCAGGTGAGGAGCTCGAGCGCGTGTTCCTGACGCTCGAGGATCATTACCGCGATATGTGCGATATCGAGTTCACCATCGAGCAGGGCAAGCTCTGGATGCTCCAGACCCGCGTGGGCAAGCGTACCGCCACCGCCGCCCTGCGCATCGCCATCGAAATGGTCGAGGAAGGCCTGATCACCCGCGAAGAGGCCGTGAGCCGCATCGATCCCGCGCAACTCGACCAGCTCCTTCACCCGCAGTTTGACGCCTCCAAGAAGTACGAGGCTCTCGCCAGTGGTCTTAATGCCAGCCCCGGTGCCGCCGTGGGCGAGGTCGTGTTCTCGAGCGACGACGCTGTCGCGCGTTCCGCCGAGGGTCACAAGGTCATTCTGGTTCGTTGGGAGACCAACCCCGACGACCTGAAGGGCATGGTCGCCGCCGAGGGCATCCTGACCAGCCACGGTGGCAAGACGAGCCATGCCGCCGTTATCGCCCGCGGCATGGGTACGCCCTGCGTCTGCGGCGTTGAGCGCTTCCACATCGACGCCGCCGAGAAGGTCGTGCGCATCGAGGGCAGCGACCGCGTATTGCACGAGGGCGATGTCATCTCCATCGACGGCACCCAGGGCATCGTCGTCGACGGTCCCGTCGACCTGGTCTCCGCCGAGCTTACTGGCGACCTGGACACCATCCTGTCCTGGGCCGACGAGATTCGCCTGGACGAGACCGGTGGCCATGCCAACCATGTGCGCGTTAATGCCGACAACCCCGAGGATGCCGCGCTCGCGCTCGAGTTTGGCGCCGAGGCCATCGGCCTGTGCCGCACCGAGCACATGTTCCTGGGCGACCGCAAGAACATCATCCAGAGCTTTATCCTGTCCGATGATGAAGCCGTGAAGCAGCAGGCCCTGGCCGACCTGCTCAAGGTTCAGACCGAGGACTTCCTGGCGATGTTCAAGACCATGTCCGGTCGCGATGTGGTCGTCCGCCTGCTCGATCCGCCGCTTCATGAGTTCCTGGATAATCCTCGCGACCTCGAGGTCGCCGTCACCAAGAAGGAAGCCGCCGGCGCCAGCGAGGAAGAGCTTGCAGCCATGCGCGCCCGCCTGCGTCGTATCGACGGCATGGTCGAGTCCAACCCGATGCTCGGCCTACGCGGCGTGCGCCTGTCCGTCGTCTTTAGCGATCTGCCGCTCATGCAGGTCCGCGCCGTCGCCACGGCTGCCGCTCGCCTCATCAAGGAGGGCGTCGATCCGCGTCCCGAGATCATGGTTCCGCTCGTCTCCATCACGGCCGAGCATGTTCAGACCCGCGAGGTTATCGAGCGCGTGATCGCCGAGGTTTCCGCCGAGGAAGGCGTCGAGCTCAACATTCCCGTGGGCACGATGCTCGAGCTGCCGCGCGCCTGCATGGTCGCTGACGAGATCGCCCATCACGCAGACTTCTTCTGCTTTGGCACCAACGACCTCACGCAGACGACCTTCGGTTTCTCGCGTGACGATGCCGAGGCCAAGTTCATCCCGCTGTACATGCACAAGAAGATCTTGAAGGACAATCCCTTCGAGACCATCGACACGGCAGTACTCGAACTGGTGCGCATGGCTGTCGAGAAGGGCCGCGCCACCAACCCCGACATGCACTTTGGCGTGTGCGGCGAGCACGGTGGCGACCCCAAGTCCATCAAGGGCCTGTTTAACGTGGCCGACGTGGACTACGTGTCCTGCTCGCCCTATCGCGTGCCCCTTGCACGCCTGGCTGCCGCTCAGGCCAAGCTCGAGACCAAGCGTTTCGCCTAACGTTTTGGGTTTAGACGCCTAGCGTAGCCCCCCTCATGCCGTCCGTCTCATTCGTGAGGCGGGCGGCTATCATGTGCGGGTTTTGTCTTTTTGTCTGCGTAAAAAATTGTTCTTGCAGCAGAAACCCGCGCGTGTATACTCGAATACGTTTGTTCAACTACGTGCCGGCCAAGGTGGTACGGCACCTCTAGAAGAGTAAGGAATTGCACATGGATTACATCCGCGCAATCGAGCGTCAGCAGATCCGCGAGGACATTCCTCAGGTTCGCGTCGCCGACAACGTCAAGGTTCACTACCGCATTAAGGAAGGCGACCGCGAGCGCATCCAGGTCTTCCAGGGCGACGTCATCCGCATGGCCGGCGCCGGTGCCCGCGAGACCTTCACCGTCCGCAAGATGTCCTTCGGTGTCGGTGTTGAGCGTACCTTCCCGCTTCACAGCCCCAAGATCGCCAAGCTCGAGGTCGTTCGTCATGGTCGCGTCCGTCGCGCCAAGCTGTACTACCTCCGCGACAAGGTGGGCAAGGCTGCTCGCATCCCCGAGAAGCGCTAAGAAGATCGCAGCGTCTGTCCACTCGTTTGGACACAAGGGTCACCTTCGGGTGGCCCTTCTTTTTATCTGATTTGCATGCAAGGAGGCCCCGATATGGCCAACATGACGAGCTCGGTTTCGGCTTCGCAGGTTGCCGGCGAGCTGGCGAGCGCCACGTTTGAGGAGATTCCCGCCCTCGTGGAGCATTATCGCGAGGACCCGCGTCAGCAGGTGATCAAGGCTTGTGAGCGTGCTCTTAAGCGCCATGCCAAGGAACTTGCCGAGCGCGAGCGCGTCAACGGCATGTACGAGCTGATGCGCGAGCTCGGTGGGGATGGCGTGGTCGTGGGCGTCGACGAGGTGGGTCGCGGCTCGGTGGCCGGTCCTTTGACGGTATGCGCCGTTTGCCTTCCTATGGAGCCGCGCGTCTGGGGCATCAACGATTCCAAAAAGCTCACGCCCGCGCGCCGCGAGCTGCTCTCTGTGAAGATCGCCGAGGTGGCGACGGCGATCGGTTTTTGCCATATCGCGCCTAAGGATATCGATGAGATGGGCATGGCCCGTGCTATCCGTACCGCCGTTGCGGGCGCCGTGGCCGATACGGGGCTCGAGCCCGACTGCGTCCTCATGGATGGCAACCCCTTGGGCGCCGTTCCCAACGAGCGCGATGTGGTGAAGGGCGATGCCAAGATCGCCTGCATCGCCGCGGCGTCCATCATGGCCAAGGTCACGCGTGACGAGATGATGGTCGAGTACGACGCCGAGTACCCCGAGTACCATCTGGCCGAGTCGAAGGGCTATGCGAGCCCCGTGCACATCGAGGCCATTCGCAAACATGGACTTTGTCCGCTGCACCGCGTGAGCTTTTGCGGAAACTTTCTGCAGACTGAGCGCCTTTTCTAGGTCAATTGTGGAGACAGGGACCTCTGGGGTTTTATAAACCTGCTGGTAGCGGGCCGTATGCAACAGCATTGCTGCGTACGGCCCGTTTTTTGTCGGCATTTGGTCAGCTTTTGGTTTGCTTCCGGTACTTACCCGCATGAAAGGTGCCCTCATCATCGGGGCAATGCAGTGTGCGGGAAAGGAGACCCCATGAGTGCCGCAAGCAAAAAGAGCAAGACGCAGCAGCTCAAGGAGCGTTGGGAAAACGGCGAGCTCGACTGCGGGGCGATGACGCCCGAGTTTATCAAGGGACTCAGTCCCCGCGAGCTGGGCATGCTGGGCGAGCTGATCACCATCGACTACTTTAACGAGCGCGGCTACACCTTGCTGGAGCAGGGTTATCGTTGCACCGAGGGCGAGGCCGATCTGGTGCTGCTCGATGAGCTCGACGATGTCGTGGTGATGGCCGAGGTCAAGACCAGACGCGTCGCACTGGATTGCAACACGCGGGTCTTTCCCGAGGAGGCCGTGGACGCCCAAAAGCAACGCCGCTACCGCCGCATCGCAAGCTGCTATCTTATGGAGCATTATCCGCTCAAGGCGATTCGCTTCGATGCCGTGGGTGTCACAATTCGCGGCGGGCATATCGCCGAGATCGAGCATCAGTACAACGCGTTCGATTGGCAGGTTTCGTGATGGCGTTCGAGACGTTTGCCGTTCACGCGGCCTGCATTCGTGGCGTCGAGGCGATTCACGTCACGGTCGAGGTCTCGCTTGCCGGTGGCGTTCCGGGCATTCAGATGCTCGGTATTCCGAGTATGGAGGTGATGGAGTCACGCGGTCGTATTCGCTGCGCGATGCGCTCGGCCGGCTTTGAGATCCCACGCTCGGGCATTACGGTCAATCTGGCGCCCGGCGATATTCGCAAGACTGGAAGTGGCTTTGATCTGCCCATCGCCATCGCGGTTCTGGCGGCCGATGGTCAGATTCCCTGCGACAACCTCGATCGTTGTCTTATCGCTGGTGAGCTTGGCTTGGACGGTACGGTGCTTCCTGTCAAGGGCGAGGTAGCGTTTCAGCTATTGGCTCGCGACATGGGGCTGTCTTTTATCGCCGGCAGGTCCGACCAGCATGTGCCACTCGCGGGCGTGGATTGCGGCTTTATCGATCATTTGTCTCAGCTTGCTCATGGTATGGGCGATGCCGCGCGGCACTACTTGGATTCCGAGGGCGTCGAGGCGACCTTTGAGCCAGAGCTCGACTATGCCGACGTGCTGGGGCAGGAAGTCGCTAAACGCGGCATGGCGCTTGCGGCGGCAGGAGAACTCGGCTTGCTCATGATCGGGTCTCCGGGATCGGGCAAGACGATGCTCGCACGCCGTATGACCGGCATCCTACCCGAGCTTTCCGTTGAGGATCAGCAGGAGGCACTGTGCATCCATTCGGTTTTGGGTGAGAACATTGATGGCTTGTTGGCGGGGCACCGCCCCTTCCGCAGTCCCCACCACAGTATTTCGACCGCAGGCCTTATCGGCGGTGGGCGCCCGGTGCACCCGGGTGAGATCAGCCTTGCTCATGGCGGCGTGCTCTTTTTGGACGAGCTTGCCGAGTTTCCCACGGGCGTGCTGCAGACGCTGCGTCAGCCCATCGAGCGCGGCTACGTGAGGATCGTACGCGTCGACGGGGCTTTTTCCTTCCCGTCGCGCTTTCAGCTGCTGGCTGCGAGCAATCCCTGCCCCTGCGGCTTTTTGGGCGATCGCGAGGTGCCGTGTCGCTGCTCGGCGGCGATGGTCGAGCGCTATCGGTCTAAACTGCGCGGTCCTTTGGCCGACCGTATCGACATGATGATTGATGTGACCCGTCCCGACCCTCAAGTGATTATCGAGGGTGCGGAGGGCATGTCGTCGGCCGAGTTACGTGACTACGTTGTGCGCGGTCGCGCCTTTCGCGCTTGGCGCGAATCCCGCATGGACGATGCGGATGCCGAGGCCGAGGATGACGAGACACGGTCCATTGACGGCGTCGTTTCGACCTTTGAGCTCGATGATGCGGCGGAGAAGTGTGTGCTCGGCCTGTCGAAGCGCACGCATCTCACAGGGCGTGGCATCGTGCGCCTTGTTCGCATTGCGCGCACGATCGCAGATGTCGCCGAGAGCGAGCAGGTGACGCAGGACCACGTGCTCGAGGCGGCGATGTACCAGGGAAGGAGGGACCAATGATGGTTGAGGGGACCTTCGAGCTGCATCCAGGTGACGCGTTGTATCCCGAGACCGTTTTGGAGCTTTCTGATGTACCTCAGACGCTCTATGTGCGCGGCAACCCCGAGGCGCTTTCGACGCCCGCGCTCTCCATCATCGGTGCGCGAAAGGCCTCGCCGTATGGTCTTGCCGTGGCAGAGCTTGCGGCGAAGGTGGCGGTTGAGGCGGGAGTGACGGTAGTTTCGGGCGGTGCGGTCGGTTGTGACCAGGCCTCGGGTTGGGCTGCGGTCAACGCCGGCGGCAAACACGTTGTGGTGCTGGGGACGGGCGCCGACGTGGTCTACCCGCGTTCGAGCGCGGGGCTGATTACGCGCACGCTTGATACGGGTGGCGCGGTCGTGTCGATCTCTCCGTGGGGCATGGGTCCGCGCAAGTTCGCCTTTCCGCGCCGCAATCGCGTAATCGCGGCCCTGTCGCAAGCCCTCTTTGTATCCGAGGCGGGTATGCCTTCTGGGACGTTTTCCACAGCCGAGGCTGCTATGGATTTGGGGCGCGAACTTCTTGCCGTGCCGGGGTCGATCCTATCGCCCGAGTCGCGTGGCACGAATTACCTCATTGCGAACGGTGCCTGCTGCATCATCGACGAGGAATCTATCGAGATGGCTATCTCACGCATCTACGGCACCCTGCGCTACTCGCGCCCCGATGCTCCCGGCATTGCCGACCTGAATCCAACGCAGCAGACCGTGATGCATGCGCTCATCGCCTCTCCACTCAAGGTCGACGACATTGCGGCGCTCGTCTCGCTCGATGCTGTCGGCGTACTCAAACTCTTGGGTTCGCTTGAACTCGAGGGCCTTATCGAGCGCATGATGGATGGAAGGTATGCGCCCTCCAAGTTTGCCCTTCACGCCCAGACACCCTTCGGTCACAATGGAAAACGTGTCAATTAGAAAGGTGTTTGCAGATGCAGTTCGATCAGGTGACGGTTATCGGTGGCGGTCTGGCGGGTTCGGAGTGCGCGATCCAGCTTGCAGACCGCGGGTTTGCCGTAAAGCTGTGCGAGATGCGCCCCCAGGTGAGCTCCCCGGCCCACCATACCGATCATCTGGCAGAGCTCGTCTGCTCCAATTCGTTTAAGTCGACCCGTCCGGATTCCGCGGCTGGTTTGCTGAAAGCTGAGCTTGAGCGCATGGGTTCAGTCCTGCTCGATTGCGCCCATCGCGCGGCTGTTCCCGCCGGTGGCGCCTTGGCGGTCGACCGCGTCAAGTTTTCCGAGCTTGTCGAGGCCGAGGTTGCCGCTCGTCCCAATATCGAGGTCGTGCACGGCGAGGTCACGCAGATTCCCGAGGGTCACGTGGTCATTGCCGCGGGCCCGCTGTGTTCACCGGCGCTGAGCGAAGAGGTCATGAAGCTCGTCGGTGGCGACGCCCTTGCGTTCTTCGATGCCGCGGCGCCGATCGTCGATGCCTCCACGCTCGATATGGACGTGCTGTTCTCGCAGTCGCGCTACGAGGAGCAGGGGAGCGGCGACTATCTCAACGCTCCGCTCAACAAGGAGGAGTACGAGGCCTTTATCGAGGCGCTTACCACGGCCGACCGCGTGGTGCTCAAAGACTTTGAGGGCGGCGATCTGTTCCAGGCCTGCCAGCCTGCCGAGGAAGTTGCGCGCACCGGCAAGGACGCCATTCGCTTTGGCGCCATGAAGCCCGTCGGCCTCACCGACCCGCGTACCGGACGTCGCCCCTGGGCGGCGATTCAGCTGCGTGCCGAGAACAAGGAGAAGACCGCCTATAACCTGGTGGGCTTCCAGACCAACTTGACCTTTGGCGAGCAGAAGCGCGTCTTCCATATGGTGCCGGGCCTGGAGAACGCTGAGTTCTTCCGCTACGGTGTCATGCACCGCAATACCTTTGTCGACGCCCCGCACGTGCTCGATGGCACCTTTGCCGTGCCCGGTACCGGCGTGCGTCTGGCCGGTCAGATCACCGGTACCGAGGGATACATGGAAGCCGTGGCGACAGGTCTGCTCGCGGCGCTCAACACCTATGCCGAGGCTATCGGTGCCGCGGGCGTCGAGTTGCCGCGTGTGGGTGCCCTGGGTGCGCTCGTGGGCTACGCGACCGATCCTGCCACCGTGGGCTATCAGCCTATACATGTCAACTTTGGCCTGGTGCCGCCGCTCGAGGACGGTAAGCGCCGCAGCAAGCGCGACCGCTATCAGGCCTATGCGGACCGTGCGCTCGAGGCCCTCGATGCCTACTTGGCCACGCGTTCCGACTTGTTTGGAGGCGACCGGTCATAGCCTTTGACCTGTACGACACCGTCGACTCGTTTATCGCCTATATCGCACGCGTCGAGGGACTTTCTCCCAACACGGTGACGGCCTATGGCTCGAGGCTGGAGCGCTTCGCTGCCTGGTGCGAGCGCGAGGATATCGATGCTTTCGCTGCCGACGTGCGCACCATTCGTCGCTATCTTGCCGAGCTTTCGCGTGAGCAGGTGGCTCCCCGAACGCTTGCGGCGCACCTGTCGGCTATTCGATCTCTCTATCGCTGGATGGCTGCCGAGGGGATTGTCGAGGGCGATGCGGTCTCGGCGATCGCATCGCCCAAGCTGCCGCGTGACCTGCCGGGTGTCCTTACGACCCAGCAGGTTGAGGCGCTGCTCAAGACGCCTGATACCTCGACGCCCGCGGGACTGCGCGATGCGGCGATGCTTGAGTTGCTCTATGCCTCGGGTGCCCGCATCTCAGAGCTTGCGGCGCTCAATGTGGAATCCATCTCATGGTCCGAGCGCACGCTGCGCCTGTGGGGCAAGGGAAGCAAGGAGCGCATCGTTCCTCTGTATCGTCGTGCGCTCGATGTGACGCGTCTCTATATTGAAGAGGGGAGGCCGGAGTTGCTCGCTCGGGCAAAGCGCCGCGACCTCGCTACCGGGCCGCATCCGCTGCTTATATCGGCGCGCGGCAATCGCATGAGCGCCGCGATGCTCCGGCGGCGGTTCCATACGCTGGCGACGCTCGCCGGCATTCCGGCTGACATCGCCCCGCATGCGATGCGCCATACCTTTGCGACCGACTTGCTCGAGGGCGGTGCGGACCTGCGCTCGGTTCAAGAGCTGCTAGGTCATGCGAGCCTGTCCACGACGCAGATCTACACGCATCTCACACCCGATCGGCTTAAGCGGGCTGTGGCTCAAGCCCATCCCCGCGGCGAATAGTGGCTGGGACGTCCCGCGCCGCACTCAGGTGTGTGGTTTTGATTGCGGGTTGGCAGGAAGAGGCATTCCTGCTATCATTCATCGGGTTGCTTCACGGCAACATGTTTTTATCACGCACGCGCGGCTACTTCATACCGTGGTGCCCGGGCTTTGGTAGCACATGTCCGGGTTGGTTTTGGAGGATGACCCCGCGCGGAGGCAAACCACAGGAGGTTTAACATGGCTACCAAGATTAATATCCGCACCCTGCTCGAGGCCGGCTGCCACTTCGGTCACCAGACCCGTCGCTGGAACCCCAAGATGAAGCCGTTCATCTTCGGTGAGCGCAACGGCATCTACATCCTCGACCTCAAGCAGACCATCCTCGACGCCGACCAGGCCTACACCTTCGTCAAGAACGTCGCCAAGGGTGGCAACGTGCTGTTCGTCGGCACCAAGAAGCAGGCTCAGGAGGCCGTCAAGAACGCTGCTGAGCGCGCCAACATGCCTTACATCAACCAGCGTTGGCTCGGCGGTATGCTGACCAACTTCGTCACCATCCGCTCCCGCATCAACCGCATGGAGGAGCTCGAGGCCATGGTCGAGGACGGCCGCATGGCTGTTCTGCCCAAGAAGGAGCAGGCTGTTCTCGGCAAGGAGCTCACCAAGCTCCAGACCAACCTCGGTGGCGCCCGCGACATGAAGGGTCTGCCCCAGGCTCTCTTCGTCATCGACACCAAGCGCGAGGAGAACGCCATCAAGGAGGCTCAGCGCCTGAACATCCCCGTCGTCGCTCTGATCGACACCAACTCCGATCCCGACGAGGTCGAGTACGGCATCCCCTGCAACGATGACGCTATCTCCGCTGTCACCCTTATGTGCGAGCTCATGGCTGACGCCTGCCTCGCTGGCTCCGGCAAGGAGCAGGTCTCCGAGGCCGAGATGGCCGCTGAGCCCAAGGCCGAGTAAATCAGTCTTAGTTAATTCTTTTTCATCTCTTTGAAAGGAACCACAATGGCCCAGATTACCGCCGCTATGGTCAAGCAGCTCCGCGAGATGACCGACTCCCCGATGATGGAGTGCAAGAAGGCTCTCGTCGAGGCTGACGGCGACATGGACGCCGCTGTCGACGTTCTGCGTAAGAACGGCCTTGCCAAGGCTGCCAAGAAGGCTGGCCGTGAGACCAACGAGGGCGCTGTCGCCGCGTTCGTCTCCGAGGATGGCAAGACCGGCGCTCTGCTCGAGCTCTCCTGCGAGACCGACTTCGTTGGCTCCAACGCCAAGTTCACTGGCTTTGCTTCCAAGGTCGCTGAGGTTGTCGCTACCACCGAGCCTGCTGACGTCGACGCTCTGCTCGAGAAGCCGATGGGCGAGGAGACCGTTTCCTCCGAGCTCACCGAGATGATTCACATCATGGGCGAGAACATGAAGATCTCCCGCTTCGCTGCCCGCAAGGCCGAGAACGGCGCGCTCGCTTCTTACATCCACATGGGTGGTAAGATCGGCGTCCTCGTCGAGTTCGCCTTCGAGAAGGCCGAGACCGCTCAGGCTGAGTCCTTCAAGACCTTCGCTCACGACGTTGCCCTTCAGGTTGCCGCCGTCGCCCCGATCTGCGCTACCCGCGATCAGGTTCCGGCCGAGACCGTCGAGCACGAGAAGCAGATCTACATGGCCCAGGCTGCCGAGTCCGGCAAGCCCGAGGCTATTCAGGAGAAGATGGCTGTCGGCCGTCTGGAGAAGTTCTACAAGCAGTCCGTGCTCACCGAGCAGGAGTTCATCAAGGACAGCTCCCTCACCATCAAGAAGTACGCTGAGCAGGTCTCCAAGGAGCTCGGCGACACCATTACCGTCGTTGCCTTTGACCGTCTGGTCCGTGGCGAATAAATAAGCTCTTGTAGCTGGTAATGAGCAGGCTGTGGGTTTTACTCGCAGCCTGCTTTTTCATGGCTCTTATCAGAGCCTTTGATAGAATGTTGAGAGTTCAATCTAAAGGAGGATCGCTTTGTCCGACATCCGATATAAACGCGTGCTTCTTAAGCTTTCCGGCGAAGCGCTGATGGGCGACGGCCAATATGGCATCGACCCCAAGGTTACCGACCATCTTGCTAAGCAGGTCAAGGAGCTGCTCGCCGTTGGCCATGAGGTCGGCGTCGTTGTCGGCGGCGGCAATATTTTCCGCGGCATGGCTGGCGCTGCCGGTGGCATGGAGCGTGCTCAGGCCGACTACATGGGCATGCTGGCAACCGTTATGAACGCGCTCGCCCTGCAGGATGCCTTCGAGCATAACGATGTTCCCTGCCGCGTGATGAGCGCTATCCAGATGAACGAGATCTGCGAGCCCTATATTCGCCGTCGCGCCATCAACCACCTTTCCAAGGGCAACGTCGTTATTTTTGCCGCCGGTTCGGGCAATCCGTACTTTACGACCGACACCGCCGCGGCTCTTCGTGCGTGCGAGATCGGCGCCGAGATTCTGATTAAAGCCACCAAGGTTGACGGCATCTACGATAAGGATCCCGTCAAGTGCGCCGACGCCGTCCGTTTTGACAAGATTACCTATCACGAGGTTCTCGTCCGCGGTCTGCAGGTTATGGATTCCACGGCTACGGCACTGTGCCAGGACAACCGTATGCCGATTTTGGTCCTCAACATCGATGGCGAGGACACCGTCAAGCGCGCGCTTTCGGGTGAGCCCGTCGGCACGCTCGTCTATCAGGAGGATTAAGCATGGCAGAGAACATCACCGCCCATATGGACAAGTCGCTCGAGTCCCTCAAGCATAACTTCTCCAAGGTCCGTACCGGCCGCGCCAATGCCAACATTCTGTCCGACATCACCGTCGATTATTACGGTGTTCCCACGCCGGTCACGCAGGTTGCCGCCGTCAAGACCCCCGAGGCCCACATGCTGCTCATCGAGCCATGGGACAAGGCGCTCATCAACGCTATCGTCAAGGCCATCGGCGCTTCCGATCTGGGTATTACCCCCAACTCCGATGGCACCGTCGTTCGTCTGCCGTTCCCGGCTCCCACCGAGGAGCGCCGTCGCGAGCTCGTCAAGGAGTGCCGCGAGTACGCCGAGCAGGCCAAGGTGTCTATCCGTAACATCCGTCGCGACTTCAACAACAAGCTCGAGCGCGATGAGGAGCTCACCGAGGACGATGTCCGTCGCGAGCAGGCTAAGGTCCAGAAGCACACCGATGAGTATGTCGCCAAGGTCGAGGAGCTTCTGAAGGAAAAAGAAGCCGAGGTCATGGAGATCTAAGGTGCAATACGACGAGCATAAACTGGTCGAGTACTTTGCCGACGCCCCTGCGGGCGTCGGTTTTTCCGACCTTGACCTCAATAACATTCCGCACCATATCTCGTGCATCATGGACGGCAACGGTCGTTGGGCCACGTCGCGCGGTCTTGCACGCACCGAGGGCCACAAGGCGGGTATCGTCTCGCTGCGCGAGATCATTACCGCCTGCGTGCGCCTGGGCGTCGACGTGCTTTCGGCCTATGCGTTTTCTACCGAAAACTGGAACCGCCCGCAGCATGAGGTCAACGTCTTGATGCACCTGTTTGCCAAGACGTTCATCGACGAGTTGCCGCTTCTGAAGCGCGAAAACGTGCGCGTTGTCTTTTTGGGTGATATTTCCGCGCTGCCCAAGAAGACCCGCGACGTTTTTGAACGCGGTCTTGCCGAGTGCGCCGATCACACCGGTATGACGCTGGCGCTTGCTGTCAACTACGGCGCGCGTGCCGAGATTACCCGCGCTGTCCGTCAGATCGCGCTCGACGTTGCCGCCGGTAAGATTGATCCTGCCGCAATTGATGACGACATGGTGGCTTCTCACCTTTATACCGCCGGTCTTCCCGATCCTGAGCTTGTGATTCGCACCTCTGGTGAGCTGCGCCTTTCGAACTATCTGCTGTGGCAGGTGGCTTATTCCGAGTTCTACGTCACCGATACCTATTGGCCCGACTTTGATCGTTGGGGCCTTGTCGACGCCATTTTGGCCTATCAGGGCCGTGACCGTAGGTTTGGTGGTCTGAGCAAGACCGAGGAGGCTTAATCGTGTCCGATCGTCCCAAGGCAATTGCTCCCAAGACATCTGAGCGCAAGGCTGTCGCTGCGGGAGCGCCCGCAGCGAAGAATGGCACCGGTTCGTGGCTTGCCGGCTTTATCACCCGTGCCGCCGCCGGTATCGTCTATGCCGTTGTCTTTATCCTGTGCCTGGTTTTGGGTATTGTGCCCACGGCCATCTTTGTTTCTGTCATGAGCGGCCTGTGCTGCTATGAGTTTTTCCGTATGACAAGGCTCGATGGCAAGATGGCTAACGAGCGCATGGGTATCGCTGCCGCCGTACTCTTTCCGCTGTCGGCGTTGGGCGATTCGATGTTGCTGAATGCCCTGCTTTTTGCCCTGATGCTCGCTGTGGGCATTTGGTATGTTTGGTCGCCGCGTACCCGCATCTCTGATGTGGCCGTGACGCTCATGGGTCCCATCTACACTGGCTTTATGCTGTCGGCTATCGTGCTGCTGCGCGATGCCGTGCCCGGTTTTGCCGGCGCCCTGCTTTCGGTGGGCGTTTGCGCGTCCCTTTGGGTCTCCGATTCGTTTGCCTACATCGTGGGTAGCCGTATCGGCAAGCACAAGATGGTTCCCAAGATCTCTCCCAAAAAGAGCTGGGAGGGGTTTGTCGGCGGCATCCTGGGCTCGGTTTTGATTTGGCTCATCCTGTGGGCGACGCACTTCTACAAGCTCAGCCTGCCCTATGCGCTGCTGTGCGGCGTGGTCGTGTCCGTCCTGGGCGTTATCGGAGACCTCATCGAGTCGCGCATCAAGCGCGGTGTGGGCGTTAAGGATTCCGGTAACCTTATCCCGGGCCACGGCGGCATGCTCGATCGTAGCGATTCGCTTATCTTTGGCTGCGTTACCGCGCAGCTGCTTTTGATGATCGGAGGCGTGCTGTAATGTCCTTCCAGACGACGTATGGCCCCGATGGACGTCTCCGTGTTGCCATCCTGGGTTGTACGGGCTCTATCGGCACCCAGGCGCTCGATGTGTGCCGCCAGCATGCCGATCGCCTGCAGGTGACGGCGCTGTCCGTTAACTCCAGTACCTCCGAGCTCGTTGCCGCTGCCCGCGAGTTCTCGGTTCCAGCGGTTGCCGTGGCCGATGTCGCTCATGGCGATGACGCCGTGCTGCAGGAGTTGCCCGAGGGAACGAAGCTCGGCGTTGGCGCGCAGGCGGTTTGCGAGCTCGCGCGTCGCGACGATGTCGACTGCGTGCTCGTCGCTATTGTGGGCGCCGCCGGTCTCGAGGCGAGCCATGCGGCCTTGACCTCGAATAAGCGTCTTGCCCTTGCCAACAAGGAGTCCCTCGTCGTCGGCGGCGACTTGCTTATGCCGTTGGCGCAACCGGGCCAGCTTATTCCAGTCGACTCTGAGCACTCCGCCATCTACCAGTGCTATCTGGGGGAGAACCCACGCGAGGCTCATTGTATTTGGCTCACCTGCTCGGGCGGTCCGTTCTTTGGCCGCACCCGCGACGAGCTCGACCGCGTGACGCGTGCCGATGCCCTCGCACATCCCACGTGGGCCATGGGTGCCAAGATCACCATCGACTCCGCCACCCTCATGAACAAGGGCCTGGAGCGCATTGAGGCCATGCATCTGTTTAACTGCGACCTCGATTTCATTAACGTGGTCGTGCAGCGTCAGTCCAAGATTCACTCTATGGTCGAGTTCGCCGACGGCTCCGTGATGGCGCATCTCGGTGCTTCCGACATGCGTATTCCCATCCAGTTCGCGTTCTCGTATCCCGAGCGTTGGGATACCCCGGCGCCTCGTATCGATTTCCGCGAGCTGGGGCAGCTCACGTTTGATGCTGCCGACATGGATACCTTCCGCTGTCTGGCACTGGCCGAACGTGCCGGCAAGACGGGTGGCACCATGCCGTGCGTGCTCAATGCCGCCAACGAGGTCGCCGTCGATGCCTTCCTGAACGATGGCTGCAGCTTTACCGATATCGATCGCATTGTGGAATCCTGCATGGATTCCCACGATATGCAGGCGGTCGATTCGTTTGAGCAGCTTCGCGACATCGATGCATGGGCGCGTGAAAAGGCTGCGCAGGTGCTCGCCGCAACCCGTTCCTAACCCATAAGGATTGCTTTTTCGTTTTATGGATACTGTTCTGAGCGTTCTCTCATCGGTCTTTTGGGGCCTGCTGATGCTTTCCGTCCTTGTGTTTTTGCACGAGGGCGGCCACTTTTTGGCGGCGCGTGCCTGCGGCGTCCGCGTGACCGAGTTCTTTTTGGGCCTGCCGTGTCGCTTTGACATCCATTACACGTCACGTCGCATTGGAACCAAGTTTGGCGTGACCCCGCTGCTGCTGGGTGGCTACGCTGCCATCTGCGGTATGGATCCGACCGACGTCTCGTGCGCCGATCGCGTGCTCGCGGCTATCTATCGTCATGGTCGCGTGACCGTGGCCGACCTTGCCGCCGAGCTCGAGCTATCCGAGGAGGTTGTGCTCGAGGCATGCGCCTTGCTCTTGGGTTGGGGCTCTATCGCGCCTTGGTATGAGGAAGGGGAGAAGCCCTCGCCGAGCTACTATCCCGCCAAGTATCAGACGCTGCCACGAGATGCGGCGGGTTACACCACCTTTGACGGCCGCCGTTTCGATCGAGAGCATGCGACTACCGAGGGCGATGTGTGGGAGCTGCCGTGCGGCGAAGCCGAGTTCCTTGCGCAAGAGCGTTCGCATACCTATCTGGGCCAGGGTTTTCTCAAGCGCGCCTTTATGCTGCTCGCGGGCATTCTCGTCAATATCCTGACGGGCTTTTTGCTGCTTATGAGCATCTACTCTATTGCGGGTGTCACCGTGCCGATGGATACCAACGTGATCGGTCAGGTTGACGAGGGGTCTATTGCCGCCAAGGCGGGTATCGAGGGCGGCGACGCGATCCTTTCGGTTGACGGAGTATCGTGCTCTACCTGGATGGACGTTTACGATGCCATCGGCAAGGCCGCCGGTAAGGACGATATCGCCATTGAGTATGAGCGCGACGGCAAGCAGCATTCGACCTCGGTTGCGCTCAAAGAGGACGAGCGCCTAGGTGTGTATGCCTCTACGCAGGTGGTCCGTTTAGACCCCATCACGTCGGCTCGCCTTTCGTTCTCCTATGTCGTGCAGACAGCGGAGGGCGTGATGCGCCTGCTCCAGCCGCAGCATACGATGGAGATTCTCGATCAGTCTTCTTCGATCGTGGGCATTAGCGTTATGTCCTCACAGGCTGCTGCTGCCGGCCCTGCCACGTTCCTTTCGTTTGCCGCCCTCATTTCGTTCTCGCTTGGCTTTATGAACCTGCTGCCCATCCCACCACTCGATGGCGGCAAGCTGGTCATCGAGATCATTCAAAAGATTGCTGGCCGCGAGCTTCCGCTCAAGGTCCAGACGATTGTGAGCTATGTGGGCATCGCGCTCTTTGCGCTGCTGTTTGTCTATATGCTTCGTACCGACGTCCTTCGATTTATCCTGTAGGGGAGTGTTTGGATTGTCTTTATCCCATCCTTTGCCTCGCGAGTTGACGCGCCCCGTGCATGTGGGCGGTGTGCAGATCGGTGGCGGCGCGCCGGTGGTGGTCCAATCCATGACCTGCACCGATACCGCTGACGCCCAGGCAACGCTTGCGCAAGTGTGCGCGTTGGCGCAGGCTGGCTGCGATATCGTGCGTGTGAGCGTGCCCACCGAGGCCGCGCTTGAGGGTTTCCGCATCATCTGTGCCGAGTCTCCGGTGCCGATCGTCGCCGATATTCACTTTAACCATAAGCTCGCCATCGGCGCCGTCGAGGCTGGTGCCGCCAAGCTTCGCATCAATCCCGGCAATATCGGCGATTGGGCTAAGGTCGACGCGGTGATTGATGCTGCGGGTGCTGCGGGCTGTGCGATTCGTATCGGCGTCAATGCCGGTTCGCTTGAGCAGGATATCGCCGAGCGCGATGACCTCACGCAGCCCGAAAAGCTCGTGATGTCGAGCGAGCGCTTTGTGCGGCACTTTGAGGATCGTGGGTTTACCAACATAGTGCTTTCCGCCAAGGCCCATAGCGTACAGACGACGCTCGATACCTATCGAGCCCTGTCGCGTGAGATTCCCCACGTTCCGCTTCACCTGGGCGTGACGGAGGCGGGGACCAAGCTCCAGGGCACCATCAAGAGCTCTGTAGGCTTGGGTATCTTGCTTTCCGAAGGCATTGGCGACACCATGCGTGTGTCGCTCACAGCCGATCCGGTTGAGGAGCCGCCGGTTGCCTGGGGTATTCTGCAGTCGTTGGGCCTGCGTCGCCGTGGCCCCGAGATTGTCTC
Source organism: Collinsella aerofaciens (assembly GCF_039062365.1). Taxonomy (GTDB): domain Bacteria; phylum Actinomycetota; class Coriobacteriia; order Coriobacteriales; family Coriobacteriaceae; genus Collinsella. Next base: position 111,747 of record NZ_JBCJBI010000003.1, read on the forward strand.
GTGCCCCACATGCGCCCGCTGCCAGGTTAACCTTATTCCCATTGCCGAGGAGGTTACCGAGCGGCTTAAGAACTACTCCGCGCCGCTTTCGATCGCTGTGATGGGATGTGCCGTTAATGGCCCCGGCGAGGCTTCTGATGCCGATCTGGGCGTTGCTTGCGGACGTGGTCAGGCCTTGCTCTTTTCGCATGGCCAGATCATTGGTAAAGTAGCTGAGGACCAAATTGTCGACGCGCTTATGGCCGAGGTCGACAAGCTTATTGAGGAGAAATAAATGACCCGAGCAATGTATATGTCTAAGCTTTATGCGCCGACGCTTAAAGAGGATCCGGCGGACGCTGAGCTCGCCAGCCACCGTCTGCTGCTCCGTGCCGGCATGATCCGCAAGGAGGCCGCCGGTCTATATTCCTACCTGCCGCTTGCTTGGCGCTCGATTCGCAAGATCGAGAACATCGTGCGCGACGAGATGGACGCCGCCGGCGCCCAGGAGCTTATGATGCCTATCATGGTCGACGCCGAGTTGTGGCGCGAGTCCGGCCGCATCGACGCCTATGGTAAGGAGCTTGTGCGCTTTGACGACCGTCATGGTCGCGAGTTCGTCCTGGGCCCCACGCACGAGGAGACCGTCACGGCCTTGGTGCGCAACGAGCTGCGCTCCTATAAGCAGCTGCCCGTCAACCTGTACCACATTCAGGACAAGTTCCGCGACGAGTTCCGCCCCCGCTTTGGCCTGATGCGCGGTCGCGAGTTCATCATGAAGGACGCCTACAGCTTCTCCGCCACGCAGGAGAGCCTGCAGGAGGAGTACGACAAGATGAAGCAGGCCTACGCTAACATCTGCGAGCGCTGCTATATCAAGGCCCTGCCCGTTGTTGCCGACTCCGGTGAGATCGGTGGCGATACCTCCGTCGAGTACATGGCTTTGGCTGACGCCGGCGAGGCTTCGCTCGTCTACTGCGACGATTGCGGCTTCGCTGCCGACGATGAGGCCGCAAGCACCAAGGTCGTTGTGACCGAGGGTCCTGGCGACGGTACGCTTACCAAGGTCGAGACTCCGGGCATGGGTACCATCGAGGCCGTTGCAAAGTTCTTCGGCTTCCCCGAGAACGGTACGCGCAAGTCGCTGGCACTCATCGACGCCGAGGGTAAGCCCGTCGTGGCCATTGTTCCGGGCGACCACGAGCTCAACGATTGCAAGGCCGAGCATGTCTTTGGCAAGGGTTATCGCATGATGACCGACGAGGAGCTTCAGGCGAACGGTCTGCACAAGGGCTTTATCGGGCCGGTTAATCTGCCCGAGGGCATTCGTCTGGTCTGCGACGAGAGCCTGCGTGAGTCCAAGCAGTGGGCCTGCGGCGCCAATGAGGTCGACTATCACTTTACCGGTGCCTGCCCCGAGCGCGACTTTACCGTTGACGAGTGGGCCGACCTGGTTACCGTTGTCGCCGGCGATCCCTGCCCGCACTGCGGCAAGCCGCTCTCCGCAGCCCGCGGCATCGAGGTCTCTCAGGTCTTCCAGCTGGGCACCAAGTATTCCGAGGCCATGGGTGCCACCTTTATGGACGAGGACGGCAAGGAGAAGCCGCTCATCATGGGTTGCTATGGCGTGGGCGTGTCCCGCTCGCTCGCTGCGGTCGTGGAGCAGCACAACGACGAGCATGGCATTGTCTGGCCGGTCTCCGTTGCCCCGTACGAGGTCGCGGTGATTCCGCTCGATCCCAAGAAGGAGGAGTGCGCTACCGTCTGCGAGCAGATCGTTGATGGCCTGTGCGCCGAGGGTATCGAGGTCGTCGTCGACGACCGCGACGAGCGTCCCGGCTTTAAGTTTGCCGACAACGACCTTATGGGCTTCCCGTATCAGGTCGTTCTGGGTAAGCGTGGCCTTAAGAATGGCACCGTTGAGCTCAAGGACCGTGCCACGGGTGAGCGCGAGGATGTGGCGATCGACGAGGTCGTCGCCAAGGTCGCCGAGCTTGTGAAGGCAGCACGCCGTTAATCGACGATTTCGCTTGTAGTTCGATAGACGGGACGGCCCCGCATTTCTCCAGATCGGGGAGATGCGGGGCCGTCCTTTTATCTTGTGGCATCCTCGATATCTAAAAGGAAAACCCCATAGCCCATGAGAGCTGCGGGGTTTTCCTTGTGCCTCCGATGCGAAATAAATCGCTCAGATATTACTGATAATCGACGACGTCGATCCAGTTCTTCAGGAACTCATCGTTCACGTTGCGCTTACGAGCGAGCTCGGAAGCGGCGACGATGCTCGTCCACTGACGCACGACCTGCATGGGCATGTCGGCGCGGTCGCAGTAGAGCTCCAGGTAGGCCTCGGCCTGATCCTTGCTGTTGAGGGCAAAGAGCAGGTAGGTGGTGGCAACGTCGGCAGCAGGGGAGCCCTGGGTGGCGTGTGCCCAGTCGCACACATAGAGCTGGCCGTCGTCGCCGACGATGACGTTGGAGGGGTTGAAGTCGCCGTGGCAGACCTTGAACTCCTTGGTCATGCCGTCCAGACGCTCCTGAAGGTTGTAGCGCGTGGTGGCATTGAGCTGATCAAGGCTGTCGATCATGCGGGCGTACTTGTCGCGCTGACGGTTGAGCAGCGGGGAGGTGTAGCCGTGGATCTCGATCTGGAGGTCGACGAACATCTCGAGGTACTCACCAAAGCGCTGGGGCTCGGCAGTCATCTTCTCGGCAAGGGTGGTGCCCGGAACCTTCTCGGTCACGAGCGCCCAGCCGTTGGCGTTCTCGAGCTGGGAAACCTCGAGAGCCTTGGGGCTGCGGATGCCGCACTCATTGATGCGGGCAAGATTCAAAGCCTCGTTGAACACGTCGGAGACAGGCTTGGTCTCGTTAAAGACCTTAACGATCTTGTCGCCCAGGTCGTAAACGACCTTGTTGCCACGGCGGACGAGCTCGGTCTTGGAATCGGGTAGCAGCATGGTTGCATCCTTTCAACGATGCGATAGAAGCGACGGCGGGGGTGTGTGAAACACCCGTGCACCCCCGCCGTTAAAAACCGTGCTAAAACTAGCAGACGGCGTAGTCCTGGGGCTCGCGGCCGTAGTAGGCGTCCAGGTAGAGCTCCTTGATCTCGCTCATGAGCGGGTAGCGCGGGTTAGCGCCGGTGCACTGGTCGTTGAATGCCTGCTCGGTCATCTCGTCGAGGGTGTCGAGGAAGTACTGCTCGTCAACACCGTAGTCGGCGATGGTCTTCTTGACGCCGATGAAGTCCTTGAGCTCCTCGAGCTTCGTGATGAAGTTCTCGAAGACCTCCTTGTCGTCCTTGCCCTCGATGCCGCAGTACTTGGCCATCTCGGCGTAGTTGTGCAGCGCGTTGGGGTAAGGATACTGGGAGAAGGTGCCCATCTTGACGGGGGCCTCGGCGGCGTTGTAGCGCATGACGCGAGTCAGGATGACGGCGTTGGCGAGGCCGTGGGGCAGGTGATGGAAGGCGCCGAGCTTGTGGGCCATGGAGTGGTTGAGGCCCAGGAAGGCGTTGGCGAAGGCCATACCGGCCATGCAGGAGGCGTTGTGCATCTCCTCGCGGGCATGCGGATCTTTGGCGCCGTTCGTGAAGCTGGAGGGCAGGTTCTCGAAGACGAGCTTAGCAGCGCGCTCGGAGAGGCCCTTGGTGTAGTCGGAAGCCATGATGGAGACGTAGGACTCGATGGCGTGGGTCATGACGTCGATGCCGGAGGCAGCGGTCAGGCCGCGCGGGGCGGTCATGCAGTTGTCGGCGTCGACGATAGCCATGTTGGGGAGCAGCGCGTAGTCGGCGAGCGGCCACTTGATGCCGGTCTCCTTGTCGGTGATGATGGCGAACGGCGTGCACTCGGAGCCGGTACCCGAAGAGGTCGGGACGGCGACGAAGTAGGCCTTCTTGCCCATCTCGGGGAAGGTGAAGATACGCTTGCGGATGTCCATGAAGTCCATGGCCATGTCCTCAAACTTGCACTCGGGGTGCTCGTACATCATCCACATGATCTTGCCGGCGTCCATAGCGGAGCCACCGCCGACGGCGATGATGACGTCCGGCTCAAAGAGAGCCATCTGCTTGGCGCCGCGACGTGCGCACTGCAGCGACGGATCGGGCTCGACGTCGTAGAAGCAGTCGTGGGCGATGCCCATCTCGTCGAGCTTGGCCTCGATGGCGCGGGTGTTGCCATTCTTGAAGAGGAACTGGTCGGTGACGATGAAGGCACGCTTCTTGCCCATGACGTTGCCCAGCTCGTCGAGGGCGACGGGCGTGGAACCCTTCTTGAAGTAGACCTTCTCGGGAGCGCGGAACCACAGCATGTTCTCACGGCGCTCGGCCACAGTCTTAACGTTGATCAAGTGCTTCACCCCAACGTTCTCGGAGACGGAGTTGCCGCCCCAGGAGCCGCAGCCCAGGGTCAGAGACGGCTTCATGCCAAAGTTGTACAGGTCACCGATGCCGCCGTGCGAGGACGGGGTGTTGATGACGATACGGCAGGCCTTCATGACGTGCTCGAACAGGCTGATCTTCTCGGCCTGAGCGGGGTGCACGTACAGAGAGGCGGTGTGGCCCGGGCCACCGGCGAGCACCAGGTGCTCGGCCTTGTCGACGGCCTCCTGGAAGTCCTTGGCGTGGTACATGGCCAGGACCGGGGAGAGCTTCTCGTGGGAGAACTCCTCCTTGGCGGGGTCGGTGGAGGTGACCTCGGCGATCAGGATCTTGGTCTTGGCGGGAACCTCGATGCCGGCGAGCTCGGCGATCTTGGCAGCGGCCATGCCGGGGATGCGGTGATCGAGAGCGCCGTTCTTGAACATGGCGGCACGCAGGGCCTCCATCTCGGCACCCTGCTTGACGAAGTAGCAGCCGCGCTTCTGGAACTCGGCCTTAACCTGGTCATAGATGGTGTCGATGACGGTCACGGACTGCTCGGAAGCGCAGATCATGCCGTTGTCGAAGGTCTTGGAGTGAATGATGGAGTTGACGGCGAGCAGCACGTCGGCGGTGTCGTCGATGACGACCGGGGTGTTACCGGCGCCAACGCCCAGGGCGGGCTTGCCCGAGGAGTAAGCGGCCTTGACCATGCCCGGGCCACCGGTGGCGAGGATGATGTCGACGTCGCGCATGACCATGTTGGTCAGCTCGATGGAGGGGACATCGACCCAGCCGATGATGCCCTCGGGGGCGCCGGCCTTGACGGCGGCGTCAAGCACGAGCTTGGCGGCGGCGATGGTGCACTTGGCGGCAGCCGGGTGCGGGGAGATGATGATGGCGTTGCGGGTCTTCAGGCAGATCAGCGTCTTGAAGATCGCGGTGGAGGTGGGGTTGGTCGTCGGGATGACGGCGCCCACGATGCCGATGGGCTCGGCGATCTTGGTGATGCCGTAAGCCTCGTCGCGCTCCAGGACACCACAGGTCTTGGTGTTCTTGTAAGCGTTGTAGATGTACTCTGCGGCGTAGTGGTTCTTGATGACCTTGTCCTCAAGAACGCCGCGGCCGGTCTCCTCGATGGCCATCTTCGCCAACGGGATACGAGCCTTGTTGGCGGCCATGGCGGCCTCATAGAAGATCTTGTCGACCTGCTCCTGCGTGTACGTAGCAAAAAGCGCCTGGGCCTCTCGCATCTGAGCGAGCTTGGCCTCAAGCGCCTCTACGTTGTCCACAATTGCGGGAGTAGTGTTTTCCGGTGACTTTTTCACCATTTGTGTCTCCTTGCGATCGGAGATTTACCCTACGCCTTGCATGATAGCAAGAAATTATTCGGCGAACGGTAAGATTCCTCTAAAAGGCACACTAAAACGCTTCAATAAACTGAAGCGTTTTAACCAAACTATCTGCCAGTGCATCGCCTTGCCCCCAATGAGTGCAAAAAGGCGCCCTCCGTAGGGGAGGGCGCCTTTGGTAAGTTCTATGTGAACGCGAGGTCTTTGACCCGGAGAGTCCGAGGTACTTGTTGGTAAGACCTTATTTAGGAGCGCGCAACCTTGCCAGACTTGAGGCAGGTGGAGCAAACGTTCATCTTGCGACGGTGACCGTCGACGACGACGTAGACGCGCTGGATGTTGGGGCGGAACTTACGGTTGGTGACGCGGTGAGAGTGGCTGATGGAGCGACCGGCAACGGGGTGCTTACCGCAAACTTCGCAAACTTTGGACATAACTGACCCTCCTTGGGCGACAAACGAACATGTCGCGTTAACAAACAAGCCTGAACTATAGCACAGAAGTCGCTCCCTGTGCGCAATCTACACAGAGATATTTCTCTTTTGGCGATAGTGCCCACGCTACGGCCCTGGACGTAGATCCGATTTGCGTGCAGCAGAGGGGATTATGCCAGCTCGTGCGTGCGTTTTCAAGTTCGTCCCACAAATATATATAGGTTTATGGAGCATTGGGCTCCGTTTACGGATTGCTTTGTATTAATGCTCGCAATTGAGCTCGAGGTTGGCTACACTATCCCTTGACCATTAAAGGGGTACGAGATACCCACATGGAATTACATAGCTGCCAAAGAGCAGCCTTTCCTGTGGGTGTCTGGTCCGCTTTAAGCGGTCGGGCATCTATTTTTTTGACTGTGTCAGCAGTCAAGACATGTGAGGAAGGAGATCGATGGGCACGACTTCCCCCAAGGCGGTCATCATGGACGAGACCGCCGTCAATCGAGCGATGACCCGCATCGCGCACGAGATTCTCGAGCGCAACGAGGGCTGTGAAGACCTCGCTCTGGTCGGCATCGTCACGCGCGGCGACCTTCTGGCAAAGAAGCTCGCCGAGGAGATCAAGGAGATCGAGGGCGTCGAAGTTCCGCTCGGCAGCCTGGACATCAGCTTCTACCGCGATGACTATGCGACCAATTTCGCTCCCGCGATCCACGCCACCAACATTCCCTTTAGCGTCGACGGCAAGCGCGTCGTGCTGGTGGACGACATCCTGTATACGGGCCGTACCATCCGCGCCGCTCTCGACGCCGTCATGGACCTGGGCCGTCCGAGCCGCATTGAGCTGGCAGTTCTCGTTGACCGCGGTCACCGCGAGCTCCCCATCTCGCCGGACTTTGTCGGCAAGAACGTTCCCTCGTCGCATGAGGAGAACGTGCACCTATATATGAAGGAAGTCGACGGCCACACCGCCGTCGAGATTAACGACGTCGCGCCGGGTTCCCACGTGGGCTCCGCGCCGCTGGGAGGTGAGTAGTACCGTGGCGTTCAACCATAAGCACCTGATCGACATTACCGAGTACTCCGAAGAGGACATCAAGCTCATCCTCGAGACCGCCAAGGCGTTCTCCGAGGTCAACGAGCGTGCGATCAAGAAGGTCCCCACGCTCAAGGGCAAGACCATCGTCAACATGTTCAACGAGCCCTCGACGCGCACCCGCAGCTCCTTCGAGCTCGCCGAGAAGCGTCTTTCGGCCGATAGCCTTAACTTTGGCGGCTCCTCGACCTCCACGGTCAAGGGTGAGAGCCTCGTCGACACCGTCGAGACCCTCAACGCCTACAAGATCGACTGCATCGTCGTGCGCGATAAGCACGCCGGTGCTCCCTACATCGTCACGCAGAACTCGCCCGCGAGCGTCATCTGCGCCGGTGACGGCAAGCACAACCACCCCACGCAGGCCCTTCTCGACCTGTACACCATCTGGGAGCATAAGGGTGACTTCCACGGTCTGAAGGTCGCCGTCGTCGGCGATATCTCACACTCCCGTGTCTGCGGCTCGCTGATTCCCGCCCTTAAGATCATGGGCTGCGAGACCTACGCCGTCGCCCCCGGCACGCTGCTGCCGCCGGCGCCCGAGGTTCTGGGCTGCGACCACGTGACGAGCGATCTCGATTCTGTCCTGCCCGAGCTGGACGTTGTCTACATGCTGCGCGTGCAGCAGGAGCGCCTCGAGGGTGCCCCGTTCCCGACCATTCGTGAGTACCACAAGCTCTTCGGTCTGACCAAGGACCGCGAGAAGCTCATGAAGCCCGACGCAATCATCTGCCACCCGGGCCCCATCAACCGCGGCGTCGAGTTCGACTCCTATATGGCCGACCACCCGCAACGCTCCGTCATCCTGGAGCAGGTCTACGCCGGTATCTGCGTGCGTATGGCTATCCTGTATCTGCTGCTTGGAGGTGCCGATAATGGCCTTGCTTCTTAAGAATGCCCACGTCGTCGACCCGTCCGTCGAGCTTGACGGTGTCGTTGACGTCCTGATTGACGGCGACAAGATCGCCGAGGTCGGCGAGAATCTCGCCGTCGAGGGAGCCGAGGTCCGCGACCTTTCCGGCAAGTACCTCGTCCCCGGCCTGGTGGATATGCACGTTCACCTTCGCGAGCCCGGCTACGAGGTCAAAGAGGACATCGAGAGCGGTACCCGCGCAGCTGCCAAGGGCGGCTTTACCGGTGTGTGCTCCATGCCCAACACCGATCCCGTCACCGATAACGGCACCGTCGTGGAGTTCGTCAAGTCCCGTGCTGCCGAGGTCGGTCACTGCCGCGTCTATCCGTCGGGTGCCATGACCCGCGGTCTTAAGGGCGAGGCCATGTCCGAGATGGGCGATATGGTCGCCCACGGCGCCGTCGCCTTCACCGACGACGGTCGCGGCGTGCAGGGTGCGGGCATGCTCCGTCGCTGCATGGACTACGGCAAGATGTTCGGCAAGGTCTTTATGAGCCACTGCCAGGACGAGGATCTGGTCGGCCACGGCCAGATCAACGAGGGCAAGGTCTCGACCCGTCTGGCTCTCGAGGGTTGGCCGGCTGCCGGCGAGGAGCTCCAGATCGCCCGCGACATCGAGATCGCCAAGCTGACTGGTGCCAAGCTGCACATTCAGCACATCTCCACCGCCCATGGCCTGGAGATCGTGCGTGCCGGTAAGGCCGCTGGCGTTCAGGTTACCTGTGAGGCCACCCCGCATCACATGTTCCTGACCGAGAACGACCTGGACGAGACCTACAACACCTCGCTCAAGGTCAATCCGCCGCTGCGTACCGAGGAGGATGCCGAGGCCATCCGTCAGGGCGTCATCGACGGCACCGTCGACGTTATCGTCACCGATCACGCTCCCCACACCCCGTGGGAGAAGGCCCGCGAGTTCGAGCTTGCGCCCTTTGGCATGATCGGTCTCGAGACCTCGCTGTCGCTCGTGCTCACCGAGCTGGTCAACACGGGCAAGATGAGCATGGGCCGTATGGTCGAGCTCATGGCCATCAAGCCGCGTGAGATCCTGGGCCTCGACCAGGTTCAGGTCAAGGCGGGCTCCGTTGCCGACCTGACCGTGTTCGACCCCTCTGCCACCTGGACGGTCGGCGAGGACGGTTACGAGTCGCGCGCCGAGAACTCCGGTTTTGCCGGCCGCACGCTTACCGGTCGTGCCACCGATGTGTTTGTCGGCGGTAAGCAGACGCTCGCCGACGGCTGCATCTGCTAGCATAGCCTTATCGCTTTTGTGCGCGGTGCCCTTGCGGTGCCGCGCTTTCTGTTCGTTTTGACCATGCAACCGCATGGGGGATTGGAGCGTCTATGCCCACACCTTCCACTGCACGCATGCACGACTTCGAGGTCGTCTCGAACCAGGAGATCGCCGACGGCATCTTCTCGCTCGTCATCTCGGCCCCCAAGCTTGCAAGTGCGCTCAAGCCCGGTCAGTTTGTGAACATTGCCGTGCCCGGCGATGCGTCCTCGCTGCTTCGCGTGCCCCTGAGCTTCTATCGCGCCGACGCCCAGGCCGGTACCGTCGAGCTGTGGTACGCCGTCGTGGGTGACGACACCCGTCGTCTGTCGCAGATGGCCCCCGGCTCCAAGTCCAACCTGTTGGGCCCTGGCGGCCGCGGCTGGCTTGTTCCCGAGGGCACCAGGAAGGCCCTGCTCGTCGCCGGTGGCATCGGCGTTCCGCCTGTGCTGTGTCTTGCCGGTATGCTTGCCGAGCAGGGCGTGGATGTTGACGTGTGCCTGGGCTTTGGCACCGCTTCCAAGGCCGTGGGTGTCGATGAGTTTCGCGCGCTGGGCGCCACGGTCAACGTTTGCACCGACGACGGCTCGCTCGGCACGCACGGTTTTTGCACCGATCCTGCCGCCGAGCTGCTCGGCGAGGGCGGCTACGACTACGTCGCCAGCTGCGGCCCCGCTGTCATGATGAAGAAAGTCGCCGCCGCTGCCGCCGAGGCCGGTGCGTACTGCGAGGTGTCGCTTGAGCGCATGATGAGCTGTGGCTTTGGCGCCTGCAACACCTGCAATGTCGAGACGGTCGACGGTATGAAGGGTGCTTGCATGTGCGGCCCCGTGTTCGATGCTTCCAAGGTGGTGGTCTTCTAGTGGGTACCGTGAACATGGCCGTCGATTTCGGCGGCGTCAAGATGCAGAACCCCATCAACACCGCAGCCGGTACTTTTGGTTACGGTTGGCAGTTCCAGAACTTCTTTGATGTTTCCCAGCTGGGCGCCATCACCACCAAGGGTTGCGCTGCCGAGCCCTGGCCCGGCAACCCCGCGCCCCGCATGGCCGAGATCCCCGGCGGTATGATCAACTCCGTGGGCCTTCAGAACCCCGGCGTGGCCGCCTTTGCCCGCGAGTCCGGTCCGTGGCTCGAACAGCTGTCCAAGGACGGCTGCCAGGTCATCTGTCAGGTTGGCGGCCACTCCGTTGACGAGTTTGTCCGCGCGCTCGAGATGTATGTCGAGCTGTGTCCCTGGGCTGCCGGCTACGAGATCAACGTGAGCTGCCCTAATATCGCCGCCGGCGGTGCCGCCATGGGCTCTACGCCCGAGGGCGCCTCATCCGTTATGGCTGCCTGCCGCAAGGTGACCGATAAGCCGCTGTTCGTGAAGATGGCGCCGGTCAACGTCGCCGAGATTGCCAAGGCCCTCGAGGCTGCCGGCGCCGACGGCCTTTCGGTCATCAACTCCATTCAGGGCATGGCCATCGACGTCCATACCCGCAAGTCCCGCGTGGCCAAGCCCAAGGGCGGCCTTTCGGGCCCGCTGTGCCACCACATCGCCGTGCGCATGGTCTGGGAGGTTGCCCAGGCCGTCGATATCCCCATCAACGGCGTCGGCGGTGTCATGACCGGCGAGGATGCGGCCGAGTTTATCCTGGCCGGCGCCACCTGCGTGTCGGTCGGCATGGCCAACTTCGTCGATCCGTGCGCTTCGCTCAAGATCGCGCACGAGCTCGAGGCCTGGGCTGAGTCCCAAGGCGTGAAGGACATCAACGAACTGGTAGGTGCTTTCGAATGCTAGAGACCGATGCCCGCGACCGCGTAATCGTCGCTCTCGACTGCGACCGCGAGCGTGCGCTCGAGCTCGCCCACGAGCTTTCGGGCCATGCCGCCTGGCTTAAGGTTGGCATGACGCTCTATTACGCTGAGGGCCCCGAGATCGTCAAGACCTTTAAGGACCTGGGCTTTAAGGTCTTCCTTGACCTTAAGTTCCATGATATTCCGCATCAGGTTCGCGGTGCCGCCCGTTCGGCCTCGCTTGCCGGTGCCGACCTGCTCTCGGTTCACGGCTTGGGTTCGGGCGCCATGCTCGCTGCCTGCCGCGAGGGTGCCGAGGAGGCGCGCGAGGACCGCGCCAAGCTCGTCGCCATCACCGTGCTCACGAGCATGAATCAGGATGCCTTGAGCGAGATCGGCGTCGAGTCGCCCGTGGCCGAGGAGGCCGCCCGCCTGGCAAAGCTCGCTCAGGCCAACGGCATCGATGGCATCGTGTGCTCGCCGATGGAGGCTCACGACATGCGTGAGCTGCTGGGCCCTGATGCCCTGATCGTGACTCCGGGTGTGCGTCCGGTGGGTGCCGCCCTTGGTGACCAGTCCCGCGTGGCGACGCCTTCCCAGGCTATCGAGCGTGGCGCAAGCCACATTGTGGTGGGCCGTCCCATCACCGGTGCCGACGATCCGGTTGCCGCCTTTGACGCCATTGTCGCCGAGCTGGTCGAAAACGTCGCGTAAAAGATTCCCCTAAGTCACCACTTTTGGGTTTCATTAGCACAAAATAGCCCCTGTGCCTGCGTAAACTTTCCCATCCTTTGTGTGGAATCGCAGGTCAGGGGCTTAACTTTGGGCGCAGTATATTGCACTTTTTGCGGGTATCGTCTAACCTATGGAGCCGCGATTGGGCATTTTGTACGTTCTACGTGCTAAAATGCCAATTATTGAATCAGATATAACCCAACTATTTGGAGGTACGAATGGCACTCCCTCAGCTTACCGATGAGCAGCGCAAGCAGGCTCTTGAGAAGGCTGCTGCCGCACGTCACGCCCGCGCTGAGCTTCGCGAGCAGATCAAGAAGGGCGAGAAGTCCCTCGAGTCCGTGCTCAACTCCGATGACCCCATCGCTTCCCGCATGAAGGTTTCCACCCTCATCGAGTCTCTCCCTGGTTATGGCAAGGCCAAGGCCGCCAAGATCATGGAGGAGCTCGGCATCTCCGCTACCCGTCGCGTCCAGGGCCTCGGCGTCCGTCAGCGCGAGCAGCTCCTCGAGCAGCTGACCAAATAAGTGAGCGCTCAGGATTCCAAGCTCTTTGTGATTTCTGGACCGTCAGGCGCAGGCAAGGGTACGCTCGTCACTCGTGTGCGCGAGCGCCGCTCGAACCTGGGCCTGACGGTTTCGGCTACCACGCGAGCACCACGAAAAGGTGAGGTCGACGGCGTCAACTACTTTTTTCTGACGCGCGAGGAGTTCGACCGCCGCGTGGCAAACGGTGAGTTTGTTGAGTGGGCCGAGGTCCACGGTAACTGCTACGGCACGTTGGTGAGCGAGGTCACATCCAAGCTCGCCTCGGGCGCGTCTCTGATTTTGGAGATCGATGTCCAGGGCGCCCTGCAGGTGAAGGAACGTTTTCCCGAGGCCGTGCTGATCTTTATCAAGCCGCCTTCGCTTGAGGTACTCCGCGAGCGTCTAGTCGGTCGCGGTACCGAGACGCCCGAGACGATTGAGCTGCGTATGGCAAACGCCGCCGATGAGCTTGCCCTTGCCGACCGCTACGACGACGTCGTGGTTAATGACGATCTCGACCGCGCGACCGATGAGCTCGTTCGCGTTCTCGATATGCATGAAAGGATCTGAGGTCCGTGTCCGTTGTAAAGCCTTGCATTGACGATCTTCTGGAGAAGACCGATCACAACCGCTTCCTGCTCGCTTCGCTTGCCTCCAAGCGCGCCTGCGATATTAACAGCATGCTGCGTGGCCAGCACAACCGCGTGCTTGCCGTCCAGGATGTCGATGACATCACCATCGGGCTTTCCGGTGCCGATACCATTTCGATGGCTATGGACGAGATTGTCGACGGCGACATCTCTTACGACGAGGCCCGTTACGAGAAGGCGCTCGGCCACAAGGTTGCTGAAGCCTAAATGGCGGCTCGCGTCTGCCTGGTCCACTATCACGAGGTTGGACTGAAGGGTAAGAACCGCGCACATTTTGAGCATATCCTCATGGATAACATCAAGGCGGCCTTGGCCGCCTTTTCCGTGAATGCCGTGTCTCGAATTTCCGGTTATATCCTCGTGACCTTTAACGAGCATCAGGCCGACGAGGCGGCGCGTGTCATTCGCACCGTTCCCGGCGTTGCTCGTGTGTCTTTGGCGTATCACACCAATCGCGACCCTCAGGAGTACTGCGCCGCCGCCGTGAAGGCGCTGCGCGAGTTTGGTTCCTTCGATTCGTTTAAGGTGCACGCCAAGCGCTCCAATACCGATTATGAGCTCACCTCGATTGACATCAATCGTCAGGTGGGCGAGGTGCTGTGCGAGGCCTTCCCCGATAAAAAGGTTCAAATGCACGACCCCGATGCGATGGTGCACGTACTGGTGGTCCAGGGTAGCGTTTATGTGTACGCGCGCTCCGAGCGCGGCGTGGGCGGTCTGCCGGTGGGTTCTGCCGGCAAGGTCGTGACGCTGCTGTCGTCGGGTATTGATTCTCCGGTGGCAACCTGGATGCTCGCGCGTCGCGGCGCGGTGTGCGTGCCGGTACATTTCTCAGGTCGTCCGCAGACGCCCGACACGAGCGAGTATTTGGTGCAGGACATCATTCGTGCGCTTGAGCCGGGTGTCCAGATCGGCCGCCTGTACGTGGTGCCGTTTGGCGACTGCCAGCGTGAGATTTCGGTCACCTGTCCCAGCAACCTGCGCGTGATCATGTATCGCCGCATCATGTATTCGGTTGCCGAGCGTATCGCGCATATCGAGGGCGCCAAGGCCATCGTGACCGGCGAGTCGCTCGGTCAGGTTGCCTCCCAGACGCTCGAGAATATCATGGCCGTCAACGAGGCCGTGAAGATTCCCGTGTTCCGTCCGCTCATCGGGTCCGACAAGCAGGAGATCATTGCGCGCGCTCAGGAGATCGGCACGTTCGATATTTCCACCGAGGCGGCGCCCGACTGCTGCACGCTGTTTATGCCGCGTCGTCCCGAGACGCACGCCAAACTCGATGCCGTGCACGAGGCCTGGGAGCTGTTCGACCACGAGGAGATGATCGAGCGTCTGCTTAAGCAGACCGAGTACATTGACTTCTCCAGCAACACGTATAAGGCCCCTAAGACCTTAAAACGCAAACATTCGGAGCTTGCTCCGCGTGAGATTTACCAAGATCACGAGTAAATTTGTGCATAGACCGACGATGCGCCTGCATCGTCGGCCTTTTGCTATCTGGGCATTTTGCGGCTAAGTGTTCATTTGCTGACGTGTGCCTGAATAAATGGACAGATTTGTGCAAGGTTTTGGTCGGTTTTTGGTTTGACCGTTAAAACCGGTTTTGGAGCGTGGCTGTTGTGGAGCTCCTTTCCTGACACGATGGTGTTGGGAGGTTTTGCTATGGCGCAGCGCGAACAACACGAACGAGTCAAACGGATGGACCGCTTGGCGGACAAGCTGTTCGGTCATAAGGCAGTGGTGATGGCGATACTGGTCGTCATTGCGATGGCGAGTGGACTGGCGATGGCGAACCTTGGCGGCGGTGCCGGTGGCGTGTCGTTTGAGCGCACTGACGGTTCAGGCTCGTTGGTGGAGCCGGGATCCGGTGATGCCTCGAGCGGAAAGACATCCGAAGGTTCTTCGGCTAAGGCTTCTGCCGCGGCAGAGGTCTATGTCGATGTCGACGGCGCCGTTGTGTCGCCCGGTGTATATCGTCTCAAGGACGGCGCGCGGGTGGCTCAGGCGATTGATGCCGCCGGCGGGCTTACGCCCGAGGCAGACGTTACGGGGCTTAACCGGGCATCCAAGGTCACTGATGGACAAAAAATCAACGTTCCAACGGTGGGGGAGCAGCAGGCGTCCATTGCGGAAGCCGGTGTTGATGGTGGGGCTTCCGCATCATTGGGCGTGAGTGGCGCAACGGGCCTAGTCAACATCAATACGGCAAGCGCGGCAGAGCTGCAGACGCTCTCGGGCATCGGTCCCTCCATGGCACAGTCGATTATCGATGAGCGGACAAAGAACGGTGCTTTTGCCTCGGTTGACGATCTGATGCGTGTGTCGGGAATCGGCGAGAAGAAGCTTGCCAAAATCAAAGATTGCATCTGCGTATGAGTGCGACCGAGCGCGATCATGTGATGCCTCCGCGGCCCCTGATGCCGTGGACGATGGCCCTGTGTGCCGGCATGTGCATGAGCTGCGCCTCGGTGCTCAACGTGGCCGCTGATGCGCTGCTGAGGGAGCGGGCGCCGGCGGTCGGGCTGCTATGGGCCATTCCCGTTGCGGCGGCGGTATTCGTTGTGCTGGCTCAATCTTGTGCGCGGCTTGCCCCTTTGAAGTGGTGGTTGTATGCCGCGTCCGTCGGTCTCGTGGCGGGAGCGGTCGTCTCGGCGTGGTGGGCTGTGGGTGCGCTCAGCGCCTCGAAGGCGCTCGACGGTCGAGCGGCAAGCGGCCTCGAGTTTATCGTGCAGGGCGATCCATCCATAAACGACGACGTGTATTCCTATACCTGCGAGGCACGCGCGGACGGTAAGAACTTGGCAACGGTTCGCCTATCGTGCGACCGCGAGCTCAAGGTCGGGGCGCACGTGCGTGTTATCGGTCGCGTTTCACGTTTTGAGAACGATGCGTATGGACGATCGCGCGTGCTCCGAGGCGAGGTATGCAAGGTAAAAGCCGTTCGGATTGTGTCGGTCGATGAGGGCTCTCCGGGGCCGCTGCTTCGGCTGCGAAATGGGCTGCTTGCGTCCATCGCGCCTGCGACCGACCCGGCGCGTGCACTCATAGCCGGTGTCGTCTGCGGTCGTTCGGCCGAGCTGCGCGCCCAGTCGGCGGGCGATTGGTTTTCGGTGACGGGAACGGCGCATCTTATAGCCGTCTCCGGCAGCCATTTGGCTATCGTGGGGTTTGTAATCGAGGGTGTATTGCAAAAGACTCGCTGCTCACGTGGTCTTCAGCGGGCGATATTGGCGATAACGCTTGTGGGCTACGCTGTCTTTACGGGCGCGTCTCCCTCGGCCGTGCGCGCGTGCTGCATGGTGTTCGCGACGCTTGTCGTAAACGGCGCGGGGCGTCGCCGGCACGGCGCATCGGCACTCTTCGTAACCATGTCCATCTTTGTGCTACTGCGGCCGACGGTGCTGTTCGAGATGGGCTTTCAGCTTTCATGTGCCAGCGTCTTTGCCATTCTGTGCTTTTGCCCCTATGCGACCTTCGCTTTGGGTGAGCTGAGTGTGCCATCGGGCGTTGCAAGCATGCTTTCCGTCACGCTGTGCTCGCAACTGGCGACTCTTCCCATTACCATTCCCGCCTTCGGTACGTTCTCGCTCATTGCTCCGTTGGCAAATGCGGTCATCGGTCCGGTGGTGAGCGTACTGCTTGCTGTGTCCATCGTGCTGGTTCCCTTTTCGCTCGTGGCACCGTTGCGGACTTGGGCGCTCGTTGTGCCCATGATTGCCGCCCGTTGCGCGCTGTTTTTCGAGCAGCTGTTTGCCGCCGTGCCGGGTGCATCCGTGAGCGTGCCGCCCGATAGCATGTGGATTTACCTAGTGCCGTGTTTGCTGGCGGTTCTGCTGGTCTGGTGGCCGCGTCCCCGTGCACGTCCTATGGCGGTGGGGCTTGCATGCCTGGTGCTCTTGGCTGCGATTCCGTACGTCTACTGGGATCGATTCGCTCCGCCTTCGGTGACGGTGCTCGATGTGGGCCAGGCGGATGCGATTCTTATCCGCCAGGGCGGCGTAGTAGCGCTCGTCGACTGCGGGCTCGACGAGCGCGTGGTGGCAGCGTTGGTTCGCAATAACGTGCACCATATCGATGCCGTCTTTGTTACGCATTGGGATGAGGACCACTGGGGTGGTCTGCCTGCCGTGCTCGAACAGTTTTCGGTTGGAACGATTGCCGTGGCGGCTGATGCGCTGGAGGATGCTCCTGCCGAAGTATTGAACCGACCTGGCGTGGAGTATCGGCAGGTGCGCCGTGGGGATACGGTTGACATCGGCTCATTTTGCGCTCGCGTGATGTGGCCATTCGAGTCCGTGGATGGCGAGGGAAATGAGGACTCGCTTGTCCTGCTACTCTCTTATGTTCAGGAAGGCAAGGGCCTGCGTATGCTCCTCACCGGCGATGCCGAGCTCGACCAAGAACGGGAATTCGTGCAGGAGGTGGGGGATATCGATGTACTTAAACTTGGGCATCACGGCTCCAAGGTTTCAGTTGATGGTGAGTTGCTGGACGTCCTGAAGCCCGATCTTTCCCTCGCGAGCGCGGGCGAGGGGAATCGATACGGTCATCCGTCCGATGCCTGCATCGATGCCGTGAAGGAAGCGGGCGGCGTGTTCGCGTGCACCATCGAACACGGCGACATTACCGTTACGCCGACTGAGAATGGCTTTGCGATGCGATGCCAGCGACCGTGACGACGTCGTTGGCGTGTGGTGGGCCCCTGGGCTAGAATGGCACGGAACGAATACGAAGACCTGCGGGAGGGGAGCGCAATGTCCGAAATCGGTCTGCTGCCGGCATATCTGATCGTCGGTACCGACGGAGTCAAGCGCGATCACGCCGTCTCGCGTATGAAAGCGCGTCTGGAAAAGACGGGCATGGTCGAGTTCAACCTCGACGAGCGCGACATGACCAAGGACCCCGATATCGAGTCCATTATCGGATCGCTTAACACCTTTCCGATGGGCAGCGAGTTTCGCCTGGTAATCCTTGACGGCTGCTCAAAGCTCGCCAAGGCGGTCTCGGAGCCGCTTGTCGAGTATTTGGCGAGTCCCAGCCCCACAACGGTCTGCCTCATCATTGCTGACTCGCTTGCCAAGAACACGCGCCTGTATAAGGCGATCGCCAAGATCGACAAGAAGGCCGTGATCGATTGCTCCGGCACCAAGCGCTGGGAGCTTCCGCGCCGCGTGCAGCAGATGGCGACGCAGCACGGCAAGTCGATCTCGACGGCGGCCGCCGAGGAGCTCGTCTCGCGTTCGGGTGAAAACACTCGCATGCTCGATAACGACTTGGCTAAGCTTGCCCAGATGGTCGAGGCACCCCAGATTGAGCTTGCCGACGTTGAGCGCTGGATTGTACGTACGGCCGAGGTTCAGCCCTGGGACTTCCTCAACGCCGTCTCGGCTCGCGATATGCGGCGATCGCTCGAGCTCTTTAAGCTTTTGCCCTCCAAGAGCTACGTGTGGACTTACACATTGCTGTGCGGCCGCATCCGCGAGCTGATCGTTGCCAAGGCGCTCGATGCGCGCGGACAGGGTCGTGAGCTGGCCGCAACGCTCAAGCTCCAGTCCTGGCAGGTCAAGAATCACCTGACCTGGGCACGTCGCTTTTCGATGGCAGAGCTCATTGCGGCGCTCGAGGGTGCGGTCGATGTGGAGCTTGCGCTCAAGGGTTCGGCCGATTCTCAGACGGCGCTTTTGCTCTGGATTACGAACATCTTGAGAAAATCGTGATGATACCTGCCTATTTGACAAATTCGTTCTATCCCTTTGAGTGGGAGCGTGCTATAGTAGGCGCTTGCATGACCTCACCGTGTCTCAGAGGTGTCATACATTTTTTGCAAGGAACTCGAAAGGAACTCCAGAAGTGGCAAACATCAAGTCTCAGAAGAAGCGTATCCGCACCAATGAGGCAGCTCGCATGCGTAACAAGGCTGTCAAGTCCGAGCTCAAGACGCTGACCAAGCACGTCCAGTCCGCCGTCGCCGAGGGCGACGCCGAGAAGGCCCAGGCTGCCCTCAAGACCGTCACCAAGCGTCTCGACATGGCTGCCGCCAAGCATGTTATCCACAAGAACCAGGCTTCCAACCGCAAGTCCGGTCTTGCCAAGCTCGTGAACAGCATCAACGCCTAAGTTGTAAATTTCACACCACACAGATTACGCGCATAAATGGAGCCTGTTTTATGGAACAGGCTCCATTTTTTGTACCGCTCGGGTAAGATAGTCCGCATGAATACTTCAATTGACATTTCCCACATCCGCAACTTCTCGATCGTTGCGCACATCGACCATGGCAAGTCCACGATCAGTGACCGCATCCTCGAGCTCACCCATACCGTCGACGAACGCGACATGGAGTCGCAGCTGCTCGACACCATGGATATCGAGCGCGAGCGCGGCATTACGATCAAGTCCAATGCCGTCCGCGTTTCCTATGACGCCGACGATGGTGAGACGTATCAGTTCAATCTGATCGATACGCCGGGCCACGTGGACTTTACCTATGAGGTCTCGCGCTCGCTGGCAGCCTGTGAGGGCGCTGTGCTCGTCGTCGACGCCACGCAGGGCGTCGAGGCGCAGACCGTTTCCAACGCGACGCTCGCCATGAACGCCAATCTGGACATTGTGCCGGCCATCAACAAGATCGACCTGCCCTCGGCCCATCCCGATGAGGTTAAGACCGAGATCGAGGATGACCTGGCGATCCCTGCCGATGATGCTGTGTGCGTATCGGGCAAGACCGGCGAGGGCATCCACGATCTGCTGGAGTCCATTGTCTTTTTGATCTCTCCGCCTAAGGGCGATGCAAACGCTCCGCTCAAAGCGCTCATTTTGGATTCGTACTTTGACGAGTATCGCGGTGTGGTGGCTACGGTGCGCGTCTTCGATGGTTCCATCAAAAAGGGCGATACCCTGCTTATGATGCAGGCCAAGGGCGACTTTTTGGTCGACGGCGTGGGCGTCAAGCGTCCTGCCGAGACCCCGGTCGACGCGCTGACGGTCGGCGAGGTCGGCTACGTGGTCACGGGCTTGAAGGACCCCGAGGCCGTTCGCGTGGGCGATACCCTTACGTGGGCGTCGAACCCCTGCCCCGAGCCGCTTCCCGGTTATCGCGAGGCCAAGCCCATGGTCTATACGGGCCTGTTCCCGATCGACAACAAGGACTACGAGAACCTGCGCGACGCGCTCGATAAACTGCACGTTAACGACCCGTCGTTGGTGTGGGAGCCCGAGACCTCGGTGGCGCTTGGCTTTGGTTTCCGCGTGGGCTTCCTGGGCCTGCTGCACATGGAAGTCGTCAAGGAACGCCTGGAGCGCGAGTTCAACCTGGACCTCATTGCCACGAGTCCCTCGGTTGACTATCACGTCTACAAGACCGACGGCGAAATGATCGATGTCCGCAGTCCGCAGGACCTTCCCGAGGCCACACGCATCGATCGTATCGAGGAACCCTACCTCAAGGCAAAGATCATCTGCCCGCCTGAGTACACGGGTGCCGTCATGCAGCTCGCCATCGAGCACCGCGGCGTCACAACCGACATGATCCACCTGACGAGCAAATCGGTCGAGATGCGCTTCGATATGCCGCTCGCCGAACTCATCTTGGACTTCTTTGACCAGCTCAAGAGTCGCACCAAGGGTTACGCCTCGTTGGACTACGAGTTCAACGAATATCGCCCCTCCGAGCTCGTCAAGCTCGACATCCTGCTTTCGGGCGACGAGGTGGACGCGCTGTCGTTTATCGTCCATAAGGACAAGGCATATGGCCTGGCCCGTGGCCTGTGCGACAAGCTCAAGGAGATCATCCCGCGTCAGCTGTTCGAGGTGCCCATCCAGGGTGCTATCGGCAACAAGATCATCGCCCGTTCCACCGTCAAGGCGCGTCGCAAGGACGTTCTTGCCAAGTGCTACGGCGGCGATATCTCGCGTAAGCGCAAACTGCTTGAGAAGCAGAAAGAGGGCAAGAAGCGCATGAAGGCTATCGGCTCGGTCGAGGTCCCGCAGGAGGCGTTTATGGCGATCCTCAAGGTGGACGAGTAGGTCTATGGCGCTTTCTGAATACAGCAAGCGGCTGCTGGGTGCCTATGCCGAGCAGCCGTTCCTTATGGCTCCCATGGCGGGCGTTACCGACCCCGCCTATCGCATCATGTGTCGCCGCCGCGGTGCCAACCTTGCCTACAGCGAGATGGTGAGCGTGGCAGGCCTTGCCTATGCCAGCAACAAAACGTGGCGCCTGGTGCTGCCGGCCGACGAGGAGCAGCAGATTTGCGTGCAGCTCTTTGGCTCCAAACCTGATCAGTTTGCGAGCGCCGTCGCCGCCGTCGAGGAGCGCGTTGGCGATCGCCTGTCGCTCATCGACATCAATATGGCATGCCCCGCCCGCAAGGTCGTTACCAAGGGCGAGGGATCGGCGCTCATGCGCACGCCCGATCTGGCGGAGAAGATCGTCGAGGCCACGGTGGGCGCGGCGCACGTGCCCGTGACCGTCAAGATCCGCAAGGGCTTTTATGCCGAGGACCGTAATGCCGCGACGTTTGCCCAGATGCTTGAGGGCGCAGGGGCTGCCGCAGTCGCCGTGCATGGTCGTTGCGCCACGCAGCTCTACACGGGCCAGGCCGATTGGTCGGTCGTCGATGAGGTTGCCGACGCTGTCGAGATTCCCGTTATTGGTTCGGGCGATGTGTTCTCGGCCGAGGACGCTGCTGAGCATCTGCACGGCTCGGGTGCCAGCGCGGTGTTTATCGCGCGCGGCATCTACGGCAATCCGTGGGTGTTCGGCGATGCCCGAGCCCTTGCACTCGATGGCACGCCGGTTCCTTCTCGCTCCTCGGTCGAGCGCCTGGAGGCTCTGCGCGAGCACCTGACGTTGACGCACGAGCTTCTGCCGCTCATGTCGCGCGCCCGCACGTACGCAAGCTGGTACTTAAAAGGCATGCCCCATGCCGCCGCCTGGCGCGCTCAGGTGGTGCGTTGCTCTACGTACGAGGAGTTCATGTCGCTGGTCGATGATATCGAGCACGATGTGGTGGCCTGCGAGGCCGCGCTTGCCGCCGGTGAGTCGGTGCCCGCTCATCCGCTGGAGGCTTAAGGGTGGCCGTTACCGCGCTGTACGTGCACGTGCCGTTCTGTGCCCAAAAGTGCCGCTACTGCGACTTCGACTCGCACAGCTTTGCCCCGTGCGATCTGGACGCTGCGCTCGATGCCTATTTTGAGCAACTGTATGCGCGGCTCGATGCCTTTGGCAGCGCCGGGGCACTCGGGCGGATCCGCACCGTCTACGTAGGCGGCGGCACGCCGTCGCTGGCAGGGGAGCGCCTGGTGAAACTTGCCCGTC
The DNA here is from genome assembly GCF_039062365.1 of Collinsella aerofaciens. Classification (GTDB taxonomy): domain Bacteria; phylum Actinomycetota; class Coriobacteriia; order Coriobacteriales; family Coriobacteriaceae; genus Collinsella. The sequence goes on from NZ_JBCJBI010000003.1 coordinate 134,173, forward strand.
GTATCTCCATGTGGTGCAAGCCCGTTGAATTTACTTGCGAAGCCAATCCCGAGTCGCTGACCGCCGAGCTCGCCACCGCGCTTGCCGAGGCGGGTGTCACGCGCATCTCTCTGGGCGTGCAGACGCTCGATAACACCGAACTGGCTGCTATTGGCCGTATTCACGATGCCGATCGGGCGCTCGCTGCCATCGCGACGGTGAAGGACGCTGGCCTCGATGTGTCGTGCGACCTTATGTGTGGCCTCCCCGGGCAGACGGCGGCGAGTTGGCAGCGCACGCTCGATGGCGTGCTCGCGGTGGCTCCACACCATGTTTCGGTGTACCCGCTCACGCTCGAGGAGGGGACGCCCCTTTATCGCATGGCGTGCCGTGACGAGTCGCTCGAGCCCGATGAGGATTTCCAAGCCGCCTGCATGGACGTGGCGCGCAAGCTCCTGGGCGCCGCCGGCTATCACCCGTATGAGGTGGCGAGCTACGCACTCGACGGCCATGAGTGCGCCCATAACATTGCCTACTGGACCGGACGGGGCTACCTGGGCCTGGGCCGTTCTGCCGCGGGCATGCTCGACGCCGAGGATTTCGACCGTCTTGCAGGTTTGTTCCCCAGCGTGTCTTCTCGAGGCGATGCGTACCGCGTGCGTCTGGTGCAACGTGACGATGACGCGACGGCGTTCGAGGCCGAATATCTCTCGCAGCGCGAGGCTGCGGCCGAAGACCTGATGCTTGCTTGTCGCATGACGCGCGGTGTCGCGTCCGACCTGTTGGTTCGCGCGGCCCGTGTCATCCCGGCCGATGGGCTGACAGCCGCTTGCGATCGCGCGCTCGAATTGGGTCTTGCCACTTGGGTGCCCGAGACGCTCGGGGTCCATGAGGGACCCTTCACTTCGGCAGATGTCGTCGCGGCCCATGTTCGAGCTCGTTTAGCACCGACACACCTGGGCTGGCTCGATGGAAATGTTCTGTTCGAGCTGTTTTGGGATCTAGCTTAGGCCGCTCGGGTAGAATTACCGAAATATATACGCTGCTGTGAGCAGGAGGTTGCCGCGCATGGCGACGATGAATGAAAAAGATTACTACGAGATTCTAGGTGTCTCCAAGGATGCCACCTCGCGTGATATTCAAAAGGCCTTCCAGCAAAAGGCCCGTAAGCTCCATCCGGACGTCAACAAAGAGCCGGATGCCGAGGATAAGTTTAAAGAGGTTTCCGAGGCCTATGCCGTGCTATCGGATGAGCAAAAACGTGCGCGCTACGATGCCATGCGTTCTGGCAATCCCTTTGCCGGTGCCCCTACGGCTTCGCCCTATGGTGGCGGCTATGCCGGCAACACGGGCTATGGCAATCCCTTTGAGGGCGGCTTTCCTTTTGGCGGTGCCTGGGGCCAGCAGCGTCGTGGGCAGGCTGCCTACAATCCCGAGAACGGTGCCAACGTGGTCGTCGATATCAAACTCGACGCCAAGGAGGCCAAGGGCGGCGCCCGCAAGACCGTCCGCTACACGCGTTTCGATACGTGCGGACATTGCGGCGGCTCGGGATCTGTTTCGTCCGAGCATGCACATACCTGTCCGAGCTGCGGCGGTCGCGGTCATATCGATGTCGACCTGTCCTTCCTGTTTGGTGCCGGCACGTTCCAGTCGGTCTGCCCCGAGTGCGGCGGTTCCGGTAAGGTTGTCGCCGACCCCTGCCCCGATTGCGGCGGCAGCGGGCGGACTCGTGTGACCTCCGAGCAGACAATTGAGTTTCCTGCCGGCACGCACGATGGCGACGAGGTCCGTATTGCCGGCATGGGTCATGCCGGCACCAACGGTGCCTCGGGTGGCGATCTGGTCGGTCGCGCCCATGTCGAGGCTGAGCGCCTGGAAGGCAAGGCCCGTACCGGTTTTTACCTGATGGGCATTGTGGCGCCGTTTTTGGTGCTGTCGGCCATCTCAGGTGTGTTCTCGGCCTTTGCTGTGATGTGCTTTATTCCGTTTGCCATGGGCCTGTTCATGGTGCTCTCGGACGGCGTACTGCATCGCAGCCTGCTGTGGTGGAAGCGCGGCGCGATGCAGTTTGCCAATGGTTTTGCCAACGGATTTATGTTTGCGCTCGTGTCGGTTTGGTTTGCGAGCTGCTCGCAACGTGCCATGCTTTCGCCCTACGCAATGCAATAACATCAAACCCTCTGTTTGCGGTCGGCCCAGCTTGGGTATAGGACGCACTGTGACAATAATGAAAGTCGGAAGGATTCGGTCGTGTCGGAAAATAGGGATTACTACGAGGTGCTTGGCGTCGACAAGGATGCCGACGCGCGGACGATTAAGCGTGCGTTTCTAAAGAAGGCCCGTACCGTACATCCGGATGTTTCGGACGACCCCGAGGCCGAGGCCAAGTTCAAGGAGCTCAACGAGGCCTATTCCGTTCTTTCCGATGAGCAGAAGCGTGCTAACTACGACCGTTACGGCACTGCTGACGGCCCTGGTGGTTCGGGTTACGTCGATATCAACGATATCTTTGGCGGCATGGGCATGGACGACTTGTTCTCGTCGTTCTTTGGCGGCGGTGCCGGCGGTGGCGCCCGCAGCCGTCGTGAGCGTCGTCGCGGCCGCGATATGGCCATCTCTCTTTCGGTGACCCTTGAGGAGGCGGCGCTCGGTTGCAAAAAGACGATTAGTTATGACCGCCTCGCTCCTTGCGAGGACTGCAATGGCACCGGTAGGGCAGAGGGCGCACAGGAAATGCAGTGCGGCCGCTGCCACGGTACGGGCTATGTCACGACGGTCCAGCGTTCGTTCCTGGGCCAGGTTCAGTCTTCCTCTCCTTGCCCCGACTGCCATGGCGAGGGTACGGTTGTCGACCATCCCTGCGAGACCTGCGACGGTCAGGGCCGCACGCCTTCGCACGAAAAGATCGACATCGACATTCCCGCCGGCGTTTCGACCGGTCGCCAGCTGCGTGTGAGCGGCTTTGGCGAGGCCGGCCTTCGCGGCGAGCCTTCGGGCGACCTGATTGTCAACGTGCGCGTTGCCGACCATGAGCGCTTTAAGCGCAACGGTGACGATCTGTACCTGGTGAGCGATATCTCGATTGCGCAGGCTGCGCTCGGCTGCGAGATCGAGGTCGAGGGCATTATGCCGGACGAGGTCGTTAAGGTGTTCGTCCCCGCCGGTGCCCAGTACGGCGACACCGTGAGCGTCAATAATTACGGCATGCCGCGCATTGGCGGTGGCGGTTCGCGTGGCCGCCTGATCGTGCAACTGCGCGTGGTCGTTCCCACCAATCTTTCCAATAAGCAGCGCGAGCTGCTCCGTGCTTTTGCCGATGAGATGGGCGATGACGTCGCTTCCGGTAAGAAGTCGGTGACCGACCGTATCAAGAGTGCCCTCGACGATATCCTCGATTAAGGAGCCCGCGTGCTCGCACCCCATATTTCCGTCGTCAACCTCGGCTGCCGTGTCAACCGGGTTGAATCTGACCGTATCACTGCCGATCTTATGCGTCTGGGCTTTGCTATGGTGGAGCCCCAGGATGCCGACCTGATCGTCATTAACACCTGTGCCGTTACGGGCGAGGCCGAGGCCAAGACCCGTAAGGCCGTCCGTCATGCGCTGGCCTATCCAAACGAGCCCTATGTGGTCGTGACCGGATGCGTGGTCAATTTGCATCCTGAGGAGCTGCTGGAGCTTTCGGATCGCGTGATCGCCGAGCCGTCCAAGATCGATGTCGCCGAACGTGTCTGCGAGGTGCTGGGCGTTGAGTCCGATAACGTTCCCGCCTGCAGCGATGGCGAGGTGGTCGATGTGCTTGGTCGCTCTCGCCTGGGCGTGAAGATTCAGGACGGCTGCAACCATCGCTGCACCTATTGCATTGTGTGGAAGGCACGCGGCCCCGAGCGCTCCGTGCCCGTCGAGTCCGTGCTCGAGCAAGTTCGCGAGGCCCAGGAGGCCGGCGTGCCCGAGGTGGTGCTGACCGGTGTGAACTTGGGTGCCTACGATGGCAAGAGCGCGACCGACGAGCACGTCGAAATCGATGAGCTGCTCGAGGCCATCATGGAGCGCACGTCTATTCCGCATGTGCGCATTTCCTCGGTCGAGCCTATGGATATCTCCGAGCGCCTGCTTAAGGTTATGGCGCGCTACCCGCAGCGTGTCGCCCCGTTTTTGCACCTGCCCGTGCAGTCCGGCTGCACGGCGACCCTGCATCGCATGGGCCGTCCCTATAGTGCCGAGGCCTTTGAGGACACGGTGCGTATGATTCGCGCCAATCTGCCACAGGCGTCACTTTCTTGCGACGTTATTGTCGGCTTCCCTGGCGAGACGGACGAGGAGTTCGAGGAGTCGCTGGCGCTGTGCCGCCGTGTGGGTTTCTCGCGTATGCACGTGTTCCGCTACAGCAAGCGTCCCGGCACCCTTGCTGCCGAGATGCCCGACCAGGTGCCGCCCGAGGTTATGGCCGAGCGCAGCCGCCGTATGCGGGCCGCCGCACAGGAGCTCGCCATTGCCGACGCTCGTCTTCGCGTGGGCACGGTCGAGCGTGCCGTGCTCGAGTATGGTGACAACCTGACGCTCGGCTCGTTCCATCATGCCCGTCTTGACGATACCTGTGGACTTACAGCTCCGTGCCTGCTCGATGTTGCTATCATCGGAGTCGATGATTCCGGCTTGGTCCATGCACGCAGGGAGGTTCATGGAAGCCTCGAAGATTAGACTTACCGTTCCCGAGGGGATTGATCCCTCGCGCGTTTTGGGCGCCGGCGACGGCGTCCTTCGTGCGCTCGAGAGCTTGGTTCGCGCTCATGTGGTCGCCCGTGGCGATAGCATCTCCGTGAGCGGCGACCCGGACGAGGTCGAACTCGTGGCGCGCTTTTTCGAGCACGCTTTTCGCGAGGCGGCCGCCGGGCGCACTCTGTCTGCCGACGATGTCTCTCGCTGCCTGGCCGTCTTGCGCGACGGTGAGCACGAGGCTACGTCGCTTCGCGATGACGTGCTGCTTTCGTATCGCGGCCGCGTCATTCGCCCCAAGACGCTCGGCCAAAAGCGCTATGTGGATGCCATCCGCACGCATACCATCACGTTTGGCCTGGGTCCTGCCGGCACCGGTAAGACCTATCTGGCCATGGCGCTCGCCCTTGCCGCGCTCAAGCGTCACGAGGTGGGCCGTCTGATCTTGACGCGTCCGGTTGTCGAGGCGGGGGAGAATCTGGGCTTTTTGCCCGGCACCCTCGAGGAAAAGATCGATCCCTACATGCGTCCGCTTTACGACGCCCTTTTTGACATGATGGATCGCGAGCGCACCGATGAGCTTATGGAGCGCGGCGTGATCGAGATCGCCCCGCTTGCCTACATGCGCGGCCGCACGCTGAGTGATGCCTTCGTGGTGCTCGACGAGGCGCAAAATACCACGCCCGAGCAGATGAAGATGTTCCTGACGCGCCTGGGCTTCAACTCCAAGTTCGTGATTACCGGCGACCTGAGCCAGCGTGACCTGGTGGGTCGTCGTGGTGGCTTGGCGGATGTCGAGAAGATTTTGGGCCGTGTCGATGATGTCGCATTTTCGCACCTCGAGCGTGCCGACGTGGTGCGCCATGCCTTGGTGGGACGTATCGTCGAGGCATACGATACTTATGATGATGTGCGCGAGAAGCGCGTACGTGACCGAAAGGAGTCCCGTTGAGTGTATTGATCAGCAACGATGCCGAGCTCGATACGCTGCTCGACGCGCATGAGGTGGAGCACATCTGCGAGGTTGTGCTTGCCGCCGAGGGCGTTGAGCGTGAAGTCGAGATTTCCCTTTCGTATGTCGACGAGGACGAGATGCACGAGCTCAACCACGAGTGGCGCGGTATCGACCGCACCACCGATGTGCTCTCGTTTGAATGCGACTCGGCCTTTGACGAGGATATTCCCGCCGACGAGACGCTCGAGCTCGGCGATATCATCTTGGCCCCGCAGGTTATTGCCCGTCAGGCCCCCGGTTTTGGCAATAGCCCCGCTGACGAGTGTCGTCTGATGCTCGTACACGGCATGCTGCACCTGCTGGGCTATGACCATATCGAGGACGACGAGGCCGAGGTCATGGAGGCCCGCGAGGACGCCATCCTGCGCGATCTGGCGCTCGAGCGCGGCGAGGACCCCAAGCTAGTCCACGTCGGCCCCATCACCAACCACGCCCACGACTAGGAGCCGTCTATGATTCCCGGATCGAACAAGGACCATCCGTCCTTCTTAAAGTCGTTTTCCTACGCCATGGAGGGCTTCGTCACCGCCGTCAAGACCGAGCGCAACATTAAGGTCATGCTCGTGGCGGGCGTGTGCACCGTCATTGCCGGCTGTATCGTGGGCCTCGACATTGCCGAGTGGGCCACGATTATCATCTGTTGTGGCCTGGTGATTCACGGCGAGCTGTGCAACACCGCTATGGAGGCTATCGTCGACCTAGCGACCCAGGAGCTCCATCCGCTGGCCAAGCGTGCGAAGGACATCGCCGCCGCCTCTGTATACGTTCTTTCCATCACCGCCGCGATTGTGGGCTTGCTGGTATTTGCCCACGCGCTCGGCTTTATTTAGAAAGGGATTCCCATGTCCGACAATATGCAGTCTGCCGATGAAGTTTTGGATGACGAGGTCCTGGACGAGGCTGAAGGTGCCGATTCGTTTGACGAGGCCGAGGAGTTCGACCCGTTTGAGGGCATGAGCGATGAGGAGCTCGACGCCCTGTGCGACGAGGACGACAGCCTCGCGGGCTTTGGCGACGTTGAGCCTGGTTTCCGCAGCGGCTTCGTGGCCCTGGTCGGTCGTCCCAACGCCGGTAAGTCCACGCTGCTCAACGCCTGCTATGGCAAAAAGGTCGCCATCACCTCGCCGGTGGCCCAGACGACCCGCCGCCGCATGCGCGCCGTCGTCAACCGTCCCGGCTACCAGCTGGTCTTTGTCGATACCCCGGGCATTCATAAGCCCAAGGACGGTCTGGGATCCGAGCTCAACAAGAGCGCGTTGTTCGAGCTGAACGATGTCGATGTCGTCGCGTTTTTGATTGATGCCACCAAACCGATCGGCAGGGGAGACGCTTGGGTTGCCGAGCGCGTCAAGAACGCTCGTTCCAAGAAGGTTCTGGTACTCACTAAGGCCGATGAGGCCGACCCCGCACAGGTTATGGAACAGCTCAAGGCCGCCCACGAGCTCATGGAGTATGACGACGAGATCGTGACGTCGTCGGTCAAGAACTTCAACGTCGATGCCTTTATCGAGACCGTTGCGCACTTTTTGCCCGAAGGTCCGCGTTGGTTCCCCGAGGACATGGGTACCGACGCTTCCGACGAGACGCTCGTTGCCGAGTTTGTGCGCGAGAAGGTCTTGCGCCGCACCCGTGACGAGATCCCGCACTCCGTGGGCGTGATCTGCGATGCGCTCGAGCAGACCAAGAAGGTGCTGCGCGTGCACGCCACCATTTACGTCGAGCGTGAGGGCCAAAAGGGCATCATCATTGGAAAGGGCGGCGAGATGATCAAACATATCGGCATCGACGCCCGTCGCGACCTTGAACGCATCTTTGGCACGCAGGTCTTTTTGGAGCTGGACGTGAAGGTCAAGGCCGGCTGGCGTGACGACGAGGCCCAGATTCGCCGCTTCGGCTACAACGCCGAGGACTAAGGGCGCGCGGCACGCATGGCAGGCTCCCGGACATATCGCACCAAGGTGCTCGTCCTCGACAAGACGAAGCTCAAAGAGACCGACCTGATCCTGACGATGCTTGACGAGCGGGGTCGGCAGGTTCGTGCCGTGGCTAAGGGTGCCCGCAAACCCGGCGGGCGGTTGGCGGCGCGCTGCGAGCTGTTCTGTACCGTCGATATGCTGCTCGCACATGGACGCTCGCTCGACGTGGTTTCTCAGGCCGAGCTTATGGAAGCGCCGCTCGGCGCTGCGCCCGATTACGAGACGACTTGCGCCGCAAGCGCGATTGCCGAGGTCGCGCGCGTGTGCTCGTTCGAGGACGCCGAGGACCCGTTTACCTTTGCCATCACGCAGCGGGCGCTCACACTTGTCGGCAGCGGGCTCGACTCGGCACATATGGACCTGCTCGTGGCGGCATATGTCTTTAAGCTGTTGTCGCACGTTGGCTATCGACCCGATTTTTCGGCCTGCGTGCTGTGCGGAGACCCCATGCTGTCGTATTTTTCACCACAGGCGGGCGGGCTCATGTGCGGGTCGTGCGCGTCGAGCGTTCCGGGTGCCGAGCTGGTGTCGACCGGCGAGGTCGCATGGCTGCGCGCCCTCATGTCCATGACCTTCGATGCACTCATGGCCGAGCGAATCGACCCGCATACGGCGGCGTTCTTGCTCGGGCTTTCGCATGTGTGGGCGGCGACGCACACCGATCAGCGCCTCCGTGCGATGGAATTCATGTTGGGTCGGTGATGATGCGCAGGCGCGGGCTGCTTGTGGTAACATACCGACCTGTTGGTACCTCGACCTTGGATGCTCGCTCCACCGGCGGCTTCCCAGTCCGAGGCGAATCGAGTCGCCCGCGGGCGACGTAAAATGAAAGGTGAAACAATGACTGTTTCCAAAGAGCGCAAGGCGGAGCTGACTGCCCAGTTCGGTAACACCCCGGTCGACACCGGCAACCCCAAGGTTCAGGTCGCCATCCTGACCGAGCGCATCAAGGAGCTGACCGAGCACATGAAGTCCCACCAGAAGGACTTCCACACCCGTCGTGGCCTGCTCATGCTCGTCGGCCGTCGTCGTCGTCTTCTCTCCTACATCAAGAAGAACGACATCGTCGAGTACCGTGAGCTCATCAAGGCTCTGGGCATCCGCGACAACATCCAGTAAGGATTTGTACATGCTAAGAGCGTCCTGCGCAGCGGGGCGCTCTTTTTGTGTAAGGGCGTGAACAATCACGCTCTGAAGCGTGGCGGGGGCAGGGGGCTCGCGTCACATGAGAAGCCCGCAGGCAAGGGGTCTGCGGGGTAAAGGAGAACAATGACACTCGTATCCAAGACCTTTGAGCTGTACGGCAAGACCTACACCTTTGAGTCGGGCGAGCTTGCCAAGCAGGCCACCGGCGCGTGCCTGGTCAAGCAGGGCGACACCACGATGCTCGACACCGTGGTCGTCTCCAAGGAGCGCAAGAACTACGACTTCTTCCCGCTGACCGTCGACTTCAACGAGAAGATGTACGCCGCCGGCCGCATCCCGGGTGGTTACCTCAAGCGCGAGGGCCGTCCCAGCGAGAAGGCCACGCTCACTGCGCGCATGATCGACCGCCCGATCCGCCCGAGCTTCCCGGACGGCTTCCGTAACGAGGTGCACATCGTCGCTACCTCACTCGTCGCTGACCAGGTCAACCCCTTCGACGTCATCAACGTCATGGGCGCCTCCTTGGCCATGACGCTCGGCGGCGTGCCCTTCGAGGGCCCGCTTGCCTGTGTGCGCATCGGCCGCAACGTGGAGACCGGCGAGTTTATCGTCAACCCCACCTATGAGGAGCGCGAGAACTCCGATCTGGACCTGGAGCTGGGCGGCTCTGCCGACTTCATCTCGATGGTCGAGGCCGGCGCCGAGGAGATCTCCGAGGACGACATGCTCGCCGCTATGAAGTTTGGCCAGGAGGCCCTTGCTGCCTTCTGCCAGGCTCAGGACGAGTTCGTCGCCGAGTGGGAGCAGGTCAACGGCGCCATCGTCAAGAAGGAGTACCCGCTCGACCAGCCCGTCGAGGAGGTCCAGGAGCGCATCTTCGCCCACTACGACGAGATGGCAGCCGCCCTTCGCGACGCCGACAAGCTCTCCCGTATCGGCAAGGTCGAGGCTCTGAAGGAGTCCATCCGCGCCGAGTTCACCGAGGAGGAGCAGGATGCTTGGGAGCGCGAGATCCCCGTGGCGCTCAAGAAGCTCGAGAAGAAGGCCATGCGCACCATGGTCGTCGAGACTGGTGAGCGCGTCGACGGCCGTGCCGCCGACGAGATCCGTCCCATCATGGTGAAGGATAACTACCTGCCGCTCGTTCACGGCTCCGGCCTGTTCCAGCGCGGCCAGACCCAGGTGCTCTCCGTCCTGTCGCTCGGTATGCTCAACGAGGGCCAGCGTCTGGATACCATTGAGCCCACTGAGGGCAAGCGCTACATGCACCACTACAACTTCCCGCCTTTCTGCACCGGCGAGACCGGCCGTATGGGCAGCCCCAAGCGCCGCGAGATCGGCCATGGCAACCTGGCCGAGCGCGCCCTGCTTCCGGTGCTCCCCGACGAGAACGAGTTCCCTTATGCCATCCGCGTCGTCTCCGAGGTCATGGAGTCCAACGGTTCCTCTTCGATGGCTTCGACCTGCGGCTCCACGCTCGCCCTTATGGACGGCGGCGTGCCCATTAAGCGCCCGGTCTCCGGTATCGCCATGGGCCTGATCCAGGAGGAGGGCAAGACCGTGGTCCTGTCCGACATCCAGGGTCTCGAGGACTTCCTGGGCGACATGGACTTTAAGGTCACCGGCACCACCGAGGGTATCACCGCCCTGCAGATGGACAACAAGGCCACCGGCCTCACCTTCGATATCCTGGCCCGCGCTCTGCAGCAGGCCAAGGAGGGTCGCGCCTTCATCCTGCAGAAGATGCTCGATGTTATCCCCGAGCCGCGCCGCACCACGCGCAGCACCGCTCCGCGCATCGTTTCCATCCAGGTTCCGACCGACAAGATCCGCGACGTCATCGGTTCCGGCGGCAAGGTCATCCGTGGTATCCAGGATGAGACCGGCGCTTCGGTCGACATCCAGGAGGACGGCACCGTCTTTGTCGGCGGCACCGGCGAGTCCGTCGACCAGGCTGTCGAGCGCATCAAGCTCATCATCAAGGTTCCCGAGCCGGGCGAGGAGTACACCGGTCGCGTGGTCTCCATCCAGCCCTTCGGCGCCTTCGTTAACCTGCTGCCCGGCAAGGACGGCCTGCTGCACATCTCCCGCGTTGCCAAGGGCCGCGTGGAGAAGGTCGAGGACGTCCTCAACGTGGGTGACGAGGTCAAGGTCGTCGTCATCGAGGTCGACGATCGCGGCAAGATCTCGCTCGATCGTCTTGACAAGCCCGAGGCCCCGGCTCGCGCCGAGGGTGCCTCTGAGGGCGACGGCGAGCACTTCCAGCGCCGTGAGCGTCCGCGTCGCGAGCGCTCCGAGCGCAGCGACCGTCCGCGCCGTCCCGGCGACAACGGAGGCCGCAAGCCCCGCCGTCACCACGACGCCGAGTAACAGCTACACATAAGCAGCTCAACAAGGGCGACTCCGGACAGGGGTCGCCCTTTTGCTTGCGCCCGGAAGGGCCGCATATGAAGTTTCCTGCTCTACAGTCCTGCGCAAGACGGAAAGCACATTAAGTGCTTTCCTTTGCGTGCGGAACTCGCGATAAACTTCACATGCGGCCCTCCCGGGCGCAAGCAAAAGGGCTGGTTAGTGCCGCTCGCTATTGAGTTAGACAGTCTATTTAGTAGTCAGATTTCAGATCTGTAGATAGCCGCAGCAGCATCTTCCCAGATAAAACCGACCAAAATAAACCTGTCCCTTTTTTACAGGTTTCCCGTGGGGCGGGCACTGATGAAGTTTATCGCGAGTTCCGCACGAACAGGAGGCCACTTAATGTGGCCTCCGTCGTGAGCAGGACTGTAGAGCAGGAAACTTCATCAGTGCCCGCCCCACGGGAAACCGGCGGGATAGACGGGTTCAGATGGGGCTTTGATGCATGGGTGGTCTGTTGGTGGGCAAATGGGTATCATACTGTGGTTACTGCGTCGACTCTGTGATGCATGTTTGTACGTTCCCGGCGGTCGGTTTGCCAGAAGCGCCCCGTCGGTTGTTCCAGACCCGTTTCGAAGAAAGGAAACCACACTAACCTATGGCAGCTAAAAAATCATCTCCCTTGAAGATCATTCCGCTCGGCGGCCTTGACGGCATCGGCAAGAACATGACGGTCTTCGAGTGCGGCGACGACATGGTGCTCGTCGACGCTGGTCTCATGTTCCCGGATGACTCCCAGCCCGGTATCGACCTGGTGCTTCCTGACTACACCTATGTCCTGGAGAACGAGGAGAAGCTCCGCGGTATCGTCGTCACCCACGGCCACGAGGACCACACCGGTTCGCTTCCGTATCTGCTGCAGGACCTCAACAATAAGGTGCCCATCTTCTCGAGCAAGCTGACGCTTGGCTTTATCGAGGGCAAGCTCTCCGAGTTCCGCATCCGCGCACCCAAGTTCCGCGAGGTCAAGGGCGGCAGCCATGTCAACCTCGGCGGCATCTCGCTCGACTTCTTCTCTATGACGCACTCCATCCCCGGCGCTCTGGGCGTGTTCATTCGTACCAACCAGGGCACCGTTATGCACACCGGCGACTTTAAGCTCGACCAGACGCCCATCGATGGTGTCACGCCTGACTATGCCGCTATCAGCCGCTTTGCCAAGCAGGGCATCGACCTGCTGCTGTCCGACTCCACCAACGCCACGGTTCCCGGCTTTACCAAGTCCGAGGCCGAGGTCGGTCCCAACTTGCTGCACGCCATCAAGAACGCCCCGGGTCGCGTGTTCGTCGCGTCGTTCTCGAGCCACATTCATCGTTTGCAGCAGATCTGCGATGCTGCCCGCAAGTGCGGCCGTAAGGTCGTTGTGACCGGTCGCTCCATGCTCACGAACACCCGCGTCGCGCGCGAGCTGGGCTACCTCAACATCGACGATGCCGATATCATCGATGCCTTCGATATCGATAACCTGCCTGACGACAAGATCGTTGTCATGTGCACCGGTTCGCAGGGCGAGCCGCTGTCGGCCCTGTCTCGCATGGCCAACGGCGAGCACAAGACGCTCTCTATCCACGAGGGCGATACCGTCATCCTCTCGGCAACTCCCGTTCCTGGTAACGAGAAGGCCGTCCAGCAGGTCGTCAACAGCCTGGCCAAGCTCGGCTGCGACGTGTGGGATAAGAACCGCGCTCTCGTCCACGTCTCCGGTCACGGTAGCCAGGAGGAACTCAAGCTCCTGATGGCCATGGCCAAGCCCACGTACTTTATGCCGGTTCACGGTGAGGCCGTGCATCTGCGCGCCCATGCCCAGCTGGCCCGCAAGATGGGCATCAAGGACGATCATATCTTTATCCTCGATAACGGCGACACGCTCGAGATGCGCGGCGGTATCGTCAAGCGCGGTACGCCCGTCGAGTCCGGCGTCGTCTACGTCGACGGCCTGCGTATCGGCGATACCGACCCCATCGTCCTGCGCGATCGTCAGAAGCTCGCCAACGACGGTATGGTCACGGCCGTTGCCATCGTCTCGCTCAAGCACAAGAAGATTGAGGCCATCGAGTTCTCGGGCCGTGGCGTCTCGTTTGCCATCGACGACCAGTTCTCCGAGGATGCCTCCGCGTCCATCATGAAGACGATCGAGAAGGGCAAGTTCAGCTTTACGAGCAGCGGTTCCGATGCCATTCGCAAGGCCGTGCGCGATTCGCTCTCTAACTTTATCTGGAGCCGTACGCGCACCCGTCCGATGATCATCCCGGTCGTCATGGAGGTTTAGTTTGGCGCGCGGATCTGCACAAAACGCCAAAGGCAATAAGGCCAATAACCAACCGGCATCTGCTAAGGGTGCCGGTTCCCATCTGCGTGCCAATAAGGGCCACGAGGCGGACTTCGATGAGTTCGAGCCCCTGGTCGAGCCTTCGGCCAACCGCGATATCGCCGGCGTGGTCATCGCCGTTTTGGCGATTGCGTCCTTCATTGCCGTGATCTCTCCGGCAACAGCGCCCGTGACGGCTGCGGTTGCCGGTTTCTACCACCTGGGCTTTGGTCTGGGCGCCTACGTGCTGCCGATCGTCATCTTGCTGTTTGCCGCCACGCTCTTTTTAGGCGAGGACTCGCCGCTCAACGTGCGCTCTGTTGCGGGCGGCGCCGTGGTCTTTATCGCCGTCGTCTCCATTCTTTCGCTGATGGTGCCGGGCACGAGCGATTCGTGCGACCTCATGTTTACGCCGCAAAATCTGTCCGCCTCGGGTGGCTACATCGGTGCGTTTATTGCGAGTGCGCTGCAGAATGCCCTGGGTAAGCCTATCGCGATGGTAGTCCTGTTGGGCCTTGTCGTCGTGGGCTTGGTCATCATCGGCTTTTCGGTTGGCGGCGTTTTGCGCTCTGCTCGCGACCGCGCGGCCGATTTTGCCGAGCGCCGTCGTGCCGATGTTAACGCGAGTCCGTGGGGTGACGACGAAGCCCTGTCGGTGCCCGGCGTTGCCCGTCCGCACCTGAGCATTCTTCGTCAAAAGGGCTCCGATGCTGCCGTGACCACAGTCATGGGCAACGATGTGGACCCGGTTTTGGACGATGACGACGAGGACGAGGATCCGTTTGTCGACGTGTCCGAGGCAGTGGAAGCTGAGCGGGCCAAGACCACATTGTTACCGCGCCGCCATGCCAAGAAGGGCAAGGCTGCGCCTAAGCTCAATACGAGTGAGCCCGACCCGTCCTGGTCCGATAGCGAGATTGAGCTCACCGAGGGCGATGACGGGGACGACGAGGCTCCGATTGAGACCGCAAAGACAACTTTGCTGTCGCGTTGCCATGCAAAGCGCGACCAGGTAACCGGCCAGCTTTCGATGGAAGACGACCCCGATAAGATCGACGAGTCCGAGCCGCCGTTTGCCGTTAATCCTGTCTCGGCAGCTCCGCAGATCCCCGATTTCCTGAAGCATCCCAAGGTTGCCGATACGGCTGTCGCGGGCGCTGTCGAGGTGTCTACTTCTAGCGATGGGGGAGCAGACGGTGGCGCCGCAGATAACGAGGGCGAAGAAGAGGACGGCCTCAAGCTTCCGCCGCTCGAAATCCTGCATGCCAACCCTCAGTCGGCTTCCGCCGCGTCTTCGGACAAGGAGCTGGAGCAGACCGCTGAGTCACTGCAATCCACCTTGCTTGAGTTTGGCCGCAGTGCCCGTGTGGTCGGCTGGATCGCCGGCCCCACGGTGACGACCTTTAAGCTGCAGCCTGGTGAGGGCGAGCGCGTGAGCAAGATTTCGAGCCTCGAGGACGATATCGCGCTTTCGCTCGCTGCCCAGTCGGTACGTATCTTTGCCCCGATCCCCGGCACCTCGCTCGTGGGCATCGAGATTCCCAATCGCAAGCGCCAAAACGTCAATCTGGGCGACGTGCTGCCCTATGTGAAGGGCGGTCCGCTCGAGCTCGCCATCGGCCGCGATGCCGAGGGCACGCCGGTTGTCGCCGACCTTGCCAAGATGCCTCACCTGTTGATTGCCGGTACGACCGGTTCCGGTAAGTCGGTCATGATCAACTCCATCATCACGACCCTGCTCATGCGCGCGCTTCCCGAGGACGTTCGCCTGATCATGGTCGACCCCAAGCGCGTCGAGCTCGCGGGCTATAACGGCCTGCCGCATCTTTACGTACCGGTCGTTACCGAACCCAAGCAGGCTGCGAGCGCCCTGCAATGGGCCGTGTCCGAGATGGAGCGTCGCCTGAAGGTCTTCGAGCGCCTTAACGTGCGTAAGATTTCGACCTACAACGAAAAGCAGGCCGCCGGCGAGTTTGAGCATTACGACAATCCGCCGCAAAAGATGCCCTATCTGGTCATCATCATTGACGAGCTCTCGGACCTGATGATGGTCGCCGGTAAGGATGTCGAGGCCTCGATCGTGCGTATTGCACAGCTGGGCCGTGCCGCCGGTATCCACCTTATCGTGGCCACGCAGCGACCCAGTTCCAATGTGGTGACGGGCCTTATCAAGGCCAACATTACCAACCGCATCGCCTTTAACGTCGCCACGGGCATCGACTCGCGCGTCATCATCGACCAGATGGGTGCCGAAAAGCTCACCGGTTTGGGCGACATGCTGTTCTCCAAGGTCGACTGGGGTAAGCCTCGCCGTATTCAGGGCTGCTTTGTCTCGGACGATGAAATCAATGAGATTGTCGATTTCGTCAAGTCGCAGAGCGAGCCCGACTACCACGAGGAGATCCTGTCTGCCGTGGCGCCCGCTTCCATGTCCATGGCGGGTGGCGGCGGCATTGTCCGTACCGGCGTTGCCGAGCCTCAGGACGACGACCCGCTTATCTGGGAAGCTGCTCATATTGTGGTGGAATCGCAGCTTGGCTCCACATCTGGCCTGCAACGTCGTCTGAAGGTTGGCTATGCGCGTGCCGGGCGTATTATGGACATGCTGGAAGAAAAGGGTGTCGTCGGCCCGCCCGACGGTTCCAAGCCGCGCGAGGTCCTGTTGGACGAGGAGGGGCTTGCCGCGCTGGAATCTGTCGACGCCGAGATGGCACGTGAAGATCGTGAGTTTGGAGGATTCTGATGGCTGCACGCTTTGGTGACATGCTGCTCGAGCAGCGTCGCCGAATGGGCCTTTCCATTCAGCAGGTCGCCAACACCATCAAAATCAGGCCGCAGATCATCGAGTTTTTCGAGACCGGTAACTTTGCTTCGATGCCGCCGCGCGGCTATGCGCAGGGCATGATTTCGAGCTATGCTCGCTTTTTGGGCCTCAATCCGCGCGAGGTCGTCAATGCCTACTTTGACGACCTGATGGCATACGAACGCGAGACGTCGCAGCAGGGCGGTCGTTTTCAGGACGCCGCCGGCTACGTCAATTCGCGTTCCTCGGTCGATAACGGGCGCTTCCTGATGGTTCAGGGCGGTCGTTCGACCCGCTATGGACAGCGTCCTCAGCAGGCCGGTTATATCACCGAGACGGGTTCGGGCGAGGAGATTCGCTCACAGCGTGACCGGTTCCGCAGCACACCGATGCCCGAGGACCGTGCACTTCCCGCTGCTCGCGGCGTGGCGCGTGACCCTCGTGCCGGCTACGGCGACGGCGGCTATTCCGATCGCGGTTACCGTGGTGTCTCTACGGGACGCTCTCGCGGTGGCTATGCGGATGCCGATACCACGCAGGTGACGCCGCGTCTTCGCTCTCAATCACAGCCGTATGGCCAGCGCTCTTCGGCTCCGCGTTCGGGCCAGCGTGGCTATCAAGGCCGCGGTGAACTTGCGCCTCGCTCGGGTCAGCGCAGCCTTCAGGGCCAGGGCGGCTATCGCGGCCGTTCCGATAGCAATCGTGGTCGTATGCCTCAGGGAGGCGGCCGCAGCAGTTCCAGTCGTGGACGCGGCGGATCCCGTACTCCTCAAAACAACGGGCTCGATCCGCGTATCGTCTACGCCGGCATCGGTGCCGTGGCGTTGCTGCTGATCGTGCTCATCGTGGTGCTTCTGCGCGGCTGCGCATCTTCGGCGCCCGAGACCACGCCCGAGACGCCCACTGCTACCAAGACTACGACCAAGAAGTCTTCTAAGAAGACCGAAACGGTCGACGAGGACGAAGACACCGATGAGGCGACGGATGAGTCGACTGATTCGGACGCTACCAAGACGACGGCAAAGAAGGAAGAGAACGAGGTCACGAAGGTCAAAGTCTCCGTTGCCAAGGGAAAGACCGCGTGGATTGAGGTCAAGGTCGACGGAAAGTCGGTCTATGGCGCCCAGGCGACTGGCCCCTTTGAGCAGGAGTACACGCCCGAGTCCTCGATCGAGATCACCACGTCCAAGCCTTCCGATGTCACCGTTACCAAGAACGGCGAAAAGGTCCGTTACGATACCAAGACCTCGGGCGTGGCGCGTGTGACGATCACCGTTCCCAAGAAGAAGACGACTGATTCCGAGAATGGTGAAAGTTCTGATAGTGCCGACACCGCCGATGGTACCGACACCACCGACGGCACCGATGCCCAGTCCACGGATGGCGCCGATACCGCACCTGACGGTCAGACGCCCACCGATTCTACCGACTATTCGTACGATAGCTACTAAGCCGCTCGTACGCGAAAGGAAACATCATGGCTAAAGATTCCAGCTTCGACGTCGTGTCCGAGGTCAACATGCAAGAGGTCGACAACGCCTTCCAGCAGACCACGCGCGAGATTTCCCAGCGCTATGACCTTAAGGATTCCGGCGCCACGATCGAGCTTTCGAAGGGCGACAAGCTCTTTACGATCAACGCCCCGGCCGACTTTGTCTCCAAGCAGATTATCGACGTGCTGAGCTCCAAGCTCATCAAGCGCGGCATTGACCTCAAGGCTGTCTCGTGGGATGCTCCGCAGGCGGCATCGGGCGGTACCGTGCGCGTGCTCGGCCATATCGTCGAGGGTATCGACCAGGCGACCGCCAAGAAGATCAACAAGGACATCAAGGACCAAAAGCTCAAAGTCAAGGTGACCATCGAGGCCGACAAGCTGCGTGTTTCCTCTGCTTCGAAGGACGCGTTGCAGACCGTGATCCAGTTCCTGCGCGACCAGGACTACGGCCAGCCGCTGCAGTTCACCAACTACCGCTAATATCAATCGAAAGGACTGCTCTCCAACATGGATACACCGTTGGGCTCCGTGCTCTACATCACCCTCGGGTGCGCTAAGAACGAGGTTGACACCGACCGCATGCGTTCTCTTTTGACCGCCGCGGGCTACGAGGAGGCATTCGACCCGCAGGATGCCGATATCGCCATCGTCAATACTTGCTCGTTCCTCGCCTCCGCAACGTCCGAGAGCATCGAGACCACGCTCGAGCTCGCCAACGAGGTTCAGGACGGCGTTCGTTCTTGCCCCATCGTCATGTGCGGCTGCGTGCCGTCGCGCTATGGCGATGACCTGCCTGACGAGCTGCCCGAGGTCGCTGCCTTTGTGAAGGCCGACGAGGAGGACGGCATCGTGGCGGTCATCGATGGCGTGCTGGGTGTCGAGCGTGAGATTGCAGCCTATATCCCGCAGGTCAAACGTACCGTCGAGGGTGCTGTCGCCTACGTCAAGATTTCCGATGGCTGCAACCGCTTCTGCAGCTTCTGCATGATTCCCTACATCCGCGGCCGCTATCATTCGCGCAATTCCGAGAGCATCATCTCCGAGGTGCGCGACCTGGTTGCCGGCGGTGTGCGCGAGATCGTGCTGATCGGCCAGGACACGGGCATCTGGGGTACCGACTTTGCCGACGAGGACGTCGCCGATGGCTCGCCGCGCAATCTGGCGCAGCTGCTGCGTGCCGTCGCCGAGGCCGTGCGCCCGCACAACGTCTGGGTCCGCGTGCTCTATCTGCAGCCCGAGGGCATGACTGACGAACTCATCGAGACGATTCGCGATACGCCCGAGGTGCTGCCCTATATCGATATCCCCGTGCAGCACTGCGACGCGCGCATCCTTAAGGCCATGCGTCGCTCCGGTTCGCGCCAGGAGCTCGAGGATCTGTTCCGCGACCTTCGCGAGCGCATCCCCGGCATCGTGATTCGTTCCACGGCCATGGTCGGCTTCCCGACCGAGACCGACGACGAGTTCCGCGATCTTATCGACTTTATGGACACCGTCGGCTTTGACTACACGAGTGTCTTTGCCTACTCGCAGGAGGAGGGCAGCCTGGCCGCTAAGATGGAGGGTCAGGTCGACGAAGAGGTCAAGCTCGAGCGCGCCCAGGAGGCCATGGACCTGGCCGAGTCGCTCGGTTTTGCCGCCACCGCCGCACATGTGGGCGAGCGCGCCCAGGTAATCGTCGACGGTATCGAAGAGACCGAGGATGGCGCCGAGCTGATCGGCCATGCCTGGTTCCAGGCGCCCGATTCCGATGGCGCGGTGCATCTGGACGCCAGCGAGGCGTCCGTGGGCGATATTCTGACCGTCGAGTTTACCGATAGCTTCTGCTATGAGCTTATCGGTCATGTTGTGGAGTAGGAGAGCGTCGTGGCTAACGAGAGTAATAAGGAACTGACGAGTGTCTGGACGCCCGCCAACATCGTGACGTGCGTTCGCATCGTCTTTATCCCGGTGTTCATGATTGTGTCGGCGCTTTCTCACACGAGTGTTGCCGGTACGGATTGGAGCACCTTCGACGGCCCGCTCGCCGCTGCTGCCTTCATTCTGTATGTGATCCTGTCGTGCACCGATAAGGTCGACGGTTATCTGGCGCGTTCGCGCAACGAGATCACCGACTTCGGTAAGTTCTTGGACCCCATCGCCGATAAGCTGCTCGTGTTCTCGGCCCTGCTGCTGTTCTTGGATTTTGGCGCGGTGACCGTGTGGTCCGTGTTCATTATCCTGTTCCGTGAGCTTCTGGTGAGCGCCCTTCGCATGGTCGCGAGTGCGGCCGGTGTGGTCGTTGCGGCCGATAAGCTCGGCAAGTATAAGACGGCAACCACGATGGTCTCCATTTGCGGTTACCTGTGCGTTTTTGCTATGGCCGGCTTGCACCTTGGCCCGGTGGCGCTGACGCTCGGCATCTACTCGGTGTCGCGCTTCCTGTACGCCGTTGCCGTTGTCCTGACCGTTATCTCGGGCGCCCAGTACTTCTGGAACTGCCGCAAGATCGTCTTTTCGGTCTAGGTCCTGGTGGGTATGACGGACTCTTTTGAGCAGATTTCCGCACATAACGAGGAGCTGGCGCGTGATATTGTCGAGCGCGCGAGCGCTCGGGGCGTGACTGTTTCGACGGCTGAGTCGCTGACGGCGGGTATGATCGCCTCGACGATTGCCGATATCCCGGGCGCCTCGGCGGTGCTGCGTGGCGGTGCGGTGACCTATTGCGATGAGATTAAGCATCGTGTTCTTGGTGTTGAGCAGGAGACGCTCGACCGCTATACCGCGGTGTCGCATCAGACCGCGCGCGAGATGGCGGTGGGTTCGCTGGAGCTGTACCAGAGCGATATTGCAGTGAGCGCAACGGGTTATGCCGGCCCCGGCGGTGGCACTGAGGACGATCCGGCGGGCACTTTCTATATTGGCTGGGCGCATCGTTCCGCCGATGGGGGCGTGCCGGTCGTGGACTCTGTGCGCTGCCACTATGAGGGTGACCGTTCGTGTGTTCGTGCCCATGCGGTCACGGAGGCATTGGGTCGCATTGCCCTTGTGCTCAACTCTATGGAATAGACGTGTTTTAAGGGGCCTCCGAGCCCCTTAATTGTGGAGATAGGGACCTTAGGCTCATTTGGCGTTTGTGCTGGTTGTAGATGTATTTTTGCCTGCCTTGTTCATATTTGGTCCTTTGTGGTCAAGCATTTGGTCAGTGTTTGGTCGGCGTTTGGTTGGGTTTTGGAAAGACCGCCTGCATATGATTGGCCTGAACGGTTGACCACGAACAGCCGTTCGTTTATTATCGATGCAGGTTGTTAAGAGGAGGGCTATTCATGGCCAAGAATTCAGGTCCCGTACGTACCGTTCATGCTCGCACGACGGGTAAAGAGCGCGATGAGATGATCGCCACCACCAAGGCCGAGATCGAGAAGAAATTCGGCCAGGGTTCCATCATGAGGTACGGCGACGGTGGTCCCGAGCTCGAGGTCGAGGCCATTCCCACGGGCGCCCTGGCCCTCGATGCCGCGCTGGGTATCGGCGGCGTGCCGCGCGGCCGTATCGTCGAGATTTACGGTCCTGAGTCCTCCGGTAAGACGACGCTTTCGCTCGAGATCCTGGCCGAGGCCCAGGCAATGGGTGGCGTTGTGGCATTTATCGATGCCGAGCACGCGCTTGATCCCACGTATGCCGCGCGCATCGGCGTGGATATCGACGAGGTGCTCATTTCCCAGCCCGATACGGGCGAGCAGGCGCTCGAGATTGTTGACATGCTCGTGCGTTCCGGCGCCATCGATGCCATCGTCGTCGACTCCGTCGCCGCGCTGACCCCGCGTGCCGAGATCGAGGGAGAAATCGGCGACACTACGGTCGGTCTTCAGGCTCGCCTGATGAGCCAGGCGCTCCGCAAGCTCGCCGGCTCGCTGTCCAAGTCCAACACGACGTGCATCTTCATTAACCAGCTGCGTGAGAAGATCGGCGTCATGTTCGGCAACCCCGAGACTACGACGGGCGGCCGCGCCCTTAAGTTCTTCTCTTCGGTGCGTATCGACATTCGCCGTATCGACAGCATTAAGCTTAAGGACGAGGTTATCGGTAACCGCGTGCGCGCCAAGGTCGTTAAGAACAAGGTGGCAGCTCCGTTCCGTTCTGCTGAGTTCGACATCATGTACGGTACGGGCATCTCTAAGGAGGGCTCGATTCTGGACATGGCTGTCGAGTGCGGCATCTGCAAGAAGATGGGCTCCTGGTTTGCCTATGGCGAGGACAAGCTCGGCAACGGTCGCGAGGCCGCCAAGGCGTTCCTGCGCGAACACCCCGATTGCGCTGACGAGATTGAGCATAAGGTCCGCCTTGCCTGCGGACTTGAGTTTGATGACGATGCTCCGTCCGAGGTCGAGCTGACCGATCAGCCTGCGCCTGAGGAGTTTGACGAGCTTTACGCCATCGATGGTTCCGCCATGCTCGATGATGACGACGAGTAGCGGTTACGCTCATGTCGTATACGGTGACCGAGGCCACGGTCGTCTTTCCCGATAAGAAGGCGGCCTCCTCGTTCTCGAGCGGGTATGCGTCCAAAAAGCCTTGCGCACATTTCGATTGTGAGCTTGAGGGCGGTTTTGAGCGGTCCATTTGGATTCCCGTGCGGGTCGCGCGCCTGTATGTCAAAAATCGCCCCGATCTGCCCTGCGATTGGGATAACTTTCGTGAGGCGGTGCAGCTCCTCGAGCGTAAATGTGCGCTTACCATGGTGACCGAGATGTTATCGCGCCGCGACCATGCGACGGGTGAGGTCCGTGACAAGCTGGCTCGCTACGGCTTTCACCAGCCCGCGATCGATTTCGCCGTCGAGCGCGCCACCGAGTATCACTTTTTAGACGAGAACCGCTTTTGCTCGTACTTTATCGAGGAGCGCAAGCGGCGCGGTTGGGGACAGCGCAAAATCGAGACCGAGCTCAAGCGCCGTCATGTCGTGCTCGATGACATTCCCGGTTATCCCGAGGATTATTTTGCCGTCGAAGATGATTTGGCGCGTGCGTCAGCCCTGCTCGCCAAGCGGCGTGTTCCAGAGACGCGCGGATTCGAAAAACTGGTTCGGTTTTTGATGGGCAAGGGCTTCTCGTATCACATCGCCGCCGATGCCGTTAAGGCACGTCTCGATGCCGAACGCGAGGAATGTGCGGTTTAGGCGTATGCGTTTTGTGGCCCTGCCGTTCACCGCGTTTTAGCCGCCGTGCCGGGGCCATTTATTTGACAGTTGTTGTGGTTCAACGTACGATAAACACTGTCATTTGCTTTGTGATATGTGCTCATCTGTGATGAGTTTGTTTATATGTTTATCTGTATCCGACCCGCATAAGCTGCGCCCATATTACTCAAATGTCGCGAGCCGTTCGTAAGGACGGTTCGCTTTGTTGTGTAACGAATCCATAAAAAGGAGTGAGCATGCCTATCATCGCAGCGCTCGTTGGCATCGTTTTGGGTGCCATCGCCGCCATTGCCTACATGCGCACCGCCAAGCAGGGTAGTCTTCACGAGGCCGACGAAAAGATCCAGTCGGCACACGCACAGGCTGAGTCCCTGATCGGTGATGCTAAGCGTCAGGCCGAGACCCTCAAAAAAGAGGCTCTGCTCGAGGCTAAAGAGGAGATCATCAAGAACAAGCAGGCCGCCGAGGCCGAGGACAAGCAGCGTAAGAGCGAGATTCGTACGCTCGAGAACCGTGTGATGCAGCGCGAGGAGTCCCTTGATCGCCGAAACGACGCTCTCGACAAGCGTGAGCACCAGCTGTCCAGCCAGGCCGGTCAGGTCGAGAAGCGCTCCCGCGAGCTTGAGGAGCTCTGCGCCAAGCAGACCTCCGAGCTCGAGCGTATCGCCGACCTGACCCGTGAGGACGCCCACAAGGAGCTCCTCGATAAGGTTCGCGGCGAGGTCACCCACGAGGCTGCCACGATCATTCGCGAGTCCGAGCAGCAGGTTCGCGCCGAGTGCCACAAGACCGCCCAGGAGATTCTGTCCCTGGCGATTCAGCGCTGCGCTGCCGACCACACAGCCGAGGTCACCGTTACCTCCGTGCACATTCCCTCTGATGACCTCAAGGGCCGTATCATCGGTCGCGAGGGTCGCAACATCCGGACCTTCGAGCAGGTTTCCGGCGTCAACCTCGTGATCGACGACACGCCTGAGACCGTCGTTCTTTCGAGCTTCGACCCGGTCCGTCGTGAGACCGCCCGTGTCGCCCTCGAGAACCTCATCGCCGACGGCCGCATTCACCCCGCCCGTATTGAGGAGATGTATCACAAGGCTGCCGGTCTGGTTCAGCAGCGCGTGCGCGAGGCTGGCGAGCAGGCTGCCTTTGATACCGGTATCCACGACCTGCACCCCGAGATCGTCAAGACCCTTGGTGCCCTGCGCTACCGTACCTCGTTTGGTCAGAATGTGCTTCAGCACTCCCTCGAGGTTTCCGATCTGTGCGGCGTGATGGCTTCCGAGCTTGGCCTGGACGTTGTGACCGCTAAGCGCGCCGGCCTGCTGCACGACCTGGGCAAGGCAATCGACCACGACGTCGAGGGCCCGCATGCCGTCATCGGCGCCGAGCTTGCCCGACGTTATGGCGAGAAGCCCGTTATCGTTCACGCTATCGAGGCTCACCATGCCGATGTCGACCCCAACACGGTGCTCGATGTCCTGGTACAGGCCGCCGATGCCGTCTCCGCCTCTCGCCCCGGTGCCCGTCGCGAGTCTGCCGAGAACTACATCAAGCGTCTTGAGAAGCTCGAGGAGATCGCCAACTCCCATGACGGTGTCGAGCGTACCTATGCCATGCAGGCTGGTCGTGAGGTCCACGTCATGGTTCAGCCGGACAAGATCTCCGATGCCCAGTCCACGGTCCTGGCTCACGATATCGCCCATCAGATCGAGGAAGAGATGGAGTATCCCGGTCAGGTGCGCGTCGTCGTGATTCGCGAGAGCCGCGCTGTCGATATCGCTAAATAACATGAGCGACGCGAACGAGCTCATCTCATTTATCGCGTCGATGTCGGGGGAGGGCAACCTTCGCGTCGAGGAGAACCTTGGCGAGGGGTATTTCCGCCTCCGCGTTTCGGAGGCCGAGCGGCGCCAGGCAAAGCACGACATTCAGCATGTCGAGGATATCGTCATCGAAATGCTCCGTAATGCTCGCGATGCCGGCGCCGACAAAGTCTATCTCGCCACGACTAAGGAAGATGGCGTCCGCACGCTTGTCTTTCTGGATAACGGTTCGGGCGTTCCGCAGGATATGCAAGAGCGAATCTTCGATGCCCGCGTTACCTCCAAGCTCGAGAGCATGAAGATGGACCGTTGGGGTGTTCACGGTCGTGGCATGGCATTGTTTTCGATCAAGCAGAACACCGACGATGCCCGTGTGGTCACGTCAGGTGTCGACCTTGGCTCGGCCTTTAAGGTGAGCGTTGCGGCCGATCGCCTCAGTGAGCGTGCCGATCAGTCCAGCTGGCCCCAGGCCGTCAAGGATGAGGACGGACGTTATGTCTGTGCTCGCGGCCCGCATAATATTATTCGCGCTGCTTGTGAGTTTGCGCTCGAGGAGTTGCGTGGTTGCGATGTCTATCTTGGTTCTCCGTCTGAGATTGCCGCGACCCTTTATGCTCAGGCGTCAAGTAGGCTCGATACGTCTCGTCTCCTGTTTATTGATGACGAGAGCGAGCTTCCGGTTGTCGACCGTTTAGGCCTTGCCTCTGATGCCGAGGACTTTATCCGTATTTGTTCGGGTTTGGGTCTTGAGATGTCCGAGCGCACGGCCCATCGCATTTTGGCAGGGCAGATTAAGCCCGTTCGCGGTGTGACCGCGCGTCTGCTGCGCGAGCGTGATTCGTCCTCGCATGCGCCGGCTCCTGTCGATCTTGCGAAGGATCGTCGCGGGCTACGTATTGCCAAGGATGATATGGCACAGTTTTCGCGTGCTGTGGAGCGTGACTTTAATGACCTTGCCGCCCGGTACTATCTCAACCTTTGCGGCGACCCAAAGATTCGTGTTTCGCGTGATCGAATCACTGTGACTTTCGATCTTGCCAAAGAGGAATAGTGCCTTTACCGAGTCCACTCGGTACGATACAGTTATTGCAGTTAAAACGTACTTTTAAACGCAGGAGTTTCTTCATGGATTGCCTGAAGGTATCAAGCAAATCATCGCCCGCGTCCGTTGCCGGCGCCATCGCCGGCATGGTCAAGGATGGTGTACCCGTCAACATCCAGTGTGTCGGCGCCGGTGCTGTCAACCAGGCCATTAAGGCCGTGGCTATCGCGCGCGGTTTTTTGATTCCAACCGGTTTTGATATTTCCTGCGCGCCCGTGTTCTCCGACATCCTCATTAACGGGGAGTCGCGCACGGCCATCCGCCTTTCTATCTACGTTCACCAGATCAATCGAGCTGCTATGGATAACGTCGTCATGGATGATGTTAAGCCTGTGGCATAGCTTCTGCTTGCCTCGATTCGCCTCCCTTCCATCGTTAGGACTTATGCACATGGACCAGCGTTCCGTACGCGATATTCTTGCCGGTAAAACCTACTTTATCCGCACCTTTGGCTGCCAGATGAATCAGCACGATTCCGAGCGCGTGAGCGGTCTGCTTGATTCGTATGGCTGTCTCATGGCGCTAGATCCCGAGCATGCCGATATCGTTGTCTTCATGACATGCTGTGTGCGTGAGGCCGCCGATACTCGCCTGTACGGTCAGTGCAATTCCTGCAAAAGCCTGCCGCCTTCGCCTTCGGGCAAGCGTGTGGTTGCCGTGGGCGGCTGCATTGCGCAGCGTGATGGCGAGGGCCTGCTCACCAACGTCGATAACGTCAATGTCATCTTTGGCACGCATTCTATCGCACATGTGGCCGAGCTCATTGCCGAGGCGTTCCTTGACGGCAAGCGTCATATCCGCACCAATGAGCATGAGGATACGGATGCCATGAGTATGCCGTGGCATCGCGAGACCCAGTATCACGCCTGGGTGCCCATCATGACGGGCTGCAATAATTTCTGCACCTATTGCATCGTGCCGTACGTGCGCGGTCGCGAAAAGAGCCGCCCCTTCGAGGAGATTGTCGACGAGGTGACCGGTTTGGTGCGCCAGGGCGTGCGTGAGATTACGCTGCTGGGCCAAAACGTTAACTCATATGGTCGCGATCTGTTTGGCAAGCCGCGTTTTGCCGATCTGCTGCGTGCCGTGGGCGATACGGGTGTGGAGCGCATCTTCTTTACGTCTTCGCATCCCAAGGATCTGCTGCCCGAGACCATCGACGCCATGGCCGAGACGCCTGCCGTTATGCCGCAGCTGCACCTGGCCGTCCAGTCAGGTTCGACACGGATCCTCAAAGAGATGAATCGCCGTTATACACGCGAGGACTATCTGGGTCTGGTCGATCGCATCCGCAATCGCATGCCCGATATCGCGCTCTCGACTGACATTATCGTTGGCTTTCCGGGCGAGACTGAAGAAGACTTTGAGCAGACGCTCTCACTTGCCGAGACGGTCCGCTATGCTCAGGCCTATACCTTCATCTATTCCAAGCGCGCCGGTACCCCGGCCGCCGAGATTGACGATCCTACGCCGCATGAGGTTATTCTCGAGCGTTTCAACCGCCTGGTTAAGGTTATCGAGACCACGGCACATGAGTATAACCAGGGTGAGCTTCATACTGTGGTGCCGGCGCTCATTGAGGGCACGAGCAAGAAGAACGATGCGGTCCTGCTGGGCAAGAGTCCTAAGAATCAGACCGTTCATGCGCCTATCCCCGAGGGTTACAGCATCGATCAGCTTGTTGGCAAGATCGTTGATATTGACGTTGATGTTGCCAAGACCTGGTATTTGTCCGGCTCCGTTGTGGGCGAGCCGCGCTAATGGTTTCTTCCGGGGCAGGTCTTTCCGCCGTTGCGATCGTCGGTCCGACGGCGGTTGGTAAGAGTGATGTTGCCGACCGTTTGGCCGCTCGTCTTTCGTCCGAAGTGCTGTCGTGCGATGCGATGCAAATCTATCGCGGCATGGACATCGGTACCGCAAAGATGACGCCCGATGAGTGTACGGCGCCGCTGCGTCTCGTCGACATTGTAGATCCGGGTGTGGCATATTCTGCTGCGCTTTATCAGGCTGACGCTCGCGCGCATGTTGGACGTCTCCTTGGTTCGGGTTGCCTGCCGGTTTTTTGCGGAGGTACGGGGCTGTATCTCAAGGCCGCCCTCGATGAGATGGACTTTCCCTCGGGCGAACTTGAGGACGATCGCCGTGCGGGCTATCAGGAGCTTGCCGAGCGTATTGGTGATGAAGAACTGCATGCCCTGCTTGCCGAGCGTGACCCCGAGTCCGCTGCGGTCATCCACCCCCATAATGTTCGCCGCGTGATTCGTGCGCTCGAAATGCACGATGATGGCGTCTCCTATGCGCAGCAAAAGTCGCAGTTTAGTGTTCCGCGCGAGCATTATCACGCTCTGTGGTTTGGTCTGACGCGTAATCGCGAGGTGCTCTATGAGCGCATTAACCTGCGCGTCGATCTGATGTTTGAGCAGGGTCTTGTTGATGAGGTTCGCGGTCTTATGGACCAGGGGCTGGGAGATGCCCTGACTTCGATGCAGGCAATTGGCTATAAAGAGATCATCGATGCTTTCAATGGCGTGATTTCTATGGATGAGGCTCGCGAACTCATCAAGATGCGTTCGCGTCGCTATGCCAAACGTCAGCTTTCGTGGTTTAAACGCGATGATCGCATCGTGTGGTTTGATATGGATGAATTTACGATCGATGATGTCGTTGAGGATATCCTGCATCGTATTGAGGCTGTCTAATGGCCCGTTTTCCCCTTGTTCCCACGGCACCCGAGCCCGAGCGTGCCATTTTGGTTGGTGTTGAATGGCGCGACAATGCATGGCCGCTCGATCGCTCGCTCGATGAGCTGGAGCGTCTTGCCCATACGGCTGGTGCCCAGTGCGTTGCACGCTTGTCACAGCGTTTGGTAAAGCCGTATCCTAAATCGTTTATCGGTTCCGGTAAGGTTGAAGAGTTGTGCGGCCTGGTGCATCGCATGGATGCCGATGTCGTTATTTTTGACGATGACCTTACGCCCTCGCAACAATCTTATTTGGAGAAAGCCGTGGGCGAGCCGGTAAAGATTATCGATCGTACGGCACTGATCCTTGATATCTTTGGCCTGCATGCTCAGACGCGTGAGGGACGCCTGCAGGTACAGCTGGCACAGCTTCAATATCTGTTACCTCGCCTGCGTGGCATGTGGAGCCATCTTGCCAAGGAGCAGACGCGCGGCGGCATCGGTTCGCGCTTTGGACAGGGTGAAAGTCAGCTCGAGGTCGACCGTCGCTTGATTCGCAACAAGATTGCCGCGCTTCGTCGTGAGCTCAAGCAGGTTGAACAGCGTCGCGATGTTCAATCCAAGAGTCGCATTGAGTCACCGGCGTTTCGCGTCGCGTTAGCCGGTTATACTAATGCCGGTAAATCGACGTTGCTCAATCGTCTGACCGGCTCTACGGTACTTTCGCAGGACAAGCTGTTTGCTACGCTCGACCCGACGACGCGTTCGTATCGCCTGCCCGGCGGTCGCGGCATGACGATCACCGACACCGTCGGCTTTATTCAAAAGCTGCCGCATGGTTTGGTCGATGCCTTTAAATCGACGCTGTCCGAGGTGTTGGGTGCCGATCTAATTCTCAAAGTCGTAGATGCGTCTGACGAGGACTATGAGCGACAGCTGGAGGCTGTCGACCGCGTGCTTGATGAGATCGGCGCTGGAGAGCGTTTAACGCTGACCGTATTCAATAAAATCGATCTTCTCGATAGCGTTGATCGACTGAGCTTCCGGCGTCGCTATCCCGAGGCCGTGTTGTTCTCGGCCCAGACGGGCGAGGGACTCGACGATCTCGTCGACCGTATTGCTCGTGAGGCGGCTGCTACCGATGTGTTGCTCTCTGCTGATATCCCGTATCGCGAGGGTGCCCTCATCACGCTGGTGCATGAGCAGGGAACCCTTTTGCACGAGGAATATCTTGAGGACGGCGTTCGTATTGTGGCGAAGCTGCCGGCCCGTATCGCGCCGCGGCTCGAGCGTTATCGCACCGAGTAGACGAGCTCCAAAATGCCCAGAATGATGGGCTGATGCAGCAGATAAAAGGGGAGTGCATGACGTCCAAGCCTGGCGAGCGCCGGCAGGGGGTTGGCGTAGGCCCAGATTGGGGCGGTCTTATCGATTCCCTGCGCTATATGTGCGGCGAAGTATCCTGCAAGATACATAAAGATAAACGGGATGATGGGGTAGTAATCACCTGAAACAAACCCAGGGCTCGGAAATCCCAGCCACGCCAGGTAGGGGACAGGATAGATCGTTTTGGGGATACTCCAGGTGAGGGCGAACAACACAAGGCATAGGGACATGCCCCATCTCGCCGATATCTTCTTAAGGACGGGATCGGTCAACGCCACGATGCCGGTACATGCGGCCATGCAGTAGATGATGCCAAAATTAACCGAATCGTCTACTGAGACAAGTGTTGTTGCCAACCAGACGACGAGTGCTGCTAAGGCGTATTTGGCGGCACGTTTGATATTGTTGCGTGAGAGCGTGCACATCCACCCCGCGATAAACAAGAATACCCAGCTGATGCTGGCACGCCAGATGTCTTGAAAGACGGTCTGTGTAAACCAGGGCATATCCCAACCGTACAGGTAGGCGAGATCGTAGCAAGCGTGAAAACCTGCCATTGAAATCATCGTAAACCCGCGGACGGTGTCAAAGATGGTGATGCGTTTTTGCATTACGAGAACCGGCGCATCAAGCCGACGACTTTGCCCAGGATAACGGGATTCGTTGCATAGATAGGCTCCATGGTGTCATTCTCAGGCTGCAGGCGTACGCGTCCCTGCTCCTTGTAGAACGTCTTGACGGTCGCTGAACCATCAATCATGGCCACGACAATTTCGCCGTTCATGGCACTCTTTTGTTCACGGACGATGATGTAATCGCCATTGAAGATGCCGACATTGATCATTGAGCTCCCATGTACCTCAAGGATAAAGGAACCCTGATCAGTGGCGATTTCGGTCGGGATAGTAAAAGTGTCTTCGATATTCTGCTCGGCCAGAATGGGAATCCCAGCCGCGACGCGACCAACGAGCGGTAGCGAGACCGTTCCGCGAGGTGCGGTGGGCTCGTCAGATTTAGAAATTGAGACAGAGGAACCGTCCTCGTTAAAGAGTTCCAGGGCGCGCGGTTTGGTTGCATCGCGCTTGAGTAGCCCGCGCGCCTCCAGGGCAGATAGATGGGCGTGCACGGTGCTGGGGGAGGAAAGGCCCACGGCAGAAGCCATCTCGCGCACGCTGGGCGGATAACCCTTCTCCTGCTGATATTCCTTGATGAAGTCGTAAATTTGCTGCTGACGCTTGGTAATTTTGCGAGCCATCAGGGCATCCTCTCTACCCATGTCAAACAAATGTTCGAATTTTGCTTGACAGGAACAACTGTTCGAAGATAATAATAACCGAACATTCGTTCTCGCGCTAGACATTTTTGTCCGCGCGGCTTGATAAAACTGTTCTCAGCAAAACACGCGAGAGGAGAACATGATGAACGCAACGAATATGGTCCAGGGAAACCTCGCCCTTAAGCTCGAGACGCCTGCAGAACCCACTTTTACGGTTGTTCAGGGTGGCCGCTCCGGCTTTCAGCCTTTGACCGTAAAGCCTGCTCGCAATCAGCAGGCTGTAGTCGCGCCGGCTCGCGTTGCCCTGAAGGTTCCGACGATTGTCGCCGTTGCCGTTGCGCTTACGCTCTTCTTTGTCCTCGCTATGTCGGTCTTTAGCGCTCGTCACGCCGCGTATGCCGAGTCCGTTTCCAACATTACCTACGAGACTATTCGCGTTCAGCCTGGCGATTCTCTTTGGTCGCTTGCCGAGGAATATCCAATCGAAGGCCTTTCCACGCAAGAGACTTCCGACATGATCCGTAACGTCAATCATCTGGAGCATGGTTCGCTCGCCGCCGGTGCGCATCTTAAGGTTCCTGCTCGTTCGTAATCATTATCGCGCTGCGCATGGTACCCTTGTTATCGTTTAAGAGGAGGTACCATGCGCTGTCCCAAATGCGGCAAGGCACATACCCGCGTCGTTGATTCCCGTATGCAGGAGTCAAATAACACCATCAAGCGCCGTCGCGAATGTTGCTCGTGTAACTACCGCTTTACAACGTTCGAGCGATGCGAAGACCCAATCGAGGTCATTAAGTCAGACGGAACCAAGCAGCGGTTCGATCGCAATAAGCTGCTCGTCGGCTTGATGCGCGCCACCATCAAACGCGATATCGACACTAAGAAGCTCAATGAGATTATCGATGACATCGAGGTCGAGTTGCGCTCCCGCACGCTGACGGCCGTCACGTCGCATGAGTTGGGTGACATGGTGCTCAAGCGCTTGGCCAAGATCGACAAGGTGGCGTACATCCGCTTTGCCTCGGTCTACCGCGATTTCAAAGACGTCGATGAGTTTCTGCAAGAGCTCGACAAGCTAAGGTGATTCCATGTCCAACATTACCGTCAACATAAAGCGTCTCGACCCCACCGTCGAGCTTCCCAAATACGCCCATCCCACCGATGCCGGCTTGGATTTGCGCTCCAACGAGGACTGCGTCCTGAAGCCCTTTGAACGCCGTCTGGTCTCCACTGGGCTGGCCATCGCCCTGCCCGATGGCTACGCCGGCTTCGTCCAGCCCCGCAGCGGCTTGGCCATCAAGCAGGGCCTGTCTATAGTCAACACGCCGGGCCTCATCGACGCCCACTACCGAGGAGAACTCAAGGTTATCCTCATCAACCTGGATCCCTCCAACAACATCCAAATCAACAAAGGCGACCGCATAGCCCAACTCGTCATCCAAGAAGTCCCCACGGTCAACCTCATAGAGGTAGACGAACTGGATAAAACCGACCGAGGCAACGGAGGCTTCGGCTCCTCCGGCGTCGCCTAGGGGCGCTCGTATCCCTCCCGCCCGCCTCTCACACATATCATTCCATGCTCAAACATTCTCGCTTCGCTTCGCTCGCTGCGAAACTGCGCGTGGAACGATATGTGAGAGAGGCGGGCGGCTACTCGCTTGAAAAAATACTTACTCTTCTAGTAAGCCGATGCGATAAAGGGACGCCTCCTTTGTCGCATCGGCTTACTGTATTTATATTTTCTGGTTTCCCTTCGCAGTTTCTACTGGTGGGGAATCTGGTATAGCCGCTAGTACGTTAACGCAGCTTACCTGTGGGAGGCCCCTATATATCGTCCCGCGCGCAGTTTCGCAGCGAAGCGAGAATGTTTGAGCACGGGATGATATATAGGGGCCTCCCACAGGTAAGCGGAAATTAAGACGCTACCTGATATGCGCGGGTTTTCCGCCCCAGTAGAAGCGGCAGAATGCGCGTTTTCTTTTCTGGGGTTTGTCTACGAGCTCCATGGCTGCGATGGCGATGTCCTCGGCTGCGCGGGGGCGGCGTAGCACTTCGCCGTTGATGAGTAGGGCTTTGAGTGATTCGGGATGGTCGTGCAAGTGACGTAGGGTTACGATGAGTTCTCGTGCGGTGGTGACGTGCATGCTGGCGCCCATGCCGGTGAGCATCGTGGTGTTGGCCTTTTCCTGGCCGTATGATTTGCCCAGCAGGATCATCGGCAGATGAGCGCACAGGCACTCGGTGACGGTGAGCCCGCCCGATTTGAGGATTGCCAGGTCGCAGCCGTGCATGAGGGCTGCCATGTCGTCCACGTAGTCCAGAACCGTGACGTTTTCGAGCTTCATGGCGTCGAAGAGCGTCTTGAGGCGGGTGGCGTATTCCTCATCCTTGCCCGGCAAAAAGACAAAGTGCATGTCCTCGAAGCTGCGCAGGAAGGGGAGTGTGCGGTCCATCTCCGCGCGAAAGCGAACGTACGGTTGAGGCAAACTGGCACCGGCCATCACCAGCACAACGGTCTTGTCAGCGGGGAGATTGAACTTC
The DNA here is from genome assembly GCF_039062365.1 of Collinsella aerofaciens. Taxonomy (GTDB): domain Bacteria; phylum Actinomycetota; class Coriobacteriia; order Coriobacteriales; family Coriobacteriaceae; genus Collinsella. The sequence goes on from NZ_JBCJBI010000003.1 coordinate 168,016, forward strand.
TCGAGTTCTTCCCCGCGATTGTAGTCCGTATCAAACCCGGCGCGAATGGGGATGCCTGTAATGCGGATTTTGGTCTCGGGAACTTTACGGGGGCGAAGTGTCTCGGCCATAAATTCGTTGGCTACGCAGAACAGGTCGGTGTCCTTGTGGGGCCAAAAGCCTTCGACTTCATAGTCTGTTGGTACGCAGATGACCGGATAATCGATACCCGTGATGACGCGGGCACCCACAGCGACGTTGGCCGCCGTGATGTGTGTTGCGACCACGGCTATGGGCCTGCGGGTGCGGACATATTCGTTGAAGGCAGGGAACATAATACGTGACCATGCCGTGCCTCCGCCCCAGAGCAGATGTCCCGTAAACGTGTATCGCCAGGTTAGGTCATATATGGGACGCGTGGCGCCGGTAAACGAAGCTGCTGTTTTATTACCATCGAACCTAATGCGTCCAAAATCGAGGATATCCAGGACTTCGATCTCAACATCCTCAGGGATTCCCTTGGTGCCGCGGATGAGGTCGAATGCCTGCGCAATCGCATTTGCGGCGGCTTTGTGGCCCGAGCCGACGGAGGCGTGCACGATGGTTACCAAGGGTTTTTGTGCAGGTGAAACGGTCATTTGCTCCGGTTGGGGAGTGGCTTGCATGGGCAGGGGAGCGCTATTGCTCGTCTGCGTTTGATCCATCGATAACTCCCCTTCAGCCTTGTTACGCGATTTATCATTGTAGTGCATGAGTGTCATGTTCACGTAAATTTGGGTATGAGCGCAAAGAACGCCAATCTTTCGACAGGAGGTCTCTTCATGACTACCCATCAGCCGATCGATGTTGCTATTATCGGTGGCGGCCCCGCGGGCTATGCTGCCGCCATTTACGCTGCGCGCTCCAACCTAACGACGACCGTGATTGAACAGGGCATGTCGGGAGGGCAGATCGCCACAACCAATGAGGTCGAGAACTATCCGGGCATTCCGCTCTTGAGTGGTGTCGAACTCGGCGAGCGTTTTCAGCAACATGCAGAGGGCATGGGAGCGCAGGTTGCATGGAGCATGGTTACGGGTATCGATTACGATGCCGATACAGCGCTGTTTACGGTGCATCATGATATGGGCGATACGCTGGCCTCGAGTGTTATCGCTTGCATGGGTGCTACGCCGCGATCTGCTGGTTTTGTTGGCGAGGATACGTATCGCGGTCGCGGTGTTTCGTATTGCGCGACGTGCGATGGCATGTTCTTTCGCGGTAAACAGGTCTTTGTCATCGGTGGCGGCAATGCCGCCTGCGAGGAAGCCCTGTTCTTGTCAGAAATCGCCAGCAGTGTGACCATCGTGCTGCGCCGCGACCAGTTCCGTGCGCCCGATGGTGTTGTTCAGAAAGTACTCGCAAAGGACAATATTACAGTTAGGTACCAAACTAGTATTGTGGAGCTATCGGGCGAAGCCATGCCAACGACGATTACCTTTAAGGACAATGCATCCGGCGAGACTCATACCGAGTCATTTGAGCCCGGCTCGTTTGGCATCTTTGTCTTTACCGGAACGCAGCCCCATACCGAGATTGTTGAGCATCTAGTTGATCTGGCGCCTGATGGCGGCATTCTGACTGATGAATCCATGGCGACCCGCACGCCAGGTCTATTTGCCGCTGGCGATATCCGTTCCAAACGTTTACGCCAGGTTGTGACCGCTGTTTCTGATGGAGCCATAGCGGCAACAAGCGCATATGCATTTCTCCGCGGATAAGTACGATAATATATCTTATGTAAGGTTGTTATCAATTAACTAAATGGCGGGACGATGCATCTGTGCGCTGTCCCGCCAATTTTCTTGTCGGCTATGTGGTATGCAAAACTAGATAATCTAGAATACAATATAGATAATGAACGGAGGACCTTTATGAACCACGTTAAACACGTTATTCCGATGTCCGATTCGTCGGTCAGCATTAAGCCTGAGGATATTCAGCCCACTGTGCTGCCCGATGCATTTATTCAGTCCGATATCGTTCGCAAACTCAATACGTTGAGTCTGCCGCGCTATAACCAGTTGCCCAATGTGACGCTCTATCGCGACCAGGTTATTGAGTATGTTGCACTGTGGATGGAGCCGCTGTCCATTTGCGTTGAGCAGCCTGTCATTACGCCATCGATGATCAATAACTACGTGAAGGTCGGCTTGGTGCCTGCTCCGGTCAGAAAGCAATATGGCCGCGAGCAGATTGCCCGCCTGATCGCTATCTGCACCTTTAAGCAGGTGCTGCCTATTGCTGCGGTGCAGGCACTCTTTAACATTCAGCGTTTGAGCTACGATGCCCCGACGGCCTTTGATTATGTGGTCGATCAGCTCGAGGCATCGATTCGTTCGGCGTTTTCTGTCGAGCAGACGCCGGTTCCTGATACGGCGCATCAGGTAACGCGTGAGTCGCTGCTTGTGCGCAGCGCGGTTTCATCCTTTGTTTCGAAGGCTTACTTGATGAGCTATCTCAAGTTCAACGGGTTTAATAGCTAGCCGACGTATAAAACGGGCGGGACAAAGAGCCATCTGTCGCTTTGTCCCGCCCGTTTTATTGCTTGGTTGGACTTTATTTGCCCGAAGCTACGCCCATACCGTAGCCGATGATGAGGCCGTGCATCTCGGCGTAATAGGAATCTAGGCCGTTGCAGGGCATGATGATGGTCTTGGAGCCGGGCCAATGCTCGACTATGCGGTCAGCAAGCGCCTGGGCTCCAGCTTTGTTCTCAACGTGATCGATGATGACCTCGCCGCCCGTAAAACCCTCGGCTTCCATGGTGTCGATGATCTTGTTGAGCATCTTCTTTTCGCCACGCGTGTGCCCGACGAGTTCGATTTTACCGGCCTCACTCGCTGTGCCCAAAATGCGGATATTGAGCTTGTTGGCAATGACGCCGGCTGCCTTAGGGATACGTCCGGCTTTGGCGAGGTTTTCGTAATTGCACAAGCTGAAGAGGATTTTGCTGTTCTGTTCAAGGCTATCGAAGTATGCGCAAGCGTCCTCGAATGTGACATCCGGATTGCTTGCAAGATAGCGGTCGAACAGCATGAAAATGAGGTCCATTTTGCCGCCAGCTGCGCGTGAATTGACTAGATGAATCTGCCGGTCGGGCTCCTCGGCAAGAACCATATCGCGAGCCGTGGCTGCCGCGTTGTAGCTGCCCGACACGCCCTCAGAGATCGGCATGCAGATGGTCTTGTCTGCCAATTTGAAGAGCTCGGCCCACTCCCCTACGCTGGGACAAGCGCTCGAAGAAGCGTTCGTCTCCGCCTGAACAGCGCAGTTGAGCTCATGTACATCGAGCGAAAGGTCATCGATGAATTCACGCTCCCCCACTCGAATTTTGAGGGGCGCAAATGCAAAGGTGGCATGGGGTGCGGTCGGTTGCCAATCGCGGAGGTTACAGCTTGAATCGGAGATAAGTGCCCAGCTCATAGAGGGTCCTTTCTAATTGTTCCCTAACAATTATAGCCTTATTGCTGACCGATTGGGCCGCTATCTAGTATTCAAAACTAGATAGCGGCCTGCACTAAAGGCAAAAGAATGGACCCCATGACTCAAAGTCACGAGGTCCATATCCGTTTGCTTTATCTGAATACTTAGTAGCGAACGAAGATATAGTTGTTGTTCATGCCGGCGGCAACGGAGCTGATGATAACACCCGTGTTGTAGTCGGAAGCATGAATCATCTGACCACCACCGATGTAAATGCCGGTGTGGTACGAATTGACCACAACGTCACCGGGCTGCGGATCGGACACACGCGTCCAGCCCATAAAGGTACCCGTGGTGCCCAGGCGGCAATAGCGACCAGTGAGGCAATAGCTAACAAAACCAGAGCAGTCGAAACTGTTCGGGCCAATTCCGCCCCAGGAATAGGCGCAGCCAAGCTTGCTGTATGCACGCGAGACAACAGAACCGCCATCGACGGACTGGCTCGGAGCAGAAGGCGTCGGAGCCGGAGGAGGCGTGGAGGGCTGCGGCGTTGGAGCAGGTGTCGGCGTAGGAGCCGGAGTGTTGCCGCCCTGGTTGTTGTTATTGTTGGTCTGACCACCGTTGTTGGTGTTCTCGGTCGTACCGGCAGTCTCGTTGCTCACCGTGGCCTTCTCGGCAGTACTGGCGTTGATGCCGGCCTGCAGCGCGGCGTTGGCCTCGGCCTCTGCGGCAAGCTCGGCCTGCAGCTGCGAATCCAGGGAGTTTACGACGTTCTGGGCTTCAGCCTGCTGGGCGTTAAGCTCGTCGACCTTCTTTTGCGTGGCGGCGACGTTCTTTTCCTGCTCGGACTGCTTATCGGTGAGCTGCTGCTTAAGCTCCTTGACCTCTTGAATGGTCTGAGCTTGCTTATCAGAAACTTTGCCGTAGTAGAACAGACGGTTGAGCATATCGCTCAGATCATCGACACCCGTCAGAACCTGAAGCAGGCTCAGACCGCCGGTTTTGTACTCGCCGGCGACATAGGTCGAGAGCTTGGCCTGACCATCGGCGATCTCCTGCTGCTTTTGCGTGATCTCGCCGGCAGTCTGATCGAGCGCCTGCGTCTGCGTGGCGAGCTCATCGTAAATCTGCTGAGTTTGGGTACCGATCTGCTCGAGCTTCGTACGAGCAGCGGCAAGGTCGGATGCGGTATCGGCGTAGGCAGGAGCCGCGAGGCCCAAGCCCAAAACACAAGCGAGGGTTGCCGTAGCAGCGCAGCGTGCCATGTTTTTGTGCGTGTTTGCTGTGCGCATGTAGCTTCCTTTCCAGTAACTAAGGGTAACGGCTAGTCCACCGTCACCAGGCTAAAGAGCTCCACATCGTCATTAGACGGCGTGAGCTTCTCGCGCGGGTTGAGAAACGCAAGCTCAAGGATACAACCGTAACCGACAAGCTTTGCGCCCATATCTCGCACCAGTTTACCTGTTGCCTCGACGGTTCCGCCCGTCGCGACCAAGTCGTCCAGAATCAACACGGTATCTTTAGAGCTGATAGCGTCGGCATGGATCTCTATTGAATCGGTGCCGTACTCGAGCTCGTAGCTCTGGCTTACGGTCTCGCGCGGCAGCTTGCCCGGTTTACGTGCGGGAACAAAGCCGGCGCCAAGGGCTACGGCCACCGGTACACCAACCATAAAGCCGCGAGCCTCGGGACCCACGACCTTGGTGATTCCCATGCCGGCAAAGTGCTCGGCGAGGGCATCGGTCATGGCTTTGAGCGCCTCGGGATTGCCGAAGAGCGGCGTGATGTCTTTAAAGATGACTCCGGGCTCGGGATAGTCGGGGATGTCGACGATTTGAGATTCGAAGTCGTACATTACATGACCTTTCAATGGGTTGCCGAAACTTCGGCAGCGGTTATTTGCCCGCGGTGGCGGTGCCGGATTGCGAAGGGGCGACGACCTTGAGCGGTTTTACGAGAGAATCCTCGTGCGAAGCCGGAGCGGCTGTCTCTTCGTTTTTGGCCTTGGTGGACTCGGAGCGAGTGATTTCCTCATCGAGTGCATCGATGTCGGCGTCCTCGACCACGGCGTTGAGCGACTCAAAAACGCGGTTCTTGAGCAGCGCGGTGTGCACACCTTCCGTCAGGTCGTGAAGCTTCTTAAACGCACGCTCGAGCTTGGCATCGCGCTCGTCATCGGAGGTATCCATGCCGAGCATGCTCACGAGCACCTGCTCAAACATCGAGGACTCGCGGTTGGCGGAAGACACGTACTGACGCAGGTTGCGCGGCTCGATATGGAAGCGTGACAGCTCGGAGCAGTAGCGGATGATCGGAAAATCGCGGCCATCGACAAGCTCGCGATTCTGCGGACTCTTGATGATGCGAATGAGGTCGTTCTCGGCGAGCGAGCGGATAAACGAAATCTCGACGCCCAGCATATCGGGAATGGTCTCGATGGGATGCAGCTTTTGTTTAGTCTCCTTGGGCTCCGTCTTGAGCGGAACATCGGACAGCAAGCCCACCTCGTAGGCGAGCGTTGACAGGTCCGTGGCGTTTTCCAAGCGCTGCTTAATCACGTTGAGCGGCATGTAGCGGGTCTTCTGCAAGTGCAGAATGACCTCTAGGCGATCAACGTCCTCCTTGGAGTACTGACGGTATCCCTTAGGCGTACGATGAGGGGTAATGAGCCCCTCATCCTCTAGAAATCTAATTTTTGAGTTCGAAAGATCGGGGTATGCGCCTCGAAGTAGGTTGACGACTTGGCCGATACTCAGATAGTTGCGTTCGGCCATGCCCTACTCACCGGTTTCGATGCGCTCCGGCGTGCTCTCGTGGTAGATGAGCGTAAACGTACCGATCTGCACGGAAGAACCGTCGTGCAGCGGGGCTGCATTGACGATGGCACCGTCGACCCAGGTGCCATTGAGCGAGCCCAAGTCCTCGATGCGAGCGCCGAGGCCCTCGCGAATAATGCGCGCATGGCTGCGCGAAACGGTCATGTCATTGAGGAAGATTCCGTTCGCGGGATCGCGGCCGATGGTGGTCACATCGTCCTCGAGCTCAAAAGCGGCACCAGTCTGCGGACCCTTGACGATGGACAGAACGGGGGCGGTGATGCGCACGTTGGCCATGAGGTCGGGAACGGTGACGTCGCTTGAAGGCACGCGGAATACGCAGGTAGCGTCAGCAGTCTTATCATTCTGAGGCATATTGTTAACCATGTTGTCCATGACAACCCCTAACTTATCGCGGACGTGCCGCAAATAATGAACCGTACGTAATCATACCCCAACGAATCAGTCTTCGATTTCAGGGTTCAGAAAGTCGATGTCCTCGTCCTCGGGATGCGCGAGAGCCTGTTTAATGGCCACTCCGCCCTTAATGGAGTAGATGACAGCCGTGAGCATGGAGAAGATCACGCCGCCGTACACAAAGAAGATGCCGAGGGGCACCGAGCTTCCGTTGAGGCCCGGGAAGGCCTTAAGGGTTGAAGGTAAAAGATGCAGGCCGTCAATAACGGGGAAACCGAGCAGCATGAGCGAGAAGCCGGTCATGAGCAGCGCTGTGGCAATCTTTCCGGGGAAGACGACATCGATGGGGCGACGGTGATAATGACGCACGATAAGCGTGCCGATGCCCAGATAGATGTCGCGGCCAATAATGAGCACGCAGACCCAGATGGGCAGCTCTCCGCGGACCACCAGTCCCAGTACGCCGGTGAACAGCAGCGCGCGGTCGCAAATGGGATCCATGACCTTGCCGAGCCACGAGACCGTCTTAGTCATACGGGCGATCTGACCGTCCATCCAGTCGGTGGAGGCGGCGACGGCGTAGATAACGATGGCGATGATACGGTTGTTATCCGTCACAAACAGGTACAGAAATACCAGGGTGAGGATCAGGCGCGTAAAGGTGATGAAATTGGAGATCGTAAAGATCTTATTCGACGGGTAATCGGAAGTGCCGATAAGCTCCTTTTTGATCTTCTTTTTGATGCCCACAGGACTCCCCCGCTGGTTAACGACAAAACTTTCGATACTATACCCGTTCCGGCGATGTCTATCCAGCGTAAGCATAGAGAGTCCAGACATGTGGAGGGCGCCTCTGGGCTGCGCTGGATTCTGCATTTGTGTACATCAGCCTCCAAAAGCGACATTTTTCGGCATCTTTGGTGGCTGGTGTACACGTTTTGATTCGGTGATTATATCGATCGGGAAAGTTGTTGCTTTAAGCAAATGCGTGCGGGTCGAGATTGGCTGGCGCCAAAAGAGCCCAACGGCCGTTACGGCTTCGTTAGAAACGCGCCCCACCATGGATGGTGAACCCGAAAGGTAAGACGCGCGGGCACGGTGAATCGGCCCGCGCGCCCGGAAGAGAAAGGATAAACCCATGGGTTACATGCTCGAGACGCGCGGGCTCACCAAGCGCTTCGGCCGCGGCGACCAGGCGCAGGATGCCGTGGCCGACGTGAGCCTTCATATCCGCGAGGGCGAGGTGTACGGGCTGCTCGGTCCCAACGGCGCCGGCAAGTCGACAACGCTCAAGATGATCTGCGGGATGCTGCGGCCGACGGCCGGGGAGATCCTCTTTGCCGGGCACGCCTGGCGCCGCGAGGACCTCTACGCAATCGGCAGCCTCATCGAGGAGGCGCCACTCTACCCCAACCTCACCGCGCGCGAGAACCTGCGCGTGCGCACCACGCTGCTGGGCCTTCCCGAGAGCCGCATAGATGAGGTACTCGCCGCCGTGGACCTCGCGGACACCGGGAAGAAGCGCGCCGGGCGCTTCTCGATGGGCATGCGGCAGCGCCTGGGGCTCGCGCTGGCGCTGATCGCCCGGCCACGCCTGCTCGTGCTCGACGAGCCCACCAACGGCCTCGACCCCATCGGCATCGAGGAGCTGCGCGACCAGATCCGCGGCTTCGCAGCGGCGGGTACGACGGTGATCGTCTCGAGCCACATCCTCTCCGAGGTGCAGCAGATGGCGGACACCATCGGCATCATCTGCGGGGGGCGCCTCGCCTACGAGGATGCGCTTCGGCCCGGGCAGGACCTCGAGGAACTCTTCATGAGCTTCTGTCGGGAAGGGCGACGAGCACGCGGGGAGGTGGCGGCATGACGGGCGAGAAAGGCGGCCTGCTCGCGGGCCTGCGCGCCGAGGCCCTGAAGTCGCGCCACGCGGCACCGGTTCGCCTGGCCGTGCTCATGGCGCTGCCGATGCCGCTGCTCGGCGCGATGCCCTATCGGGGCGTGCAGATCTTCAGCGCGTGGAACTACTGGTACGCGCTCTTCCTGCCCGTGTCTCTCTCGCTCGTGGTGGCGTGCGTCGCGCGGGCGGACGCTCGCGCGCGGATGCGGGGGCTTCTGGGCCTGGGCTTCCCGCTCGGGCGCGCCTGGTGGGCCAAGGCACTCTGGTGCCTCGCGCTCTGCACGCTCTCGAACCTCGTGGTCTTCGGCATCTACCTCGCGGGATCGGCGTTCTCCTCGCAGGGCCTCACGGCCGCGGGCACGCTCACGATGCTCCTCTGCGCGCTCGCCAACACGGTGACCGCGGCGTGGATGATCCCCGCAGGGCTCTTTCTCACGGCGCGGCTCGGATTGCTCGCGGGCATCTTCTGCCCGCTCGCCGCGCAGCTCGTGGGTGGGTTCGCCTGGTCGTTGGTGCCGCTGCCGCAGCTCTTTCCGCCGTCGGCGAGCATGGTCATCCCCACGAGCTTCATCCCCGTGCTGCCGAGCGGCGAGCCACTCGCGGCGGACATGGCGCTCGGCGGGGCGCTCGCGGCGGATGGCATGCTCACGCTGGCGGGCCTTGCGGTCAGCGCGCTCGCGTTCGCCGCGCTCACGGCGGCGGGCGCGGCCTGGTTCGCGCGCTCCGAGGAGAGGTGATGGCCGTGACACGACTCTCCGACCCGACGCCGCGCATGACTCTCTCGCGGGCCCTGCTCTCCGAGGCCCTGCGCCTTGCGCGCTCCCCGCTCGCAGTGGTGCACCTCGTCTGCGGCCTGGCGGCCGGTCTTGCCTGCGGCGAGTACTTCTCCATAGCCCGATGGGACCCGGCGCTGGGCGCGGACGCCTACGTCCAGTTCCTCGGCGCCCTCATGCCGCTCATGTCCGCCATCGTCTGCGGGCTCGCCGTGGACGATGAGCGCGCTGCCGGGCGTCTCGCCAACCTCACGGCGGTCCCCTCGCGCGGGCGCGCCGTCGCGGCGAAGCTACTCGCCCTTGCGGCGCTCGGCGCGGGCGCGCTGGCCGTGGCGCTCGGCGTGTTCGGGGCCGTGCTCGCCGTTGCCGGGCGCCTGCCGCTCGGGCCCGCTCCGCTTGCGGCCGCTTGGGCGGGCATCGTGCTGGGCAGCCTGCCCCTCTACGCGCTGGGGCTCGGCGTGGCCCTGCGCCTCGGCCGCAACGCCGCCATCGGCGCCGGCGCGGCGGGTATGCTCCTCGCGTTCTTCTCAGTGGGCGGACTTGCGCACGGCCTCATGACCGGCGAGCTCACCGGTGCCTTGGCGACGCCCCTGAGCTGGGTGCCGCTCGCCTGGCCCGCGCGCCTGGGGTCGCTCGGGGTGGAGGCCTTCATCGACGCCGCACGCGCGGCGGGCCCTCTCCTCACGACTGCGCTCGCTAGCCTCGTGCTCACCCTGGCAGCCGACGCCGTCCTTCTTGCCTGGTTCTGCCGCTTCGAGGACGGGAGGGCAGATGCGTAGGAGGCCGCTCGCCGCCATGCTCGTCCTCCTCTCCGCAGCGCTCGTCCTAGGCGGGAATGCCCTGCTCGACGCCGGCTGGGGGTCGGCGCTGCGCGCAGGGCTCTGGACCGCTGAGCGCGGCGCTAGTACAATTCCGACGAGAATTTCAGGAGGTCGAACATGGCGAGGATACTGGCAGTGGATGATGAACGGGCGATCCTCGACGCGCTCGCGCGCGTCCTCGGCCGCGACGGCCATGAGGTCGTCAGGGCGACGGACCCGACGTCGGTCCCGGGGATGGACCTCTCGCGCTTCGACCTCGTGCTCTGCGACGTCATGATGCCGGGGCTCGACGGCTTCGAGCTCGTGCGGCAGATCCGCCCGGACTTCGACGGGCCCATCGTCTTCCTGACCGCGCGCGTGGCCGAGGAGGATGCCGTGGCCGCCTACGGCCTGGGCGCCGACGACTACGTCCGCAAGCCCTTCGGGGCCGCGGAACTGCGCGCCAAGGTCGCGGCCCATCTGCGCCGTGAGCGCCGGCCGCGCTCGCACGCCCTCTCCTTCGGGGAGGTGCGGATCGACCTCGGGGCGCGCGGTCTCGCCGTGGGCGGCGAGGCCGTGCCGCTCACGCCCACCGAGTATGCCATCTGCGAGTACCTCGCCCGCCACCCCGGGCAGGTCATGAGCCGCGCGCAGATACGCGAGGCGGTGCTCGGCTGGGAGAGCGACGCCGACGACGCGGCCATATCCATGCAGGTCAGCCGCGCCCGGAGGAAACTCTCCGAGGCCGGCGCCGATCCGATCGCGACCGTCTGGGGGATGGGGTACAAGTGGCAGCTCTGAGGACAGGAGCGCGAGGTCGCGGGGGCATGCCGCTCTCCTTCGTCATCGCACGCTACTTCGCCTACGCGTTCGCTGCGGTTGCTACGGCGTGGCTCGCCTCGTTCATGGCGCTCTCCGCGGCGATCAATGCGGGCTTCGTCTACGAGGCAAGCTGGGGGCCGGCCAATGCGCGCGAGGTCGCGGAGGGCCTGGCACGCGACGGCGTCTGCGGGCAGCAGGACGTGCCGACGGCGTACCGCTACCTTATCCTGAACAAGGACGGATACGTGCTGATGACAGACCTCGAGGGCACGCGGCTCGAGGACGCGACGGAAATGGCCCGTACGGCACTCGCCGCGGATCCGGGCACAGTGGAGATCGAGGGCGGGGGTTCGGGCCTCACCTACGCCGCGTTTCCGCTCAAGGGCGGCGGGGCCTGCGCACTTGTCAGCGAGTACCTGCCGCAGTGGGTCTCGCGCGATCTCGCCGGCCTGCTTCCCAACCCGCAGAGCCTCATGCTCGTCGGCGCCACGGCGGGAAGCGCGCTCGCGCTCGCGCTCGTGGCGCGCCGCGCGAGCCGCGTGATCTCGCGCAAGATGGCGCCGCTCGCGGAGGCGGCGGGGCGCGTCGGCGCGGGGGAGCTCGACTTCGCGGTCGGCAGCACCAACGTGCGCGAGGTGAACGACGTCCTCGCCGCGATGGACGCCATGCGGGCCTCCCTCGCCGAGTCGCTCGAGGCCCGCTGGGCCGCGGAGCGGGGGCAACGGGAGCAGATGGCGTCGCTCGCCCACGATCTCAAGACGCCGCTCACCGTGCTGCGCGCCAACGCCGACTTCGTGGCGGAGGAGCTGGAAGACGAGAAAGACGCCGACCTCGCGGCCGCCGCGCGCGACATAGCCGGCAGTGTCGAAAGGCTTGACGGCTACGTACGTCTGCTCATCGAGGCCTCGCGCGGGTCCGGCGGGGCGGAGAGGGCCCCCATGCGGCCGGCCGAGCTCTGCGAGCAGGTCCTCGCCGAGGCCGCCCAGATCGCCCGGGCGCGAGGCGTGACGCTCGACGCAGCCACGGGCCCCGCTGTCGCGGGCGCGCCCGAGGCCCCACTCGACCGAACCACCCTGGCGCGAGCCGCCGCGAACCTCGTGGCCAACGCCGCCGAGCACGCGCGCTCGCGCGTGGTGGTCTCCTGCGACGTCGCTGGTGGATACCTCGTCATCGAGGTCGCCGATGACGGACCGGGCTTTTCTCCCGCCGCCCTCGAACGCGGCTGCGAGCGCCTCTTCACAGACGACTCCTCCCGCTCCTCGCGCGACGGAGGCCGCCACTACGGGCTCGGCCTCCACGTCGCCTCCGAGGCCGCGAGCGCCCACGGGGGCTCCGTCTCGCTCGCCAACGGCCCTTCGGGCGGCGCGGTGGCCACCATCGCGGTCCCCCTGTGCAGGGTCTGACGACTTCCTCGATGTCTTCCTCGACTGCGATATGTCGCTCGCCGAGGCCGCGACGAGATGGTGTTGCGTCTGCCCCGTTTGGTGCTTCTAGCTCAAATTTGATCTTATGTAAGGCCCGTGCAATCCTGCATGGGCCTTTCTTTTGGCAATTGCTCGACCGATTCGTGGCTTGAAACCAAATAATCGAGTTAAGGAGACATGGGGTCACACAGCGGCTCTCAGAGCGCCTGCCGCACTCCCCCGCCATTACCCCTGCGATGTCCTCGTATGGCGTCCATCCTGCTTGGTGTTTCGTTGCAACCGCTCACTTGTCCACCGATCAAGTGAAGTACTGGAATAAATACAGCGACACGCTTGTTCGTTACAGTCGCTATATCTGTGTAAATCGCCGCGATAGATACAGCCCGTACTCGACTGTATACCAGCTACGCGTATGTAGATTCATATCGCGTTAATAAATCGGCTCAAGCGCGTGCAAAACGCGCAAGTAGCCGCAAAAGGCGATTGTCGCGCAGGTAGATTTTTGGCACCCTGTTGCTTAAACAAAATTAAGCAATTGCTTAAAACAAAAAAGGTCAGGCACTAGGTGCCTGACCTGCAAACTTCTGGTCGGGACGACTGGATTCGAACCAGCGACCCCTTGACCCCCAGTCAAGTGCGCTACCAAGCTGCGCCACGTCCCGAAGCTTTTGTTTGTTGCTCTGCTCTCGCTCGCAACAGGGAGTATATTAACCCGAAACTTTAGACTTGTGCAAGAACTTTTTTACAATTTTTGAAGCAAGTCCAAAATTGTATCTGCGAGCTGGGGTTTTGTTAGCACGGGAAGTTCCTGTGTACCCGCTGTGCTCACAATCCAGGCCTTGTTAGTGTCGGTACCAAAGCCTGAATCGGCGCGCGAGACATCGTTGGCGATAATGGCATCGCAACCCTTGCGGGCCAATTTGCGCTCGGCGTACCCGACAACGTTATCGGTCTCGGCCGCAAATCCGATCACGCATCGCTCGCCCTTCTGGCGCGAGAGCTCGGCCAAAATATCGACCGTTTCGACCAGTTCGATGCGATCCAAGGGCTCGTTGGACTTTTTGAGCTTATGGTCGGCAGGAGCGGCGGGGGTGTAGTCGGCGACGGCGGCCGCGCAAATGGCCGCATCGGCCGTCTGGAAGGCGCTCAGCGCCGCCCGGAGCATCTCTGCGGCGGTCTGCACGCGTACGCACGCCACGCCGCGGGGAACATCGAGCGATGTCGGTCCCAGCACGAGCGTGACCGCAGCACCGCGGCGAGCAGCCTCCCCCGATAGGGCGATGCCCATCTTGCCCGAAGAGCGGTTGCCAATGAAGCGCACCGGGTCGATCGGCTCGTGCGTGGGGCCGGCGGTAATCACGATGCGCTTACCTGCCAGGTCCTGAGGCGCGGGGTTGAGCACCTCGCATACAGCCTCGACGATGTCCTCGGGCTCGCTCATGCGTCCCGTGTCCACGTCGCCGCAGGCAAGGTAGCCGCTGCCGGGTCCCACCACATGGACACCGCGCTCGCGCAGCGTGGACATGTTGGCCTGTGTCGCCGGCGCCTTCCACATGCCGTTGTTCATAGCGGGTGCGATCACGATGGGTCGCGGCGTCGCAAGTAGCGTGGTGGAGATGAGGTCGTCGGCGATGCCGTTGGCCATCTTGGCGATGATATTGGCCGTCGCGGGCGCCACGACCACCAGATCGGGCTCTTGCGCCAGCGAAATGTGGTGGATGGGGTCGGAGGGGTCGTCGAACAGGCCTACGGCGACGGGCTCGTTGGTGAGCGCACGGAAGGTGAGCGGGCCGACAAACTCGGTGGCATGCTCGCTCATAACGACCTTGACGCGCGCGCCGCGCTTTTGGAGCTGGCGCACGATATTGCACGACTTATAGGCGGCGATCCCGCCGGTAATGCCCAGCAGGATCGTTTTTCCCTCAAGTTGCATTGAATTGTTGGATGCCGCCGTCATCGCTAGGCTTCCTTGCTCGGGAGTACCAGGAGGCGGTGGCAGTACGGGCAGTGCGTAATCTCACTACCGTCGTGGTTGAGGTCGCTCATGGACGATGCCTGCAGCGCTGTGTGGCAGACCGTGGGGATGTTGCCCTGGATGGTCTCGACGGCCAGGCCGCGGAACTGCTTGAGCAGACGCTCGTAGTCGGTGAGCACGACGGTCGGCAGCGTGGCGGCAAGCGCGGTGCGCTCCTTAGTGGCGGCGTCAATCTGAGCCTGCAGGTCGGCAGCCTTGGCGCGGGCAGCCTTGGTATCGGCCTTCACGCCCTCCTCGAACTTGGCGATGATTGCCTGCGCGCGGGCCTCGCGGTCGAGCGCCTCCTTATGGGCAACAACGACGTCCTTGCGGGTGTGCTCAATCTTGTCCAGACGCTTGGCCAGGGTGGCGAGTTCATTCTCCAGGTCCTGAACCTCGCGGTAGTCGGAGCCGTCGACGTGGCGCTTCTTGGCAGCCTCGATGGCGTTGTTGGTTTGAATCTCGGTGGTGTTGAGATCGTCGAGCTCAATGTCCAGATCCTTGCGCTGGGCGTAGAGCTTGGTCATCTCGGACTTGAGCTTCACATAGGTCTTACGCTTGGAAGCGAGCTCCTTGAGCTCCGGCATATTGGCAAGTTCGCTCTTGTTGCGGGCGAGCTCCAAATCGATCTGTTGCAGCTTGAGTAGCGTAGCGCCGGCGCTCATAAGTTCTCTCCTTTTGTCACAGTCCACCATTGGCAAGGGTTCAGTATTTTAATCGCATGACGGGGGTCGACCCCGGCGTCAACTGCAGAGTTCATCAATATATCAACGAACGGCTCTTCGGAGCGGTCGTGGCCGAGCAAAATCACCGGCAGCCCGCGCAAGGCAAGGTCTTGCGCCACGTGGTAGCCCGCCTCGCCGGTTACGATGACATCTGCGCCCGCGTCGATGGCGAGCTCTCCAAAGTCGCCCACGGAGCCGCCCAAAATAGCGACGGTACGGCATGCGTGCTCGGCTTCGCCCCACACACGCGGGTCGCTGCCGAAGGCCGTGGCAGCACGGGTAGCAAGATCGCGCAGTGTGCACGGGTCGTTGAGCGTTGCAAGCGCGCCCAGGCCGGTGGCCTCGGGGTCGTCCACGTGCTCCAGTGAGCTCACGGGTGCGGCACCCAGCAGCTTGCTCAGGAAGACACGGGCTTCGTGCGAGCGGTCCAGGTTGGTGTGGAGCGATATGATGCTCACGCCGCAACGCGCTGCCTCGTAGAGCGCCGCGCTGCATTGGGGGCGTGCGGCATCCGCCGGACAAAAGGCCTCAGGCGCCTTGATGTATATGGGATGATGCGTCAGCAGCACGTTGGCGCCGGCCTCCTGGGCGCGGTGCACATTGGCTTCGGTCGCATCGAGCGCGCAGACAACGCCGGTAATCTCCGCGGCCGGATCTCCCACAGATAGCCCAACATGGTCCCAACTCTCGGCATCAGTCTTGGGATAGCGTGCCAGCAGCGCGCGCTCAAGCTCGGCGACGATCATGCGGCGCCTACGATCGAGAGCAGCGTCTGGGCAAACTCGTCCAGATCGTCCGGATTCACGCGGTCATCGAACGAGATGCGAAGAGCGCCGAGAGCTTGCTCGCGACCGATGCCCATCGCGCTCAAAACGTGGCTGGGGTCCATACTGCCGCTCGAGCACGCCGAGCCTGCCGATACCTCAAAGCCGGCAGCGTCGAGCTTGATGATGAGCTCCTCGGAGTCCATGCCGTCAATGTGGATCGATACCATGCCGGGCAGACGGTCGGTCTGCGTGTAGTCGCCCATCGTGGCGTGAATGCGCGGATGGGCCGTAAGCGTGGCGTAGAGCTTGTCGGAAAGGGCTTGCAGCTTCTCGCGCTCCTCGGCCACATGGGGCGTCAGCGTGCGGGCGGCAGCGGCAAAGGCGAGCTGCGTGCGCAGGTCCTGCGTGCCGGCACGTCGTCCGGCTTCCTGTCCACCGCCAAAGATTCGGGGGCGCAGCGGCGTGCGGTTCTTAAGGTAGAGCGCGCCGGATGCCACAGGGCCGCCGATCTTATGCGCGGCAACGGACATGGCATCGACGCCCAGCTTGGTGACATCGAGCGGAATATGCAAATAGCCTTGGATGGCATCGGTGTGGAACAGGGCGCCTGCGGTGTGCGCAGCCGCGGCAAGCTCGCGGATAGGCTGTACCACGCCGGTCTCGTTGTTGGCGGCCATGATACTCACGAGCGCGACGTCGTCGCCGAGCAAGTCGCTCAGCGCGGCGGTCTCGATGTAGCCCGCACGGCAGGGCTGCACCAGATCGACGGTAAAGCCGGCGGCGCACAGCAGCGGCAGGTTGTCAAGGATCGAATCGTGCTCAATCGCCGACACGATCACGCGGTCGCGCTTGCGATCGCGCTGACGAGCGCCCTCGGCAAGTCCGAGGAGCGCCAGCTGGTTTGCCTCGGTGCCGCCGTTGGTCAGGACGATCTCGGACGGGCGGACGCGTGCGCCAAAGCTTCGGGCGATCTCGCGACGGGCAACTTCCAGGCGTGCGGCGGCCTTGCGTCCAAGCGAGTGCAGCGAGTTGGGGTTGACGCCGGCAAGCTCGCTGTCGTCGTACTCGCGCTGCGCAAGGAGCGCCTCGGCGCGCATGGGCGTCGAGGCGGCATAGTCAAGATTCACGGGTATGCGGTTTTGACCTGCGGTCATAAGGGTTTATGCCTCCTGTGCGGCCTCGTTGCCCAGCTTCTGCAGCAGCGCAACCTCGGCAGCGGGGTCTTCGGACTTAAATACGGCGGAACCGGCCACCAGGACGTTGGCGCCAGCCTTGACGACCTCGGCAATGTTCTTGGAAGAGATGCCACCGTCAACCTCGATCAGGGGCGACACGCCGTGGCGCTCACACATGGCCTTGAGCTCGTGGAGCTTATGCAGAGTGCCCGGGATAAAGCTCTGGCCGCCAAAGCCAGGGTTCACGCTCATGAGCAGCACCATGTCGACAACGTCGATGATGCTCTCGAGCACGCAGACGGGCGTGGCGGGGTTGAGCACCACACCGGCCTTGACGCCGCGCTGCTGCAGGTGCGTGAGCGTGCGGTGCAGGTGCGTGGAGGCCTCGTAGTGCACGGTGATCATGTCTGCACCGGCGTCGGCGTACCAATTGACCGTCTCGTCGGGGTTCGACACCATCAGGTGCGCGTCGACCGGCACGTCGGTGGATCGCTTGACGGCCTTGAGGATATCGACGCCAAAGGTGAGGTTGCCGGTAAAATGACCGTCCATGACGTCGAAGTGCACAAAGTCGGCGCCGGCGATCTTGTCGAGCTCGCCCTTGAGGTTGGCCATGTCGGCCGAAAGGACAGACGGAGCGATTTTAATGGAACCCATGGTAGAAGCCTTTCTGCGTTAGTCGGTGAGTCCGTAGAACTCTTGAGAAGGGACGCGATCGGTAAGAATCTCGAGTGCCCTATCCAAAGTAACACCGTTGTAGAGCGTTTGCTCCACGGCAAAGGTGAGCGGAATGTCTACGCCCAGTGAACGGGCGAGCTCGCTGACGCTGCGGGCCGCGACGGCGCCTTCGACCACCATATGCGTGCGCGTCTGATACTCGTCGAGCGACACGCCGTGGGCAAACTCGTAGCCAAAGGTGCGGTTGCGCGAATGCTCCGAGGTGCAGGTGGCAATGAGGTCGCCCATGCCGGCAAGTCCCATGCAGGTCATAGCTTGACCGCCGCGGGCGTGCACCAGACGGCTGATCTCGACTAGGCCGCGCGTCATGATGAGGGCGAGCGTGTTGTCGCCCGCGCCGGTGCCGGCGGAGATGCCGCACACGATGGCGATGACATTTTTCATGGCGCCGCAGACCTCGACACCGGTCATGTCTTGCGACAGGTAGATGCGGAAGGCCGTGGAAAGCAGAAGCTCCTTAAAGGTCTCCCCCACCTGCTGGTCTTCACTGGCGATGACGGCGGCAGAGAGCCCGCCGCGGCAGATTTCCTCGGCATGGTTGGGGCCCGAGAGCGCCGCCACGCGCGCCTCGTTGCCGATTTCGCTGGCAATGACCTCGCTCATGAGCAGGCCGGACTCGGGCTCGATGCCCTTGGTGAGGCACAGAACCGGCGTCTCGTCCGCGATGAACGGTGCCGCCTGGTGGCAGACATCGCGCAGGTGCGTCGAAGGCACGACAAAGATGATGGCCTCCGCGCCGTCGAGCGCCTGGGCCAAGTCCGTCGTGGCGACAACGTTTTCCGGCAGCACGTAGTCCACAAGATAGCGGGGATTACGGTGCTCGCCGTTAATGCCGGCGGCCGTCTGCTCGCTATGGGCCCACATGGTCACGCGCTCGGCTCGCGCGGCGGCAAGGCCGGCGACGGCCGTTCCCCAGGAGCCGGAGCCAATCAGCGCAACATTCATGACTCTCTCCTACTTATCGTCGGGCTCGGTGACGCGCTTGGTAAACGAGAGCTTGGACTCCTTACCCGTCATGAGCTTTTTGATGTTCGCACGATGGGCCCACACCACGGTAATGCCGATCAGCGCCATGCAAAACTTAAGTCCCAGGCTGCTATACGGAAAGACCGCGCAAGCAGCGATGGGAAGACCGATGGCAGCGGCAAGCGAGCCCACCGACACAAACTTGGTGATGGCGACGGCCACGATAAACATGCCCAGCAGCGAAAGTCCGATGGGCCAGTACCAGGCGAGGATGACGCCCAGACCAACTGCGATGCCCTTGCCGCCATGGAAGTTGAGGTAGGGCGAGAAGATATGGCCCCACACGGCTGCCAGGCAGATGACGCCGAGCATCCAGTCGCCGGTGGCACCGGGGGCCATAATGCTCACGGGGAAGCCATAGCCCAAGTCGGCAATGAGCGGACGCGCGATAAGGACGCAGATGGCGCCCTTAAGGCAGTCGAGCAGCAGCGTGAGCGCGGCCACCTTGGGGCCGGCCACGCGCAGGGCGTTGGTGGTGCCGATGTTGCCGGAGCCCGCCTTACGAATGTCCGTGTGGTTGAACACGCGGCCCAGGATCAGACCGAACGGAATCGCCCCGATAAAGAACGAGACCACGGCGCAGATGGCGGTCAGAAGAATCGGATTATGCATCCTTTTGCTCCTTCTTCCTAAAGAAGAGTCGAATGGGCGTGCCGGCAAAGTCGAAGGTCGAGCGCATGCGGTTCTCCACGTAGCGCTGGTAGGTGTCGTTGACCAGGTCACTGTGGTTGACGAAGAACGTGAACGTCGGCGGGTTGACGCCCGTCTGGGTCACGTAGTGCATACGCAGGCGGCGCTTGCCGTCCACCACGGTATGACCGAACTCGCGCAGGTCGGTGAGGAACGTGTTGAGGCGTGAGGTACTGATCTTTTGCGAGCGCGTCTTTTCGGCCGCGTCGACCATCGACCAGATCTTCTCGACGCTACGGCCGGTCAGGGCTGAGATGCGCAGGTACTGGGCCCAGGGAGCCATGACGCCCAGACGGCGGTCGACGGTCTCCATGCAGGCCTCGCGCTTGCGGTCATCGTCGAGCAGGTCCCACTTGTTGAGCAGCACCACGATGGCGCAGCCGCGCTCGATGGCAAGACCCATGACCTTCTGGTCCTGCTCGGTAACGCCCACGGAGGCGTCGACGACGAGCAGCGCCACGTCGGCGCGGTCGATGGCGCGCAGGCCGCGGACCATGGAGTAGTACTCGATGTTCTCGTACACGGTGCTCTTCTTGCGAATGCCCGCGGTGTCGACCATGCGGTAGTGCTTGCCGTTGCGCTCCACGACGGTGTCGATGGCGTCGCGCGTCGTGCCGGCAATGTTGGACACGATAGAGCGGTCGGCGCCCAGGATGCGGTTGAACAGCGACGACTTACCGGCGTTGGGACGGCCGATGATGGCGACGTTCAGCGCGTCGGGGAACTCATCGGCGACCTCGTCCTCTTCCTCCGGAAGCAGGGCCACGATGTCATCGAGCAGGTCGCCCGTGCCGTGGCCATGCAGGGCCGAGAGCGGCGTGGGCTCGCCGATGCCGAGCGAATAGAACTCCCAGATGCTGTCGTTTTCGCGATCGGGGTTGTCGAGCTTGTTCACCAGCAGAAAGACCGGCTTGTCGCAGCGCTTGAGCATGCGGGCGACCGACTCGTCCTCCTCGGTGACGCCGGTGCGGCCGTCGACCACAAACAGGATGACGGCGGCTTCCTCGGCGGCGGCGAGCGCCTGGTCGCGGATGGACGTGGCAAACACGTCGTCGCTCTTGAGCGGCTCGATACCGCCCGTGTCGACGATGGTGAACTCACGACCGTTCCAATCGGCCGTGTGATACGAGCGGTCGCGCGTGACGCCGCGGGACTCGTGGACGATGGCGTCCGAGGTCTGGGCCAGGCGGTTAACGAGCGTGGACTTGCCCACGTTGGGGCGTCCGACGACGGCGACGATAGGTTTCATCTGCTCTCCTTTAATGGGTAGGGTCAGTGGAATTAGTAGAGTCGGCAGGCACAATGCCAAGGATATGCTCCAGGGTATCGAGCAGCTCATGCGGCATGGTCGATACCACATGAACCTCGGCGCCGCGACTGGTAAGGCTCGCGAGTAAATCGTCACGATGATACTCGTCGAGCGTCATGCCGTCAGCGTTGAACATGAGCTTAGGCACAAAGAGCATAACCCCCGACAGATCTTGGGGCAGCTGCTCCAGAATGTCACACGCGACGATGAGGCCGGTCACGTCCACGTTGCCGCCAAAGTAGCGGTTCTTGATGGCAGTGACGGTACCGCCGAGGCCATGCGGCGACTCCACAAAGCGGGCCACCGTGTCGCGTGCGCTGGCGCCCGAGAGGCATAGAAGGCGCTGGTTGCGCTCGGCGATGCCAGCGCGGACGCGGGCCAGACGCTCGGCGTCGGCGGCAAGCACGTCGTCGGTCTCGTCTAGATACGAGCGGATCATGCCAATGCCGTCGTAGTACTGCGGGTAGCCGTCGTAAAAGTCCGCCTCGGGCGGCTCGATGCCGGCATCCAAGTAGAACTCGTCGCTCATCTGGAAGGTGTGGCGGCCAAAGCGCTCGAAGGCACGGTCCTGGAAGGGACGGATCATGGCAATGGTCTCGCGCGCCAGCTCGGGTTTGTCGCTGTAGGACCAGCTAAAACGGTTCTGATGCTTGGTAAAACCGAGCGGCACAATGCCCAGGCTGGTGATTTGCTCGTGCTCCTCGCAAAAGCGCAGGGTCTTTTCCAGCTCCTCGCCGTCGTTCATGCCGGGGCACAACACGATCTGCGCATGAATCTCTATGCCGGCGGCCATGATGGCTTCGAGCACGTCCATGCCTCGCTGGGCGTTGCGGCCCATCATGCGGCGGCGGACGTCGGGGCTCACGGCATGGACCGACACGTTCATGGGACTCATGTTGCGTTGGATGACGTTTTGAACATCTTCGTCGGTGAGGTTCGTGAGCGTGACGAAGTTGCCCTGCAAAAAGCTTAGGCGATAGTCGTCGTCGCGAATATAGAGCGTTGAACGGCCGCCCTTGGGGAGCATCGTCATAAAGCAGAACACGCAGGCGTTTACGCAGGTGCGCATGCCATCGAAGATGGGGCCGTCGAACTCTAGCCCCCAGTCTTCGCCCGGGAAGCGGTCGAGCTCGACGGGGGTGACGCTGTTGTCGCGCGGGTCGAATACCTCCAGATCGACGGTGTCGTCATCTGCCTCCCAGAGCCACACGATCATATCGGTAAGCTGCTCGCCGTTGACCGTAAGTACGCGCATGCCCGGCTCGATACCCACATCCCACGCGGGCGATTCGGGACGCACGTTCTTTACGAGCGCGCCCTCACCCGGCTCGGGGTCGCGGCTGCGCCCGTAATCGGCCACCTCGGCGGCGTATGCGGGTACGGTCTGGTCCATGATTAGCGGCAAAGCTCCTTGATGCGCGTGACGGCGCGCTCGATGTGTTCTTGCGGGGTGGAGGCTCCGGCGGTGATGCCGATGTGGTGAGCGTCGGTAAACCACGCGGCCTGGAGCTCACTTGCCTCCTCGATGTGATGCGTGTGCTCACAGACATCGGCGCAGATCTGTGCCAAGCGGCGGGTGTTGCCCGAGTTCTTTCCGCCCACAACGACCATGCAATCACAGCGGTTGGCCAGTGATGCGGCCGCCTGCTGACGCTCGCTCGTGGCGGCGCAGATCGTGTTGATCACACGCAGCTCCTGCACGCGCGGGGTGATGGCGGCCACGACCTCGGCGAGGTTCTGCGCGGTCTGGGTGGTCTGCACAACCAGGCCCACCTTGCCCTTGAGCGGCAGCGCGTCCGCATCGGCAGCGCAACTCACGACCTGCGCGTTATCACCAGCGTGGCCCAGGATGCCCTCCACCTCGGGATGGCCCGGCTCGCCCACGACGAGTACGCGGTAGCCCTCGCGCACCAGCCGCTCGGCGGCCACGTGGACCTTCTTGACGTAAGGGCAGGTGGCGTCGACGACGTTAAGGCTACGCTTGCGGGCAGCATCGATGACCTGCGGCACCACACCGTGGGCGCGGATGATCACGGTGCCAGTTGCGGCATTATCCAGGTTCTCGGCCAAGCCAACGCCTGCCTTAGCGAGCTCGCGTACCACGATGGGGTTATGGATGAGCGGACCCAAGGTATGGACCTGAGTGCTCTCCCCTGCCTGCGGCGCGGCGGCCAGCGCCATGTCGAGCGCGCGCTGTACGCCGTAGCAAGTGCCGGCGTGGGCGGCGATCTCGATGGAAGGCGCGGTGGCCTGGTCGGACGCAGTCGCGGCGGTGTTCGTCACGTTCTCGCTCATGGCTAGAACCTGCCCGGATGCTCGTCGCATAGATCGTCTCGCATGGCGTAGACGCGGTTCATGGCCTCGGACTCAAACCAGGCCAGGCGTTCCTTGCGCTTGAGCTCAGCCGGCGCATCGGATAGTGAGATGGCCTTGCCGGCGCGGATCCAGCACTTTTTGGGGCGCATGAGCTTTTTGCCCGCAGGCGTGATATCGGACCAGCCGCAGATGGCGAGCGGGTTGACGGGCGCCTTGCCCATCTGAGCGATGAGCGCAAATCCGCCGTGGACCTCGGGCTTGATCTCGCGCGAGCGGATGCGCGTGCCCTCGGGGAAGATCAGGACGTCCTCGCCGCGCTGCAGCGCATGCTGGGCGGCGCGCAGGCACTTCATGTCGGCGGTGCCGCGCTCGACGGGAATACCGCCCACACGGCTAAAGGCCCAGCGCACGATCTTGCTCGTGGCAAACTCGGATTTAAAGATAGGTCGAATGCGGCGGCCGCTAAAGAACAGTGCCGTCTCCACGGCCAAGAGTTCAGCCATCGAGGTGTGGTTACAGATGACCACACTGCCGCGGCCTTCCTGGCGCTCAAACAGCAAGTCGCTGTCCTCGACTTTCCAGCGCCACATGAGCTTGGAGAAGGCCCACAGGATGCCCATGACCACGGCAACGGTGCCGCGGATGAGCGCTGGGAACTCGGCGTAGGGGGCGTTGTAGTAATCCTCGGGCGTCTGCTTAAACAGGCGCATGGGCTACCTCCTTTGGTTGATGAGGTCCTCGATTATCGAGACGACCTCGTCGATGGTGTGGGCGGTGGAGTCGACGTGCACGGCGTCCTCGGCAGGCACGAGCGGTGCGACCTCGCGGCTGCTGTCGAGCTTGTCGCGCTGCTTGAGGGCATCGAGGGTCTCGTCGACCTCGGCCTCGAGCTGCTCTTCGGTGAGGGGCTGGGCGTCGTTTTGGTGGCGCTGCAGCACGCGACGGCGGGCACGTTCGCGCGGGTCGGCGGTCAGGAAGACCTTGACCTGTGCGTTGGGGAACACGACGGTGCCGATGTCGCGACCCTCGGCGACAATGTCGCGGTCCTCAGCGGCGCGGCGCTGATGGATAAGCATGGCGGCGCGCACGCCCGGGTAGGCCGAGACCTTGGAGACGTTGGCGTCCACCTGCGGGGTGCGGATGGCAGCCGAGGCGTCCTGGCCGTCGATGGTCAGGCGCGTGTCCTCGCCGGTGCCGTTGGTAAAGCGAATCTCGATCTGCTCGGCGAGGGCGTCGATGGCCGCCTCGTCATCCAGGTCGATGCCGCGGTCGAGCGCGGCGAAGGTGACGGCGCGATACATGGCGCCCGTGTCGAGCTTGTTAAAGCCCAGCTGGCGGGCGATCTCCTTGGCGATAGTGGACTTGCCGGAACCGGCGGGGCCGTCGATGGCGACGATCATGCAATGCTTCCTTTCGGTGGTTGACGTGCTGGTATGGGACGCGGGCGCTGCTGCTTGGCGGATCGCCTAGCCCGTGTAGCGCTCGCGGTAGGTGTTGCGCTTGGGCGCGGAGCCGTGGCTACCATGGTGGCGCGTGCGTGCCGCGGGCGTGTCTTGGGGCTTGCCGCTGTTGCGCTTGGCGCTCGCCTGCTTGGGCAGGATGCCACCGCTTTTGAGGATCTGCACCTCGCGGTCGGTGAGCTCGCGCCACGAGCCCTTGGCCACGCCCTCGAGCTCAAGGCCGGCAAAGTTGCAGCGATGCAGGCGGATCACCGGATGATGAATCTTGCTCAGCATGCGCTTGACCTGGTTCTTGCGTCCCTCGCGGATAATGACCTCCACGGCGGTGGTGTCGGGCTTGACGCCCTGTGGCGCCACAGCCTCGGCCTCGCGCGCGGTGATGACGCGGCAGATTGCCGGCTGGCATAGGCCGTCGTCGAGCTCGATGCCACGGCGGAGCGGGTCTAGATCGCGGTCGGCCAGCTGCCCGTCCACCAGCGCCTGGTAGGTCTTGTAGACGTGCTTACTGGGGTGCAGCAGGTCCTGCGACAGGTCGCCGTCGGTGGTAAAGAGCAAAAGGCCCGTGGTGTCGCGGTCCAGACGACCCACCGGGAAAAGTCCCGGAAAGCGGTCGCGGGGGACCAGATCGGCCACGCAAGGGCGCTCCTGCGGGTCGCTCATGGTGGTGAGGTAGCCGGTCGGTTTATAGAGCATCAGGTACACGGCGCCCTGGTTGAGCTTGACGGGCATGCCGTCGACCTCGATATGGTCGCGGTCGACGTCGACCTTGGTGCCCAGTTCGGTCGCGACCTGGCCGTTGACGGTCACGCGGCCGGCGGTCATCAGGTCCTCCGAGCCGCGGCGGCTCGCCACGCCCGCGCGCGCCAAAAAGCGCTGCAGGCGCATAGTGTGCGGATAGACGGGCTGGGCGTCGGTCCCGGGCGCGCCCGGGACGCCGGCGGTGCGCGTCTCCCCTGCTTCGTTAGTCCTCGTCATGTAAATCCTCCGAGGTCTCGTCGACGACCAGGGTGCCCTCATCTTCGACTGCCTCAACATCGGTATCGAGCAGTTCACGCTCTTCGTCCAGGTCCTCGGCCTGCTCCTCGAGCGTGGACTGAATACTGCGGCCGCTCAGGCGCTCGCGGATAAACTGACGCGATTGCTCGTCGGGGGCAAACTGCTCCAGGTCGGGCAGGTCGCGGGTTGAGCGCAGGCCGAACTTTTCCAAGAAGGCGTTGGTCGTGCCGTAGATGATGGCTTGACCGCGCTGGGGATCGCGGCCGAGCTCACGCACCAGACCCTTGTCCACGAGCGACGCGATGACGCCGTCGGAATTGACGCCGCGGATGCCCTTCACCACCTCGCGTGTCACGGGTTGGTGGTATGCGATGACGGCCAGGGTCTCGAGTGCCGCCTGCGAAAGTTTTTGCGTGTCCCAGCTCAGCACATAGGCCTCGACCACGTCGTGGTAGGCGGGGTGCGTAAACAGGCGCCAGCCGCCGGCGACCTCGCGCAGCTGAAAGCCGCGGTTGGCCTCCTCGTACTCAACCTTGAGCTCGGCGAGCAGCGACGCGCACTCGCCGGGGGCGATATCCAGCGCGCCTGCCAGCGCGGGCGCGCTCACCGGGTCGCTCGACACCACCAGCAGTGCCTCGAGGGCGCCTTTGAGGCTGTTTGCCTCCAGCGTGGAAAGGGTTGACATGGTTGCGGCTCCTATTCGGTGAGCTCGGGGCCCTCGCCGGGCACATAGGCCCCGGCGCCCTCGACGCGGTTGATGCGGATGGTTCCAAAAATCTCGTCCTGGCTCAGCGTGAGCGAGCCGCGCTTGGCGAGCTCGAGCATGGCCAGGAAGGTGACGACGAGCTGCTCGGTGGTGGCATCGCCGTCCAGTAGCTCGCGGAAGGTGCAGGTTTGGTGCGCCATGGTAAAGCGGTCGACTGAGGCCACGGTCAGGTCGAGCGGCACGCGATGCGGTGCCACATGCTCGGCCTCCAGCAGGAAGGTTTGGCGCTTGCCGTCCAGGTCGGCACAGATGACAGCGAGACCGCGCAGGGTAATGCCGGCCAGATAGTCGGGCATAAGGCCTAGGAACTCGGGATCGGGGCCGGCCACACGCGGGTGCATGCGGCTCTCGGCTTGCATGCGGGCACCGAGGGCCGCAGCCGCGCCTTTAAACTGCTTGTAGGCAATCAGGCGCTGGATCAGGACCTCGCGCAAGGCGTCGCCGTCGAGCGCGCTGAGTTCCTCGAGGTCTTCGTCGAACTCGTCATCGTCGTCATCGACTTTGTGCGGGGCCTCCTGCGGCACCAGAGAGGCGGCCTTGATGTCCAAAAGGGTTGCCGCGACCAGCAAAAAGTCGCTCGCCACGTCTAGGTCCAGCGCCTCGATGCGCTCGGCCTCGGCAAGGTACTGCTCGGCCACCTCGCTGATAGAGATGGCGCCGATGTCTACTTTTTGACGGGTTACCAGCTGCAGCAGCAGGTCGAACGGTCCGCTGTAGACCTGCGTCGACACGCGATACGACATCTTCGACCTCCTTTGACGGCGCCTTCGCGGCGCGGTTTGGGTGCATGTTACGACCGTTTTGCATGGTCGACCTGTTAGTTTACCTTAGATGCCGGCGATTGCGAAGTTAAGCAGCTGCTCAGCGAGCGGATACACGGTAACGTCGAAATAGCGGCCGATTACGTCGATGCCGGTCCACATAGGCAGCAGGTACAGCACAAGGATGAGGATGGGCATAGCGTATTGTTGCAGACGGTAATAGTTGTTGAGCGCCTTGCCCTTGAGGAAGGGCACGATGATCGACGAGCCGTCAAGCGGCGGGATCGGGATGAGGTTGAAGAACGCGAGCGACAGGTTGACCACGATAAACGTGGCACCGAAGTTCATGATTTGCGACGCCACGGTAAAGGACATGCTGACATAGAGGTTGCCATAGGCCAGGTGCATGAGGGCTGCGGCCAGGCACGCGAGCGCGATGTTCGATGCGGGGCCGGCCGCGCTCACCAGGACCTCGTCGCGTTTGGGGTGCTTAAGGTTGTTGAGGTAGACGGGCACGGGCTTGGCGAAGGCAAACACCGGGCCACCGGCTGCGAGCATGAGCAGCGGCAGGATGATGGTGCCAAACGGGTCGATATGGTTGATCGGGTTGAGCGAGACGCGGCCGCGCGAGCGAGCCGTCTTATCGCCGAGTGCCCAGGCCGCGGCGGCGTGCGCGCTCTCGTGGATCACGATGCCCAGGATGACGGCGACCGCGCTGGCGAGCAGGTTCATGAGGTAGCTGCTGGACATGGCACTCCCCTAGCGGACGCGGCGCGAGGCGCGCGTGAGCAGGTAGTCAATTACAAACAGAACCACAGCGACGATGGCGTAATCCAGGCGGAAGACGCCGCCAAACGGTGAGGTGATGACGCCGTAGCCGGCGATGGCGCTCGGCAGTGCGCGCGAAAGCTCGACGACAAAGCCCACGATCTGCAGCTTGGCGGTCAGGCCGCTGAAGCACAGCAGCACGGTCATCGCGCTCATGAAGATGCCGCAGATGCGACAGGCGATGGCGGTGATGCTCATCGCCACGGCAGCGGCCTTACGAGAGTTCACGCGCGGTCTCCTCTTCGATCTGGGTGGAAAGTTCCAGCCATTCGTCCTCCAGCTTGGGTAGCTCTTGCTTAAGGCCGTTATATTCCCCCAGCGCGGCGTTGAACTTGTCCTGATCGGCATAAAGCTCTTCGCTTGCCATCAATTCCATAAGCTCGTCATAGCGGGCGCGCTTTTTGTCGAGCTCGGCTTCGATCTTCTTGAGATGGTTGCGCACGCCCTTGAGCTTTTTGTTGAGCGCAGCGCGGGCCTGGGCCTCGGCGCGCTTTTGCTCCTTGGTCTTTTTGCCCTCGGCAGGCTTGGGGGCAGCTGCGGGGGTGTCGGCCTGGGCGGCGCAGGCTTTGGTGGACTTGGCCGTGGCCGGTGCACTCTCCCCTGCCGCCTCGGCGGCGGCGCGGGCTGCGAGGTCCTCGCGCTTGTAGAGGTAGTAGTCGTAGTCGCCGTCGTAGACCGTGACCTTGCCATCGCGGATGTCTATGACGCGGTTGGCAACGGCGCGTACCAGGTGCTCGTCGTGGCTGATCAGCACGATGGTTCCGGGGAAGTTCTGCAGGGCGTTCTCGAGCATGTCCACCGAGTCGATGTCTAGGTGGTTGGTGGGCTCGTCCAGGCACAGGAGCGCCTCGGGGGCCACGAGCATCTTTGCCAGGGCCAGACGCGCCTTTTCGCCGCCGGAGAGGACGCGTACCTGCTTCTCGATGGAATCGTTGTCGCTAAACAGGAAGGCACCCAGCAGGCTGCGCTGCTGCGGCACGGTCCATTTGGGCGTGACGGTGTCGATCTCTTGGAGGACGGTATTGGACTCGGTCATGCCCTCGAGCGCGTGCTGGGCGTAGTAGGCGACGCCCACGTTGGTGCCCAGGTCGCGGGTGCCGGTGGTGGGCGGCTCCAGGCCGGCGAGGATCTTCATGAGCGTGGACTTGCCGGCGCCGTTGGGGCCGACGAGCGCAACATGCTCGCCGCGGTAGAGCTTGAGGTCGATGTCACTGTAGATGTGCTTGTCGCCGTAGGACTTGGACACGCCCTCGAGCCCTACGACCATGTCGCCGGAGCGCGGTGGGTCGGGGAACTTAAAGTCGATGTGCTTGTGACCCTCGGGCAGGATGACAAGCTCCTTTTTGATCTGCTCGATCTTGCGGATGCGCTCCTGGGCCTGGGCGGCCTTGGTGGGCTTGTAGCGGAACTTATCGACGAAGACCTGCATGTGGGCGATGTCGCGCTCCTGGGCGGCGCGCTTGGCGCGCATTTGCTCCAGGTTGTCCTCGCGCTGCTTAAGGTAGCTGCTGTAGTTGCCGGTGTAGGTGGTCACGCGACGGTTTTCGAGTGCGGCGACATGGTCGACGCAGGCGTTCATGAAGGCGCGGTCGTGGCTGACGATGAGGACGGCGCCGTCGTAGTTGGCGATAAAGCCGCGCAGCCACTGGACGCTTTCGAGGTCCAAGTGGTTGGTGGGCTCGTCCAGCAGCAGCAGGTCGGGGTGGCGCAGGAAGAGCTTGGCGAGCGCGATACGCATCTGCCAGCCGCCCGAGAACTCGGAGCAAGGGCGCTCAAAGTCGGTGACCTTAAAGCCCAGGCCGGATAGGATTTTGCGGGCGTTGCTCTCGAGTTCGTAACCGCCCAGATGCTCAAAGCGGTCCTGGACCTGGCCGTACTCGTTGAGGAGGGCGTCGACGTCCTTGCCCTGCTCGGAGAGCTCGGCGATCTGGGCCTGCAGCTCGTTGGCGCGCTCGCCCATGCGGCGGATTTCCTTGGCGGCGGCCATGACCTCGGCAAGGATGGCGGTGTCCTTTTGCTCCAGGTTGGTTTCCTGTTCCAGGTAGCCCACCTGGCAGTCCTTGGCGTACTGGACCTGGCCGGCATCGGGGCTGTCGATACCCATGATGATCTTGAGCATGGTGGTTTTGCCGGCGCCGTTGGGTCCCACAAGCGCGAAGCGCTCGCCGGGGTTGATCTGGAATGACGCGCCGCTAAAGAGGACGCGTGCGCCGAAGCTTTTTTCGATCTTGTCGACCAGGAGGATCATGGTGCCGCCTTTGACCTTGTGTGCCTATATGAAAAAAGG
The DNA here is from genome assembly GCF_039062365.1 of Collinsella aerofaciens. Lineage (GTDB taxonomy): Bacteria > Actinomycetota > Coriobacteriia > Coriobacteriales > Coriobacteriaceae > Collinsella. The sequence continues at coordinate 198,267 of NZ_JBCJBI010000003.1, forward strand.
CCCCAACTTGCGTTGGAGCCTCATTCAATGCTCGGGTGGAGACGAGGGGGATCGAACCCCTGACCTCTTGACTGCCAGTCAAGCGCTCTCCCAGCTGAGCTACGCCCCCGTGCGAAGAAGTACTATACGGGAACTCCCCCGCCGATGCAAGGACAATTTTGGAAAAACTTTCGGCGGCGCGAGCGCGTATGCGGGACGGGCCCCAAGAACGAGGGGCCGGCGGCGTGGCCGTCGCCCTCCTTCCCGGCACCCGCCCGGGCACCCCCGGGGACCTCCCGCCACGGATGCGGCCCATCTACTACGTTTGGGCGGCATCCCCCGACCATGGCGTCACGGGTAAAAATAAAACCGCAGGTAGACGGCCTGCGGTTTTCGCGAAATACGGGGTATGGTCGAGGGGCCGGGGCTAAACGTAGTAGATGGGCCGGTTCCGTGGCGGCAGCATCGCGCACAGCCGACCGAGGGCGCTCGGAAGTGAGCAGACACGCTATTTGTATGTGAAAACCACTGCGATGTAAAAGAAAACAGACCAGACATATTGCCTGGCCTGTTGAAAAACCTGGTGGGCCCTCCGGGATTCGAACCCAGAACCCAGGGATTATGAGTCCCCTGCGCTAACCGTTGCGCCAAGAGCCCTTATAAAGTAGTTGTCGCGGTTGGGTTGGAAGAACTACTTCCAACGTTATGAACCACGTCGTGAAATACTACCATGCACGCGGCACCCGTTCAACGCACGATCTTGTCGACCAGGAGGATCATGGTGCCGCCTTTGACCTTGTGTGCCTATATGAAAAAAGGCCCCAACTTGCGTTGGAGCCTCATTCAATGCTCGGGTGGAGACGAGGGGGATCGAACCCCTGACCTCTTGACTGCCAGTCAAGCGCTCTCCCAGCTGAGCTACGCCCCCGT
>NZ_JBCJBI010000004.1:0-117766 GCF_039062365.1 Collinsella aerofaciens
GGGTATCGGGTTCCCACATTCATCCGCACATGTGCGGATGAATGTGGGAGGTGTTCGGATAAAGTTGATAATCAAGGCACCTTTGTGGTGGTTTTTCAGTTTGCCAACGATATGTGAACGGCTAAAAAAGTCTGCTATACTCTTTCCCGCTGTCCCCATCGTCTAGCGGCCAAGGACGCCACCCTTTCAAGGTGGATATCGCGGGTTCGAATCCCGCTGGGGGCACCATTTGAAATCTGAAGCCCGTTACCAATTCGGTGACGGGCTTTTTTCTTCCCCAACGCCGGGATTCGAACCCGACAGGGTGCGGAGCTGAGGAAACGCGAAGCGTTTTCCAGCGCAGCACGCAAGGAGCGAAGCGACGCAGCGAAGGCGGGCGGCGCCAGCCGCCCGCGGACATCCCGCTGGGGGCACCATTTGAGATGTGAAGCCCGTTACCAATTCGGTAGCGGGCTTTTTGCTGCCCATGTGCCGGGATTCGAACCCGGCAGGGTGCGGATCCCGGCATCATCGCAAGGCCTGTGGGCAAAAAATAGCAAATATGAGTACTGTTACCATTTTAGTAACAGCGATTTCATGCCTTCAGAAGGCGATTTAGCCGTCAGGCGTCCTACGGCGGAAAAATTGCAGACGTTTATCGGCTAAGTACTTGGACACATGTTGCGTAACACTGCATATTTTGCAAAAAGATAATGCTACAGGACTTGTGACAGTACTCATATTTGACGTTTTTTGCCCACGACCCCTTATTACGTGGGCGAATCAGTTGCAAAACGGACTTCAAAGCGTCCTTCGCAAACAAAAACCGGGGCCCGAATGATGCGGACCCCGGCTCAATACCGTGACGATATGTCAGTTACGCTCTACACGTAGAACAGGATGTCGTCGTAGGTCGGGACCGGCCAGTAGTCGGCGGCCACGATCTCCTCCATCGCATCCACGGCGGCGCGCAGCGCATCCATAGCGGGAACGACCTCGTGCGCGTACACGTTGGCCTGCTCCTGCCCATCGAGGGCTTCGGCCTTCTGATGCACGGCGTCGAGCGCCTTGATGGAGTCGTTGATGGTGGTGATACCGTTGCAGAGCTTGTTGAGCGTGTTCTGCTCGCACTGCATGGCGGCCTCGGCACCGGCGGCACGAATAGTCTCAAGGCCCTTAGCGACCTTGGTGGCATAGGCGGTAATGACCGGGCGATAGGTACGACGCGCCTCGCGAACCATCGTGGTAGCCTCGATGTTCATGAGCTTGTTGTACTTCTCGAGCTTGCAGTCGTAGCGGCACTGAGCCTCGGCCTTGGTCAGGACACCCGTCTCCTCAAAGAGCGCAATGGCCTTATCGGAAACAAAGGCGGGCAGGGCATCGGCCGTGGTCTTGTTGTTGGCAAGGCCGCGCTTCTCGGCCTCAATGGGCCACTCGTCGGAGTAACCGTCGCCGGAGAACAGGATGCGCTGGTGATCGGTCAACACCTTCTTGCAGTACTCGAGCGCGGCATCCTGGAACTCATCCTCGGGCGTACCCTCAAGCGCGTCGGCGAAGGACTTGAGCGACTTGGCCACGGCGGCATCGAGCACCAGGTTGGAGTCGGAGACGTTCTGCTCGGAGCCGCAGGCACGGAACTCGAACTTGTTGCCGGTGAAGGCGAACGGGGAGGTGCGGTTGCGGTCGGTGTTGTCCTGCATCAGCTTGGGCAGGGTATCGGCGCCCAGGTCGAGCACGCCGCGCGTGGCATGGACGGAAGCCTTGCCATCGATGATCTTCTCGACGACCTCGGTAAGCTGGTCGCCCAGGAAGATGGACATAATCGCCGGAGGAGCCTCGTTGGCGCCCAGACGATGGTCGTTGCCAGCCGAGGCAACAGAGGCACGCAGGAGCTCCTGATAGTTATCGACGGCCTCGATCACCGCGGTGAGGAAGACGATGAACTGCAGGTTGTCGAGCGGGGTGTCGCCCGGATCGAGCAGGTTCTCGGACTCGGTGCCAAGCGACCAGTTGTTGTGCTTGCCCGAACCATTGATGCCCTCAAAGGGCTTCTCGTGCAGCAGGCAGACCAAGTCGTGGCGGGAGGCGATCAGCTTCATCTTCTCCATCATGACCAGATTCTGGTCGATGGCCTCGTTGACTTCGCCATAGACGGGGGCAAGCTCATGCTGGCAGGGAGCAACCTCGTTGTGCTTGGTCTTGGCGGGAATGCCAAGCGCCCACAGCTCATCGTCCAGGTCCTTCATATAGGCCGAGACGGTGGGGCGGATAGCGCCAAAGTAATGCTCCTCGAGCTCCTGGCCCTTGCAGGGAGCGGCGCCAAAGAGGGTGCGGCCGGTAATGACCAGGTCCTTGCGCTTGCGGTAGGCGTCCTTCTTGATCAGGAAGTACTCCTGCTCGTCGCCCACGGAAGGAACGACCTTCTTGGGGGTCTTACCGAACAGCGCCAAAACGCGCTTAGACTCACGCGAGAGCGCGGTCATGGAACGCAGCAGCGGGGTCTTCTTGTCCAGGGCCTCGCCCGTGTAGGAGCAGAAAGCCGTGGGGATGCACAGGACATCGTCCTTGATAAAGGCGGGGCTAGTGGGGTCCCAAGCGGTGTAGCCACGGGCCTCGAAGGTAGCACGCAGGCCGCCGTTGGGGAAGCTCGAGGCATCGGGCTCGCCCTGGATGAGGTTCTTGCCCGTAAACTTGGTAATGGCGGTGCCGTCGTGGTTGGGCTCCAGGAAGCTGTCGTGCTTCTCGGAAGTAATGCCCGAAAGCGGCTGGAACCAGTGCGCATAGTGCGTCGCGCCCTTGGAGATGGCCCAGACCTTCATGGCATGGGCAACGGCGTTGGCCACATCTAGGTCGAGCGGCTCACCGCCCTCGAGGGTTGCAGCAAGGCGCTTCCAAATGTCCTTGGGGAGGTAGTCCTTCATGACTTCCTCAGAGAACACCATGGTCCCGAAGCGGTCAGTAAGTTCGGCCATACGGAACTCCCTTCGTATCGGCACCGCGTGAGAAGCGGTGTTGATTACTAACGAACGAGTCATAGCTTAGACTCGCCGTGTTTCCGCGACATTACCGTTATGTTGCTGTCGCGAAACCAATCAATGAGGTTACCCTATCGAGGCGGCGTTGCCACCCTCAACAGCCAATCAACTGCATAAATTGCAGACCTCTCTCCATGGTTTAAGGGTAGTCAATTTGGGATGGATCTCTATTAACTGGTATTTTGCATCAGATACCAGTCTTTATAGTCCGTGCCTAGATTAGCCGCTCTGTTATAGAGAAAGCCGATAGCAAGGCATCTTTGATTGGTATCCTCAAATAGCGAGTGAAACTCCACCGTGGCACAGTGGTGCTGTAGAATCCTTACAACACATCACACTATTACGCATCTAGAGGAGCACGATATGCGCGTCGACGAGGTTTTTAAGCAGGCAGCATCCCAGGGCACCGCGCCCATTTCGTTTGAGATGTTCCCGCCCAAGGGCGAGCTGACCCTCGACACGGCTCGCGAAGTGGCAGGCAATCTGTGCAAGCTTTCGCCGAGCTTTGTCTCGGTCACCTGCTCGGCTGGCGGCTCGGGCAACGGCGCCACCACCGCCCCCATCGCGCATATGATTTCGAGCGAATTCGACACGCCCTCGGTGGCACACCTTACCTGCGTGGGCCGCTCACACGCCGATATCGCCGCCAAGATCGACGAGTATCGCACCGCCGGCGTGGAAAACATCCTGGCCCTGCGTGGCGATCTCCCTGCCGGCGCAACCGAGGATGACAAGCCCGCCTCCGACTACGCCTACGCCCGCGACCTCATCCCCGAGCTCGTCGACGCCGGCTTTTGCGTGGGCGCCGCAGCCTACCCCGAGGGCCACATTGCCTGTGAGGATCTCAACCTCTCGGTCGAACACCTCAAGCAAAAACAGGACGCTGGCGCGAGCTTCTTTGTGACGCAGCTCTTCTTTGATAACGAGTGCTTCTACCGTTTTCGCGATCTTGCCGACAAGGCCGGCATCACCGTGCCCATTACCGCGGGCATCATGCCGTTTATGGGCAAGTCGCAGATCAGCCGCATGGTCTTTATGTGCGGCGCGTCGCTGCCCTCCCCCGTCATCAAGATTCTCGCCAAGTACGAGAATGACCCCGAGAGCCTGCAGGCAGCTGGTGTAGATTATGCAGCCCGCCAGCTTTGCGACCTCAAGGAGCACGGCGCCGACGGCCTGCACCTGTACACTATGAACCGTCCTGCGATCGCCGCGACCATTATGGAGCGCCTGGGGTAATGGAAAAACCGCACATCGATACAACCGCTATCGAAGTGCCGGCCGACCTTGCGTCGCCGGCGCTTTACCGTGTCGATGCTGCGCACCATCCCCGTGTCGACCGTGCCGAGATGCTGCGGTATCTGGGTTACGGCGGCCAGCAGATTGAGCCCGAACTGTCACGACGTATTGAGCTTGTCGTTGAACGTCTGGAACTGGACATTGAGCCCCGTGGCGTGCGCCGCGTATTTGCCATCGATGCCACGGGCGTCGACGAACAGGGCGAGCCTTGCATCCGCCTGGTCGGCACCAACGTTGAGCTGCGCGGTCGCGATATCTATCGTCATCTTAAGGACGCCCGCTTTGCCGCACTCATGGCATGCACCCTCGGCATGGACGCCGAGCGTCGCCTGCGCACCACGGGAGCCCAACATCCCCTGGAGGGCGCCGTGCTCGACGCCGCGTGCTCCGCTTACGTGGAAGCCGCCGTTGAGCAAATGGACCAGCAGGTCAAGACGGACGCCGCCGTTCAAGGGCTCGCCGGCAACTGGCGCTTTAGTCCCGGCTACGGCGACTGCCCGCTCTCGGCCCAGCGCTCAATCGTGGCTGCGCTCAACGCCACGCGGCTCATCGGGCTTACCGTCACACCCACCAGCCTACTCATGCCCACCAAGAGCGTGACCGCGGTGATCGGCCTGTTCGAAGGCGAAGTCCACGACGCCCAAAGCCGCCCCACCTGCAATATCTGCCGCATGCGCGAGCACTGCCGCTTCCGCGCCGCCCACACCACCTGCTATTCCAGCCATTAGGAGCCCTCGATGTTTACTCCGCTTATCACTCATGATTCTGACGGCACTGCATTGGCGGCACCCGTTGATGCCGCACGTCGCAACGGTGCCACGTACAAGACGCGCACGATCGACGATCTGCGCATTAAGGACGATCGCCTGCGTGCCGCCATCGAGGGCACGGGGCACCTGCTGTTCGACGGCGGCATGGGCACCATGTTGCAGGCCGCCGGCATGAAAGCGGGCGCCCTGCCCGAGCTGCTCAACTTTGAGGAACCCCAGGTTATCACCGATATCCAACGTCAATATGTCGAGGCCGGCTGCGACGTGATTACCGCCAACACCTTTGGCGCCAATGCCCACAAGCTCGACGGTGCCGCCACCGTGGCAGACGTCTTTGCCGCGGCCGTCGCCTGTGCCCGCGCGGCCGGTGCCCACTACGTCGCCGGCGATATCGGTCCTATCGGCGCGCTGCTTCGCCCCCTGGGTACCCTGAGCTTCGACGAGGCCTACGACCTCTTTGCCGAGGAAGTGCGCGCCGGCGTCGCCGCGGGTGTGGACCTCTTTATTATCGAGACTATGACCGACCTGGCCGAGATCAAGGCGGCGGTCCTCGCCTGCCGCGAGAACTCCGACCTGCCCGTCTTTGCCACCATGACCTTTGAGGAAGACGGTCGCACCTTCCTGGGAACGAGTCCCGAGGTGGCCGCCATCACGCTCGACGCCATCGGCGCCGACGTTTTGGGCATCAACTGCAGCCAAGGACCGGCCGAGCTCCGAGGACTCGCTGCACGTATGCTCACCGTTACCGACAAGCCTGTTATGGTGCAGGCCAACGCAGGACTGCCCCATGTGGACGACGACGGCAACACCGTCTTTGATATCCAGGCCCCCGAATACGCCGAGGCCGTCGCCGGCATGATCGCCGACGGCGTGAGCGTCGTGGGCGGCTGCTGCGGCACCACGCCGGCGCACATGGCGGCCCTGCGCACGCTTATCGACAACCACACGCCCAGCCCGCGCCGCCGCAAGCCCAGCATGTCGGTCACGAGCGCCCAAACGGTCGTGGACCTTCCCTGCGACGGCCACAAGATCGCCGTCATCGGCGAGCGCATCAACCCCACCGGCAAAAAGCGCCTGCAGCAGGCCCTGCGCGACGGCGACCTGGACTACGTCGTGAGCCAGGGCATCAGCCAGCAGGAACAGGGCGCCGACATCCTGGACGTCAACGTGGGCCTGCCCGAGATCGACGAGGTCAAGATCATCCAACAGGCGACCGAACAGCTCCAGGGCTCCACGCTGCTGCCGTTGCAGATCGACTCCACCGACCCCGCAGCCGTCGAGGCCGCCGTGCGCCGCTACGCCGGCAAGCCCATCATCAACTCGGTCAATGGCAAGCAGCAGATCATGGATGAGATCTTTCCGCTGGTCGCCCACTACGGCACCAACGTTGTCGGCCTTACGCTCGACGAAGGCGGCATTCCCGATACCGCCGAGGCTCGCTTCGCCATCGCCGAGCGCATCGTGGCCGAGGCCGCCCGCTACGGCATCGGACCGGACCGCATCCTCATCGACTGCCTGGTCATGACCGCCTCGACCAATCAACGCCAGGCCGAGCAGATCCTACGCGCCATGTCCCTGTGCAAGGAGCGTCTGGGCGTCAAATGCGCGCTCGGCGTGTCGAACATCAGCTTTGGCCTGCCTGCCCGCCCGCTGCTGGGCTCGGTCTTTCTGGCCGCCGCCTTTGGCGCAGGTCTCGATGCCCCCATCATGAACCCGGGCTCCAAGCGCTTTATGGATACCGTCTACAGCTATCGCGTGCTGAGCGTTGAGGACGAGGGCTCGACCGGATACATCGAGCGCTACGCTGGCTGGACCGATCCGTACAAGATCGCCGCAAACCCGGCAGCAGCTCAGGCAGTATCGACCGACGCTGTGCCCGCTGCTGGCACCGCCGGCACCGACGGCAACGACGACCCGATTCGTCGCATGGTCGTCTCGGGCCGCAAAGGCGAGATCGCTGCCGAGACCGAGCGTCTGCTGGCAGACCACGACGCCATGGACCTCATCAACAATCACTTTATCCCCGCCCTCGACGAGGTCGGAGTCCTCTTTGACCAGGGCAAGTTCTTCTTGCCGCAGCTTATGGCCTCGGCCGAGGCCGCGCGCGTGGGCTTCGATACCATCAAACGCCTGATGCCCGCCGGCGAGATTGCCGACAAGGGCAAGATCTGCGTGGCCACCGTCAAGGGCGACATCCACGACATTGGCAAGAACATCGTCAAAATGCTGCTCGACAACTACGGCTACACCGTCTTTGACCTGGGCCGCGATGTCGATCCGCAGGAGGTACTCAAGACCGTCAAGGAGCGCGATATCAAACTCGTCGGCCTCTCGGCGCTTATGACCACCACCGTCGTGGCCATGGAAGAGACCATCAAGCTGCTTCATGCCGAGGTTCCGGGCGTCAAGATCATCGTAGGCGGCGCCGTACTCACCCCCGAATACGCCAAGCAGATCGGCGCGGACTACTACGCCAAGGACGCCGCCGAAAGCGCTCGTATCGCCGAAGAGGTCTTTGGGCAGTAACACAACGGAAACAACCGAGCACTAAAACGTGCCGCACGCGCCACTTGGCACGTGCGGCACGTTAGAATAGAAAAGACTATGCTCGTTTTGGCAGATAGGAGCGCAAGGATGGCGATCACGCCCGCAGAAATCGCGGAAACCCGCGGCATGGTTGAGGAGCAGAACCTCGACATCAGGACCATCACCATGGGTGTTTCGCTCATGGGTTGCGGTGACGAGAACCTCGACCGCATGTGCACGAAGATCTACGACCACGTGACGCACACGGCTGAGCATCTGGTCGAGACCGCCGAGAACCTCGAGCGCGAGTACGGTATCCCCATCGTCAACAAGCGCGTTTCTGTCACCCCGGTGGCGCAGATCGCCGCGTGCTGCAAGGATGAGGACCTCACCCCCATCGCGCACGCCCTCGACCGCGCGGCAGAGACGCTCGGTATCGATTACCTGGGCGGCTTCTCCGCACTCGTCCAGAAGGGCATCGGTGACGCCGACCGCCGCGTCATCCAGTCCATCCCCCAGGCGCTCGCTACCACCAGCCGCGTCTGCTCCAGCGTCAACGTCGCTAGCCTGCGCGCCGGTATCAACATGGACGCCGTGCTTATGGCCGCCCAGACCATCATCGACGCCGCCAAGCTTACGGCAGATGAGGATTCCGTCGGCGCCTCCAAGTTTGTCTGCTTTGCCAACATGGTCGAGGACTCCCCGTTTATGGCGGGCGCCGTCCACGGCGGTGGCGAGGCCGACGCCGTCATCAACGTTGGCGTTTCGGGCCCCGGCGTTATGGCCGCAGCCCTGGAGACGCTGCCCGATTCCGCATCGATGATGGAGGTCGCCGAGAAGATCAAGCAGACCGCCTTTAAGATCACCCGCGCCGGCGAGCTCATGAGCCGCGAGGCCGCCCATCGTCTGGGTGTCGAGAAGGGCATTGTCGACCTGTCACTGGCTCCCACGCCTGCCATCGGCGACTCCGTCGCGCGCATCCTCGAGATCATCGGCGTGGGCACCTGCGGTGGCCCCGGCACGACCTGCGCGCTCGCCATGCTCAACGATGCCGTCAAGAAGGGCGGCGTCATGGCCAGTTCCAGCGTGGGCGGTCTCTCCGGCGCCTTTATCCCCGTGTCCGAGGACGCCGGCATGATCGCCGCCGTCGAGGCCGGTGCTCTTTCACTCGAGAAGCTCGAGGCCATGACCTGTGTGTGCTCTGTCGGCCTGGACATGATTGCCATCCCCGGCGACACCCCGGTCGAGACCATCGCCGGCATTATCGCCGACGAGATGGCCATCGGCGTTATCAACAACAAGACCACGGCCGTCCGCGTGATTCCCGCCATCGGCAAGGGCGTGGGCGACTGCGTCGAGTACGGCGGCCTGTTCGGCCGTGCGCCCATCATGCCGGTGAACCCCAACGCCGGCACCGTGCTTGCCCACCGTGGCGGACGCTTCCCGGCACCGCTGAACTCGCTCAAGAACTAGCAGGGGGTTACGGGGCGAGGAGCCCCGCCGCCGGGCGGCAGACATATAAGGTCGCCTGCTCGGACAGTCCTGACTCGCACGGAGAGCACATTAAGTGCTCTCCGGCTCGTGCGGAACTCGCGATCGACCTTATATGTCTGCCGCCCGGCGGCGGGGCTCCCGCACAACGGGACCTCGGTTGGGTTCTATCCCTTTGGCAGTCGCTTCGCTTCTGCCCTACTTTGCTGGTATGGCGGTTTGGCGTTGGATCGGTTCTTTCTGATATATGCTGGTTGCGGCTCTTCTTTTGGGGGGAGTCGCTTTTTTGTTGCTAGGAGGTTGGCCCGTGGTTGATGGGGAGATTCGTTCTGAGCTTCTTTCTGCTGATTGGAATGGCGAATGGATGCGCCTGCAGGCTGGTCGGCGGCGGGCTGATGATTCTTTTGAATGGGATAAGCGGGCTCGGCATTTTCGGCCGTTGGAGACTGCTCCGTATGCCCGGGACTTTATGAAGCTGTTGGCGTTACAGCCTGGTGAATCGGTGCTGGATATGGGATGTGGGGCTGGGTCGATTGCTATTCCGCTTGCTCAGGCTGGGCATCCTGTGATTGCGGCTGATTTCTCCCCCGCCATGCTGGGCACCCTTGACGCCGGCATTGAGTACTATGGGCTTGGGGATCGCATTACGCCGCTTGAGCTTGCTTGGGATGATGACTGGAATTTGGTTGGACCGGTCGCGAAAGCGGTGGATGTTGCCTTTGCCAGTCGGTCGGTTACGACGACCAATCTAAAAGGTGCGCTTGCCAAGCTTAATCGTACGGCTCGTCGGCGTTGTGCTGTCACGATGGTTGCCAACTCCAGCCCGCGCTATGATCTGCACTTGATGAACGCCATTGGTGCCTCGGTTACCTGCAGCAATGGCTTTGTGTACGCCTTCAACATCCTCATTCAGATAGGTGCGTTGCCGCAGGTCACGTACTTTGAATCGCCTCGTCGCGATACCTTCGACAGCCTTGAAGCGGGCGTGGCGGACTTTTCCCGCATGCTTGAGCATGGCAACGAGGATAAGGTTGACCGCCTGCGCGACTATATCGCTCAACACATGATCGAGAACCCTCATGCCGGTGAGCCGGGCTCCAAGGGCGTGCCGCAGGGGCGCTATATGCTCGATCATGTCCGCAAGGTTCGTTGGGCGTTTATTGCATGGGAGCCGGTCTCTGCGCCCAGCTCATAGCCCGTTCGCAGCCTGCGCCGCCCACTCACTCGGCATCCGCATTCTTTGCGAACTGGGCAAACGCGCTCCACACCGCGCCGTTCCTGCGCTATCGTGGGACAGCTCACGTAGATTAAGGCCCCGTCGCGGGGCGCCCCATACATAGAAAGCGAGAACCCATGGCACTGACAGGAGCCCAGGTCAAGCAGCTTCGCAGCATGGCCCATCACCTCAACCCCGCCATCATCATCGGCAAGTCCGATGTCAACGAGGGCACCGTCGAGCAGACGGTCGCCTACCTGGAGAAGCACGAGCTCGTTAAGTGCTCCGTGCTCGATGGCTCCAGCCTTTCCGCCCGCGAAGCCGCCGAGGAGCTCGCCGAGCGTTGCCACGCCGATGTCGTCCAGGTCATCGGCCGCAAGTTCTCGCTGTATCGCGAGTCCTCGCGCAAGGACATCGAGAAGATCAAGCTCGTCTAAGAGCCAATGATCCGGCGAGCCAACACATAGCAAGCTTACGGGTGCCCGAGTACTTCGGGCACCCGTTTTTTATCGCTCGACCAGCACGCGGTTGAGCCGACCCTCCACCAAGCGCTCGTATAAACGCCGCGTCTCGGGCTCGGGCACGCCATTGACCTGCTCCCTCAGATGGTGCATATGCCCGCTGTACAGCTCGACGATATCGCGCCTCCGCCCCGCCGCACTGTAGACACGCATGGCGCAGCGCACCATATCCTCGCGCGCCGTTTCCTGCCGAAGACCCGACTCCGCCAGCCAAATCGCCGACTGCAGATCGTTTTCTTCTAGAGCGGCATTTGCTCCCTTAATCATGCAATCGATGTACTTTGACTGCATAATGCGTCGCATACGCAAAAAGTAGGTGGGATTACAGCCATTGGGAACATACAGCGGTCCGGCATAAAGCTGCTCAATCTTAAGGCACAGCTCAACTAAATGGGGCCCACGCGCACCCGTGCGATTTCCCAAAACCTCACGGCTTATCTGGTCAAACAGCCGTACATCGGTCTTGACGTAGTCGCCGTTGAGCCCAATGCATTCGTTTTGGATAAGCACGCACGACTTGCCATCCGGCGTCGGGCCCAAAGCCGACCGTAAGCGCGATATCGTCGAGTACAGGTTGTTGCGGGCGCTATTAAACTCAGCATGGGGCCACAGCTCCATGGCCAGCGTCTCGCGGTCGACGAGCGCATCCATGCCCAGTGCAAGCCGCTCGGCAAGCGTCGCCGCCTTCTTGCGGCGCCACATTTTGTCCGTGATGGGAAACCCGTCGCGCTCGGCTCGAAACACACCAAACATGCGAATCTCGATATGGTCGATGGTATCAACAGCTTCAACCTCGCCGGCCTGGAACAGGCGCTCGCCCTCCCCTTCCAAATCGTCGCGCAGCGAGTACCGCGACAGCTCGCGTACGGGAAGCTTCTTGCGTATCCTGGCCGCCGGCTCGCCCAGACAATGCATGGCAAGGCGCGCAAAGAGCCGATACGACGGTTCTAGAATCCCCGCACGATTCATGGACATCCAGGCCGCAAGGTCGCTGTCTCGGCCCGCACAGGCCAAATGCAGCGCCACCATCCAGGCTTCTGCGCCACCAACCTGTGTCTGGCTTATATCGAGCAACTCCGCTTCCTCGCGCACCGAAACCATCGATGTATTTCGCAGATATGCCGCGCGCTCCAGCAGCAATGCGTTATCGCGCATGTACGCAATCGACTCCTCGGCAAGTTTGAGCACTTGGACCGCACGGAACTTTGCATTAACCGGCCGTCCCTCTGCCAGCGACTGCCAGCCTTCTAACAACAGGCCAAACAGCTGAATCTGGTTGTCGCGCATGCGCACGGCAAAACGATCGAGCTCGTTGAACGCCGCGTCGTCGGTTACCGGCAAGCCGGAAAGGAGCCGCCGTGCCGCCAACACCATGCGCACCCAGATAGCCATCGCCTTAAGTCCACGTACGTCGAGCGCCTCCCGCACCACCGTCATCTCGTCTTCGCGCTCGTCGGTTCCTGCAAACGACCCGTCAAAGAGCTCCACCAGCATCCTGTCGGCCCGTATAACAATCCCCGCGATGTCGAGCTCGCAGTCGTAGGCCTTGCTCGTTTTGAGCTGCTGTAGAACGTCGCCGTCATCTCCCCGTTCGGTCAGACAGCGCTTGACCTCGATATGCGCAGACAACATATCGAGTGCGGTATGGGATGTCTCGATTTCTGGCACGGCCAGATTCGTAGGAAGCCCAAGCCCGTTGTCCCCATAGCAAACAGCCGTCAGTGTCTGGGCCACCCTCCATGAAACAGGGTCTATTTCGCAGGCCGCCCGTTCGCCCCCGCGCTCGATGACCGATGCCATATAGCGAGCGAGCTTTGTATTGGACACGCTGACCGCTGCCAGATATACGCCGAGCGCCTCGGCAGGCGTTGGCTCTGGAGCCGGATCGTCGGCATCAATCGTGCCCAGCGCTGCTCGGCAGATATCGGCCCCGTGCCCCGTCAGAGCAAGATCGACCCCATACTGCCCAGCAAGTTCAAGAACCGCATCACGGTCCAAAAAGGCGTCCGCCAGGCCCATCGCCGCATCGCATCGGCCCGCCTTAAGCAAAATCCGGACCGCCCTCGGAACAAGTTCGGGGCGAACCTCGGCCACCAACTTACGCAAACGCAAGCGTCCGTTATCCTCCGTGCCCAGACACGTAAAACTCCGCTCGGCGGGATCCAAGCCAAAGATCGGGTAGTCGCGTACAAAGTAGGACTGGTCGACTATCGACAGCCTCACCCCGCAAGCCTCGAGTTCCGCAATATTGCCCTCGCCCATTAAAACCATGAGGCATGCCACGCAAAACAGCGCATTATTGTCGAGCGAAGCCAGATCGGCAAGTGCCGCGCCATATACGTTGACAATCTCGTTTTCGAGCAGACCGGCTACGTCGCCTTGGCCATACAGACCCGTCTGCAATGCCGAAACGAGCTCGGGCACGCCCTGCGTGAGCTGATAAAAGTCGAGCGATGTGCTGATCGAAAACGCCGATGCCCACGCCGAATACTCATAGGCATGCACCTTGAGCATCTGCGCATTGATCTTAACCGAATCGCCCAGCCCATGAATCAGCTGACGATTTGAAGGACGGCAGGAGATAAAGACCCCTATCCCCATAGCGCGCAGGCCGCGAATCCTGTCGATGAGGTCTTCGGTATCGTGCTGATCGAGGTTTGGCACATTATCAATCGCGATAAGAGAGTGCGGTTTGTCTTTAAGTTCTTCGGTAACCACCTCGAGCTGCATAAACACCTCGCGCCCAATGGCGCGATCGGCCTCGATAATCCGCACGGGGCCTCGCGTCGGGTCGCATTTAACCTCATGGGTGTACTGCAGCAGCACCGAGGTCTTCCCAAACCCATCGGGCGCATAAAGAACCACGATGCCGGCCTTTCGGCCCTTGGCGATAAGCTCATTCATCAAGCGTTCGCGTCGCACCATATAGCCTCCGCCTAACGGCATCAGCTCGAGGTCGTCTATACCGCTCAAATCGTTTACCATGCCCGCTCCTCAACTCGACCGTATGGACACTGTAGCCGCAAGACCATACAAGCCGCGCTATGAATAGAGCGACCTTGTGTTTTAGGTTGTCTTTTGGTACGCAAGCGGCAAGTTTTTGTACAGCGAGGGCCGATTGTTATTAATCCCCCGACTAATCGGTCTTTAAGCAGGTAAATGAGCTTGTCAGCTTGTCCCATCTAAGCGGCAGTGTAACGCAGATGAACAAGGTTCAGCTATGTCATTCAACTCGCCTAGCACCCGCTACCGTCTACGACCTTCTTGTGGCATTTTTGCATAGAATCTGATATAGAATGAATCAAGCTGTTGGGCATCCGGCATTCGTCAAGCTTGCGGCAAGATTTTGGTCAAGTGGGCGAAAAGGGATAGCAAAAAGGCCCCCGCAAAGCGGAGGCCTTAGGCAAGGCTATGTCGAGCTGCAGGATTCGCGCTACTCGCAGAGCGAAAGGGCGGCCTCGTCGGCAACGACAACGCAGTTGGTGTGCAGCTGCAGGATCGAAGCCGGGCACTCGGGCGTAACCGGACCATAGCACATGTCATGCACGGCCTGAGCCTTGGCCTCGCCGTTGGCGACAACCAGGATCATGCGGGCATACATGATGGTCTGGGTACCCATGGTGTAGGCCTGACGGGGAACATCGTCGATGCTGTCGAACAGGCGGCTGTTGGCCTGAATGGTGCTCTCGGTGAGGTCGACGCAGTGCGTGCCCTTGGAGAAGTGGTCATCGGGCTCGTTGAAGCCGATGTGGCCGTTGTTGCCAATACCGAGCAGCTGCAGATCCGGGTAACCGGCCTCGGCGACGATCTTGTCGTACTCAGAGCAGGCAGCGGCGGCGTCGGGGTTGGAACCGTCGGGCACATGCGTGTTGTTAAGGTCGATGTTGATGTGATCGAAGAAGTTCTCACGCATGAAGTAGTGATAGCTCTGGGGATCGTCGTGCGAAAGGCCGCGATACTCGTCCAGGTTGTAGGTGCTGACCTCGGCAAAGTCGACGTCACCCTTCTTGTACCAAGCAGCAAGCTGCTTGTAGGCACCGATCGGGGTGGAGCCGGTGGCAAGGCCCAGCACACAGTCGGGCTTGAGGATAACCTGGGCCGAGATGATATTGGCGGCCTTGCGGCTCATATCCTCGTAGTCTTTAGCTTTAATGATCTTCATTACGCGTCCTTTCTCGTACAAGAAAGGCAAGGCTCCCTTACAAGCACTTGCCCGCGGCCCGCGTCGGCCGCAACCAACGTGTGCGGCCACCAGGGCGAGGTCGCGTAATGTATGTGTCTCGTGTCTAACCGCGTCGAGGCCCCTGCCCGTCCACGGTGACCCAAAGCCTTTTAGCTTCGGACAAATTCCATCTTGCCACGGAGGGCGTCCTCTTTCAAGGGCGCCCTCCGTAAACGTGTTTGAATTGTAGACTAATGGGCACGTGCACTTGCTAGCGCTCGCGAGCAACGATGAGCTGGTCCATCTCTTCGACATGCACGCCAACGGAGCCCTTGATGCTCGAGAACTCAACGGAGTTGCACACCAAGATGGGAACCGTCACATCGTAGCCCTCGGCAGCAATTGCCTCGCGATCGAACTCAATGAGCACATCGCCCTTATGGACGATGTCACCCACTTGCGCATGTACGGTAAAGTGCTTGCCCTCGAGCTGAACAGTGTCCAAACCAACGTGGATGAGCACGTCCAAGCCATCGACCGTGTTAAGCGCAACGGCGTGTCCCGTGGGAAAAATAGCCTCGACCTTGGCATCAGCCGGCGCGATCACGCGCGTTCCGGTGGGCTGAATCGCCACGCCCTGGCCCAAAAGGCCGGTGGCAAACGTCTGATCGTTTACCTCGGAGAGCGGAATGACGTCACCCGAGATGGGAGCATCCAACGTAAGGACTCGACCACGCATACCAAAAGACCTTAGGACTTTAGTGAACATGCTCCCCCTCGGACATACCGATCAACCAAAATAACCTTAACAGTTTACCACTTGGCACCCGTTTTTGACCATTAGGGAAGTTCGCGCTTGACAACCTCGACGATGTCGTCGACAACGCGCTGAGTCAGCTCGTGCGTCTCGGCCTCAGCCATCACGCGGACCAGCGGCTCGGTACCGCTCGGGCGCACCAGAATGCGGCCGCGGCCGTCAAGCTCTTTCTCGGCAGCAGCGACGGCATCCCAGATGGGCTGGCAATCGTCCAGACCAGCCTTGTTGTCGGAATGCACGTTGACGAGTACCTGCGGGTACTTCTTCATGATGCCGGCAAGATCGGTGAGGGTACGACCGGTGCGCTTGAGCACGGCCAGCAGCTGCAGAGCCGTCACCAGGCCGTCACCGGTGGTGTTGTGCTCCAGGAAGATGATGTGGCCGGACTGCTCGCCGCCGATGACGGCGCCGTCCGCGAGCATGCGCTCCAGAACGTAGCGGTCGCCCACGGCGGTCTGAACCATCTCGAAGCCCTGCTCCTTCATAGCGATGGAGAAGCCCAGGTTGCACATGACGGTCGAGACGATCTCGGAGTTGGCGAGCTTGCCGCGAGCGGCAAGGTCAGAACCGCAGATAGCCAGGATGTAGTCACCATCGATCTCATTGCCCTCGCTGTCCACGAACAGTACGCGGTCGGCGTCGCCGTCGTGGGCCAGACCGATGTCAGCATGGGTGCGCAGCACGAGCTCGCGCAGGGGCTCGAGGTGCGTAGAGCCGCACTCAACGTTAATGTCCGTGCCGCAGTAATCGGTGTTGATGGCATGGACCGTGGCACCCAGGCGCTGCAGCGCGGCGGGCGTAGTCTGGCAGGAAGCACCGTGGCCGCAGTCGACGGCAACGACCAGGCCGTCGAGCCTCAGGCCATCAAGTGTATCGATGGCGTGGTCGACATATGCCTTGCGGGCATCCTTCATCTTGATGATGTGGCCCACGCCGGCGCCGGTCGGCAGCGTATCGGCAGCCATGGCCTCCTCGGACATGACCCAGGCGCTGATCTCTTCCTCGACCGCGTCGGGAAGCTTCATGCCCTTGCGGCTAAAGAACTTGATGCCGTTGAACTTTGGCGGATTATGCGAAGCGGAGATGACGATGCCGCCGTCGAGCTCGTTCTGAACAGTGAGCAGCGCCACGGCAGGCGTGGGGATGACGCCGCAGCAGTGCGGACGGCCGCCCTCGGCCATAATGCCGGCGGTCAGAGCGCTCTCGAGCATGGTGCCCGAAAGGCGCGTGTCACGGCCGATGCAGATGTCCGGACCAAGAAACTTGGTCGCCGCGCGACCCAGACGAAACGCGAGGTCGCACGAAAGATCGGCGTTGGCGACGCCACGGACGCCGTCGGTACCGAAGATGTTCTGGGGCATAGGATCGCTCCTTCCCTAGCAGGCGATATGCAACCGCCCACCCTAGTCGAAAAAGAAAAGCGGGACCCGCCGAGGAATCGGCAGGCCCCGCTTGTACATTGTATCTCGAAAGGAGATAAAACCTTAGCGCTTGGAGAACTGGGGAGCGCGGCGGGCCTTCTTGAGGCCGTACTTCTTGCGCTCGACCACGCGAGCATCGCGCGTAAGGAAACCGGCCTTCTTGAGGTCAGCACGGTAGTCGCCAGCGTTCAGAAGAGCGCGAGCGATGCCCAGGCGCAGAGCGCCGGACTGACCGGAGATGCCGCCGCCATCGCACAGAGCGA
Organism: Collinsella aerofaciens; assembly: GCF_039062365.1. GTDB lineage: Bacteria > Actinomycetota > Coriobacteriia > Coriobacteriales > Coriobacteriaceae > Collinsella. The sequence goes on from NZ_JBCJBI010000004.1 coordinate 17,498, forward strand.
TAACGTCGAACTGACCGGCAGTGTCGGTCACCTTGAAGGGAGCAAGGGCGTTCTCAACGAGCTGATGACGGCCGAAATACTGCTCGGCGTCACGCTTGTTGATGGTCACCTTGCCGGTGCCGGGGACGAGACGGACGCGGGCGACGGCGTTCTTACGACGGCCGGTACCCTGGTAGACAACGGTGTTCTCAGCCATCTTTAAGCCTCCAGCTCAATCTTCGTGGGGTTCTGGGCAGCGTGCGGATGCTCGGCACCAGCGTAGACCTTAAGCTTGGTCATCTGGGCACGGCCGAGGGTGGTCTTGGGCAGCATGCCGCGAACGGCGCGCTCGATGACCTTCTCCGGATGCTTCTCCATAGCCTGGCGGAAGCTCTCAGCCTTGAGGCCGCCGTTGTAGCCGCTGTGGCGATAATAGGTCTTCGTGTCGGCCTTGTTACCGGTAAGCTGGACCTTATCGGCGTTGATGACGACAACGAAGTCGCCGCAGTCGCTGTTGGGCGTGAACTGGGGCTTGTTCTTACCGCGCAGGATCATTGCGATCTGGGTGGCAAGACGGCCCAGGACAGCACCATCGGCGTCGACGAGAACCCAGTTGCGCTGGACCTCGCCCTGCTTGGCGTAGTGAGTCGATTTCGAAATCACTTAGACTCCTCCATGTACAGTACGTGTTGTTACAGAGATTCACGGGGCTCTGCAAGTAACCCGTCCATATTACCCCGCTCGCCGCCCGAGTCAACAGGTATTTTGGTTCCGACCAGAGTTTCTGCACATGTCGTCCATGGGTCATGACTTCGCGACGCTAGCGCTCGACAAACGCCTCGATATCTCCCAGCAATCGCTTTGCCTCCTGGCGGCCCTGAATATACAGGTCGAGGAGCTTTGCCGGATCGTGCTCAACGTGGCCGACCTCGACCGGCTTTTGCGGAGCAACGACCAGCGCACGGCCCTCGCGCTCATACTTCCATAGATGCATGCGCTGGATGTTATAGCGGTCGTGGCGCGTCTCGATAGCCTCGAGCAGATAGGGGTAGTCGGCATAGCGGGCGCGCGCGGCAGGCATAAACTCGTAAGGCTTTTTCTCGTACGAGCGGTCCTGCGTGACGATGACGACCGCACGGTCGAAGCCCGCCTCCTCCAGCACATGCTCGATGGGGATCGAATCGGCTACGCCACCGTCGACGTATTTGTGCCCGTCAATCTCGACCGGCGGCGTCACCAGCGGCAGCGACGTCGATGCGCGCACGGCATCGAGGTCAAGTACGGCGCTTTTGACCGGAAGGTACGTGGCGGTTCCAAAGAGCATGTCCGTAGCGACGGCGTACATCTCGATGGGGCTTGCGTCGAACGTCTCGTTGTCAAAGGGATCCAGACGGTCCTGGACATCGTTGAAGATAAAGTCGTAACCCACAATGGAGCCCGTGGACGCAAACGATGCGGCGCCCATGAAGCGGCTGTCGCTGCAGAAAGCCAGGTTGATGCGGTTGGCACGGCCGATCTGGTGCGACTTGTAGTTCACGCCGTTGAGGGCGCCGGCCGATACACCGTAGACAGCCGGAATCTCAACGCCAGCCTCCATGAGAACGTCGAGCACGCCCGCGGTAAACTGCCCGCGAAAACTACCACCCTCCAAGACGAGCGCGACCTTGCCGGCGTTCTTTGCCTTATCTTCTGCAGTCATATTGACCTCCTGCGATTGCGTTTTGGCTTTCTTCTACCCAGTTTTGAGATGGCGAGCGCGCAGGTTTTTTGAGGCGGCAGGTGAAGCGGAAAGTGTGTCCCGTTCTCAGAGCAAATTCCGGGTCGCATTTTCCGCTGAGCCCGCCATCCGGAAAATGAATCCCATTTCGAGCTTAGATTCCGGGATGCGGTTTCCGCTTGATGTGCCATCCGGAAACTACGTCCCAGTCTGAGCGCGGATTCCGGGACGTACTTTCCGCCTGGGCTGCCATCGGGAAAGCGTGTCCCGGTCTGCGTTGCCAAGGCGTTTTCTTTACGCCCGCGCCCTGCATAGAGTTCGATTCTCCGCGGGTAGGGGGATCCGTTGATGCGGCGCATGGCCGGCTGAGATTCGATAAACATCGCATCTGTTTTGGGTTGGGGCTTTGCGCGGAGAATCCGCGTATTTGCTACGCAAATACGCACCGGCTTCGGCCGCCTGCCGGCGTCCTCGCCCGCGGGCTAAAAACGCTTACGCGTTTTTTTTACGCCCGCGCCCTGCATAGAGTTCGATTCTCCGCGGTACGGACTAGAAATAAAAAGGCAGGTAGATACGAATATCTACCTGCCTGTTACTTATGGTGGAGGCGCGGAGAATCGAACTCCGGTCCACGAAAGCCCCCTGATTGGCATCTCCAAGCTCAGTCGCTGGTTTAGTCTCGGACGCCTTGCGCACAGCGACACGCTCGCAGCGTCCTAACCGGTTCGGTCTTAGCCTGCGCCATACCGATTACGTGCGCAGGAGCATTCCCCTAAAATGACGTCGCGCCGGTGTCGGGGAAATCACCGGGTTGACGCGCCGCTATAAACTAAGCAGCGAGAGCCATAGGCTCAAAAGAAGAGTTGTTGTCAATTCAATTTGACGGTACCCCTGTTTAACGAGGCGAGGAGACCTCGGCTTGCTTCCTCTCTCAGAGCTATCGTGTCGAAACCAGTCGCCCCCGAATGTCGGGAAAGTCTGGATGGCATCGGGCCTACAAACACCCGATAACCGTCGACTTTTCAAGGAACACGCGGGGTGAACCCCGCTCGTGGATAGCTATCTTACCACGTTCTAAAGGTAGACAGCTGCTCTATGCACGAGCTGTGAAGACCCTAATGTGCACCACACTTCGCACTTTTGCTACCGATCGCGTCACGTATATTTTCGCCATGCAAAATTGACCCGTCGAAAGGACCGTTATGGATACCAAACAGCAACTCATCAATGCCCTCGCAGGCCTGGGCTCAACCATTACCGAAGCTATGGATGTCATCGAAGGCTTTGTCCCCTGCGGACATCCCGCCCTCACGGTATCGAACGCACTCGTCGTGCTGGACGCTGACGATGATGCAGCTCTCGCCCAGCAGCTTGAGACCGTCGAGGGCTTTATCGACCACGTGAGTGAGAACCGCGGCGTGGCCGCCTACCACGGCATCGAGATAGAGCTCGCGGGTCCCAAAGCCGATCTGTTCGCAGCAATCCGCGAGGTAGGCGCCCTTATGCAGACCGCAGGCGTCAAGAACACCCAGGTCAACGAGTGGGTCTACCGCAGTCTGGCAGCACTCGACAGCTCCGAAGAAAAGGCAGCCGAGCAGCTCGCAGAAAGTCCCGCCATCAAGGCCGAGCTTTTGTAAATAGCAGACGCGGGCCCCTTGGCGCATCGTCGTCCAAGAGGCCCGCAAACAGTTCGCGTCAACCGATAGCCGCGCCGCCGCGTTCGGCTAAAGCAAGTATCGGCATCATTTGGCGCGGGGTCTTTGCTGCAAGATCGGCATGTTCGAGCAGCTTGCGATCGTTGGTCACTAAGTAATCGACCTGGGCGCGTTTGCATGCAGCGAGTACCAGGTTGTCCTCGTAATCGCGATGGAGCGTCAAATATTTGTCGGCCAGCCAAAGGTCCGACGCATCTGCACCCACGGCCGTGGCGTTTTCGGTCATGTTCCGAACAAACGCCAACGCCGCATCGCCAATTGCACGGGCAGATGCCTCTTCGAGCACTCCCCCGCTGGCAAGAACGCTACGCTTCAGCTCGTGTTGGACAACGTACAGCACGTCCTTAGCAATATGCACCGGAAAGAACAGCAACGCCCCCGTCTCCGCCGCCTGCCCAATAAACGCACGCGCGGCAAGCGACTCGGCATGGTCGGCGCAAAACGAATCAACCCATACGTTGGCATCCACCATTATTTTGATGGGAGCCCCGCTCACAGGATCATCCCCTTTTGGCGATAGCGCTCGTCCATGGCTTCGGAATAGATTGTGTCCCAACCGCGATCGTCGGATACAGGCGACGCAGCGATGCCCAGGTCCGCGTAAAGCTGATCCGCCGCCGCCCATGATGCGGCGAACGGCGAGGTGTCACCAGCACTAGACAGTTGGTCGTCAACGGCCGACAACACCTCTTCGCACGAACCGCCGCCCTGTGCAACCTTCGCTACGACCTTTTTGATAAGCTCGGGCAGCGAGGCGCCCGAAAGCTGCAACGCTTCCTCCGCATGGTCCTTGACCTGACGATCAACGCGAACGTTCACCTGCGCCATGCCGCCAACAGCACCCATCTCAACCTCACCTTCGACTCCTGCTATCTCTGCTAGCATCACTATATATTGCTGCTAGCACATGGTCAAACGCAAAAGGCCTGCATTCTGGCGGATGCAACACCGTCCGAATGCAGGCCATAAACTCAAGCGAAAACGCTAGCGCAGGTACGCCTTCGCGTTGCTAAGGCTGTAGGCGATCGTTGAGCCGTTGTGCAGCAGCGATGACGCCTGCGGGGTAATCGCGCCGGTAATGCCCAGCGCCAGGAGCGCTGAGTTAGTGAGCATCACCTTAGAATAGGAACTCGTCAGACGATCAACGAGGCCCTGGCTCATGCGGCGCAGGCGAACGATCGCGGCCAGATCCGTGTCGGTCAGGATGATGTCGGCGACCTCCTTGGCGATGTCGCTTCCGCCACCCATCGCCAGGCCCACGTCAGCCAAACCGAGTGCCGGCGAATCGTTAACGCCGTCGCCCACCATGGCAACATGGCGCCCCTCGCTCTTAATGCGCTCCACATAGGCGTACTTGTCCTCGGGCAGCAGTTCGGCCTTAAACTCGTCGACCCCTGCCTCTCGCGCAATGCGCTCGGCCGTGCGCTCGGAGTCGCCCGTGAGCATAACGACATGTTTGACGCCCAACGCGTGCAGGTCGGCGATGGCCTCGCAGACCCCAGGCTTGAGCGGATCCTCGATACCGAGCACGCCGACGACCTTGCCATCGACCGCCAGATACAGCGGCGACAGACCCTGCATCTGGAGCTCGATTTGCTCCTTAATGTCGGACTCGAGCTGCGCACCCTCGTCCTCAAATACAAAGTGCGCGGAACCGATGATGGCGCGACGCCCCTCGATGGACGAAGCGATGCCGTGCGCCACGATGTACTCGACGGCGGCATGGCGCTCGCGGTGCTCGAGCCCGCGCTCGCGAGCAGCGTTGACCACGGCACGCGCCACCGGATGTGGGAAATGCTCCTCCAAGCAGGCGGCAAAGCGCAGGACCTCGTCCTCGCTCCAGCCATCGGTGGTGAGCACGCAGGCAAGACGCGGCTGCGCCTCGGTGAGCGTGCCGGTCTTATCAAACACAATGGTATCGGCCTTGGCAAACGACTCAAAGTACTTCGCACCCTTGACCATGACGCCCATCTTGGCAGCATCGCTCATAGCAGTCATGACGGCGACGGAGCCCGTGAGCTTGAGTGCGCACGAGTAGTCGACCATCAGCGCCGCTGAGGTCTTGATGAGGCTGCGGGTGGTAAGCGCAACCAGGCCCGCGAGCAGGAAGTTCCACGGGACGATCTTGTTGGCAAGGTTTTCCATGTGCGACTGGCCCTCGGACTTGAGCGAGTCGGCCGCCTGCACGAGCGAGACGATCGAGCGGAGCTTGGTCTGGGCCGTATTGGCGTGCACGCGCACCAAGATGCTGCCGTCTTCCACGACGGTACCGGCGAACACGTCGTCGCCCACGCTGCGCTCGACGGCCAGCAGCTCGCCGGTCAGGGTCGCCTGGTTGACCATAGCGCTTCCCTGCTCGACAACACCGTCGATGCAGATGGACATGCCAGTGCGTACGGCGACCAGATCGCCGGGTTCGAGCTCGGTGGCGGCAACACTTACTTCGGTGTCACCGACCACTTTTTGCGCCTTATCGGGCACATCGAGCAGCGAGTTGATGAGCTCGTTTTCGCTCATGGCGCGGGTGTAGTCCTCGAGTAGCTCGCCCACGTTGAGCAGGAACATCGTCTGCCCCGCGGTGTCGACATCACGTTTGACGAACGAGATACCGATGGCCGAAGCGTCGAGCACGGGAACGGTCAGGCGAGGCTGCGCGAGCTCACGGAGGGCAGCGCGCAAAAATGCCATGTAACCGGCCACAACGAACACCGCACGCAGAGGCGTCGGCAAGAACCAGCGGCGCGCGTAGTGGGCGCCGATAAGTGTGGCAAGATCCATGACGAGCTTGTGCTTGCGCGGCTCAAGCTGCATCACGTAACCCGTCTTTGCGTCGGCAATGGCCTGGGCATCGAGCGCACCCAAGGCGTCGAGCACGCCCGCACGACACCGCTCGTCATATTCGAGCGCCATCTGGCCAATACAGCCATAAACGCGCACCTTGTGCACGCCGTCGATATCGCCGCTGAGCTTAAGAAGTGCATCGAGATCGCTCTCTGGCACAGGACCCGCCAATTGAAGGCGGGTCCTGCCGGGGATCTCGCTAATAATCGAGAATCTCATAGTTTGTGCCTGGGAGCGCTACTCGGCTGCGTTGTCCGCGGCGGCCTCGCTCTGGGTGATGTAAGCAGCCTCGGCAACCATGTCGTCGACCTCGGCCTTGGCCTGCTCGACCATGTCCTGGTAGCAGTTCTTGACGCGCATGCCGCACGCGATGCCCTGCACGCAGGCATTCTTTACCGGAGCGCTGGTGAGCAGCTTGATGCCAGCCGTGCCAAGCAGAAAACCGCCACCGACAAGCAGAGTGTTAAACGTCGACTTCTTCATGTTGCTTCTCCCTTTTGCCGCATCGGACGCGGCACGGTGCCTCAGTACCCGAGTAAATAAGTTTGCTCGGGCACACTTTTGGAAAATAGTTTAGTGTATCTAACTATTGAGGTCAACAAAGGTTAACTTTTTGGAAATCTTGGGGCGCAGACCAGCCGACTTTCGACAATCCTCCTGCCGCGATGCGCATCTATAGCGCCAAAGAGGAGATCTTCCCTCTCAGTAGATTGAAGGTGAATGGTTTTCCCGAGAAGTGAACGAGTAAAATCGGACCCCCGAAGCATCCGCATTTTTCGCCAGCAAAACCGCAGGAAAAACTAGACAAAACCGCAGGAAACAGGGCTCCAAAAGTGTCGATGCTTCAGGGGTCCAAATAAGGTCGTTCACTTCTCTGGAAAACCATTCACCTTCGATTTCCACAGCTCCGAAAAAATGTGACAAAGGGACAGTCTCTTTGTCACCCGCACAAAAAATGGGCGTGCCGACGGCGCGCCCATTCGCTCTATTCCATTCAGCCCACCTGACCCGAACGGCCGAGTCGTCACGGAACCGAGGGGCCGGGCGCAGGGCCTTGCCTCTCAATGAGTTCCGCACGAACAGGAGGCGCCAGTGGCGCCTCCGTCGTGAGTCAGGACTGTCCGAAATTGAGAGGCAAGGCCCTGCGCCCGGCCCCTCGGTTCCCGTTTACGAGAGCGACGTTCTCAGCAACTCGTTGAAGAGCTTCGGATTGCCCTTGCCGCGACTCGCCTTCATGCACTGGCCCACCAAAAAACCGATGACCTTCTGGTTGCCGTCACGATACTGCTGCGCCTGCTCGGCACAGTTTGCCAGCACCTCGTCCACGATCGGCTGTAGCGCGCCGGCATCGCTCACCTGACGCATACCACGCTCGTCGACGATCTTGTTGGGGTCGTCGCCAGTCTGGGCCATGGCCTCAAAGACCTCGTGCGCTTGGTTGGAGCTGATGGCATCGGTCGCCAGCAGCTTGGCAAGAGCGGCCACCTGAGCCGGCACGATGCCGGACTCGGCGAGCGACACGCCTGCGCCCTTAAGGTAGGCAATCATCTCGTTCACCAGCAAGTTTGCAACCGTCTGGGCCTCCTTGCCAGCCATTCCGGTAGCGGCGGCCTCAAAGAAGTCGGCAAACTCGGGGTCGCCGGCAATCTGCTCGGCGTCGGCCGTCTTAATGCCAAAGTCGGCCTCAAAACGGGCACGCTTGGCATCGGGCAGCTCGGAAATCTCGCCACGGCAACGGTCGATAAACTCGTCGTCCAGGTCGAACGGCGCCAAGTCGGGATCGGGGAACAGACGGTAGTCGTCGGCCGTTTCCTTCACACGCATGACCACGGTGCGCTTGCGGCTGGGCTCCCAGTGACGGGTCTCCTGATAGATGATGCCGCCCTCCTCGAGCACCTCGGCCTGGCGGCAAATCTCGTAGGCAAGGCCGTCATGCAGGCTCTTAAACGAGTTGAGGTTCTTGAGCTCGGTCTTGGTGCCCAGCTTGGTCTCGCCGCGGCGGCGCAGCGACACGTTACCGTCGCAGCGCATGGAGCCCTTCTCCATGGAGCAGTCGGAAATGCCCAGCGTCACAAAAATGCGACGGAGCTTTTCCATAAACAGGCGCGCTTCCTCGGGCGTACGCAAGTCGGGCTCAGTCACGAGCTCAATCAAAGGCGTGCCGCAGCGGTTGTAGTCGACGAGCGACTCGGCCGCGGCGGTAATGCGGCCTTCAGCGCCGCCCACGTGGACCATCTTGGCGGCGTCCTCCTCCATGTGGATGCGCAGGATGCGGATGGGCACCGTGTAGGAACCATCCTCGCGACGCTCGGGCATCTGCAGGCTGGACGCGTCATAGCTGGCCAGGTGGCCGGCGCGCTGATTGCCTTCGCGCATGGTCGACGTCATGGACGTGGACAGGCCCTCGGCGTTGGCCGAGGCGCTCGCCAGGCTCTGGGCCTCGGCCTCACCAAACGCGCAATCGGGGCGCTCAGCGGCACCGCGACCGGTCACGTCCAGGTCCAGGTGACCGTACATGGCAAAGGCGACCGGACCCTGCGTGGTCTGGAAGTTCTTGGCCATGTCGGGATAGAAGTAGTGCTTGCGGTAGAACATCGAGTGGCGCTGGATCTCGCAGTTGGTGGCGAGGCCGGCCTTGACGATGCTCTCGATGGCGCGCTTGTTGGGCACCGGAAGGGCGCCGGGCAGGCCCAGGCACACCGGGCACACGTTGGCGTTGGGCTCGTCATCGTGGCTGAGCTTGCAGTTGCAGAACATCTTGGTATCGAGTGCGGTGAGCTCGGTATGGATCTCCAGACCGATCACGGCCTCCCAATCCTGCAGGACCTCGGAAAGCTCCTTCATTACAGCTCGCCTCCCTTCCCGGCAAAATCGGGCGCGACAGAAAGCGCGGGCGCACCCGTGGCGGCATCGGCAAAGCCGCGCTCCAGGGCGCGGGCAAACGTGAGCAGCTGACGGTCCTTAAAGGCCGGACCCACCAGCTGGGCAGAAACGGGCAGCTGAGTATCCTCGCCCAGGCCCAGCGGCACCGAGATACCACCGTTGCCGCAAATGTTGAGCGAAATGGTGTACAGGTCCGAAAGATACATCTGCGTGGGGTCGCTGATCTCGCCAAACTTAAAAGCCGTGCGCGGCGAGGCGGGCATGAGGATGGTGTCCACCTTGGCATACGCAGCGTCGTAGTCCTGCGTGATGAGCGTGCGGGCCTTTTGCGCGGCGTAGTAGTACTTGTCGTACACGCCCGAGCTCAGCAGGTAGGCGCCGAGCATCTGACGGCGCTTGGCCTCGGCACCAAAGCCGTGGGCGCGGCTGAGCGAGCTCTGGTCGGACAGGTTGGCGCAGCCTTCCTCCTGGTAGCCGTAGCGAATGCCGTCAAAACGGGCCAGGTTTGAGAACGCCTCGGCCGGGCCGATAACGTAGTAGGCGGCGATGGCGGCGTCCAGGTGCGGCAGGTCGACCTCCACGAGCTCGGCGCCCTGGTTCTGCAGCTCCTGAGCGGCGCGCTCAACAGCGACCTTGACCTCGGGCGTCAGGCCCTCGGCCTCCATAAACGCGGGGATGATGCCCACGCGCTTGCCCTCGATGCTGTCGTTGAGATGCTCGGTAAAGTCGACGGCGCAATCCTGACTGGTGCAGTCATACGGATCGTGGCCCGCACCGGTGAGCGCGTTCATGGCCAGCGCGACATCCTCGACCGTGCGGCCAAAGGGGCCCACCTGGTCGAGCGACGAGCCAAAGGCAACCACGCCGTAACGGCTCACGGCGCCATACGTGGGCTTAAAGCCCACCACGCCGCACAGCGACGCCGGCTGGCGAATGGAGCCGCCGGTGTCCGAGCCCAGCGAGAGCGCAACCTCGCCCGCGGCAACGGCAGCAGCGGAACCGCCCGAAGAGCCACCGGGCACGCGCTCGGTATCCCAAGGGTTGTTGGTGCGGTGGAACGCCGAGCTCTCGGTGGAGCTGCCAAAGGCAAACTCGTCCATGTTAGCCTTGCCCATGGGCAGGCAGCCGGCATCGAGCATGCGCTGGACGCAGGTAGCGGTGTAGACGCTCTGGTAGTTCTCGAGCATGCGGGAAGCGCAGGTGGTGCGCGTACCCACGAGGTTCATGTTGTCCTTGATGGCCAGCGGCACGCCCGCGAGCGGGGGCAGCGGCTTGCCTGCAGCGCGGTCGGCATCCACGCGCGCAGCGGCCTCGAGCGCAAGCTCGGGCGACACCTGCAGGAATGCCTGGACCCCGCCCTCGCGCGCCTCGATGGCGGCAAGGGAGGCCTGGGCCACCTCGGTAGCGGTAAAGTCGCCGGCGACAACGCCCGCGGCGATCTGGGCGGCGGTTAGGGAATCGAAGCTCTGCGCCATTACTCGCTCTCCCCCTCTCCTAAAATGGACGGCACGCGGAAGTAGCGGTCGCGCGCGCTGCCGGCGTTTTCGAGCGCGACGTCGAGCGGCAGGTCGCGCTCGGGCTCGCGCAGGTCGTCGCCCATCACGTTGGACAGGCTTCCGATGGGATGGAACGTGGGCTCCACGTCGGGTAAGTCATATTGCAGGACGGGCTCGAGCATCTGGACGGCATCATTCATGTAGGACGTCATCTGGGTGAGCTCGTCATCGGTCAGTGCGATCTTTGCGTACTCGGCGATGCCGCGCACGTCTTTCTCGCTGAGTGCCATAGGCGCTCCCTTCCGCATAACAGTTAAACCGCTCTAGTATACAGGGCAACGCCGGCTTGGAGCAGGCACTTTACCCAAATGCAGCGAAAACGTAACGAGGGCGGCGGTTGGCAGGCGGCGGGCTGGCGATTCTGCAGCGAAACCGCACCGTCCATAGCGAAAACCGTCTCGCCCACAACGAAAACCATCACAACATTCGACGCTTTTCGCCAAAATCGCGATTTTCATCGAATGTTGTGATGGTTTGGAAGCCCCGACCACCACAAAGGCGCCTGTCCCCATTGTGGTGGTTCTAAAGAATGTCTTATGCCGAGGCCTTGGCCTTGCGGCGCTTGCGGACCGCGTGGATCACGATGTCCAGCAGCAACAGCACAATGGCTACGACCACGATGAGCACGGCGAACTCGCGCTTGCCCCAGTGGCGGCCGGCCAGCGACTTTTGCTTGTCGACGTCCTTCTTGTTGTACTTGGTGCGCACGCAATGCACCAGCAGGCGATGGTCGTTCACGCCATAGGGCGTGCAGGTGACGAGCGTCACTTTGTCGGCGCCGGGCTCGATGGTCAGCGACTCCATCTCCTCGGGCAGCACGACCTCGGAGTCCACCATCTTGTAGGCGAGCGTCTTGTTCATGGTGTGCAGCAGCACCAGGTCGCCGGGCTCCAGCGAGTGGATGTCGTCGAACATGCTCAGGTTGCGCATGCCCGAGTGCGCGGTGAGCACGCAATGCGTCGAGATGCCGCCCACCGGCAGGCTCGTGCCCTCCAGGTGGCCGACGCCCGCCATAAGGACTTCTTCGCTCGTGCCGTGGTAGATGGGCATGCTCACGTCGATGGAGGGGATCTCGACCCAGCTCATCATGGGGTCGCGGTCAAAGATGAGCTGCTGGGCGTAGGGGTCGATCTGGTCGGCGGGAAGCTCGGTGGCCTCGCCGGCAAGTTGCTCGTTATAGGAGCGCGCCTGAAGCAGAATGCGCTCGCGCTCCTCTTCCGACAGAGCGTCCACGGTGCTGGACACGGTGCTGATCTGGTTGAACACGCCCGAGGCCTCGAGCCGGTCCAAGATCCACGGCCAGGTCATAAGGCCCACGCCGATAAGGATGATGACGATGGTGATAAGCCGGTCGGCCCAGCGCGGCAGTCGTTTGCGGCGACGCTTGGGCTTTGGTTGAGGTTTGGACTGAGGGCTTGAGCCACCGTTGGCCGCGGCGTTATTGCTCTTCATATGTTTGGCGCCCTGCACCATCGCCAGTCACTCCTCTGCAACTCAAGTTGTCTAAACAAATAATAGCCGATTAGCGAGCTCATGCGCCGGACAACGCAGCTTGGCTGCACCGTCCGGGCCACGTAACCCCACTCAACCAATCAAGCCATATGTTGCTTTCATCGTCTCGAGCAACTGCGCCATCGTTACGCCCGCAACCCCAATCTGTTTCAGATTGACGTCGCCCACCTCACAATCTTTGACAAACGCAAGCATATCGTCCTTCAGTTCTCCGCCCAGGTCGACACCTTCCGACTCGCCGAGCAGCTGAGCAAGTCTCAGCGCATCGCGTTTATGCTTTTTTACCTTCCTCGAATCAACGTTCTCCCCCGCTTCCCTTCTAGCTTTTAGGTCGAGATACGCCTTCGCTTTGAACGGGACAATGTATTCCGTACCCAGGACCGAAACGCCGCCTACGGTCCGAATTCCCTGAAGGAACAAGCTGTAGTAAGCATCGTCCAACAAAATTGCCGACAGACTGCTTATGTTTTCATCAACGTGAATTGGCGCCACATCAATCCCCTCACGACCCTTTAGAAAGTCGGGGCACTTCGCGAAGAGTTCGATCATATGGGGGTAACCCGGCCTCTTAGGCTCTGTAAACCGATAAAAACATGAGCCTTTGCCTTCGCCCCAGCCGCAGCGGTAACCGCCATCACGCACCAAAGTCCATATAGCTTCTGCCGTCTGAGGCAACCGGTCATCGGCGACAATTACCACATCAAAATCGTGAGTCGCCCTGAACGAAAGCCCCGCCTCCGCGAGCAGAATGTCGCATGCCGTGCCGCCGATAAGGGCATACGATCCTGCAGCTTCTTGCATATGCTGCTGAAATTCCTGGAGGCCTTCTACAGCGCTTCTTGCCATGGATATTCCTTTCCAAACATGCGATCGACTTCGAGCTGAATTCGCTCATCGTCGATTGCCGCCAAAGATAGCGCAAGCGAAATGTCGTCGACGCGGGAGGAGCCGGCAAACACGGGCGCATAGCGCCACACTTGAACCATCGCCGTTTCGTTATCCGGCAACTCCCCGTCTGCGACTTCGAGGTCGCTCAGTTGACGCCATGCACTTCTTAAGACGGCCTTTTGTTCCATGCCCGGTGCAGCGAGCATCGAACGCGCAGCGAGCGCCGTCTCCCCGGCGTCAACAAGATAGTCGATCTGCGGCGTCTTCCTTGCAAAAAAGACCTTCGAGACAGGCGAGGAGAGCTGTGCCATGTGTTCGCTGAGCAGAAGGTCAACGGCAACAGGGAACACGACGACACGTCGCTCGCAACGCTCGCGCCTCGCGAGTCCCCTGTCGACAAGCTCGGTTATGGCCTCACTCGCACGGCTTGCCGAGATCCCAAGCGCACGACAAAGGTCATAGGGACGATATGGCTCCTGGGCTGCTCCCCAGATTGCGGCAGCCTGTGCGTTGGGTGACATCTTGGACGCGTGATTGCGAGACCGGGCACCGCCCCTCTCCGTGCAAGCTGTGCCCATAAATGGAAGAAAAGCCTGTCTACCGGGGCAGACAAACGGAATCCCTTGTGCGACCAATGCTTTGCGCTGACGTGCATCGGCATCAGGAAACGAAACGACAACAGGAGTCTCCGCGCGCAAGGCTAGCTGACTATAGACTCTCTTAACCTCGGGAAGTCCGACGCCAGTAGGCAAACTTGCAAGCAAAAACGAAAAACCGTTTGCGTAAACAGCGCGGACCTCAATCGCCCGCAGATGCAGCGGCAAGCGTGCGGATCCAGGCCAATTTTTGGTCTTGGCAGAGAGGCCTAGTGCTTCTTGTAAGTAGATTAGCGCTTCGTTCATTTCCATCGTTTTCGTTTGATTCCAGTTTAAATAGGAATTATACATTATTTTTGGAATTAACGAGATTCTTTTCGTGCATAAGCCAGCATTTGCGTTTTCAAAATGTCCCGAATCGGCTGGGCGATTCGGGATACAATGTCAATAGAAAACGACGCACCCCGCGTAAGTGTACGAGAGCGCGGGCGGCCTAGTTTTCTGGTTTTGTTAAATGCCCGGGCCTCTAACCCCGGGCATTCTTATTTGCGCTTGTTGCGGCGCAAATGCCTTCTACCGTCCGCACCGCGCGTGCGCCTACGGACCTTAATCCGAACCTCATACGAGTCAAGAAACGCGATGACGAACGTACCCGCATCGGACGGTGGAGGCTGCCTGCGTTGTCCAAAAAAACGGGGCAGACTCCAGTGCGGAGTCTGCCCCGAAAAGAGAATGGCAAAGCAAGAACGTGGATGGACGAGAAAAGTGTCCGCAAGTCTCATGGCCATCGCATCCCACCTGCCAAAGGGATGGGTGAGCGAGCGTTACTCCTGCTCGGACTCCTCAGCCTGCTTACGGCTGCGGATGAGGTGCGCCACGCCGATGACGAGCACCGCGCCACCAGCGATCCAGGTGAAGGTCACGCCGTTAAGACCGGTGAGGGGGAGGCCGGTGCCCTTCTGGTCGACAATGGTGAAGCTGAGCTTGCCGGCCCCGGCCGTTGCGGTGCCGCCCATGACAACATCGTTGCCAGCATCAATGGTGGAAGTATCAAGCTTCACATTCTTACTTGTTTGATCGAACGTACTCTTGATAGTGAAAGTAACGCCATTTGCTGCAGAGTTATTGTAACCGGGCGCCGGGGTGACCTCTTTAAGGATGTAGGTGCCCTCATCAAGGCCGACAACGTTAATCTTGCCGTATGCGTCGGTCGTCAGTTTGGCCTGCTCGCTATCCTTCGTCTTGGTGCCGTTTGCCATAATAAAGATGTCGTCAGCATCACCCTGCTCTTGCAGCGTGAACACAACATCGGCGAGAGGCGGATTGCCAGTCTCTGAGCCAACCTTGGTTACATCGATACCATAGGTGTAGTCGTAGGCAGAATGCGTGACCGTGGTACCGAAACCGCCGTTGTCATGCGGATTGTTGGAATAGGTCAACGTAACTGTATTCTCCTGGGGTTTACCCACCAAGCCATCGAACTGTTCATCAATCTTACCGCCTACAAAGATCTTTGCAGAATCAAGCTTGGCCTGGTACTCAACAGTCACAGTGGAGTTGCCGGTGACGGCGATGGCGGAATTATTCTCGCCTTTGCAAGTCTTGAGGTCAGTGAAGTCGACCTTGAGCACGTTGTCTTCATCAAGGGTTGCAGTGTAGCCATCAACGACCTTCCTGTTGTCAATCTTAACTGTCACAGCGGGGGTCGTGCTGTTGGCCTCATCAGTGAACATGGGCGTCATGGATTTAGGAAGCTGATCCTTGAAGATGTACCTATAGGCGCTGTAGTTGTTAATGTTGTTCGCAACCGTACCGGCAAGCTGGTACTTGATAAACTGATCCATGCGCGAGTCAGCTGACATATTGGGGTTCGCAAACACGTTATCGCCAAACGTGCCATTCGTTGCGTCATCCTTGACGGCCTTGGTCACTTTGGGGACGTCCTTCTTAGGCTCCACCGTTACATCTGCGCCACCGACGATGGTGAAGATTGGCGAAGTGAAAGTGTCCGTGTTTTGATTGGTGGAATCTGTTTTGACACTCTTAGTCACAAAGAGCCAGTAGCCAGTCTTCAGGGTATTGAAAGCGCCGTTATCGCTCGTCTGCCAGCCATTCTGCCCTTCAGCGATATTGGCGCCCTCCAGCGCCCTGGCGATCATATCGAGCACAGTTCCAGCATTAACGTTGTTGTCCACTACTTCAGAAGCATGTTTATTGATGAACTCGGCCCATGCCTGAGCAGAATCGCCAGCAGGTAAACCGGTAGGTTTAGAGCTTGTTGCAACACCATCAAACGCATGAATCACTGCGTTCTTCACGGAACCGCTTTCTCCACCTGCCCACTCAATATCAGAGAGCGTCTTGTCGCCCGACTCATCCCAGCTTCCATTGCTCTTCTTATCCTGCGTAACCTTTGCCTTGAAAATCTGGATACCCTTAAAGGTTGTGTCCTTATAGGTCTTCTCGTCAATCTTTACATTGCCATCCGGAGCCACCGTTGGCGTGCCATCAGCAAACGCCATGGTCACCGGGGCCATAACTCCGCCGAAGCTCAGGGCTGCGGTGAGGCCTGCTGTCACTGCCAAGCGTGCGATGTTCTTGCTCATGCCCATCTTCTTTTCCTCCGTTTTCCGTTTGATTCTCATTCGATCGGTCATCATCTGTCTGTGTCTTAGCATCTGCTTCGCTACGTCTCGCCCCGCTCTCTGTGGGGCTGCCAGCTACTCTTTATGGCTGCCACCTCCCCGCTTGACCAGGAGCGCGACCACGATGAGCGCGGCTCCGGCGACCGCTGCGGCGGCCGCGGCGTACATTGCCATATCGCCAGTCGAGGGCATAAAGCCTCCGGTGATAATGCTAGGGGGTGTGCCGGTGGGCGTGTTGATGAGCGACGCCTCCAGGCTGCCCGTCGACCCATCCGCGCTGTCGGCGCGCAGGGGCGACTCGGCCGTGATGGTGAGTTTTGGCTTGGCGGCGGCCACCTGGTCGACGTCCAGGCCCTCGGCCTTGACCGTCACGGAGCGCGTGCCCTCAAAGGCGGTGTAGCCCTTGGGCGCCTTGAGCTCGCAGACCTCCAGCTTGCCCGAGTCCACGCCCGAGACGGTCACGCGACCGTCCTCGCCCGTGGTGACGGTGGCCTTGCCCTCCGCATCCCACGTACCGTCGGCCGACAGCGTGCGGCCGCGGTCGTCGGCGATGCTCAGGACCGCCCCGGCAAGCGGCTTGTCGCCGTCGCTGCCGCGCTTGGTGAGCGCGAGATCCCAGGTGTAGGCGCACGCGTCATCGCTCGGCGTGCTGGTGAAGCCGGCGTCGCCGGACTGGTCGGCAAAGGGAGAGCGCGGGTAGCGCAGGTAGACCTCGTTGGGGTTGCCCTTGGTAATACCGTGGTTGCAGCCGCCGGAGAGCGGCGCATTGTACACGGCGACCACGCGGGCACCCGCGGCGAAGGCGTCAGCCCCGCCGAGCGCGGCGATGAGGTCGCCGGTGCGCACGGCGAAGGTTCCGTCCGCCGCCACCTTGGTGGCGCACTGGGCCGTGATATCGGTCCAGCCCTTCGCGGGCTCGGTGCCGGCGCGGCCGTCATTGCCGACCGAGACGGCGTCAAAGCCGCCGTCCGCGCCCGCCGCCACGTACACGCGCATGCTCGCGGCCACCTTGGAGGGGTCGAGCCCCGCGCTCATGGTGTCGACGAACTGCACCGTATAGGTGTCGTAGGCCGTGAGGCCCGCCGGGACCGTGGCCGAGAGGCGCCAGTACAGGTCGTCGGCGACCGTGGCGTCGGCGGCCTTCCGCCAGGCGGCGGTGCTGTCCTCCAGCACGTGCTTGACCACCTTGGGCGTCGCCGCCTTGGGCTTGACGGTGACGGCGCTGCCGCCGACCAGGGCCATGACCGGCGCGGTGCCGGCCTCGTTCTGGGAGATGGCTTCGTCTTTAGCGACGATGAGCCAGTAGCCGCAGGGCAGCTCGGCCGTCGTGCCCGCGTTAAGGGCCACGGGCTCGGCGCCAGAGCTCTGGAGGGAACGAGCGAGCTGTGCGCTCAGCGCGCTCGTAAGGTGGGAATCGGTGTTGAGCCACTCGGCAGCTTCCTGCGCGGTGGTCTGGGAATTGGGCATGCCGGCGCTGTGCAACACAGGCAGCGCGGCGTCGCGCACGGCGGCGCTTGCCCAGGCGAGGTCGGTGGCGATCTTGGCGTCGCTGTCGCCGTCGACGACGTTGGCGCTAAAGATCTGGTAGGCGTCGTATCTGCTCGCCACGGTGCCGCTCACCGTGATGGAACCGGTCGAGGTCGGCGCGGCCTGCGCGGAAGCGGGGAACACAACCGCGCAGGTGCCGATCAGGAGGGCAAGCAGCGCAAACAAGATCGGGAAGGAGCAAACTTTCTTATTCACGACGCTCGCCTCCCTTCGCATTCGCCTTGCGACGAATGTGCATCCAGGCCGCAGCAGCGCAAAGCACCGCCGCACCGGCAAGGTACGTCAGAGTGACGCCCGACATACCAGAAAGGGGCAAAGAGGTGGAGTAGGTGTTGGTGAAGACCGGAACGCTCTGTTCCTTGCCAGTGGCCTCGTCCCTATCTGGAACGTAGGGGACCGCACTTTGCTCGTTTTCGGGGATAGGCTTGCCTTTGGCATCGACGATCTGGGTGTAGGTCACATCGCACTTGATCGTCTTATCAGACTGATCAGTTGCCGTGACCGTGATCTTGTAGATCGACTCGTCGTATTTGTAGTTCGTGAACGATGTGGTCGGCTGCTTTTCGCGAACGTAATAAGTAAAGGTCTTGCTTGCACCGCGACCCGTGGGGTCGCCCTTGACGTCGGGATTCTTCGTGATATCAGAGAGCGAGTACACAATCCCCTTACCAGAGCCATCCAAGAACGAAAGCGTCTGCTTCTTCTTATCGCCAGTAGTTTTGGTCTCACGAATAATGTCCTGAAAACCGTCATCGGTCGCAAGCTGAAGCGTAAACTCTTTCATCTCGCCGCCCTCAACGACCTTGGTCGCCTTAGGGATCCAGGAGCCGCTAGAGGTATAGGGCACGATTCTGTTGGTAAAGGTCTGGCTATCACTGCCACCGATAGTAACCGTAGCCGCTGTTTTGTCCTCTGAGTACCCAACGGAATAGTCTTCGGGACCAAGTGATACGAAGCTCTTATCGTCCTCGGCCTTTTTATAGACGGCTACCGTTTTTACCTTGTAATAGTTAATCGTGAACCCCATGAGCGTTTCAGAGTGGGATGCATCGTCCTCAACTGTTGCCTCGATCTTGTAAATTGTCTTATCGAATTTGATGTCTAATTCGTTTTGGCCGCTGATGGGTTCCTCAACGAGATAGAAAACGTATTGCCCTGAAGAATAGTCCTTGCCAGAGTCGAAGGTGATACTGCCGTTTGATTGATCAACAGTCGCCTCACCCGCACCACTGCAATCGCCCATATCTAATGTGCCGTCATCTTTCCAAGAAGGTGCCTTGGTACCGTTAACCTTCTGGCGCAGCAGCTGAAACTTGTACTCGTGCCCATTTAGGGGTTGCTTGTCTCCCTTTGCATTCACAAGCGCCTTAGTGGCCTTGAGTTTCATGCTCGGGTAAACCCTCAGATCACTGACCTCGCCAACGACAAGATCGCCGTTGGTCATGATGCCGCCACCGTGGGTGTAGGAATAGTTACCGCTGATGATGGTCGTAGCCTTTGCCTGCGCCTTTCCCTTGGCATAGGGGGTCGGATGGGCCTCCAAACCGAACATGTACTTAGCCTCGGCACCGCCATTTGGGTCGATGGTAACCGGAATTCTGTCGCAAGTGCCCTGCCAACCAGCCGATTCGCCGCCGAGCATCTTGCCAAGAACGACTGCAACCGTATTTTGGCTGTCATTCTTGCGTACCAAGAAGAAATCCTTATGGCCGTGATTTTTGAAGGGATCACCAATGTAATCAGGATTGCTGTCTTCAGTTTTACCGTTGCCGCCGGCGGAATAATGAGGTGATTCCAAAGGTTTGTCATCTTGATCAACGTTATCAGCATTGTCATAGATAGCAGCGCCTTTTGAGTACGAAACGATTGTCTTGCCCGTAGGACAAGCACCGATGCCACCGCCCCAGCCACCGGCATTATTATTAGTGATCAGCGTCTTGACGATGTTAAGCGTACCACCTTCCTGAACAAAGACACCACCGCCACCCCAGTCGCCACCGCGGGCGGCGTTGCTGCCCGTCATGGTCTTGTTGTTGGTGATGTAAACCCTGTTTGATGCATTTTCCGCATTAATAACGCCGGTAGTACCGCCAGAAATACGGAGGCCACCGCCCTCGGCATTATCGGACTTATTGCCCGCAATAAAACCGCTGGACATGGTGAATTCAAATCTCTGCCCGGGGAAGCCAGCGTAGATTCCACCGCCGGCCTCATAGGAGTAATTAGCAGTAACGGAGCCACCCGTCATGGACAGCGTTCCACCGTTCATGGATGCAATGCCGCCGCCACCGAGGCGACCTTTGTTGTAAAAGCCTGCACTAGCGATGGCTTCAGCTCGGTTGTTAGTTATATTGGCAGAATCACTGATGGTTACGGATGCACCCCGGGTATAAACACCGCCACCGTAGCCGCCGGCGTTGACGTCATCATTGTTGATTACAGTGTGATATGTCGCATTACCCGAGATGACACCGCCGGAGAGGTTCAGCACCGCGCCATTGTTAGCAAAGATGCCACCGCCAGAAGCTGCCTTGTTTCCCGCGACCACGCCGCCTGTCATTTCGAGGCTGGCATTCGCGCCCGTTATGCACAGACCACCGCCCCAGCCACCGTCGTTGCCGTTGGTGACGTAACCGCCAGAAATATTGACAGCGCCCTGAGAGAGAATAACGTGACCGTCGTTGCCCAGGGGACGAGGCGTTGTGATCATGCCTCCGTTGAGGTTAAGCGTACTGCCGTCCGCAACCGAAATGACTTGTTTGACCGATCCGCTTTTGGACGCAGCAACGATTGCGCCGAAACTGCTAACATCATGCCGTGTCGTGGTTTCAGTGGTGCCAAGGCTATCTTCCTTTGGATTACTTGTTGTCACATAGTAGGTAAGAGTAGCGTTGTTGTTTCCATCCCATACCATGCTTGCGGGCCGGCCGGTATTTTTATCGCCGACAGGAGAAGGTATATCGACTGGTTTTGCAGAATCTTCAATAGTAAGTGCACCACTCGTTACCTTAATGAACGTGTCGTTGTTGCCAGTGCGGTAATAAAGTTTGTGACCCGCAAGGTCGATCGTGGTGTTTTGGCTGATGGCGATTGGTGTACTCGAACTAATATCAGCCGCAAGACGCAGCTTTTCGGGCTTATTCTCCATGTCAAGATAGGTAGACAAATCATCGTCACTTGTCAGCAGCGTGTACCCATCCTTATCTTTTTTAAGTCCCGGAACCTCGCCTTCATTTGCAACAGTAGCGACCTTATAGACAGGCTCTCCATCATCCGCAGGCTGCGCAGCACCATCGGCTTCCGTGTCATCAGACAACTGATCAGCCCCAGTAGCATCGTCGCCAGTCTCGTCGCCCTCGGTCTCGTCACTATTCTGGTTTTCGGTATCCCCGTTGTTGGTGTTTTCTACATCAGTAGACTCACTTGAGGAACCCCCCATCACAGTTCCCTCGGTAGGAGCTGCCTGACCATCGTTGGCAATGGCCTGCGAGATCGGAGGCATGACGAGCGACAGTACCAGGCTCAACACGGAGGCTCCGCACAAAACGCCTGCCAGTACACGGCGCGTCGCTTTATTACTCTGCTTAGATTTGTCTGAATTCGCTTTCATCGATGTCTCCTCCCCAAGAGACCGCGATCTTGCTCTTTCACTATCAAACGTATCTGCGCAACCTGTAATTGCGCACGTTTAGTAATCCATATTGTAACGATTGTTTGAACATCTGAGCAACAAAACCGACAATTTTGTAGCGAATTCTCAATTCTCTTGACATTTTCTCAGATTTACCTTCGTTTATTCGCTATTTATTTTTTGTTTCTACTGGTAATTTAGTTGCCTATCCATTTTTTAATGGCATTAGATTAATTTGCACAACATTTTGCTCAAGAGTAAACATCCTGTAAACAGTTGAAAATTGACCATGAGCTGTAAGTCATTTACCGGGAGAAATACCCTACCAAACTGATGAGAATATCTTTAGCTCATCGGTAGTCAGAAGCGTAATGTTCAGACAACCATATTTGTATTTGCGCGCAGATTGTAGGTATCAACTCGCCCAAATCGCCTGAGGCCACCACGAAGGTGCCCGTCCCCTTTGTGGTGATTCTGCCCCGGCGCTACAGCAGATGTTCCTCGATAAAGATCGCGATGCCGTCTTCGTCGTTGCTCGCGGTTACAAAGTCGGCGGCGGCACGGGTGGCGTCGCTGCCGTTTGCCATAGCCACGCCCACGCCAGCGTCGGCCACCATGCAGGTGTCGTTATCGGCATCGCCAAACACACAGATGTTCTGGAGCTCCATGTCGTTGAGCTCCGCCACGCGCACAAGGCCGCGCGTCTTGGACACATGCGGATCCATGAACTCGTAGAGCCGCTGCGTGGTTTGCAGAGCCGCCGCCTTAACAGTGTTATCGGCAAACGTCGACGCCCGCTCAATCACCCGCGGCATCGCCTCGGGCGCCATGGTAAACATCACCTTGGTCTGCGGCTCGCGCAAAAACTCGGCAAAGTCGACCACCTTGTAGGGCACGCCGTCGACACGCGACAGGTGCTCGACGCATGCATTGCTCTCGGGCACATAGAGCACGCCGTCTCGGGGGCAGACGGGCGTTGCCGGAAGGTCCGCCATGTGCTTGCAGATGCGCGCGATGGTCTCGCCCGGCAGCGGATAGCTCAGCTCGTTGATGTCGTGCGCGCGGTCGATGACCTCGGCGCCACCGCAGCCCACGAGCACGTCCACCAGGCCTTCGATGCCCCAGAGCTCGTACATGGCCTCGGTCGCGTGGGCGTCGCGCCCGGTGCACAGACCAAAGAGCACGCCGCGCTCGCGCAGGGCGCGGATCGCTGCCACGGTGCGCGGGGACACCGTGTGCTGGCTCGTGAGCAGCGTGCCGTCGATATCGCAGAATACGGCTTTGATGTGGCTAAAGGTGGTGTCCATGGGGGCCTTTCTGGGTTGTGCGGCGGTGTGGGGTGTATTCGTGAACGGCGTACATGGTATACCAAGGCGCAGGCCGTTGGGGCCCGATCGACACAAAGGTGCCTGGCCCCTTTGTGGTGGCCTGGCCCGGGGCGCAAACCATCACAACATTCGACGTTATTCGGCAAAATCGCGATTTTCATCGAATGTTGTGATGGTTTTTACTGCCTTGCGGCACGATCCAAATGCCGGCGTCCAAACAGCAGCAGCGTCGCGGGAACCGCCGTCACGACCATGCCCGCACCAACGAGCGTCTGCTGCACGCCAAACGTCGCCGCCAGCCAGGGAGCAATCGCCAGCGGGGCTACGCCGGCGAACATGTTGCCAAAGCCCATGACCGAGTTCACGCGACCGAGCTGCTCGAGCGGGGCCGTCGTTTGCACGATCGTGTTGTGGAGCGGGTTGACGACGCCCCAGGCCACGCCCAGGGCAATCTGTCCGACGAGGGCTACGCCCACGTACGGCGTCCCCACATAGAGCAAACTTCCCAGACCCACGGACATAAGCGCCACGAGCAGCGTTTTTAGGTTGACCAGATGCGGCGGCAAGCGGAGCGCGACCACGGCGCCCAGCACCGCGCCCACACCGCTGGCCGACGAGAGCCAGCCCATCCATTCGACACCGACGTGTAGGACATCGCGGTAGAAGAACGATTCCAGCGGGTCAAAGGCGCCATAGCCAAAGTTCGAAAGAAAGATGATGCAGAACAGCAGGGCGAGGACGCTGTTGGTGAAGACTGTCTTGATGCTGGTCGCGAAGGTGACACGAGTGGATGCTCTGGGGTTGGAGCTTTGTCCCGCACGCTCCCCTTCCTCTGCCGAATCGGCATCCGCATGCCCGGCGACATAGCTGGTCTGCGGCCTAAAGCCCCAACCAGCGACGAGCGCCAACACGGTAAAGAGCATCATGAGCACGAACACCGCGCGCGACGACGCAGCCGCCGCGACAAAGCCACCCAGCGTGGGGCCAATGATGATGCTCACGTTTGAGAACATGGCGATGGCGGAGTTGATGTCTTTGAGCTCGACGGGGTCGTCGGTGAGATAGGCCGGATAGGATGTGGCAATGGGCTGGGCGAATCCCATCGTAAAGCCCAGAAACACCGCGCCGAGCAGGACGACGCCGGTCGCGCTGCCAAAGGCGAGGATCGCCGTGCCGGTTGCCAGCGTGCCGACGATGCTCAGCAAGAAATGACGGCGCGGACCCCAGGCGTCGAGCGCCGCGCCGCCCGCAAAGGATCCCAGGATCACGAAAACGTTCATAAACAGGACAGCCAGCGATGTCGCAACGACCGAGGCGTCATCCGCATAGGTGAGCGTTCCGATGACGCCGATAAAATAACTGGTCTGAAAACCGGTGTAGATGAGAAAGCGCATCGCCACCAGGCGCTTGGCCTGCATGGACAGCGATGATTGAGGCTTTGAGAAAAGAGAGGCGGGCATGGAGACTCCTTGTTTCATACGAATGCGGACGGCGGGCATTCACCACCGTCTGTCAAATCAATCTATCCGCATGAAACATTAAGGACGCATCAAGCCCCTTCTCTCCGTTTTTCGCCCGTCATGAACTACTTGGTAGATTGTAAGGCATGCCCCACACATCTACCAAAGCAAAATCCACCACAAAGGTGCCTGGCCCCTTTGTGGTGGAAGTGACGTTTGCCCAGATAAAACCTGCCGAAATAAACCTGTCCCTTTTTGGCAGGTTTTAGGCCAGATGATCTTGGATCAGATCGCAGATGGCTCGGGCGTCGTTGATGTTGACGGCTCGGGTTGCAAAGCCGGCGTCGAAGGCCTGACGCGCCAGGGCTTCGTTGCAGGCAAGGGCCAGCGTGCGGCCGTCGACCAGGTCGAGCGAGCTCTTGCCGCGCAGACGGTCGACACCGGAGCGCGCGACCACGATGTTGTCGAAGCCCTCGGTCTTGTAGCCCTCGATGATCACCACGTCGACATCGTTGTAACGCGACAGCAGCTCGCGCGCGGGCATCTCGTCCTCCTCGCGCGTGTCGGCGTACTCCGCCCAGCGCGTGGCGCAGATGAGGCCAACGTGCTTGGATCCGGCCTGGTGATGGCGCCACGTATCCTTAGCGGGCACATCGATATCAAAGCCGTGATGCCCATGATGCTTGAGCGAACCCACGCGCAGGCCACGGCGGGTGAGCTCGGCGATAACCTTCTCGACGAGCGTGGTCTTGCCCGAGTTTTGGTAGCCGATAAACGCGATCGCGGGGACGGCTGGGGTGGGAGCTGCGGGTGCGACGGGTGCGTTCGCGGGTGCGTTGCCCGCGGCTCCCACGGCCTCAACAGCAGCGGCCTGGCGTTCGGCGCGATCCCACACGCCCGAGCGGCCGCCTTCCTTGTGCAGCAGGCGCACGTCGACGATCTCCATGCCGCGGTCGACGGCCTTGCACATGTCGTAGATGGTCAGACACGCGGCACTCGCGCCGGTCAGGGCCTCCATCTCGATACCCGTCTTGCCCGTTACGCCGGCCGTGACCAGCACGTGAAAGCCAACCTGCCCGTCTGCGCGCGCCGGTGCCCAGCCCTCGGCCGGCGTCCCCGCCGGAGCGATGGGCGCAATGTCACACTTACTCTTGGTAATGAGCAACGGATGGCACATGGGGATGATGTCGCTCGCGCGCTTGATGGCCATGATGCCCGCCACGCGCGCGCAGGCGAGCACGTCGCCCTTTTTGGCGCGGTCCTGCAGCACCATAGCCTGCGTCTCAGGGTGCATGAGGATGGTGCCCTCGGCGATGGCGATGCGATGGGTCTCGGCCTTGTCGGACACGTCGACCATGCGAACCTCGCCCTTGGCGTCCACGTGCGTCAGCTCGTCGCGACGGGCGTCACGGGCCGGCTCGACGGCGGCGCTGGCGGTCGGCTGCGCGGATGCGTCGGCGTTGCCAGCATTCGCCGCAGCCGTGACTTTGTGGGCAGACATCGCGGCCCCGCGAGCGGCCTTGGTGGCATCGGCGTACCTGCTCTTGGCCATATGATCATCCTCCGATTTGGGACATAAATCGTTGCGTGCCCTCAATTATCGCGTGTTCCTGCGGTTTGTGGGCCACGGCATCGCGCCAAATCGAAAGTACCTGCATATCATCACCACGACGCAGGGCGTCACGCACCGAATACTCGGCATCGCTGAACAGGCACGGACGCACATTGCCATCGGCCGTCAGGCGCAGGCGGTTGCAATTCGCACAAAAATGGTTGGACATGGCGCTAATAAAGCCGACCGTTCCTGCCGCACCCGGAAAGTGCCAATAGCGCGCAGGGCCCGCGCCGGCAGGAGCGTCGTTGATGTCGAGCGGCTCGAGCTCGCCCAGTCCCGCCGCGGTGGCCCCGGCATTGATGCGCGCCCGCAGCTCGTCGCTCGGCACGGTATCACTCGCGTCCCACAGCTCGGGATTGAGCGTGGGCGCATGCGGGTCCACAGCGCAATGCGAGCTCGTGTGTTCGTCGCCGATAGGCATGTATTCGATAAAGCGCAGGTGGATGGGGCGGTCGAGCGTGAGCCGCGCAAGGGCCGCTACATCCTGGTTGAGCCGGCGCACCACAACGCAGTTGACCTTAACGGGCTCAAAGCCCCAGGCCAGTGCCGCGTCGATGCCCGCCATGGTCTGCTCGAGCCGACCCAGGCGCGTGATCTTACCAAACAGATCGGGGTCGAGCGTGTCGAGCGAGATGTTAACGCGGTTAAGGCCGGCATCTTTGAGCTGTGGTGCCAGCTTGGGCAGCAGGGCGCCGTTGGTGGTAAGCGAGATGTCATCGATCTGCGGAATCGCGCGAATGTCGCGAATGAGCGGAATAATACGGCGGCTGACCAGCGGCTCGCCACCCGTCAGGCGCACGCGGCGAATGCCCTCCCCCGCTACCAAGCGCACAAAGCGGGCAATTTCCTCGGCGCTGAGTAGCTCGTCGTGTGCGCGGGGCACCACGCCATCGGCCGGCATGCAGTAAATGCAGCGGAAATTGCACTTGTCGGTAACGGCAATGCGCAGGTAGTTGATATCGCGACCAAAGCCGTCATGTTGCACGTGCCCGTCCACGCAGCCCTCCCCTCACGCGGCGTTTTATTCTTCAGGGAATATAGTACCGCACACGGGAATTGGGTCGACATGCGTACGACACAAGGGGCCTCTGCGAACAAGTCGGCGTTCCGGGCCCCATCCTCGGCAGTCAAACCGTCCCAACATTCGATGCTTTTTCCAATTTTGGCAAAAAACGTCGAATGTTGGGACGGTTTGTCCGCTCACAGCACCCAGCAGAAGGGCCAAAGCGTCCCTAGAGGTCACTACTCCAGTTGCGAATCACGAACTCCCGCAGGTCATTCTGCCGTTTCTGGAATGCCTCGCTTCGGTCGCACTTGAGGCCCATAGCGAGTGCGATAGCGTTCATCGCCCGGTGCAATTGCAGCTGGTGGGCAAACTGAGTCCCGGTGAGGACAATCATCCTAAAGCCCAGCGCGCTCAGCACGGTCATACGCTCCGCATCAGATGCACTGCGCTGTTTATCCAGATGGTCCGAGCCGTTGTATTCAACCCCCGTACCGCTCGCAGGTGCATATACGTCGATCTCGAAATACCCGGCCTTAGCAAGGTATTTGAACTCGCTGGGGACATCGACCCGATGGTTGAGCTCGATTTTGGTGTATCCCAGCCCTCCCTGGGAACGCTTCGCGACGACCAGGATTGCGGCGGCCGTCTCCATGGGCGACCGCGCGCCATCGTGCACGCGCTTGAGCACGGTGGCCGCGCGTGCGGTCCCCTGTCGACATCGGTTCTCACTGCAATAAGCTATCAAGTCGGCAACGGTATGCCTCTGCCCCATCTCGATATATTTGCCTGTCGACAGATGATTCAAATGGTATCGGGCGCAGATTTCATAGCCATACTCCAGCTGCTCGAGCTCGCTCATCCACGAGCCCGCCTGAACAAAGCACATGGCCTCATCAACCACCAAGAGACCTTCTGCCACCTCGATAAGATGATCCGAAGGTATAGGCGCTCCAAACACGTGGCGTCGAAGGCCCGCCGGCCGAGAGCGCTCAAAATCGAAGCTAACCAGCGTGTCGATGCGGTCGAGCTCCTCACGTGGAACACCAAGTGAGACCAGATAATCGGTGACAATCTCAACCGCCGCAGAAATTCTCAGCCCCTTGGCATCTAGTCCCAGTTTGGGCAGCGCTTCGGCTGGCCCCGCCTCGCTGGCAAACGAATCCTCATCGTATAGGCTACTCGCCCGCGAGAGCGGCTCGGACGGACGCGCCACGTTGTGGTACAGCCAGGCAGTCTTATGGGACAGGACGATCGGCAGGTCCATGAGCCCTCCAATGAGTCGGATAACCAACCTTATTCCCCTGCACGCGGCTTCGCACACCTTTGCGTGCAAGAAAGCGGTTCCATCCCGTCGAGCGACAGAAAAACCGTCCCAACATTCGATGCTTTTCCCGATATTGGCAAAAAACGTCGAATGTTGGGACGGTTTGGGGCGAGGTAAGGGGCATGGAGGGTCAAAGCATCGTGCTCGGAGCGTGACTTTCTCGCCCCACTGCCGACACAAACCTTGACTCTACAATCGTTGTAGGGTTTTCACTACACTGGTAGTTAAACGACCCAAGCCAGAAAGCCCCGCCCATGGAACACGACCTCACACGCGGCAATGTCCTTAAGACCATCGCGGTCTTTGCCCTGCCTTATATGCTCTCGTACTTTTTGCAGATGCTCTACGGCATGGCCGACCTGTACATGATGGGACAGTTTAGCGGCGCCGCCGGCATCACCGCCGTGGGCAACGGCGCGCAGACGCTCTATATCATTACCGTAACGCTCGTGGGCCTGGCAATGGGAACGACGGTCATCGTCGGCCACGCCGTGGGCTCACGCCGCTTCGACCGCGCCGAGACAGCCATCGGCAACACCATCACGCTCTTTATGGGTGTCTCGGTGGTGCTGGCAGCCATCTTGCTCGCGCTGTGCCCGCAGATCGTGGCACTCATTGGCACGCCGGCCGAGGCAGTCGAAGGCACCGCCGCTTACCTGCGCATTTGCTTTGTCGGCATTCCCTTTATCGCCGCGTACAACATTCTTTCGGCCATCTTTCGCGGGCTGGGCGATTCGCGCTCGCCCATGTACGTGATTGGCGTGGCATGCATCATCAACATCGCGCTCGACTTTCTGTTTATCGGCCACATGGGGCTCGGCCCCGTGGGCGCAGCACTCGGCACGGTAACCGCCCAGACGGCCAGCGTTGCCCTCGCGCTCGTGTGGCTCAAGAGCCGTCGCACGAACATCCACGTCAAGCGCAGCGACCTGCGCCCCCAGCCCGAGGTGCTCGGCAGCATTCTTAAGATCGGCGTGCCTGTGGCTGTGCAGGACGGCTGCATCCAGGTGGCATTTATGTTTATCACCGTCATCGCCAACCACCGTGGGCTAGTCGACGCCGCCGCTGTGGGCCTGGTCGAAAAGATGATCAGCTTTTTGTTTATCGTGCCGAGTTCCATGGGCGCTACCGTCAGCGCACTCACGGCGCAAAACGCCGGCGCGGGCAAGGGCGATCGTGCACGTCAGGTGCTCAAGGACGCCATGACGATCTCAGTAGTATACGGCTGCCTGATCACGGTGCTGATGTGGCTGGTGGCGCCGGCGTTTATCGGCTTTTTTGCCAAGGACGCCGCGGTGGTCGCCGCCGGCACCGGCTATATGCGCAGCTACATTTTCGACGCGATTTTTGCCGGCATCCACATTTGCTTTAGCGGCTTTTTCGCTGCATACGGCAAGAGCTACATCGGCTTTGCGCACAACGTGCTGGCCGTGGCGCTCATTCGCGTGCCCGGCGCTTGGCTGCTGTCGAACGCCTATTCCGACACGTTGTTTCCCATGGGCATCGCTTCGCCGTGCGGATCGATTTTGTCGGCAGTCATCTGTGTTGTCGCGTTTACCATGCTCAACCGGCGCGGGGCTTTTGACAAGTTGGTGGCCTAGCGGGGCGATGCTAGCCTGACGCCCCTCCCCTGTTTTTTACCGAAAGGAGCGGTCCTGTGACCGACTCGCCAACTGAACATACCGAGGGTCTGCTCCGCATTGGCGAGGTGGCGCGCCTGTTTAACCTGAGCGTGGGCACGCTGCGCCATTACGAGCAGATGGGCTTGCTGGACCCGGCGCACATCGATCCGGCAAGCGGGTACCGCTACTACGGATCGCGGCAGCTCTCCACCCTCAACACCATCAGCCACCTGCGTGTTCTCGACTTGCCGCTCGCGCAAATCCGCGAGTTTGTGACCACGCGCGATGTGAACCTTATGCAGCGGCAGCTGGCTCAGCAGCAGGAGCTCATCGAGCGCAAACGCCGCGAACTCGAACGCGTGTCGCGCAAGATCGATAACCGGCTTGCTCTGCTCCACGATGCCCTGAGCACCGAGCTCGACGCCATTTGCACAATCGATGCGCCCGAGCTTCGCTGCGCCGTGCTGCGCGAACGCGTCAACCCTACCGACGCCTATGCGTTGGAGTGGCAGATTCGTCAACTGCAGAAGGGCCAGCACGAGACCTTTGTCTTTCTGGGCAACTTGGGCGTCGGGATTGGCGCCGAGCGCCTCGCCGCCGGCGACTTTGATGGCTACGACGAGGTCTTCCTGCTGCTCGATGACACTGATGAATACCTAGGCGATATCGAGGTGCGGCCCGCCGCGCGCTGCCTGACCATAAGCTTCCGCGGCACGCACGGGCAAGCAGCCCCACGCTACGAGCAGCTGCTCGGCTATATGCGCGAGCACGGCCTAGCGCCCGCCGGGCCCTCGCGCGAGATCGCTCTCATCGATGACATCATCAGCGACGACCCCACAACCTACGTGACGCAGATCACGGTGCCCGTTGCCCCGTCCAAATAAGATCCGCCCGGAAGGCAGTTCAATCATGTTTTCCGGGCGGATCTTCAATTTGGTTATCGATGCACTAAGCCTGGGGCACCTCACCGATAGCCAAGATCTGCTCGAGCGCGTCCTCGTCCAGCACGGGTACGCCCAGCTGCTCGGCTTTGGTGAGCTTGGAGCCCGCTTTGGGGCCGGCGACCAGATAGCTCGTCTTCTTTGAAACACTGCCCGAGACCTTGGCGCCGAGCACCTTGAGCGCCGCGCCCGCCTCGTCGCGGGTGCGATTGACGAGCGTGCCGGTGAGCACGAAGGTCAGGCCCGCAAGCGGCTGCGCGTCGGCGAGCTCGCCCGCCACGCCGGCATCGGCTGCGGCCTGTGCATGTGCGGCGCCAAGGTCGACCTCGAGCGACAGGCCCGCCTGGCGCAGACGTTCCAGCACGGCAAGGTTTTCGGGCACGGCCAGGAACTGCTTGACGCTCGCCGCAATCTTGGGACCGATGCCCTCGCACTCGGCGATGTCCTCTTCGCTCGCCAAGATAAGCTTGTCAATCGACAGGAATCGCTCGGCGATGACCTCGCCCACGCTCTTGCCCACGTGGCGGATGCCCAGGGCAAACAGCACGCGACCGAGCGGCTGGTTCTTGGACTTGTTGAGCTCGGCGATGATTTTCTCGGCCGTCTTGAGGCCCACCGGAATGGGATCGCCCTTCTTGACGCCCTTTTTGCTGTTGGAGCTAGCATAAGTGCGCCCCGTGTCCAGGCCGGCGATGTCGTCGACCGTGAGCTGGTAGAAGTCTGCGACATCGTGAATCAGCCCGGCGGCGATCATCTTGTCGACGATCTCGTCGCCTAGGCCGTCGACGTCCATGCAGCCGCGGCTCACCCAGTGGAGCAGACGCTCCTTGAGCTGCGCGGGGCAGTCGATGGAGACGCAGCGGTAGGCGACCTCGCCGTCCTCGTGGACCACGGGGCTGCCGCACACGGGGCAGACCTCGGGCATGTGCCAGTCGACCGAATCGGCCGGGCGCTTGTCGAGCACCGGGCCCACGACCTCGGGAATCACGTCGCCCGCCTTGTGCACGATGATAGTGTCGCCCTCGCGCACGTTTTTGCGGCGGATCTCGTCGATGTTGTGCAGCGTTGCGCGCGCGATGGTGGAGCCGGCGACCGTCACCGGGTCGAACTCGGCGACCGGCGTGAGCACGCCGGTGCGGCCCACCTGGATGCGAATCTCGCGCAGGACGGTCTGCTTTTCCTCGGGCGGGAACTTAAAGGCAATGGCCCAGCGCGGTGCGCGGGCGGTAAAGCCCAGGTCGAGCTGCTGCTGGAAGCTATCGACCTTTACGACCACGCCGTCGATGTCATAGTCCAGGTCGCCGCGATGCTCGAGCGCCTGGGCACAGAACTCGTGGACCTCGGCCGGCGTGGCACAGCGAGCCACATTGGGGTTGACGCTAAAGCCGGCGCTGCGCAGCCAGTCGAGGAACTCGCGCTGGCTGTGGACGTGCAGCGGGTCGGTATCGGCGATGGCATAGATAAAGGTGGCAAGATCGCGGCGCGCCGTGATCTTGGGGTCTTTTTGGCGCAGGCTACCGGCGGCGGCGTTGCGCGGGTTGGCGAAGGGATCGCGCCCCTCGGCATCGGCCTCTTCATTCAGACGAACAAAGCTGCCCTTGGGCATATAGACCTCGCCGCGTACCTCAATGGTGCGCTCGCGGTCAGCGCCCATGTGGGCGAGCGCCGCCTCGGACAGATGCATGGGCACATCCTTGATGGTACGGACGTTGAGCGATACGTCCTCGCCCGTGGTGCCGTCGCCGCGCGTTGCCGCGCGCACGAAGGTGCCGTTTTGGTAAGTAAGGGCCACGCCCAGACCATCGATCTTAAGCTCGCAGGTATAGGTGACGCTGCCGGCACCAAGCGCATCCTCGGTGCGCTGGAGCCATGCGTCGAGTTCGTTCAGATCCATGGCATCGTCCATGGAATACATGCGCGCCATGTGCGTGACCGGCGTAAACTGCTCGCTCACGTAGCCGCCCACGCGCTGGGTATAGCTGTCGGGCGTCACCAGGTCGGGATAGGTCGCCTCGATTTCCTGCAGCTCAACGAGCATTTTGTCAAAGGCGGCATCCGTGATCTCGGGTGCATCGAGCATGTAGTAGCGATAGGCGTGGTAATCGAGCTCGTGGCGCAACTCGGCCGCACGCGCTGCCGCCTGGGCACGGGCGTCGACCGGTGCGGTGGCATCCGCGCTCGCGGGCGTTTCGGTATCGATGTCCACGCCGTCACCAAACAGGCTCGATTGCTCCATAGCGGCACTCCTTCGCTCGATTTCAAACGGATACTAGAGTACCACCGGTCGCAATGAGGCCGAATAGCGGTCTCGAACCGCACCGAATCGGCAGCCGCCAGACTGGGGTGGACAGTTAGTTCAGATACGTATAAATCCTAGAGCTGAATCAGGCACGAACACCCCTGTTTCAACTAATTTGGGCTCCTCGAGACCATGTAAACGTCCCGCTCTCCCTTCCAAACACCCATTCGAGCCCCATCCCAATCAAAAATTGTTCAAAACGCATCCCGAGCTGTCCCAGATTTATACGTATCTGAACTAACTGTCCAGACCATTCCGAACCAGGCCTCTTGCCAGCCACAAGTGATCCGTTTTCCTCCGTCCCCAAGGGATCATCGCGAAAAGAGGGGGCTGCCCCGCGTTGGCGGGACAGCCCCCTCTGGCATCGGTATGTGCGATACAGCTCGCTAGTAGCCCTGGCCGTAGCCCTGACCCTGGCCCTACTGGCCTAACAGCTCCTCCAGGTACTGGCGCAGCTGCTCGTCGGTAATACCGCCGTTGCCGGTGTCGGTCGAACTGTCGTCCTGCTGCTGGTTCTGCAGTTCCTCATCGGAGCCCAGCTCAACCGTGACCTTCTTCTCTTCCTTGCCGCGCATAAGCGTGATCTCGACCTTCTCGCCCACCTCGTGGCTGCGCAGCGCGATGATCAGGCCATCGGCGCTCGTGATCTCGTCGTCGCCCAGCTTGGTGATAACGTCACCCTCCTGAATGCCGGCCTTGGCGGCAGGACCATCCTCAACGACGCTCGCCACATACGCGCCGCTATCGGTGCTCAGCTTGTTGGTGCGGGCGTTGAGCGCATTGACGCTCGAAAGCGTAGCGCCCATGTACGGATGCACCGGCGTCTTGCCGTCGATGATCTGGTCGGCAATGTTCTTGGCGTAATTAACGGGAATAGCAAAGCCCACGCCCGAGCTGGAGCCCGAGTAGCTCTCGATGAGCGAGTTGATGCCCACGAGCTCGCCATTGTCGTTAACGAGCGCGCCGCCGGAGTTGCCCGGGTTGATGGCGGCATCGGTCTGGATCATGTTGGCATAGATGGTGTTACCGCTGGTAGAGCTCATGGCCGTGGAGCGATACAGCGCCGACACGATGCCCGTGGAGACAGACTGCTCGTTGCCGAACGGCGAGCCGATCGCCATGACCCACTCGCCCACGTTGAGCTTGGAGGAATCACCGATCTCGATCGGCGTGAGCTTGGAGGCGTCGGCGTCCTTGAGCTTGATGACGGCCAGGTCGCTCGAAGCATCGTTGCCCACGAACTCGGCCTCGTAGGTGGTGCCGTCGTCCATGGTCACCACGTACTGGTCATAGCCATCGACCACGTGGTTGTTGGTGAGGATGTGGCCCTCGGTATCGAGCACCACGCCCGAACCGACACTGCCCGAGCTGTCCGACTCGTCAGCAGACTGCGAAAGCGAGCCATTCTGGCCGCCGCTCGAAGTGGCGGTAATGGAAACCACGGAGGGCAGGGCCTTGGCAGAGACGGCCTCGGCAAGTGTGGTGTCCTCGGAGTCGATCGTAATCTTTTGCGTCGATGAACCCGAAGCACCCGCCGTCACGGCATTCTTGCCGCCACCGATATTGAGCGTGCCACTCATAATGAGCGCGATGACCAGCAGGGCGCCGCAGGCACAGCCGGCGAGTGCCGTAATAAAGATCGGCAGCTTTTTGGTCTTGGTCTTGACCACCGTGTGCTTGTTCACAACCTGCTGGCCACCCAGCGGCTTGCCGGTCTGCGTGTCGTAGGCCTGCACGTAGGGAATGTTGCTACTGGCAGGCGTCGACTCCACCTGCACACGCGGCTGCTGCTGGGTCTCGCCGGCGTTGCCCGCATCCTGGGGACGCTGGGAATCGTACTCGCTCATAGCTGCGATCCTTTCGTCAAATAACCAAAGGCCCGCCAAACATGTGGCGGGCCATCATTGTTCACGTTGAGTTGTACCCCAATATGCGGGTGCACGTGTATGAGAACGCAATCTTTTAGGAAGGCTTAAGTTCTGTTGCAGGCCCGAAAGGAACCCGCACCTGCGTCAAAACCACCACAAAGGTGCCTGTCCCCTTTGTGGTGGAAATCTAGTCCTTAAACAGATAGCCCACGCCGCGGACGGTGGTGATGTGTGCCGCGATCTGCGGGCCCACCTTGGAGCGGATGCGTCGGATGTGCACGTCGACGGTGCGCGTGCCGCCGCAGTACTCAAAGCCCCACACGCGGTGCAGCAGCACTTCGCGGCTGTAGGCGCGGTTGGGATGCGTCGCCAAAAAGCTCAGCAGCGAGTACTCCATCAGCGTCAGGTCGATGGGCTCGTTATCGAGCGTCACCTGGTAGGTAGCCAGGTTGATCTCGAGGTTATCGATGTTGAGCACATCGTCGGCGGTAACGGTCTCCTCCTCGCCCATCAAGCGCTGCGCGCGAGCCTTGAGCTCGTTGGGCGTCGCCGTGGGGCACACAAAGTCGGCATGCGCGTGATTGGGCAGGCGCAGGGTGCCGAGCGCCTCATCGTCGACGATCACCAACATGGGGACGCCGCCGCGATCGTCAAGCCACTTGGCAATCTGATCGATGCGGTCGCTGCGGATGCCATCGGAATCGAGGATCAGCAGGTCAAAGTCGTGCGCCGCAGTCGGCGAATCGGGAGTAGCCAGGCTCACCTCGACACCCAGGGTGGTCGTCAAGCTGCGGGCAAACTCGTGGAAGCGCGTCGTGCGCGCCATGAACAGGGCACTCTTTTCGGACATATCGGCCTCCAAAGAAATGAGCTCAATCGTACTGGAACAAGCCAGCGCGATTAGGAGTTCGCCAGGTAGTGCTTGATCTCCCACTCGGTGATCGTAGACTCAAACTTATGCCACTCGTCGCGCTTCTTTTTGAGGAAGAAGCTGTGGATATGCTCGCCGAGGGCATCCTTCATAAACTGCGAGTCCTCAAACACGTCGAGCGCCTCTTTGAGCGAGCGCGGCAGCGGCGTGTAGCCGGCCTCGACCATCTGACGGTCGGTAAGCTTGAGCGTCTCGGCCGTTGCCTCGGGCGGGAGCTCCAGTTTGCGCTCGATGCCGTCCAGACCAGCCGCTAGCGTGACGGCGTTGACCAGGTACGGGTTGGCCATGGGGTCGGGGCTGCGAAGCTCGATGCGCGTGGACAGCTGCTTGCCGGGCTTGTAGACCGGGATGCGGACCATGCTCGCGCGGTTGCGCAGGCCCCACGTGGCGTACTGCGGCACGGAGTCGCCGCCCGTGGTGATGCGCTTGTACGAGTTGACTGTGGGGTTGGTGATGGCGCTAATCTCGCGCGCGTGTGCCAGAATGCCGGCCATGTAGTGCTTGGCGATATCGGAGAGGTGGTACTTCTCGTCGTCCTCGCCCCAAAAGACGTTGTTGCCGTCGTGGTCGAACAGTGACTGATGCAAAAACATGGCGCTGCCGTCCTCGCCCGCCAACGGCTTGGGCATAAAGGAGGCGTGGCAACCGCTCTCGTAGGCCTGCTGCTTAATGATGAGCTTGGCCGTGGTGATGGCGTCGGACATGCTCAGGGCCTCGGCGTGGCGCAGGCTCATGCCGTGCTGCGAGCGGCCGGCGGCGTGGAAGGTGTACTCCACGGGCACGGACATCTTCTCGAGCGTGAGGACCGTGTTGCGACGCAGGTCGCGGGCGGCGTCACTCACCGAAAGATCGAAGTAGCCCACGTTGTCGAGCGGCTCGGGCGTGTGCTCGTCGGGGAAGTAGTAATACTCCAGCTCGGCACCCACGTTGAGCAGGTAGCCGGCCTTCTCGGCCCTGTAGAACATGCGACGTAGGGCATCGCGCGGGTCGCCGGCGAACGGCTTGCGATCGGGAGTGCACACGTCGCAGAACACGCGGGCGACGCCGTTGTGGCTCGGGCGCCACGGCAGGATCTGGAAGGTCGAAGCATCGGGAAACGCCAGCATGTCGGCTTCCTCGGGCGTGGCAAAGCCCTCGATGGCGGAGCCGTCAAAGCCAATACCCTCCTCAAAAGCGACCTCGAGGTCCTCGGGGCTAATGGCAAAGTTCTTGAGGCGGCCGAGAATGTCGACAAACCACAGACGCACAAAGCGGATGTCACGCTGCTCTACGGAGCGGAGTACGTAATCGATGTTCTGCTGGTTCATGTCGCTCCCCTTTCTTTCGGGCGGGTTTCGACTGGTCTATATCGCAGATACTATCGCAGAAAAATGTTTCCGCAGGGTTAAAGCGTATCAAGCGCTCAAAAAACGTGTGCGAACAGGCCGTTGCGAACGAGCGGTTAGCGCGAGGTCGAAGCGCGGTGTTCGATGTGGCCGGGAATCTCGATGCGTTTGGGCGCCAGCTTTGCGGCTTCGCCCACGGTTGTGGTAACAACGTCGATGCGCTCGGACAGACGCTCGACTACGCGCTCGGCGATGGTGAGGGTGTCCTGCGCGGCCGTGGTCACACCGCCAAAGAGCACATGGTTCCAGGGGTAATCGTCAAACGTCGCAATCTTGAGACCAGCCGGCAACGAAGGTCCCAACTGCGCCAGTGCCTCGGTCAGACGCAGAAAGACCAGGCCGTTGACGGCAATGAGGCCGAGCTTTTTACCGGCATAG
Source organism: Collinsella aerofaciens (assembly GCF_039062365.1). Lineage (GTDB taxonomy): Bacteria > Actinomycetota > Coriobacteriia > Coriobacteriales > Coriobacteriaceae > Collinsella. The sequence goes on from NZ_JBCJBI010000004.1 coordinate 55,166, forward strand.
TCACGCATGGTCTCGTCCAAGCGGCCAACGCCCGTGGCACCGCCATCGGCCAAGGTGACAACCTCGCCGGCAAGGCCGCGTCGCGACAGCTCGTCGGTAAAGGCCTCGGCGCGCTCGCGACGCACGGGGCTATCGTCGCTTGCCTCGGTGAGCAGGCACAGGCGCTCGCTGCCCGCAGCGGCCAAGGCGTCCACCAACCCGGCGACCAGCTCACGGTTGTTAGATGTCACCAGATCGACACCGCCGTCGGCAACATCGCGGTCGAGCAGCACAACGGGCAGGCGTCCCGCTGCCGCGGCGATCGCCTCGTCATTACCTCCGCAGGTGTTGACGACCAGGCCGTCCACGCCGGCATCAATAAGCCTGGTGAGCGACTCCGCTTCCTTAGCGGGGTCGTTGCCGCTAATGGCCGTCATGAGCGAGCAGCCGCGCGCGGCGGCGCTGGCGGAAAGCCCTTCGAGCATGGCGCTCGAGAACGGGTTGGCGATGTCGGCCAGAATCACGCCGATGAGGTTGGTGCGCGAGCTGCGCAGATTGCGCGCGGCGGCACGCGGGCGATAGCCGGTGCGCTCGATAACCGCCGCGATGCGAGCACGGGTTTCCTCGGTCATTTGCCCGGGGCGGTTATTGAGATAGCGCGAGACCGTGGCCGGGCTCACACCCGCCTCGGCGGCAATGTCCTTGATTCTCATCTGCGCCATAGCGCACCCCGTTTCCCATTTGTCGGCGGTCTGAGCCATTTTAGGCATTTTTTTAAAAATCTCGGTTGCAAAACGCTGTAGGTGAGTAGCATCGTTTTTGCGTCTCGAGCAGATGCGATGATGGGCTAGATATTCGAGTCTTTGGACAGCTCAAAGTAGTCGGGATGCAAGGCAATAACCGGACCCTGCTCCTCGGGCATTAGATGCAAATGCGTCTCTGCCAGATAGCTCGCCGTGTCGGTATCGCCCTTCTTAATGGCCTCGAGAATCCGGCGATGCTGCCCACGGATCGGCTCCCAGTCCAGATCCTGCGACACCATACGCAACCAGTTGTATCGCTCAAAGTGCGTATTGACGCTCTTCATCCAATCCCACAACATGTGACGGCCGGCAATCGCAAAACACGTCTCATGGAACAGGTTGTCCAGGTCGAAAAAGCGACGCGTTTCGCCATGGTCGAGCGACTCTGACTCGACAAGAATCTGCTCAAGCCGATGCTTTTGCTCGGGCGAGGCGGCCGAGCAACATTTAATGAGCACGCTTCGCTCGAGTTTCTCGCGCAAGAAACAGGCGTTCTCGGCGCGTTCCATGCTGATCTTAGAGACGTAGGTGCCGCTTTTGGGACGCGTTTCCACCAGCTCCTGCTCACGCAGGCGCACAAAGGATTCGCGAATGGGCGTGCGCCCGATTCCCGTCTCCTTTTCCAGACCAATCGCCGAAAGGCGCGTGCCGGGTTTGAGCTCGGCATAGATGATCTTGGAGCGCAATGCGTTGTATGCCTGGTCTTGCAGGCTCTGATTATGCTGGCGTTGTTCCATAAAGCCCTCGGATGAAGCTCACGGTTTGTCGAATATCACCACGTTATACTATCGCATCCCCTATCTCCTCAGTTGCGGTGAAATAGGGCGCGCTCGCGTCGCCAGAATCACAAGAGCAAGCGGCGGCATCCCGAAACCCGGGACGCCGCCGCTGTTTTGCTATCGGATGGCACAGAGACACCTGGCCCCATGCACCAAGGGATTAACTAGAGCTCGCAGGCAACCTTGTAGCCATCGCCGATGGCATCGCGGATGTTGCCGCACTTGTTGGCGTCGCCCAGCACGTGGGTGGTAACGCCGGCGGCGGCAAGGTCGTCGGCCAGCTTGGTGTTGGGACGATAGCCCATGGCAAGCACCAGCGTATCGGCATCGGCGATAGTGTGGATCTCGCCATCTTTTTCGTAGCTGATGGTGTCCTCGGTAATCTCGGTTACCTTGGCCTCGGTCAGCACGTGAACGCCCTTGGAAAGCATGCGCGTGATGAGCACCGCGCGGCCGGCGCCGCCCTCGTTGGCAGCGAGCGTCTTGGTCATCTCGATGACGGTGACATCGCGATTGGCCGGCGACAGGTCGTTGACCAGCGGGGCCAGGTAGTCGGCCGTCTCGCAACCGACGGTGCCGCCGCCCACGATGACGATCTTCTTACCCGGGAAAGCCTTGCCACCCAGCAGGTCGTCAGCCGTCATAACCTGCTTAAAGCCCTGCATAAAGGCCGGAGCGATGGGCTCGGCGCCATAGGCCAGGACGACCTCGTAGCCCGCGTAGTCACGCTGAATGTCCTCGGCCGAAAGCTCGGTACCAAAGACGCACTTCACGCCGGCCTCGGCCAGGCGACGGTACTGATACTTGATCACGCGGGTGAGTTCCTGCTTTGCCGGCGGAACGGCTGCGATGTGCATCTCGCCGCCCGGCTCGTCCTGCTTATCCACGAGTACCACGTTGTGGCCGCGCTTGGCGGCAATGTAGGCTGCCTCCATGCCCGCAGGACCAGCGCCCACAACCAGCACGTTCTTGGCCTCGGCGGCAGGCTCGTAGCCAGCCTCGTCGCGCTCCACGTCCGGGTTGACGGTGCAGGAGATGCGCTTGCCAAACATAATGCCGTTCAGGCAGCGCAGGCAGCCGATGCAGGGGCGGATGTCGTCGGCGTTGCCGGCAGCGGCCTTGTTGCAGAACTCGGCATCGCACAGATTGGCGCGGCCCATCATGCAGATGTCGGCAGCGCCGTCCTCGATCAGCTCCTCGGCAATCCAGGCCTCGTTGATGCGTCCAACGGTGGCGACGGGAATGTTGACGTGCTTTTTGATCTCGCGCGAGCAGGCGGCATGCGAGGCCTGCTGGGTACCGGCGGCGGGAATCGCGGAGCCGCGCTTGATGGTGGTACCGCCCGACACGTGAATCATGTCGACGCCGGCCTTCTCCAGGCGGCGTGAGACGTAGATCATGTCGTTGAGGGTCAGGCCGCCATCGGTGTACTCGTCGCCCGAAATGCGGACGTCGATGATAAAGTCCTTGCCGCAGCGCTCACGAATCTCGGCGATGACCTCAAGCAGGAAGCGCATGCGGGCGTCGAGCGAGCCGCCATACTCATCAGTACGCTTGTTATAGAGCGGAGTCAAGAAGCCGCCGAGCATACCGTGGGCGTGCGCCGCGTGGACCTCGACGCCATCGACGCCGGCCTTCTGCATACGCACGGCAGCGTCGCCAAACTGGTGCGTGAGCTCGTGGATCTCATCGACCGTGATGGGGCGCGGTGCCTCGCGGGCGTAAGACGGGCCCACAAAGGACGGAGCGATCAGGCGCGGCGTGCCCGGAATGTTAAAGGCCATGTAGGCGGGGTGGAAGAGCTGCGGCATGATCTTGCAGCCGTACTCGTGGACGGCCGCGGCGAGCTTTTCCCAGCCGGGGATAAACGCGTCATCGTAGCAGCACATGTCACCCGGCAGATAGGTATAGGTAGGCTCGACCGTCACGACCTCGGTGATGATCAGGCCCACGCCGCCCTTGGCACGGGCACGGTAATGATCGACCAAGTCATCGGTCACATAGCCATGATCGGCCAGGTTCGTGGACACCGGCGGCATAAAGACGCGGTTCTTGACCTCGGTCGTACCGACCTTGATCGGGCTAAAGAGCATCGGGTAGGCGGAGGACTCCATACAGGGTTCCTTTCGTTTAAGCCGCTCGGCGGCAGTTGCTGACTTATCTATCGTACCAGCAACTGCACAACACCCGACCGCACGCGCTCCCCCAGTCTCTGCTCAACCCCCAAAAAGTTGCGGTGAAATACGGAGCAGTCAAGACCTTTGACAGCCAAAACAGTCCGTATTTCACCGCAACTGATGGGCGGGGTGGAATTAAGGGCTCAGATAGTCAGTCATGCCCTCATCCGCCACTCCCTCACCTACAGCGCGCCGTCCAGCATAAGGTTCACCTTGAGCACGTTGACCGTAGGCTCGCCGAAGACGCCCAGGAATCGGCCCTTGGTGCACTGGGCGATGATCTCGCGAACCTCGCCTTCGCTCTTGCCCGTGGCCTTCGCCAGGCGCGGTACCTGGTACTCGGCGGCATCGGGAGAGATCTCGGGGTCGAGCCCTGAGCCAGAACACGTCACCAGGTCGACGGGTACAGCGTCCATATCGGCATCGGGGTTGGCGGCGCGGATCTTCTTCACGCGCGCATCTATCAGCTGCCGATACTCCTCACTCGCCGGGGACAGGTTGGACGGGGCACCATACGCCATGAGCTCGCCGTCTTCTCCTTCGACAATTGACACGTTCTGGATACGACCCCACATGTGGGCTTCGTCATCGAAGTTCTGGCCGATGAGCTCGGAACCCACAATCTTGCCGTCGACCGTAATGAGCGATCCGTTCGCCTGGTACGGAAACGCAAGCTGCGCGACGCCGGTCACCACGAGCGTGTATCCCAGGCCGCAGACGATGGTAAACAGCGCGAACACGCCAAGTGCGCGCGATGCGATACCTTTGAACATACAAACCTCCGTCTACATCATGCCAATGCCGAACAAGGCAAGCAGCATGTCGATAATCTTGATGAATACGAACGGCGCCACGATACCGCCCAGACCCCACACCAGCAGGTTGTGGGTCAGCAGCTGGCCGGACGAAAGCTCGCGGTACTTCACGCCTTTCAGGGCGGCAGGAATCAGCGCGACAATGACCAGCGCGTTGTAGATGATGGCGGACAGCACGGCAGACAACGGGCTGGTGAGCCCCAGGATGTTGAGGGCGTCCAAGCCGGGGTAGATCGGCGAAAATAATGCCGGGATGATGGCGAAATACTTGGCGACGTCGTTGGCGACCGAGAAGGTCGTGAGCGAGCCGCGGGTCATGAGCAGTTGCTTGCCGATACGCACGATATCGATGAGCTTGGTGGGGCTGGAGTCGAGGTCGACCATGTTGCCGGCCTCCTTGGCAGCCTGGGTTCCCGTGTTCATGGCCACGGCGACGTCCGCCTGGGCGAGCGCCGGTGCATCGTTGGTGCCATCGCCGGTCATGGCGACCAGGTGACCCTCGCGCTGGAACGCGCGGATCTTCTCGAGCTTGCCCTCGGGGGTGGCCTCGGCCAGGAAGTCGTCCACGCCCGCCTCGGCTGCGATGGCGGCGGCGGTCAGCGGGTTATCACCCGTCACCATGATGGTCTTGATACCCATGCGGCGCAGATCGGCGAACTTCTCCTTCACGCCGGACTTGATGATGTCCTTAAGGTAGACAACACCCAGCACGCGTCGGTCCTTTGCCACGACCAACGGGGTACCGCCCACCTTCGCAATGCGCTCGACAACCTCGTCGCACTCCTTCGAGAACACTCCTCCGGCAGCCTCCACATAGGTGCGCACGGAATCGGCAGCGCCCTTGCGGATCTCGCTGTCGGCGTAGTTCACACCGGACATGCGGGTCGCCGCGGTGAAGGGGATGAACTCCATGCCCTTATCCTCGAGCGTGCGGCCGCGCAGCCCAAACTGCTCCTTGGCGAGCACGACGATGGAGCGGCCCTCGGGGGTCTCGTCCGCCAGAGAGGACAGCTGCGCGGCATCGGCGAGTTCTGCCGGATCGACACCGTCGACCGGAATGAACTCAGCGGCCTGGCGGTTGCCCAAGGTGATGGTACCGGTCTTATCGAGCATGAGGATGTCGACGTCGCCGGCGGCCTCGATGGCGCGGCCGGACATGGCCAGCACGTTGGCCTCGTTCAGTCGGCTCATGCCGGCGATCCCAATGGCGGACAGCAGCGCACCAATGGTGGTGGGTGCCAGACAGACAAGCAAGGCAACGAGCGTGGTCACAGCGGTGGGGTTCGCCATACCGTTGAGCCCTGCAGAGAAACTCGAGTAGCAGTACAGTGCGAGCGTCACGAGGATGAAGATGACGGACAGGGCAACCAAAAAGATCTCGAGCGCGACCTCGTTGGGGGTCTTCTTGCGGGCGGCGCCCTCGACCATGGCGATCATCTTATCCAGGAAGCTCTGGCCAGGCTCGCTGGTAATTTTCACCACAATCCAATCGGAAAGCACGGTGGTGCCGCCGGTGACGGCAGAACGGTCGCCGCCAGCCTCGCGAACCACGGGTGCAGACTCGCCGGTGATGGCCGACTCATCAACCGAGGCAGCACCCTCGATGACATCGCCGTCTCCCGGAATCTGCTCGCCGGCGCGCACGACCACCAGATCCCCGCGTGAGAGCTCGGTACCGGGAACAACCGTGAAGCGGTCCTTATCCTCGACGGACTCGATGCGATGGGCCTCGACGTCCTTTTTCGCCGCGCGCAGGGAGTCTGCCTGCGCCTTACCGCGGCCCTCGGCAAGTGCCTCGGCAAAATTTGAAAAGAGGTCGGTCAGCCAGAGAATGACGGCAATGGCGATCACATAGTACGTGGGCACACCCGCGTCCTGCACACCGAAAATGGAAGCGACGGCCAGGACGGTGGTCATGACGGCGGAAAGCCACACCAGGAACATGACCGGGTTTTGAATCTGGACGCGAGGATCCAGCTTGGCAAACGAGTCGCGGACCGCGCGGCTCATCATGTCTTTTTGCATAGCCATAAATCTGCGACTCCTTTACGCAACCATCTGGAAGAATTCGGCAACGGGACCAAGCGCCAACGCTGGGAAGAAGCTCAGGGCGCCAATCAGCAGAACGACGAATACCAGCAGGAACACGAACATGGCATTGGTGGTGGAAAGCGTGCCGGCGCCCTCGGCGACCTTGCCCTTCCCGGCCAGCGAGCCCGCGATGGCGAGCGTGCCCGCAATCGGCAGGAACCGCGCGAACAGCATCTCGATACCCAGCAGCACGTTAATCCACGGGATGTTGCAGTTCATGCCGGCGAATGCGGAGCCGTTGTTGCCGCCAGCCGAAGTAAGGGTGTACAGGACCTCGGAGAAGCCATGCGCCCCGCCGTTGTTGAGTTGGTCGACAAGACCGGGCGCCATGCAGGCGATAGCGGAGCTCACCAGAATGGCGAACGGAGTGGCGAGACACAGAACCACTGCCCAGCGCATCTCGGTCGGCTCGATCTTCTTGCCCAGGAACTCGGGCGTGCGGCCGACCATAAGGCCGGCAATAAACACCGTGAGGATGGCGAAGCCGATCATGCCGTACAGGCCGCAGCCCACGCCGCCGAACACCACCTCGCCCAGCGCTATCTGGAGCATCTGGACAAACCCGCCGAGCGGGGTGTAGGAGTCGTGCATGGAGTTGACCGAGCCGTTGGAAGCAGCCGTCGTGAAAGCGGACCAGGTGGAAGAGGAGGCGATGCCAAAGCGGCTCTCCTTGCCCTCCATGTTGCCGCCCGCCTGGCCATCGGTCATCTCGATGTTGACCGCGCCGCCATCTGCCAGCTGCGGCGTACCCATATGCTCGTTAACGGCGATGATGCCGGTAAAGACCACGAGCAGGATAAGCATCGCCGCGAAGATGGCCTTGCCCTGCCTGGCATTCTTGACACCGATGCCGAAGGTGAAGCAGCAGGCGACCGGAATCAGCAGCAAGCTGGTCATCTCGATGATGTTGGTGAAGACATTGGGATTCTCATACGGATGCGCAGAGTTCGCGCCAAAGAAGCCGCCGCCGTTGGTGCCGGACTGTTTGATGGCAACCTGGCTGGCCGCAGGACCCTGGGGCAGGAACTGCTCGGTGACCACGCGCGCGCCCTCGACAACCTTGCCGTCGACCTTGACCGTGTCGCCCTCGATCTGGGCGCCGTCGATGACGCTCCAGCCGCCGTCTGCATTAGGCTGGACAGCGACGGGCTCTACGAGCTCAGCCTTCTGAGCCGGCTGGAAGTTGGAGATGACGCCACCGGCAGCCAGGCAGATGCCGAACACGAGGTTCAGCGGGATGAGCACATACAGGACGGTGCGGGTGAGGTCGACCCAGAAGGAACCCAGACCCTGCTCCTTGACCTGACGGAAGCCGCGGATCAGCGCGAACATGACCGCGATACCGGTACCAGCGGAAACGAAGTTCTGCACGGTGAGGCCCATGAACTGCACGAAGTAGGACAGGGTGGTCTCACCGGAATAGGATTGCCAGTTGGTGTTGGTTATGAAGGAAGCAGCCGTATTAAACGACAGGTCCCATGACACACCCGGCAGGTGCTGGGGATTGCCTGGCAAGAAAGACTGCAGTGCCTGGAGTGCCACAAGAGCCACGAGGCCGATCCCCGAAAAGACCAGCACGCTTGCCAGATAGCGCCTACACCCCATCTGCTCTGCCGCGTCGATGCGAAGCAGACGATAGACGCCACGCTCCACAGGAGCAATCACAGGCGACAGGAACGTATGCTCACCATCCATGATATGGGCCATGAACCGACCGAGCGGAACGGCCAGGACGACGAGCACGGCAAAGTACAAGATGTACTGAATCGCAGCGTCCATAGTTTACGAATCACTCCTCATCAGAATGTAGATGTAATAGATAAAGAGTCCAATGCAGACGACTCCGATGATGGGAATGAGGATGTCCATTTACCGCCCCTTTCACACGCGGTCCGATCTCTCGGACGCCTGCTCTCGCAAGCGCCTGGGGACAGTAAACGCTTCTAGGGATTAAAGAGGTGTGAGGGCCGGGGCTCACGTCCTTAAGATGCCGTAAAGATGCAGGTAGAAAGCACTATTGCGGCTGCAGTGCGTCTATACTCGACCTCGCGAGCATACAGTGGCGTCCTCACCGCGTATGCACGCATGGACAACGCTTCAGAAAGGCTACGCTATGCAGCGCGACGCATCGGATACTCGCGTCAATCCAGACCTCATCCTCAAGGCAATTGAGAAAGACGAGGTCGTCGATGACGCTCGAACCAGCCGGGGACACCTCAAGATTTTCTTTGGCTACGCTGCTGGCGCAGGCAAAACCTATGCGATGCTTCAAGCCGCCCACGCCGCCAAGCGGCGAGGTGTCGACGTCGTCGCGGGATACATCGAGCCGCACGAACGTCCGGCAACTGCCCATCTTGCACAAGGGCTCGAGAACGTGCCCTGTAAACTCATCGAGCACAGCGGCATTGCGCTCAGCGAGTTCGATCTAGATGCGGCTATCGAACGCGCCCCTCAGCTCATCCTTGTCGACGAGCTCGCCCATACGAATGCGCCGGGGTCTCGCCACGACAAACGCTATCGAGACGTCGAAGAACTTCTACATGCGGGCATCGACGTCTATACGACCGTGAACGTTCAGCATATCGAGAGCCTAAACGACATGGTTGCATCCATCACCGGCGTTGTCGTGAGCGAACGAATCCCCGACCATATCTTCGATGATGCTGACCAGGTCGAGCTCGTCGACATAGAGCCCGAAGACCTACTTGAGCGCCTTCGCGCCGGCCTCGTCTACCGTCCCGCACAAGCCGACCGAGCGCAACAACATTTTTTTACCGTCGAGAACCTCACCGCACTCCGAGAAATCGCGCTGCGCCGCTGCGCCGATCGCACCGGCCACCTCACAGACGCCGCACGCGTGCTGGGAAACCGTGACTACTACACCAGGGAGCGTATCTTAGTCTGCGTCTCCCCGGCGCCGACCAATCCCCGCATCGTCCGTGCCGCCGCGCGCATGGCGAAAGCGTTTCGCAGCGAGCTCGTCGCCCTGTTCGTAGAGAGCCCGCGCACGCAAGCCATGAGCGATAATGAGCGCGCCAAGCTTGCAGCCAATATCGCCCTAGCCGAGCAGCTCGGAGCACATATGGAAACCGTTTATGGCGACGACATCGCGTTTCAGATCTCCGAGTTCGCGCGCCTGTCGGGTATTTCGAAGATCGTCATGGGGCGCACGGGCGAGCGCAGCAGCGTCCGTCAGGCCCTCTTCGGCCGCAAGTCTCTCGTAGAACAGCTCATAACATTCGCCCCGAACCTCGACATTTACATCATTCCAGACCAGTCGACTCCGCCTTCCCGGCCCAAAGGACGCCGCCGCGCGCTCGCCCTGCAGCCGCCCAGCAGCCGAAACGTGCTTCGCACGCTGGCCCTCTCTCTTGTCGCCACGGCGATCGGCACGGCTTTCCGCCATCTGGGATTTGCCGATTCCAGCATCATATCCCTCTATATCCTCACGGCCCTGCTGACCGCCGTCACCACGACGGGGCGTATCTGTACGATCGTATCGAGCGTGCTCTCTGTAGTGCTTTACAACTTCTGCTTCGTCACGCCTCTGTTTTCGCTCGCCAGCTACGACCGAAGCTATCTGGTCACGTTCGGCATCATGTTCGCTACCGCTATGGTCGCCGGCGAGTTAACTGCGCGCATCGCCGACAACGCCCGTACCTCCGCCGAGAACGCATTCAAAACGCGCGTACTCCTCGAAACGAACCAGCTCTTGCAGCAAGCCCATAGCGCGGAGGAGTGCGCCCGCGTCGCCATGAACCAACTCATCAAACTGCTAAAACTCGACGTGGTCTTCTACACCGCCGAACACGGCACGCTCGACAAGGCGCTCTATGAGTCCGCTGGCACCGAAAACCGATCCGCGTCGCTGCTCACCGACTACGAGCGCGCCGTTGCAACCTGGACCTACACCAACAACAAGCGCGCGGGCGCAAGCACACGGACCCTGCCTGAGGCGCGCTGTCTCTACCTCGCGGTTCGCACCGGCGACAAGGTATTCGGTGTCATCGGCATCGCCCTGGAGGGGCGCGAGATCGAAGCCTTCGAGCATTCGATCGTCCTATCTATCGTAGGTGAATGCGCCTTGGCGCTCGAAAGCGACCGGGCGGCGCAAGAGCGCGAAGAGGCTGCGGTCTTGGCGAAAAACGAGCAGCTGCGCGCCAACCTTTTGCGCTCCATCGGCCACGATTTGAGGACACCTCTCACGGCTATATCCGGATCTGCGGCAATCCTTCGGAAGAGTGACGAGAAGCTCAGCCTCGAACAACGCTGCGATCTTGCCGATGCCATCTACGACGACTCCCTCTGGCTTATCGATACCGTGGAGAACCTCCTCGCCATCACACGCGTCGAGGACGGCACCATTCGCCTCAACCTCACATCCGAGCTCATCGACGAGGTCATCGAGGCCGCCCTCAGCCATGTCGCCCAAGCATCGCATGGACGCACCGTCACCATCGAGCACACTGACGACATCCTGCTGGTGCGCATCGACGTCCATCTCATCATGCAGGTGCTTACGAATCTCATCATGAACGCCTTCAAATACACGCCCGAGGACTCGACTGTCACCATCAGCGCACGTCGCGAGGGTGCGTTTGTCGTGGTGGACGTCGCAGACGATGGGCCGGGTGTGGCAGACTGCGACAAGCCTCATATCTTTGAGCGCTTCTTCACCTCAAGCAATACGCGGCCCGTGGATTCGCGTCGAAGCATCGGCCTTGGGCTGTCGCTCTGCCGCTCCATCGTGGAGGCGCATGGCGGCGTCATCGAAGTTCGCGACAACCACCCCCATGGGGCCGTCTTCCGTTTTACCCTGCCCGCCGAGGAGATCGAGATTCATGAATAATGCCGCTAAGCCACGCATCCTCCTGGTCGAAGATGACCTGACCGTTCAAAACCTCGTTTCGACCGCGCTTGACCTCCACGGCTATGTCGTGAGCAAGGTTTGCAACGGCCAGGCCGCCATCATGGATGCGGTGTCGCACGGCCCCAGCCTCATCATGCTCGACCTCGGCCTTCCCGACATTGACGGTATCGAGGTCATCACGAAGATCCGAAGCTGGTCGGCAGTCCCCATTATCGTCATTTCGGCGCGCACCGAAGATTCCGACAAGATTGCAGCACTTGACGCAGGGGCAGACGACTACCTCACCAAGCCCTTTTCTGTGGATGAGTTGCTCGCGCGCGTCCGTGCGAATTTGAGGCGCTCCTCGATGGCGTCGAGCGAGTCGACAGAAGCGAGCACGTTCGACAACGGTCCGCTGCATATCGACTACGCCGCGGGATACGCTACGAAAGACGGACGCGAGCTCTCGCTCACCCCAACCGAGTACAAATTGCTCGTCCTTCTGGCGAAAAACGTCGACAAGGTGCTCACCCACACCTTCATCACCCGCGAGATATGGGGCACGAGCTGGGACAGCGATCTGGCGAGCCTGCGCGTGTTCATGCGCACCCTGCGCAAGAAGATCGAGGCAGACCCCTCTCACCCCAAGATGATTCAGACGCACATGGGTGTCGGGTACCGCATGCAGCGTCTCTAGCCCACCCCACAAAAGTGAAAAACACCTCGCGAACGGATGCTCGCGAGGTGTTTGGATGTCCGGACCTTATTTGATACCGCGACCCAAGTCTTCGGCGATTTTGTCTACGCCCTTAAGTGCGGCGCACGTCTTTTTGTTGGAGCAATGCCCCGTGCAAACGCCACCCTGAGCGCAGTCAGCGCAGGTGCCCTTGCGGTAGATGCGCACGCACACGGCGACAAACGCAATACCGATAACAGCCAGTACAACAATATCGATAGGTGCCATAGCAAGCCTCCTCTAGTTAACCACCACTTACTTTACCCCATTCTCCACCTACCAAAAAGGGACAGGTTTATTTTGGTCGGTTTTATCTGCGGAAACGTCACATCTCCCCCACCAAAAAGCCCGAGTGTCGCTGGGACACCCGGGCTCGTGGAAAGGGGCTGGTCCTTATTCGGACTTAAGCGGAAACTGCGGCGGAAGCTGTGTTGGTCTCGTCCTCGTCGGTCCATGCATGCTTGGGCATGGGACGGAAGATCTGGAAGAGCATCGCAACCAGCAGCACGATGGCCACCACCGTCCAGATACCAAACTGCCCAAGGACCAGCAGGTTGTAGAACTGGTTGATGAACAGGCCGATCACCCAAGCAAAGGCGCACTCGTAGCCGAGGGCAATCGCGGTCCACTTGCCGGAGTCCATCTGGTTGCGGATGGTACCCATAGCGGCAAAGCACGGAGCGCACAGCAGGTTGAAAGCGCCAAAGGCAACGCAAGCGCCCATGGTCGGGAACATGCCGGCGAACGCGGTCCACAGGCTCGGATCGGTCTCGGCGGCATCGGCAACGGACAGCAGCGAGCCGGCGGTGGCGACGACGTTCTCCTTGGCGACAAGACCCGAGACGGACAGTGCTGTTGCCTGCCAGGTGCTAAAGCCGAGCGGGGCGAAGATCCAGGCGATCAGGTTGCCGAGCATGGCAAGCACGGAGTAGTCCATGAACTCCTCGGGGATGCCCTCCATTGCAGGCAGGAAGCCAAAGGAGCCGTTGTAGCTACCAAAGTTGGAGAGGAACCAAACCACGACGGTGGACGCGAAGATGACCGTGCCGGCCTTCTTGATAAAGGCCCAGCAGCGCTCCCACACGTGCAGCGCCCAAGAGCGGATCGCCGGGAAGTGGTAGGCAGGGAGCTCCATAACGAACGGCGTCGGGCGGCCGGCGAAGAGCTTGGTCTTCTTGAGCATGAGGCCCGAGGCGATGACGGCAAAGACGCCCAGGAAGTAGAAGAGCGGGCTGATCCACGCGGCGGTGGTGGAAGAATCGCCGATGATGGAACCCATGAGCAGGGCGATGATCGGCAGCTTGGCGCCACAGGGAATGAACGTGGTGGTCATGACCGTCATGCGGCGGTCCTTCTCGTTCTCGATGGTCTTGGTGGCCATGACGCCGGGGACGCCGCAGCCCGAGGACACGAGCATGGGGATAAAGGACTTACCGGACAGGCCAAAGCGGCGGAACACGCGGTCCATGATGAAGGCGACGCGGGCCATGTAGCCGCAGTCCTCCAGGAAGGACAGCATCACGAACAGCAGGAACATCTGCGGCACAAAGCCGAAGATGGCGCCCAGGCCGCCGACGATGCCGTCGCAGACCAGCGAATCGACCAGGCCGCCGTCCTCAGTGCCGCCCGCCACGAGAGCGTCGTGCACCATGGTGGTGATACCCGGGACATAGGGGCCGTACTGCGCCGGGTCGACCGAGTCGGCATCGTCGCCCGCAGCCTCGACAGCCGCGTCGTAGGCGTCGCGGCCCTGGCCGAGCACATACCAACCGTCGGTGCCAAAGAGCTGGTCGTTGGTGAAGTCGGTCACCGTGCCGCCCAAGGTGGAGACGGCAATGTAGTACACGCAGAACATGATGACCACAAAGATCGGCAGGCCCAGGATACGGTTGGTAACCACGCGGTCGATCTTTTCGGAGGTGCTCATCTTGGCAGGGGCCCTGGTCATGCACTCGTCAATGATGTGGGCAATCACGCCGTAGCGCTCGCCGGTGATGATGGACTCGGCGTCGTCGTCGCAATCCTGCTCGCACTGAGCGACCAGCTGCTCCACGCGAGCGGCCTTCTCCTTAGTGAGGTTGATGAGCTTGCAGGCGTCCGCGTCGCGCTCAAACAGCTTGACCGCGTAGTAGCGACGCTTGTTGGCGGGAACGCTCGCCGGCAGATTGTTCTCGATGTGGTCCAGAACGTCCTCGATGGAGGAATCGAACTTGTGCTCCGGCACCTGGCCCTTGAAAGCAGCGGACTTCTTGACCTGATCGAACAGCTCCGTGATGCCCTTATTCTTAAGGGCGGAGATCATCATGACCGGGCAGCCGAGCTTCTTGGAGAGCTTGTCCGTGTCGATCTTGTCGCCGTTCTTCTCGACCAAGTCGGCCATGTTGAGGGCGACGACCACGGGCAGGCCGGTCTCGATAACCTGAAGCGCCAGGTACAGGTTGCGCTCGAGGTTGGTGGCGTCGACCACCTGGACGACGACATCGGGCTCGCCGCTCATGAGGTAATCGCGCGAGCACTGCTCCTCGGGGCTGTAGGGGGAAAGCGAGTAGATGCCAGGGAGGTCCGTGATGGTAACGTTCTTGTCACTCAGGAGCTTGGCTTCCTTTTTCTCAACCGTGACGCCGGGCCAGTTGCCAACGTAGCCGTTGGCACCGGTGATCAGGTTGAAAAGCGTGGTCTTGCCGCAGTTGGGGTTACCCGCAAGCGCGACATGGATCTGAGAATCCGCCATTCAATCCTTCTTCCTTGTGTGCTCGCGCTGCTTTCTCCGCGCGAGCTGGATAATGTGCTTCAAAGTTGCAGCATCAAGTTAGAAATACCTAACTTTATCTGCAGAAATATACGTCTCGGGCCCTTACTGGACCTCGACGACGGCCGCCTCCTCCTTGCGGATGGAAAGCTCGTAGCCGCGCACGCTGATCTCGACCGGATCACCGAGCGGTGCAACCTTCACGACCTTGAACGAAGTGCCCTTGATGAGCCCCAGGTCCATAAGGTGGCGGCGAAGCGCACCCTCACCGTGAAGCTTGACGATGGTGGAGCTCTCGCCCACCTTAACGTCACCCAACGTCTTCATTTACTTGTCCCCCTTTCAGTGCGTACAGAAATACCGTCGACTAACCGACGGTCATGATGTGCATGGCAACCTTGGAATCGATACCAAAGCGTGCGCCCAGCACAGTGACGATGATGTTGGCGCCACTCGAACTCACCACGTGGATTTCGCTGCCCTCGACAAAGCCGAGGTCCTTGAGGTGGTGCTTCATATCCTCATTGCCCTTTACACGAGACACGCGCACGGTTTCGCCCGCTTTTACCATCGAAAGCGGCATTGCCGGCATCTGCGGTCCGCAAGACATGAGTGGCTCCTAACGTCAGTTCGTCCTTAACATCGACGCGGCAAAAGTTAACCACGTCTATGTTCGCTTTAGTAAACTAACACGTGGTTAACTTTTTGGAAAGGGTCCCCATTCAGATTTCGAAAAGGTTTCCTATATGAAACAAAAGGGCGCGGCAAAGAGCTGTCCTTTGCCGCGCCCTGTCATGCTTAAAGCGAGAGGTTTCTGATCGACGTGACGCAGGAAGCCTCGTCTACGCCCGAAACGCGGAAGATGATGTCCTCGCCGCACTCGCCGTAGAGAGCCATGAGCCCCATGACATCGCGGCCATCCGTGTGGCGATCACCGATGCTGACTGATACGTCGCTACGATGCTTGGCAATGATGTCATAGAGCAGCGCAACCGGGCGGGCATGTAGTCCCAACGGATCTTTAATCGTCTTTGTAAACTCGACCATGTCCCCTCCCACGACATCGCACATTCGGCCGGCAAACCCAGCCACGTGGTAGTTATTGTAGCGTTAGATGCTTCTCGAGAGCTCCTCTGAACACCTCGTGGTCAAAAAGTGGCAAATATGAGTACTGTCACCAATTTAGTAGCAGCAAAATCGAGAGCAAATTGCCTACTTTGAGCGATTCGAAGAGGTTGAAAGCCGTCAAACGCCCTTTATAGGGGGTTAGATAGATTGATTTTGAGCCCATTTTCGCTCAGAGCAGGCCGAAAAATATGACACCTCTTTTGCAACAGTACTCATATTTGGCATTTTTTGACCACAGGGTCCAAAACATGTCCCAAAACACAAAAGGAGGGGCCCGAAGGGCCCCTCCTTAGGAAAGGGAATCAAGTTGTTCCTCAGCTGTGGATAAATCCCAGCTTCTACTCCATCATGTCAAGGACAGACGGACGCAGCTCGCTCTCGGCAGCCTCGGGATCGGTCTCGCGCAGGCGGTTGATGTAGCGGTTGTACCACATCACGGCAAGGCCCAGGAAGACAACCACACCGCCAACGTTGTAGACCAGCGTCAGCCACAGCGGCTGATCGAGCGGAATGGTGCCGCAGATAAGCACGAAGCAGAAGACCACAAGCAGGAATGCGGCAACGACCAGGCCAAAGCTGCGCGAGCCCATGCGGAAGTCACGGGGAGCGGCGTCGAAGTTCTTGCGCAGCATAAAGTAGGCAAGCAGGATCAGCAGCGGCGGGAGCAGAGCGGTGGCAGCCGTCATGTTGGTGACGATCATGAGCAGGTCGTCGAGGTTACCGGAGCCCAGGGCCGGGATGATCAGGATGGGGACGACGATGGCGAACTGCAGCCAAGCAGCGCGGGCAGGAATGCCGTGCTCGTTAAGCTCGACAATCTTGCTACCAAAGACGCCCTTGGGGATCTCGGTGAAGAACACCTTGATGGGAGCGGAGGTCCACATCATGAGGGAGCCCAGCGTAGCGGCGAGTAGGATCAGGCCGATGACGCGCGTAGACACTTCCATGGGAATGCCAAAGTGGGCAAAGACAGCGCCGAATACGTCGAAGATGCCGGTGGAGATGGCAACGCTGCCCTCGGGGATGAACAGGTTAACCAGCAGCGAAGCGCCTGCATACAGAAGGCCGATGGTCAGGCCGGCGATAACGACAGTGCGCACGAAGGCCTTGACGCCGCCCTTGAGGTCGTTGAGGAAAACGCCGACAGACTCAGCGCCGCCAACGCCCTGGATGATCCAGGCAAGCGTACCGAAGAAGCCCCACGCAGTTGCGAAGTTGCTCATGTCGGGAGCCATGTTAGCGGGAGTAGGAGCCGTAGCGAACTCAACGCCGCCAAAGGCAGCAGCCAGGGACAGCAGGATGAACACGGCGGTCAGGCCGAGAGCCGCGGTCGAACCGAAGGAGGAAATGGAGCCGATCCACTTAGCGCCCTTGGTCGAAACCCACGTGGCGATAGCAAAGACGACGATCTCGATAATGGTGATCCACAGCTGCGAAAGCTCGGCGTTGGCACCAAAGAACACGTAGCTCGCGTAGATGATGACGTTGGGCAGGACGGACGCAAAGAAGAACAGGTTAACGAACCAGTAGCTAAATGCCGTCAGGAACGCCCAGCGACCACCCATCGAGGTCTTAACCCATGCGTACACGCCAGACTCGGAGTCCTTGTTGAGGCCGACGAACTCGGCGGTAACCAGGGTATAGGGGACAAAGTACAAAAGCGTGGCAAAAAAGAACGACGGCGCAGCTGCCAAGCCGATGGCCGCGTTGTTGTTGATGATGTTCTTGATACCGAACACGGCGGCAACCGTCATGCCCAGCAGAGCGAACGAACCAATCGTTCCTCGTTTTTCAGAGCTCATAAGCCCTCCCAATCATCTATTAAATGTCATCTAAACCCGTCCGAGCTGCAAGTGCAAACACGGACGGTGCACCTGCTAAGGGGAATGGGGAAAAGGGAGTCAACAAAGCCATCCCCCTTAACGGCGCGAAGCAAACGTCCAGGCGGACGAATACTACTTGTTGGGGAAGGAATATCCTTCAACCGTCACGTGCAGTACCACGACGCGGGGATCCGCGGCATCAGCCACGACACGGTAGGCCTCGTCGATCTCGACGACGGCAACGCCGCCGGCAGGAATCGTCACGGTCTCCCCCGCTCCCTCAAAGCGCTCACGATCGTCGATATCGCTGTAGGCGCGCGTACAGGTAAGATCGGCCTTAGAAGCCACCTCGACAGTCAGGTCGCCGTCGAGCGGGGCGAGCACGGCATGATAGCGACGGTGACCGACCAGATCGGCGGTAGCGGCCTCGTGGGCGTTCACCCACCAATACACCAACGAGTCGCCGATGGAGTAAGCCACGTCGTGCTGCAGGTCGGCAACACCATCGAGCGCCTGTCCGGTACGCATCCACTTCTTGACGGACTTCATCTGAGCGTCGAAATCGGCGCGCGAGTTAAAGACATGCATGACTTATGCCTCCTTAATGGGTGCCAGCGCCTGAGCCAGATCGGCAGACGTCAGCGGTCGCAGGGACACCTCAAAGCTGAAGCTCTCAAAACGGGTGCGATAGGAATCGAGCACCTCGGAACCCCAAGAGTTCGAGCCAAGGCCGAGCAACTGGTCGTTGATGTTGACCGTAACCGTGTCGCCCTTGACAAGGTCGTAGACGTGCTTGGCGTTATCGATAGCCTCGCAGCTATAGGGCCATGCCGAGAACGAGAACGGGTTGGAAGCGGCGTCGGCCGGACGAGTCACCAGCACGCCGTCACCGTGGCTCGAGCGCAGGGCAACCCAGCGGGTACCCTCGCGGTTGGCACAGTCCTGAGGCATAACGTAGGGCGTGAACATGTCGTCGACCGTAGTGCGGTAATGACCGACCGGGTTGGCGCGCAGCGAGTCCGGATAGTTCTCGCCCGGGCCGTGGCCATACCACTCGACGGCACGATCGCAACCGGGAACCTCAAAGGAGATGCCGATGCGCGGGATGATATCCGAGTAATCGCCGTAGGGCTCGCCGGAAACCTTGAGGTCGACGCGACCGCTCGGAAGCACGGTGTAGACGAGCTCGACGCGCATGCCGAACGCGCGAACGGGAGGAGCAATACGTTGGCTCACGGTAACGACGACCGCATTGCCGTCCTGCTTCCAAGAAACCTTGCGGGTGGACGTCTGCATCACATCGATGAAGTTGTCCTTCCATAGGGAGTCATATTCCTGGGCGTGGTTGTCGACGAGCGGATGCCAAAAACCAACCTGAGGGCCAGAGGCCATGACGTCGCGGCCGGATGCCTTCCATTCGCTCACGGTGCCGGTTACCTTGCTGAAGGTCAGCTCGCCGTTGAGGGAGTGAATGCGAATCTCCTGCTCGGTCTCCTCGACCGTAAGCTCAGGACGAGTGGGAGCCGCGATGGCCGGCGCCGGATGGTTGGCGATGGCAAACTGGCTTGCGCCCAGTTGGAACATCGGCTCGCACCAGACGTGAGCGGCCATGGTGTAGGCGCGCACGGTCAGCAGGGTCTCGCCTACCGCGGCCTCGTGAATCACTAGCGGAAGCTGGACGGACTCACCGGGGGCAACCGCACCGGGCATGAGCGTCTTGCGGCAGACCACGTCGCCGTCCACCAGGGTCTCGGCCGACAGGCAGACATCCTCGAGGGTGGTAAACCAACGCTTGTTGGTGACGGTCAGCTCGCCCGCCTCGGCATCGTAAGCCATGCGAACCGGGCAGATGACCTGGCCATACTCAGTGAGGCCCGGGCTCGGCTGCTGCCAGGGGAACACCATGCCATCGATGCAGAAGTTGCTGTTGTTGGGGTAATCGCCGTTGTCGCCACCATACATATCGTAGGCAACGCCGTCCTCGGTCACAGCAGCCAAACCGTGGTCACACCATTCCCAGATAAACTGGCCTTGGATGCAATCCCAGCGATCGAAGACCTCCTGGTACTCGGACAGGCCTCCGGGACCATTACCCATGGAGTGGCCGTACTCGCAGTTGATGCGCGGCTTGGGGAACGGATGCTCACCAAAGTCGTTCATCTGCGACACACGGGAGTACATCGTGGAAATGACATCGACGGTATCGGCGTTGCGGTCCTCCTCGTAGTGGACCGGACGACCATCGAGCTCGTGAGCCTTGGCGTACATCGCGCGGATGTTGCAGCCATAGCCGCTCTCGTTGCCCATCGACCACATAATGATGCAGGCGTGGTTGCGCTCCTGCATCACCAGGCGCTCAATACGGTCGACGTAGGCCGGCTCCCATGCCGGGTCGTCGGTGACCAGGGCGATATTGCCGATATTCTCGAAGCCGTGGCTCTCCATATCGGTCTCGGCGACCAGCATGATGCCGTACTCGTCGCACAGCTCGTAGAAGCGCGGGTCGTTGGCGTAGTGGGACGTGCGCACCGCGTTGATGTTGTGCTGCTTCATGAGCTCCAGGTCGCGGCGCATGCGCTCGAGGCCCACGGCGCGGCCCTTGTGATCGTCGTGATCGTGGCGGTTGACGCCATGCATCTTAAAGTAAGTGCCGTTGAGGTAGATATGATTGCCCTCGACCGTCACCTCGGCAAGACCCTGGCGATGCGGGACGTACTCGCTGACCTCGTCGCCGTCGTAGACCTCAAACGTCAGGTCATAGAGGAAGGGGTCCTCGGGATTCCAGAAGTGGGCATCGGTCACGCTGCACTCGGCATGGCCGTCGACGCACTCACCCGTAGCCACCACGCTCCCGCCATCGCTGAGCGTATACACAACGCGGGTAGCGCCCTCGGCAACCGTATCGAGCGTAATCAGAGCGGTATCGCCCTCGCGGTGCGTGCGGAACCTAAAGTCGACCAGATGCGCGGCGGGACGCTGCATAAGGTACACATCGCGGAAGATGCCCGAGGCCCACCACATGTCCTGATCCTCGATATAGCTGCCATCGCTGTACTGCAGGACCTTGACAGCAAA
Organism: Collinsella aerofaciens; assembly: GCF_039062365.1. Taxonomy (GTDB): domain Bacteria; phylum Actinomycetota; class Coriobacteriia; order Coriobacteriales; family Coriobacteriaceae; genus Collinsella. The sequence continues at coordinate 76,170 of NZ_JBCJBI010000004.1, forward strand.
CAGGTTGTCGCCCTCGACGAGCGCGTCGGTCACGTCGAACTCGGCAGACAGGCGCGAACCCTTGGTCATGCCGATAAACTGACCGTTGACGTACAGCTCGCCATAGCTCTCGATGCCGTCGAAGCGAATGATCTCGCGAGCGCCGGCGGGAACAGCGGGAAGATTGACGATACGCTGGTACACGCCCGTGGGGTCATCGGAGGGAACGAATGGCTGGTCCACCGGGAACGGGAAACCCTCGTCGGTGTAGGCAAGGTTGCCATAGCCGTCTACCTGCCACAGGTGCGGAACCTCCACGTGATCCCACTCGGGCTCGTACGTGGAGAGCTCCTCGTTGGAGACGGCAGCGGGTCCCTCAAAGAGGCGGAACTGCCACGAGCCGGACAGCTGGACAAACCCGTGCGACAGCTCGCGGCTGTACGATGCAGCGAGATCGGCGGTCTCGTAACCCATAAAGTACGCATGGGGTGCCAGGCGGTTCCTGTGGGTGAGCGCTTGGTTTTCCCAATCGTTAATGGCGTCCATGGTGATGCTCCTTCGTCATCGTAGTGATTCTTGTGCAACCGGTTGTCCTTATCTTACGGGCGATGCAAAAAGCTGTGCAACCGGTTGTCCGCTGAACGGTCGATTTGGCCGGATTAACGGTGCAACCGGTTGTACAACCGCGGCACTTATGTCACCCTGAGTATCGAAACTCGGCGCAAGACATCGTTCTCAAGCTCGTAGACAACCGCCACGCCCGCTAATATCTCACCCACACGAGACGTATTCGATTTCGGCTTGGTTGCAAAACGACACCGGTCACCGGATATCATGAACGCTGTTCAGGCGCACTATAGTAAGCTGTATCCGCACCAGCCCGTATCAGTGAAACATCGACCGCATTTTCCAGGAGACGCCATGACCCAGCCAGTTCGCACCGCACCTACGCTTGCCGAGGTTGCCGCAGCTGCCGGCGTGTCGCGCTCCACGGCATCACGTGCCCTCAACGATTCGCCCCGCATTAGCGAGGAAACCAAAAAGCGCGTCCGCGCGGCGGCCAAGAAAGTCAATTTTGTCCCCAACGCTCGTGGCCGAGCGCTCGCTGTCGGGCGCACGGAAATCATCGCCGTGCTCGTGACCGAGCCCCTGAGTGAACTCTTCAGCGACCCCACCTATAGCGAGTTTTTGAGCGGCATTACCGAGGAACTGTCGGAGTCGTCCTATCTGTCCGTTATCTTGCAGGCGTCTTCTACGCATGAGCGCAACCGCGCACGCGAGCACTTTGAGCGACGCTCGTTTGACGCCGTGATCGACGTCTCCCCCTACAAAGGCAGCGAGTTGCTCGAGGTGCTGCGCGAGCTGGGCGTACCCACCGTGTTGTGCGGCCAGCTCGAGGGCCACCCCTATCGCGACGTGTTCTCGACGGTCTACTCTGACGACGAAGAGGGCGGACACTTTGCGGCACTCGCCATGAAGAAGCGCGGGCGCAAAGATATCGTCGCCGTGTTGGGACCGCAAGACAACCCCGCTGTTGTCGACCGCCTGCGCGGCTACCGCGCCGTCTTGGGCGAAGATCTCCCAGACGCAAACGTTATCTATACCGGCTGGAACAGCGGAGACGGCTATCAGGCCATACACCAGATCCTCGCGCGCGAGATGGCTTTCGATGGCGTGCTCTGCGGATCGGACCGTATCGCGGCTGGCGTCATCACCGCACTCAACGAGGCAGGCCTATCCGTTCCGGCGGACGTTTCTGTCGTCGGCTTCGACGATCACGAGATTGCGACGCGCTGCGTCCCCGCGCTCACGACCGTCCGCCAGCCCCTGCGCGAAGAAGGCCACATGGCCGCCAACATCGCGCTCGATATGATCAAGGGTGCCGAGCCCACCACCTCCGTGATGCACATGCAGCTAATCCAGAGAGACTCGCTATAAGAAACTGGGGCAGGCTTTCCGCCAGACAGTTGTTGCGGAAAGTCTATCCCGTTTTGAGCGCTCATTCTGGGGCACAGTTTCCGTTAGACAGCTCAACCGGAAACTATGCCCCATTATTTTGCCGAATTCTGGGTCGCACTTTCCCAGAGGACCCCCTTTGGGAAAGCGCGACCCGTTCTGGACGCAGATTCCGGGACGCACTTTCCGCGACGCCCGGTCATCCCATGCCCTCACAATCTCGGCGTATAAAAAACGAGGGAAGGCACACGTCCTTCCCTCGTTGCGGGCAATATATAGCCGCTCGCCTACATCAGGCGCAGGCTGACGTCCTTGAGCTGGGCGCCGCTAACGGCACTCGGGGCGCCCGACATGAGGTCGGAGCCGCTGGCCGTCTTGGGGAACGCCATGACGTCGCGGATGGAGTCGGAACCGGTGAGCAGCATGCACACGCGGTCCAGGCCCAGAGCGAAACCGCCCATCGGGGGCGCACCAAACTTAAGCGCCTCCATGAGGAAGCCAAACTGAGACTCGGCGCGCTCCTCGGTAAAGCCCAGGAGCTTGAGCATGGACATCTGCATCTCGGCGTTGTGGATACGCATACCGCCGCCGCCGGCCTCAAAGCCGTCCATGACAAAGTCGTAGGTGCACGAACCGGCTGCCAGCGGATCGGCCTCGATCTTGGCGATGTCGGTCTCGGTCGGCAGAGTGAACGGCTGGTGCTCGGCAGCATAGGCCTTGCGATCCTCGTCCCAATGGAACAGCGGGAAGTTGACGACCCACAGGAAGTCGTGGCCCTCGCGCTTGATCTCGAGTGCGTTGGCCATGTGGGAACGCATGCCGCCCAGGATCTCGTCAGAGAGCAGGCGCGGGCCGGCGGCGAACATCACAAGGTCGCCGGGCTCGACGTCCATGCGCTCGCGCAGAGCGGCCATCTCCTCGTCCGAGAAGAACTTGACGATGGGGCTGTTGATGGAGCCGTCCTCGCGGAAGGCGATCCATGCCAGGCCCTTGGCGCCAAACGTGGAAGCCACGCCGGCGAGCTTATCGATCTTGGCACGTGCCCAGACGCCGGCGCCCTTGGCGTTGATGGCCTTGACGACAGAGCCCTCCTCGTTCGCAGCGGTCGCGAAGACCTTGAACTTGGAGTTGGCAAAGATGTCGGTCAGGTCGACCAGGTGCATGCCGTAGCGGGTATCGGGCTTGTCGGAGCCATAGGTGTCCATGGCCTCCCAGTAGTCCATGCGACGCAGCGGCGTGGGCATCTCAACACCCATGCGGCCGAAAGCATCGGACAGAACCTCCTCGAGAGCGCTCATGACATCGTTCTGATCCACGAAGGACATCTCGATATCGACCTGAGTGAACTCAGGCTGACGGTCGGCGCGCAGATCCTCGTCGCGGAAGCACTTGGCAACCTGGTAGTAGCGCTCGACGCCACCGACCATAAGCAGCTGCTTCAGAAGCTGCGGGGACTGCGGCAGGGCGTAGAAGTTGCCCGGCTGGATGCGGCTGGGGACGATGAAGTCGCGGGCGCCCTCGGGCGTGGACTTGAACAGGGAGGGCGTCTCGACCTCCATGAACTCACGGTTGTGCAGCGCCTCGCGAATGGCAAAGGTAAAGTCGGAGCGCAGCTTGAGGTTGGCCATCATCTCGGGACGGCGGAGGTCCAGATAGCGATAGCGCAGGCGGGTGTCCTCGCTGGTCTCGATGCCGTCCTCGATCTGGAACGGCGGGGTGACGGACGTGTTGAGCACCTCGGCGTGGTCGGTCAGGACCTCGATCTCGCCGGTCGCGAGCTTGGTGTTGGTGGTCTCCTCGCCACGGGAGCGCACGACGCCGTGGATCTTGATGGGCCACTCGGGACGCATGGTCTCGGCGATCTTAAAGGCGTCGCCGTCGGAGTGCTCGGGGTCGAAGGTGAGCTGCGTGATACCCTCGCGGTCGCGAAGATCGCAGAAGATAAGGCCGCCGTGGTCGCGGCGACGGCTCACCCAACCGGTGAGGGTGACCTCTTCGCCCACGTTCTCGCGGCGAAGCTCGCCGCAGGTACGGGTGTGCATGGAATGCTCGTCGATGGGACGGGTCTGGCTCATACCAGTGATCCTCCTTTATGGATCTGTGCCGCCCCGTGTCGTTCCGGGCGGCGTCGTACAGATTTGCCCAGCCTGCGTAAACCGCGCAGCCAGACATGGCGTTCTATCTTATCGCACCTGTGTCGATGTGCCACGAAAAAGTAGCTCCTGCCCAAAGACTTGACGGAGACGAAACAATTGACGCACCGTGGCCGTCGCCAACGCGCGCTACGTGCGACAATGTGCCCCAATACAACTGCACTCGGAAAGGCCCGCCATGACTGCACGCCTCATCGTTATGGATATCGACTCCACCCTCATCAACCAGGAGGTCATCGACCTGTTGGGCGAGGAAGCCGGCGTGGGCGAGCAAGTGGCGCAGATCACCGAGCGCGCCATGCGCGGCGAGCTCGACTTTAAGCAGGCGCTCGAGGAGCGCGTGGGGCTGCTTGCCGGCTTGGATGAGAGCGTGTTCGAGCGCACCTTTGAGCGCGTGACGTTTACCCCCGGCGCGCTGGAGCTTGTGCGCTCGGCGCACGGCAAGGGTTGGAAGGTCGGCGTGGTGAGCGGCGGCTTCCACGAGGTCGCCGACAAGATCGTGGCTGCCGCGGGTATCGACTTTTGCCTGGCCAATCGTCTGGAGGTCGTGGACGGCAAGCTCACCGGTAAGCTGGCGGCAGACATCGTGACCAAGGAGTCCAAGCTCATCCAGCTGCTGGACTGGGCAGTTGAGTGCGGCGTCGACATGGCCCACACGGTCGCTATTGGCGACGGTGCAAACGACATCCCCATGATCCAGGCCGCAGGCACGGGCATCGCGTTTTGCGCCAAGCCCAAGACGCGCGAGGCGGCCCCGTTTACCATCGACGAGCGCAACCTGATGCTCGCCATGGACATCATCCTGCGCGACTAGCCGATCTGTCTAACAACTGAATCAGTCTGTCCTATAGTTTCCGAACAATTTTGTCTTAGTGTTCGGAAACATACCCTTTGAGTGCTAGACTTTGCGCCGTCGAAGGGAACATATATGGATAAGCGAGATCTTGAGCAGCTGTTGAGCGATGTTGCCGGCGGATCAGTCACCCCGGCGGTCGCCCTCACGCGCATCCAGACGGCTCCGACCGCCGATTTGGGCTTTGCGCAGCTCGATCTTTCGCGCGGAGTGCGCCAGGGAGCCGGCGAGGTTGTCTACGGTGCCGGTAAAACCGCCGAGCAAATTGCCGCCATTATCGAAGCACTGCGCGATGCCGGCCAGGAGCGCATCCTGGTCACACGCTTGGATGCCGAAAAAGCTGCGCGCACCGCTGAGCTTCTCGGCAACGGCATCGACCTGGGATATGTCCCGGACGCCCAGCTCGCCCTGGTGGGTGGCAAGCCCTCCCCTACCGGCAACGGACGCATCGTCGTCGCCTGCGCCGGCACGAGCGACTTGCCCGTCGCCGAAGAGGCGGCACTGACGGCCGAGTTCTACGGCAACGAGGTCGATCGCCTCTACGACGTGGGTGTCGCCGGCCTGCACCGCCTGCTCGCTCATGCCGAGGAACTCGCCCAGGCGCAGGTGGTCATCGCCATCGCCGGCATGGAGGGCGCCCTGGCGAGCGTTATCGGCGGTCTGGTGAGCTGTCCGGTCATCGCCGTTCCCACCAGCGTGGGCTATGGCGCGAGCTTTGGCGGCGTGGCCGCACTGCTCACCATGCTCAACTCCTGCGCCAGCGGCGTTTCGGTTGTCAACATCGACAACGGCTTTGGTGCCGCCTACCAGGCAAGTCTTATCAATCATCTGAGCGCTGGTACGCCCTGCGCCCGTTAAGGAGCATTCCATGTCCAACCATCAGCACACGCTTATCATCGACGGCACCTCGGGCATCAGCGGCGACATGACCGTCGCGGCCCTGCTCGACCTGGGCGCCAGCGAGGAGCATCTGCGCGAACAGCTCGCCACGCTTCCGGTCGATGGCTTTGAGATTGCCGTTACACGCGTAAACAAGCATGGCATCGACGCCTGCGACTTTGACGTTCAGCTGGCAGAGGAGCTCGAGAACCACGACCACGACATGGCCTGGCTCTACGGCAACGAAGCGGGCACCGAGCACACACATGAGCATGAGCACCACCATCATGACCATGGCGAACACGAACACGAGCACTGCCACGAGCATGCGCACGAGCACGACCATGAAGGCCACGCCCATGAGCACGAGGGTCATCATCACGCCCACCACCATCGCCACCGTTCTTTGGCGGACGTCACCGCCATCATCGACGGCTCGCAGCTATGCGATGGCGCTAAGCGTCGCGCCCTCGCCATTTTTTCCGTACTCGCCGCTGCCGAGGCCAAGGCCCACGGCAAAACGCCCGAGACCGTCATGTTCCACGAGGTGGGCGCCGTCGACTCCATCGTCGACGTCTGCTCTGTCGCCATCTGCCTCGACGACCTGGGTATTGAGGACATCGTGGTCGAGTCGCTTTCCGAGGGTCACGGCACCATCCGCTGTGCCCACGGCCTCATGCCCATTCCCGTCCCCGCCGTCGTCAACCTATGCCAAGCAGGCAATATCGCCCTCACGCCCGCACCGGTCGCCGGCGAGCTCGTGACGCCCACGGGCGCCGCCATCGTTACCGCGCTGCGTACGTCCGACCAACTGCCCTCACGCTACCACATCGAAGCCGTCGGCTACGGCGCCGGCAAGCGCCCCTACGAGGGTTGCTCCGGTACGCTCCGCTGTCTGCTCGTTCACGCGGACGCATAGCCATGGATGCCCGCAAGGCAAAAAGCCGCGCTGCCATCGTTGCGGCGTTCTCTGAGCTGCTGCGCGAAGAGGACTACGGCAAGATCACCGTCGGCGATATTATCGCTCGCGCCCATGTGGGTCGGGCCACGTTCTACGGCCTCTTCAAGAGCAAAGATGACCTACTATCCGAGCTCGTGAGCGACATCTGCACCCACGCCCTCGACGACGATGGCACGCCGCTCGACGACCCATTCGTGCAGGTCGAGCATATTCTCAACAATCTATGGGAACGTCGCCAGGGCGTTCGAGCCCTCGTAGCCGGCGCCGGCTCACGCGTCTTCGCCGACAGCCTCCGCAAGACCATCATGTCACGAGCAGCCGAAACCGTCCCTACCGACCCAAACGGCCCCGCCGCCACCATGGACCGAAGCTTCCTACTACACCACATAGCCTCAAGCTTCGTAGCCACCGTCCAATGGTGGGCCTGGCACAACTTCCAAGCAGATAAGGCCGACGTAGCTAAAGACTACTTATCAGCCATAAAACCCCTCTTCGGCTAGACAGAACCCTCATCCCAAAGCCCCGCCCCACCCCAAGGCACCACGCATCCCAAAGTGTCAACAACAGTCCAACGCCCCTATCAGCAACAAGCCCCTCCCATCCAAATTCAGATATATATGTTGGGTTGCTTGCACGAACGCAACAAAGACCCCGCAGCCGTCCGCATGGGGTAACTTCCCAGCGCACTCCGCAGGACGCAAAAAGGCTCGCCGCACGAAGTGCGCAGCGAGCCTTTTTGCATGTCCGAGGACGCGCTGGGAAGTTACCCCATGCGGACGGCGGACAACCTATGTAGCTTCGAGCTAGAACATGCCCAAGAAACCATGCACAAACAGCGCAGCCACAATGGCACCGACAAACGGAGCGATGCCGGGAACAAGCAGGCCGTACTTCCAGTTGTTGTCAGCCTTGTTCTTAATCGGCAGCACCTGATAGGCCATGCGAGGACCAAGGTCACGAGCCTGGTTCATGGCGAAGCCGGTGATGCCGCCCATGCCCATGCCAACAGCCCAAACAATCAGACCGACGCAGATAGCGAGCATCAGAACGTTCTCGCCAGCGCGGCTAGCGGCAGCAAGGATGGCGCTGATGAACACGAAGGTGCAGATAGCCTCGCAGAAGAAGTTGCGAGCATAGTTCGTGCCCTCGGTGGTGGGGTTGGTCGAGAAGATGTTGCGCTGAGCAACGGGGTCAACGACGCCCTCGGAAGCCTTGAACTCATCGGCATACATAAGCCAAGCGATTACGGCACCCACAAAGCCGCCGAGCATATCGGCAATCATGAAGGGGATGCAGCTGCTCCACGGCACCAGGCCTACGATGCACTGGGCAAGCACCATGGCGGGGTTCATGCACACGGCGCCGCCAAAGACAAACAGGCAGACCGAGATGCCAAAAGACCAAGTGGTAATGGCAAACATATGGCCGGAGCCCTGATACTTGGTACCCTTGAGCACGGTATCGCAGTGCACGCCCACACCAAAGATGATCATGAGGGCCGTCGCGCCGAATTCGCAGAGGAGTTTGGTAAGCATAAAACCTTATCTTTCTTGTCGGTTATAAACGATTCGTTTAGGCCGTGCGCTAGTGCTGCGCGACGACAACGCCCAGGCCATCGGGAATGACGGCAACCTTGGCATCGGCACCCTTCATCTCAAAGGCGAGCTTGAGCGCCTCCTCGATAGTGTTGACCGGCGTCATGTGCATATCCTTGAGCATCTGGTGATCGCACAGGTCGGTGACCATGATCACAGGGTGATGCGCCAGGATGCGGGCAAAGATCTGGCTCGTCCACTGGTCGGGCAGGGTCTCGTCCTTGGGACGGTCGATGCAGGCGCGCTCAAACTCCGCCGGATCGTTGTCGGCGATGTTGTGATAGAAGCCCTCGCCACCGTGACCGTCGGCACAACCGGCGACATCGATGATCACGCCGCCCTCGGGAAGCGTAGCCTCGGCAGAGCACATGCCCTTCACGGCCTGATAGATGTTCTGGTCGAGCGGGTAGCCGCCGTTGGTGGTGATCGCAACCTCGCACTCGACGGGCTCAACGCCGGCAAGGCTCTTCACGAACTCGCAGCCAGCCTCGTGCGCCTTGTGGATGTCACCGGCAAAAGAACCGATGACCTCGTGCTTGCCGTTGAGCACCACGTTAAGCACAAAGGCAAGGTGAGCCATCTCGGCAGCGGCAAACATATCCTCGCTCACGTGGTTGTGGCACAGGTTGCCGGCACGCGAATGGGAATCGTTCACAAACTGACCGTTGTGGTTGTACATGATGGTCTTGTAGCTGGCGATGCCAGGCAGGACGGACTTGCGGCTACCAGAGAAACCGGCAAAGAAGTGCGGCTCAATGAAGCCCTCTGCAAGCAGCAGGTCACAATCGGCAGCGATCTTGTTGATGATGCACTCGCCACCAGAAGGCAGGGTACCGATCTTTTTCATCATGCTGTCGTCAGTCGCGACGTGCATAACGATTTCCTCGTTGGCAACGATCTCCTCGCCATACTTGTTGACGAGCTCCTCGTGCGTCGACGGACGGTGCATACCCGTAGCAACCAGAATGCGAACGCGAGCCTCCGGCGCAGCGGAGTGGATGTGATGCAGCAGAATAGGCATCGTCACACGCGAGGGAACGGGACGCGTATGATCGGAGCTAATGATGACGATATCCTTCTTGCCAGCACAAAGCTCCTCGAGCGAAGGCGAGCCATAAGGGTTGGCAAGCGACTCCTCTACTAGCTCTTCCTGCGATTTCGTGGTCTTAAACTCGTTTTGATGACCCTCCATCACACCAGCGAAGTTCTTATCCTCGAGCTCTAGATGCAACGTCTTGTGGTCAAACGGTAGTTCACATTCAAACAATGACGAGCGCCCTCTTCCTTTCAACTGACACACTAGTTAAACCGTTGGAAGGATACGCCGCTCACCGAAAAACACCACCGTCCACCGACTCATTAACACAACGTTCATATTTGACCCACAACAAAACGGCCGCAATCCCAAAGGGAACCGCGGCCTCCTGCCAAAGACACTATAGACAGGATGATTTACGCAGCGCCGAGGCAAACATCTACCCCGAGACGTTCGCACGTAAGCTATTTTGCATAAATGCGTTAATTAATTGCATAAAATGGCGCATGGGTTTCTAGCCGTAACAGGGTGGTACCCTCCGGAGCGTGCATTTTTGCGAGTATTCAGCATCGCGAGATAAGATTTTGGTGTCAAAAGTCTTTCAAAAGGTAGATAGTCCTCATAACTCGACCCATCTGGATAGCATGCGGCGAGAAACCAGCCATATATGAACATCGCCAAAGCCCAATCGTCGTGCAAAAGCATCAACAGGGGCCGCGAACGTCACCCATAGCCTTATGCACCAATCTTTGGCTGCTGAAAACTCCGTTTTTTGCACGTCGCTCCAAGCACCACCCTCACCCAGCGGCTGATCCGCCGAAGACCGGACATCGCAGGGCCCGCCATCAGTTTACTTTTAGGCACACTCCGCAGGACGCAAGAAGCCCTCGCCGCGCTCCACACTAAGCGCGAAGCGCACTTTATTCTCATCAGCCTCAATCCCTGAAGACCGAGGACGAAGGGACCCGATAGGTTTCCCTCTGAATGCATTCCGCAGCACGAAGCCCCCTTATCCGCAGCTCCGAAGGAGCAGGATAAGGGGGCTTCAAGTGCGAGGACGCATTCAGAGGGAAACCTATCGGGTCCCGGTGAGAGCCACAGGGCTATCGATTACCCCGTGTTCTGCAATCCTGCCGAGACGCCGGTCACAGTCGAAAGAATCAGGCTCATGTACTCGGCCTTCTTCTCCTCGGCCATCTCGTCCTGGTTCATACGCACCTCGCGAAGGGCGCGGACCTGGGCGATGGACAGGGCGTCGACGTAGGGGTTGCGCACGCGAACGGCGCAGCCGAGCACGCGACGACGCTGCAGCGGCCACTCGTCACCGACGATGGCAAGGACCCACTTACGCGTGAGCTGCATCTCGGTAAAGACCTTCTCGGACAGATCCTGGCGATCGCCCAGGTGCAGATACATCTTGGCAATGCGCTGGTCGGTCTTGGCGATCGACATCTCGATGTTGTCGATAAAGGTGCGGAAGAACGGCCACTCCTGGTAGGCAGCCTTGAGCTGGTCAAGATCGCCCAGCTGCTCGCAGGCGGTGCCCAGACCGTACCAAGCGGCCAGATTGATGCGCGCCTGGCTCCAGCTGAAGATCCACGGAATGGTACGCAGGTCGTCGAGCGACTTGGCACCCAAGCCGCGCTTGGCGGGACGCGAGCCGATCGGCAGCAGACCGACCTCGGTCAACGGCGTCACGGTCGAGAACCACGGCGTAAAGTCCTCGGTGTTCAGCAGGTCCAGATAGCGCTCGTGGCTTGCGGCGTTGAGCTTCTCGGCCATATCCCAGAACTTCTGCGTGGTCTCGGTGTTGGTCTTCTCGACACTCGGGGCCGACTGCAAAAGCGTTGCGGCGGCAACGGACTCAACATGGCGCTGAGCCAGCGTGCGGTTGCCGTAACGGGCAAAGATGACCTCACCCTGCTCGGTGAGCTTAAAGAAGCAGTTGACCGAACCCTTGGGCTGAGCCAGCACGGCCTTGTTGGCCGGGCCGCCGCCACGGCCCACGGCACCGCCGCGACCGTGCATGAGCACCAGATCGATATCGTTCTTCTCGGCCCACTTGGCAATACGCTCCTGTGCGGAGTGCAGCGCGAGCATAGCCGTGGTAGGACCGGCGTCCTTGGAGGAGTCGGAATAGCCCAGCATAACCTCCATGCGGCGGTTGGTCTGGGCAAGGCGCTTCTGCACCACGGGCAGTGTGAGCATCTGGTCGAGCACGTCGACGCAGCCCTCGAGGTCCTCGAGCTGCTCGAACAGCGGGATCACGTCGAGCTCGGGGACATCCTCCTCGTGTGCAAAGGACAGGTGGGCAAGCTCAAAGACGTCGGCCACATGCTGGGCGCTCTTGGTGAACGAGATGATATAGCGGTGCGCCATCTTCTTGCCGTACCGCTTTTGGATGGAGCCGATAGCGCGGAAGGTATCGATGACCTCGCGCGTCATGGGCTGCAGGTCGCCATGGATACCGTTCTCGTGGATATCCTTGAGGGCGCGGGCGTGCACCACGGAGTGCTGACGGAACTCCATCTCGACCATATGGAAGCCGAAGGACTCGACCTGCCAGATGATGGTCTGGACCGGGCCGTAGGCAGCACGGACGGCACCGCAGGCGGCCAGCGAACGCTGAACGACGCGCAGGTCATCCAGGAACTCATCGGCGCTGTGGTACATGGTGTCGGTGATGCGACGCACGGTGGCGTTCAGACGATCGGCCATGACGAGCATGACGGCGCGATGCGGCTCGTGCTCGGAGATCAGCTCGGCACGGGCCGTGTACTGGGTGCTCATCTCGACCTGATGGTTCCACAGGTTGATGAGCTCGGCAGACGGCTTGCTGTAGGTGGCCTCGAGCGTGAGGTTGCGGCCGATGCGGCGGCACTTGTCCTCGAGCTTGAGCACCATGTGGGTAAAGTACTTGGCGGCGACCTCACGGCTCACCTTGGCGGTGACGTTGGGGTTACCGTCGCGGTCGGAACCGATCCAGCTGCCGGGATGGAAGAACGCCGGGCACAGCGGCGGCACGGTACCGGCCTTGTCGCCCAGCACCCAGTCGTCAAAACGACGATAGATGACGGGGATAACGTCGAACAGCGTGTTATCAAAGATGTCGATGATGGTATCGGCTTCCTCGACCGGCGTGGGCTTCTTGAGCGCGATGGGGCTCGTACGCACCAGGGCGTCGATCTCCTGCAGCATATGGCGCTCGTTCTCCACCAGGTCGGAGCCGCCCAAACGCGGACGCTCCTCCAGCAGGTTGGAGATACGGCGAATCTTGCCCTCGACGGCCTTACGACGGGCCTCGGTGGGATGTGCGGTAAAGACAGGGTGGAACTCGAGCTTGCCGAGCAGCTCATTGGCACCCTCGACGCCCATCTCGTTTACCAACTGGTGATAGGCGACGGTGAGTTCGTTGGCGGGATCGACCTCGGTATCGGTCGATGCGCCGGCCTCGCGCTCGCGCAGCTGCGCCACACGGTAGTTCTCCTCCGACAGGTTTGCCAAGTGGAAGAAGCTCGTAAAGGCGCGAACGATGACCTGCTGCTTATCAAGCGGCAGGCTGTCAATCAGATCGACGACTTCGCGAAACGCCACGGCGGTGGGCTCGTCGGCAGTGGGCACGCCCTGTTCGTCAACGGACTCGTCGGCAGCGCGGCTACCGGGGTTGCCAGCATTGGCCACAAACTCGGCTGTCAAAATCTTGTCGAACAGGTCCGCGATCTCGGGATCATACTCGCTAAGCACACGACGTTCCAGGCGCAGGAACAGCGCCAGATTATCGCGCAGCTCCTCGGGGATCTCGATCTCGGCGAGACGCTCCCTGGACTCGGCATTCGAGCCGATTCGGTTAACGAGGCGGTTGACCACGGCAGCGACACGCGCCGCGGCTTCGGGTACAGACTGGTTGCTTAGGTTCTCAGCCACGTTTCCTCCCATTCCTCCTTCTATGCACGTAACATGCGGTATTTATTATAGGCACTCGGCAAAAACTTTCGAAGCTGATTGCGCTTTACCACACAAAAGTATTTTCTGCATTGCAAGGGTTTTTGCCCCAAATGGTCGTATTTCTCGGTGGACGGCATACACAAACGGGGGCATTCCGCATAAATGCGAAACACCCCCGTAACAATCGCTCTCCATGAGCAGGGCACGTTGGCAGGCCCGCAGCTCAAAAAGATGCGCTACAGGCGCTCGCGAACCGCCTCGACAACGTTGGCCAAATCGACCAGCACCTCGTCATGGCTCTCCATGTCGCGCACCTTGACCTTGCCGGCGGCAAGCTCGTCGCCACCCAGGACCAAAATGAGCTTGGCGCCCACCTTGTCGGCCTGCTTAAACTGAGCTTTGAGCGAACGACCCTGGTAGTCGGCCTCGGTCACGATGCCAGCGGCGCGAAGCTCCTGCGTGATGGCAAAGACGTTCTGGCGCAGCTCCTTGCCGGCATTGGCAACGTAGACGCACGGGGCCTCCTCGGCACCCAAGTCGTTACCAAAGGCCTGAAGGGCCAGCAGGGCGCGCTCAAAACCAACAGCGAAGCCGACGCCGGCCGTAGGCTTGCCGCCCTCAAGCTCGACCAGGCCGTCGTAGCGACCGCCGCCACCGATGGAGCCGACACCGGCGCCGGGAGCCTCGACCTCAAAGACGGTACGGGTGTAGTAGTCCAGGCCGCGCACCAGAGTGGGATCCTCGACATACTCGATACCCGCCGCATCCAAATAGCGCTTGACCTGCTCGTGGTGCTCGCGGCACTCATCGCACAGGTTGTCGCCCATCAGCGGTGCATCGGCCATGATCTCGCGGCAGTGGTCGTTCTTGCAGTCGAAGGCGCGCAGCGGATTGAGCTCGGCGCGCTCGCGACACTCGTCGCACATCTCGTCGGCGTGATCGAGGATAAACTGCTTGACCTGCTCGCGATAGGCCGGACGGCACTGAGCATCGCCCATCGAGTTAATAAGCAGGCGAAGCTTGGACAGATCGAAGCCAAGGCGCTTGTAGAACTCCATGAGCATGATGATGCACTCGGCGTCTGCCGCCGGATCGGGAGCGCCGAGCCACTCGATGCCCACCTGGTGGAACTGGCGCAGGCGGCCCTTCTGGGGACGCTCGCCGCGGAACATAGCCTCGGCGTAGTATGCCTTAAACGGCGTGGAGCCCTGGGGCACCAGGTTGTTCTCCACGACGGCGCGCACCACACCGGCCGTGCCCTCGGGACGAAGTGCCAGGCGCTGCTTGGGCTTAAGCTTAGTGTCGGTACCCTCGGTAAAAACGCGCTCCAGGTTGGCGCCGCTAAAGACGCGGAACATCTCCTTACGCACGACGTCGGTCGACTGGCCGATGCCGTGGACAAAGACGTCCACCTGCTCGATCGCGGGCGTTTCGATGGGCTTAAAGCCAAACGGCTCGAATACGCCGGCCGCAATCTGCTGCATCTTTTGCCAAGCGCGCATCTCGGCGCCGATAAGGTCGCGGGTTCCCTCCGCCTTCTGTGCCTGCATGGGCAAACACCTTTCTTTTGTATCGCGTCATAGGTAGTGGACATTATACGGCACAAAGCAGCAACGCGGCGGCGCGTCTGACCGAACGAGGGTATGGGGACTCGTTCGGCCAGATGCGCCGCCGCGGCAGCCGGTCCGTTTTCCTCCGTCCCCTTCGGATCACGCGATCTGTTGGGGACGGAGGAAAACGGATCATTTCGCAGGCCCGTGACCGCCTTGGAAACCGAATGATGGTACGAGCATCCATTCGGCTTCCAGGACAGCCACAGACAGAACGGGGCGAACAGAAAAGAACGACGGACGTCTACTCCCCCGCCACGCTTGCGCGCAACTTGGCGGCGATGGGCTCGGACGCCAGCAAGAACGCCAGCATGATCACCGAGCACGCCAAGCAGACAATCCAGGTGCTCACAAAGGAGCCCGTGGCATCGAACAGCACGCCCGAGACAATGGCACCCACGGTGCCGCCGACCATCTCGAGCGAGGTAATAGTGCCCGTGACTTTGCCCAGGTCGGCCATGCCCGCAGGCTTGAAAGGCAAGATTGGGTGCTACCGGTGGTCGGCGATGTAGCCCAAAGCGACGGCGGCATAAGCCGCGGCGCCAAGGGGAAGCTCAGCATCGTTAAAGCGTGCCTTGGGATGGTGCTGGGCAAAGTGCTCGTCCGTATCGGTCACGGCAGCGCCCACGGTAAAGTACGCACTCGGGATCTCGCTCGAGATAAGCGCGAAGTCCTCGCTCGCCATGGCGTGGAACAGTGGCAAGAAGGCGGACTTGGGCAGCACCGCGCCCACGTAGCCAAGCGACGCCTGCGTCATATCGTCATCGAGTACGAGCGGGGGAACATCCGAGAGCGTCTCGATAGTCGCCGGCGTACGATAGGTCGTGGCAACACCTTTGACGACCTCCGCGATGCGGGTCTTGAGGTGCTCCATGAGCTCGACGTCGAAGCCGCGCAGCGTTCCCTCGAGCACACAAGTGTCGGGGATGACATTTGCGGCCTGACCGCCGGCGAACTTACCGACAGTCAGTGCGACCTCCTTGGCCGCCGGCACCTCGCGGGAGATGAGCTCCTGAAGCGCCAGATGCACATGGACGCCGGCCGTGATGGGGTCGATGCAGATCTCGGGGCTCGAGCCATGGCCACCCTTGCCCTGGAGCGTGATGCGGAAACCGTACACACCCGAGAGCGCCGGGCTGCCGTAGAGCACCAGGCCAAGCGGCGACTGGCTGTTGACATGCATGGCAAAGGCCGCCTGAGGGCGCGGGTTCTCGAGCAAGCCGTCGGCGATGGCAGCGCGTGCTCCCTCAAAGGTCTCCTCGCCCGGCTGGAACAGCAACTTGACGGTAGCGTTGGCCTCCACAAGCTCGGCCTCGCGGGCCTTGAGCAGGCGCGCCGCACCAAGCAGGGCCGTCGCGTGCATATCGTGACCGCAAGCATGCATGCAGCCATTGGTGGATGCAAAGGGCTCGCCGGATTCCTCGACAACGGGAAGGGCATCCATATCGCCTCGGAGCATGACGACCGTTCCGGCCTGCTCGTCCTTGCACGTGCCATTGCCCTGAGCGGCCGCACCGGCACCGATCAGGCCAACGACGCAGGAACCGTCGACTAGCGTGGTATGGGGGATGTCCATCTCGTCCAGACGTGCCTGGATATAGGCAGACGTCTGCGGAAGATTGTTACCCAGCTCGGGCATCTGGTGTAGATCGTGTCGCCATGCAGCGAGCTCGTCTGCAAAAGCCTGAGCTTCTGCGACAAGACCGTCACCGATAGCGGCCTGCGCCGCCGCGGTGGCCTGGGGCGCTGGTTGCGGTTGAAAATCGGACAGAGCTGATGCCATAGAAGCCCTCCAGTAACGTTTTTGCAGCACGCACTTTGATAGCGTAAAGTGCAAGGTACAACTGTAAGGGCATGACATAAAAATGCCGCCCTGGGAGGGCGGCGCAACAAGTTGTTTACAATTGCGGGTGTGATTTTCGGCGCAAGAAATCGAAATGCGTCTCGCTCAAGATAATCGAAAGAAAGATGAGCGCGAAGCCGGCGAGCAGGCGCGAGGTGAGCGCCTCCCCCATCAGCAGCACCGAGAACAGCACGCCCGAAGGCGACTCCATCGAAAGGAGCAGTGAGCCCGTCGAGGCCGAGACATGCGCCAAGCCGACGTTTTGGATGAGCAGAGCCGCGCATGTGCAACCAACCGAGAGAAACACCATCGCGCTGATAAAGCTCGGCGTCCACACGGACAGAGGCGCTTGGGTCTCGAATAGCAGCGACGTTGCCAGGCTCAGCACGCCGTTGCCCACAAACATCCAAAACGTGATGACGTTGATGTCCATTTTGCGACCGTACTTGGCAGTCACCGCCATCTGGATGGCGAAAAAGACCGCACCCGCCAGCGTAATGACATCACCGATGTTGAATTCAACGCTATCGAGCGCCACCAAGCCAATGCCCGCCAAGCACAGCAGCGCCGCGCCCAGGTTATAGCGGGTGAGTTTTTCGCCGCTCAGAAAATAGCTCGCGAACGGCACAACGATGCAATACGTGCCCGTCAAAAAAGCATTCTTGCCCGCCGTGGTGTGCGCCAGACCGACTGTCTGCAGGGCGTAGGCGGCCCACATAAGTGCGCCCATGCCAAGTCCGACGATAAGGTTGCGGGCGTTGAGGTGCGCGATGATGCGCTTGTGGAAGATGAAAAACATGACCAGCGCCGCAGGCAGAAAGCGCACGTAGAGCAGTTCGAACACCGGAATGGTGTCGAGCGCGTCCTTCATGGTCGTAAAGGAGTAGCCCCAGACGACTGCCACCGAAAGCAGCAGGACTTTCCAGAACAGCGGCGAGCGAGCGCCGGCGCCGCGGGAGGTGCCGCCCGCGCCCAGGTCCTCGCGAGCAACAGGGCTATCGGGCATCATTTCGATATTGTCAGTGGCATGCTGGGCCATAGGGCATCCTCGCGCTCAATCTGGGCGTGGTGTCCGCACGCGCATGGCTGCGTGCCGCCTCATGGTCAAATAAAAGCAGGGCGCACCGGACCCCCGGCACGCCCCGCTACTGTAGCAACAACCAAGCAGCCCGTGCAATTCACTACGCTAAAGCATCGGGTTGGAAGATCTCGATGTTCCGACGGCGTTTACGTTGCTGAACTAAATCAATTTGGTTGACTCCAGTTTTTCGATGATCCAGTCGTTGGCTTTGATGACCGGGCGGCGGAAGACGACGCCCAGTGCCAGCGACGGAATCAGATAGCTCGCCAGAATGCCTAGCTCAATCCAGTACTCCATGTGGTACGCACCGGCCATGGCGGCATGCATGGCGTTGATGCCGTGGGTGAACGGCAGGAACGGATAGATCGCCTGGAACACGGGGCCGGTCATCTCGATGGGGAACGTGCCGCCCGAACCGCCGACCTGCATGACCAGCAGCACGACGGCGAGCGCCTTGCCGATATCGCCAAACGAAACCGTAAGCGTGTAGACGATATTGGAGAACACGAGACTCGCGACCCAGCCCGCCAGCACAAACTGCAGCGGGTCGTCGCACTGGATGCCAAAGAACAGGATGTCGCCCGCACACACGAGCGTTGCCTGCAGCAGGGCCAGACCGCCAAAGAACAGGTAGCGGCCCAGGTAGATCTCGTGCAGGCGCACGGGGATGAGCTCGTTGATAAGCTCATCGTCAACCGAGACCTTCATCATGGCCGCCAGCACAATCGAGCCCACCCAGAGCGACAGAATCGTGTAGAACGGTGCCATGGCCGAACCGTAGTTGCGGATCGGATAGACCGGCTTGCGATCGAGCGCGACGGGGCCGGAAAGCGACACGGCCAGACCCTCGGGATCATTGCCGATCATCGTCTTGATCGTAGCGAGGTCATCCGACATCAAGGCGCCGTCGAGCTCGTCCTTAAACGCACTGATCTTGTCCGACGCCTCGCCCAGCTGATCAGAAGCCTTGTTGACCAGCTTTGCAGCCTTGGAGAGGCCCTTTGCCAGCGAACCGGATGCGTCGGTCAGGCCAGCAACAGCACTATCCAGATCGTTCGAAATACCGTTCAGCGAATCCAAAACGCCCGAGATGGTCTTCTTGAGCTCCTTTGCCTTGGCCGAAAACGTAGAGTCGTAGTCAGTCTTGGCGCCCGAGATACCAGCCTTGGCATCCGCGATTGCCTGATCGACCTCGGCACGCGACTTATTAACCTCTGCCATGCTGTCAGAGAGAGACTTCGCGGTGGCCGTCAAGTCCTTGGCGTTGTTGCGATACTCCACAGCAATCCTGCTCAGCGATGTTGCCACAGACTTGAGGCTGTCCTGGAGTTTTTCGTCAGTCACCTGATCGGCAAAGCTGCGGAGCTGGTCGGCCGTGGCGTCGATATCGTCGGCACGCGTGTTGAGCGCCGCCGCGGCATCGTTGAGCTGGGACACTGTAAGGTCGACATGTTGATTCGCGGCATCAAATGCCTTCGCAAGCTCGGCGGACACGTTGTCAAACGAGCCCGCGCTTCCGTCAATCGCGGCATTGATGGCGTCGTTGGCGTCCTTCAGCGCTTCCTTGGAATCGCTAATACCGCTCTTGACATGCTCCATCAGCTGCTTCGTTGACTCATCGACCGTGCCCGTCTGCTTGAGCATGCCGCTCGCCGACGTCAGCGAATCGGACGTGGAGCTCAAAATGCCCGCCAGCGACGAAGCATTTGCCCGAACGTCTCGCAGGTCCTCAATCGAATCGCCGAGCGTCGAGGACAGGTTGGCGATAAAGTTACCCACCTGGTCGGTGCTCATGTAATCGAGCAGGCTGGACACCGTCTTAAGACCGATCGTCGTAATGGTCTCGGTAAAAGTTTTGTTAACCTGGCTCTGGACGGCGCTCGAACCCTTCTCGGTCACGATCTGCGCAATGGCGTTGGCCTTCTGATTCTCGTAGAACTCGATATCGGCATGCTTCACGTCGGTCGAGAAAAGCGTCATCATGTCAGCGCTAAACGTTTTGGGGATAACGACGGCAGCATAGTACGCGCCCGACTTAACGCCCTCGATAGCCTTTTCGCGATTGTTGAGCACAACCCAATCGAAGCTCTCGTTGCCGCGTAGGGTGGCGGTCACGTTTTCGCCCACGTTAACCTCGACGGGGATCAAATCGCTCTCGTAACCCTCATCGGTGTTGACCACGGCGATCTTAAGATTGCCGGTGTTGCCGTACGGATCCCAGCTGCCGGCGATGTTAAACCACGCGTACAGACACGGTACGATAATGAGGCCCATCACGACAACCAAGCCGATCACGGAGCGAGACACGTTTTGGACATCGCGCTTAAACAGATGCAGGATGTTCTTCATTTATGCCTCACCTCCTTTGGAGTGCTTGCCAAGCGCGGTGGTATCTCCATCATTTGTGGCTGTGCTGTCGCTGCCCTGAGATTTATGGTGCGAGCCAATATGCGGCAAGCGGCCCGTGGACTGATCGCCGCCCTTGGCACCACGCTCGCTGGCGTTGAGGCCAAACATGTGGCGGGCGGCAGGAATGGCGGCCGTGTGTTCGCGCATCTCGCGACGCAGGTCCTCATCCGAAAGCGCCGAGATGCGCATCTGGGTATTGAGGCTCGCTCGGATATATTCGATATTGATAAGCCAGCCGCAGATGGCAATAACCGAGATGATCCAAATGACAAGCAGGATGATCTTGCCGTTATTGTCGATATCGAGAACCGTCGACAGGACAAAGAGCAGGACCTGAACGCCCACCACGGCGGCAAAACCGCCCTTGATGTAGTACGGGTAGCGATGTTCAAAGGCGACCGCATGATCGAGCAGTTCGCGACGGTACGAATCGGAATCGAGCATGACGCGCATGGCCGTGCGCAGCGAGTAGCGCTGGCGCGGCAGGTCGTTGGACTCGCAAATCATCATACCGGTCGTGGAGAGCTGTTTATCAAAGAGCAGGTTAAGGTTGAGCAGCAGCGGACGCAGCTGCAGGCCGATAAAGAGCGCCACGATCAAGAACACGCCCAGAATGCACAGGTTAAACAGGTAGTTGAACGAATACATGCCGCCGACCGTCTCGCGCAGCAGATTGATGCCGTAGGTAAAGGGCAGCAGCGGGTGCAGCCACTGGAAGAAGCCGGGCATCATCTCGATGGGGTACATGCCCGACGAACCCGGGATCTGCACGATGACGAGAATGACGCCGATAGCCTTGCCGATATGCTTAAACGTGGTGGACAGCGCATAGATGATATTGACGTAGGTGAACGAAATGGCGATGCCGCCCAGCACGAACAGCAGCGGGCTGACGCACTGCACGCCAATCACCAGATCGCCTACCGTAACGATGATGGCCTGCAACGCGCCCAGGATCACCATGAGCAACCAGCGGCCAAAGTAGCCTTGGCGCGCCGTAAAGCTGCCAACACCTTCACGGTCGACCTCGAGCTTGTAAATGGCGATGAGCACATAGCCGCCCACCCAAAGCGCCAGATTGGTGTAGAAGGGAGCGATGCCCGAGCCAAAGCTCTTGACCGGATAGATTGACTTGGACGTCAACTCAACCGGAGACGCCATGAAATCTGCCACGTCATTGACATCGACGCCCATCAGATCGGCCAGCTCGCCCATGGACTCGGAGGTCTGCAGCGCCGCGATGTCATTGGCGGCGGTTGCAAGCTTGTCCTGGACCTTGGCAAGCGAGGAATCGGTCTGGGACAGCGTGGTCTTGGCCTGGCCGAGCGTAGCGCTAAGCTGCGCCAACGTGCCGCGCGCATTTGCAAGTGTAGGTGTCATACCCGAGACGATACCGGTCAGGTCGCCCGAAACGGCAGCAAAAGAGTCGAGCGCGCTCGAGGCCTTCGGCAGCGCGTTTTGGCCCAAGTCCGTCTGGGCTTGGCCAAGGTTGGTCGCACCGGTATGAATTGCGTTATTGATAGCGTCACTGGCACCCGAAACAGCCGCTGCGTCATTCGCCATGGCGCTCGACTGCGCGGACAGACCGTCCTTGATGCTCTGAAGCTTTTCATTCTGCTCTCGAAGCAAATCGATGGTCGATACAATGCGCGCGTCAATTTCCTCGGAACCTGTCGACGTGTCATTGGCGAGAATCTCCAAGTGCCCGATAACGGCCTTATTGTGGTCGATCGTCGCTTGAAGAGACTCGAGCGAGTTGTCGATACGGGTGGTCGTAGATGTGACCGCGCCCGTCAGCTTGCCGATGGCAGCGTTCGCAGAGGCCGACGTCTTGGTGAGCGCAAGGCTGCCTTCCGAGAGCGCCTTGGAGAGCGAGGTGATGGAGTTGCCCGCCGTGGTGCGAGCTTCGCTCAGCAGGTCGTTGCCCTGGGAGATCGCCTGCGTCAGCGACGGTGCCTGGCCTTGCAAGCCGGCAAGTGCCGCATCAGCCGAGGCGATAGCGCCACTCGTCTTATCGATGGCGGCATTCATATCGCCAATCGAATCGCGCACCTCGCCCAAGGTGTCGGACGCCTCGGACACCGAACTTGCCAGCGAGTCCTGAGTCTGGGTTGCCTTGTCCTTTAAATCGACACCGGCATCCTTGGCGATACCGGCAACAGTCTTGCCTACCGTAGAGACAAATTCCGAGTTGATCTGCTCCTCGATGGTGTTTGCACCGGTATCGGTAACCTTGGGCGCAATGGCGCTCTTCTTCTCATTGACGTAGTACGTGAGCTTGGGCTGATGGTAGTTGCCGTCGAGCATCGAAACCAGGTTATCCGAGAAGTTCTTGGGAATCACGATAGCGGCATAGTACTCGCCGCTCTCGACGCCCTCCTTGGCATCGGCCGTCGAGTCGACGAACGTCCAGCCCAACTGATGATTCTCCTTGAGCTGGTCGACCACTTTGTCGCCAGCGTTGAGCTCACCCACCAAGTCGTTTTGGGTGCCTCGATCGTTGTTGGCGATAGCAATCTTGATGCCTTGGGTGTTTCCATACGGATCCCAGTTTGCCACGATGTTATACCAGGCATACAGCGAGGGAATAACGCACACGCCTAGGGTAACCACCAGGGCGACGGGGTTCACAAGCAGTCGCTTAATGTCGCGCTTAAATATCGCAAAGGACACCTTTGCATTGGATAGTTTGCTGCCGAGACTCACGCTTGGACCATCCATCCTGTCGTTAAATCGAATCGTACTATCGACAACCATTGTAGTAGGCGCTTTAACGTCTCAAAGCACAATGGTGTTGAGTTTTGCGGGTAGCAATATACTACGAAGATGAGTTAACGTACAGATGTACAGTATCCTAAATTTCAGCAGGTCACAAAACCACAACCCGCACAAATTAGCAATCCAACTAGTCATTGGGGACGTTCTTAAACGACTAGTCAAACAAGAACGTCCATTACAGTCGAAATTGTCAGCCCGGGACCGTCTCGGGCTACGATTGAGGCGCGCCCAGAACGGGCCGCCGACCGGGCGCCCGCGCACGGCCGAACGTCCCTGCCCCCGAGAGGGCCTGTTGGGTGCTGCCGGCGCGGGACGCGCCGCCCCCGACGGCTGATAGGAAAGTGCCGGGCAGGCGCCGCGGCTGGTAATGTGAGTGCCGAGGGGGAGGCCATCCGGTCGAACGACTACCGGAAGGATACCACCGTGAAAGCGCCATCCACCAGGCCCGCGGCCGTGCTCGGCCTGGACGTCGGCAAGTCATCGCACTGGGCCTGCCTGGTCGACCGCGACGGGGAGGTGCTGGCCAGCGCCCCCGTCCGCAACAGGGAGGCCGAGCTCGACGCGCTGTTCGCCTCCGCGCCCGCCGGCACGCTCGTCGTCGTCGACCAGTTCCGCAACATAGGGTCCCTCGCCGTGAGGCGGGCCCGCGCCGCGGGGCTCGGGGTCGCCCACCTGCCCGGGCTCGCCGCCAGCCGCGCCGCGGGCCTGTTCGCCGGCGAGGCCAAGACCGACGAGCGCGACGCCGCGGTGATCGCGCGGACCGCCCTGGGCGTTCCGGACTCCCTGTCGGGGGTCCCGGGCCGCGGCGAGGCCCTCGAGGCCGCCCGCGCCCTCTCGTCGCAGCGCGACCACGTCGTCGCCTGCGCGACCAGGGACAAGAACCGCCTGCGCGCGGTGCTGCTCGAGTCCTGCCCGGCCCTCGAGGCCGCGGTCGACCTGTCGGACCGGCGGTGGCTGGAGCTGCTCGCCGGGTTCGGCGGGGCGTGGGGGATCGCCCGCTCCGGGGCCGGGGGCCCGCGGGCCGAAGCCGCCGGGGAGGCCGCGGCCGCCTCCACCGCGCCCCCGCCGGCGCTCGTCGAGGCCGAGAACAGGCAGGTCAGGTTCCTGGCCGCCCGGATATCGGAGGCCCTCGACGAGGCCGGGGCCCTCGAGGCCGAGACGGCGGCGCTGCTCGAGGGCGACGAGACCTACGCGTGCCTGCTCACCGTGCCCGGCATCGGCCCGAGGACCGCGGCGCAGCTCGCGGTGTCGGTCGACATCGGGAGGTTCCCGGACCACGACCACCTGGCCTCGTACTGCGGCATAGCCCCGAGGGTGAGGAGCTCCGGCACGTCGGTGAGGTCGGTCAGGGCGTCCAGGCGCGGCGACGCGAGGCTCAAGTCCCTGCTGATCTTCTCGTGCAACAGCCTGGTGAGGTCCTCGGGGCGCTACGGCGAGTACTACCGGGCCTGCAGGGCGCGGGGCATGGGACACGGGCGGGCGCTCAAGGCCGTCGCGAGGAAGCGGCTCAGGGCGATATACGCCGTGATGCGCGACCGGGTGCCCTACCGGGAGTAGCCCCGACGGTTGACAAAACTATAGGAACACCCAACGACTAGTTTGGACCACGGTAACGTCGATGTTTTGGCAATGCCAGCGAGCGGGCGCCAGAGCGAACAAATTGGCATGAAAAGAGGACGGCATAGACCTTCTGGTCATGCCGTCCTCTTTGAATGACAAGTTGTCGCTCTGGCGCCCGCGCAGCGTCGAGCCGTTACGCGGTTCGTTGAACCGCGTAACTAAGTTACATAAGCTCACAAACAGCCGCCGCGAAGGCTACGGGGTCCTCGGGGAGGATGCCCTCGACCAGCAGAGCCTGGTCATAGAGCAGACCAGAGTACTGCTTGATCTTGTCGGCGTCGCCTGCCTTCTGGGCAGCGACAAGCTTGTCAAAGACCGGGTGCTTGGCGTTGAGCTCGAGCACGCGTTGGCTCTTGGGCATGCCGTCGGGCGCGCCCTCGGGTCCTTTCTGGAGCACCTTCTCCATCTCGAGCGAAAGTGGGCCCTCGGTGGTGATGCAAGCGGGGGCATCGGTCAGGCGCGCGGAGACGGCAACTTTCTCGACCTTGTCACCGAGCGCCTCCTTCATAGCGCTAAAGAGGTCCTCGTTTTCCTTGGTGGCGTCCTCGGCCTCCTTCTTCTCGTCCTCGGTCGCCAGGTCAAGATCACCGGTCGCGACGTTCTTGAGCTCCAGATGACGATCCTCGACCTCGGGCTCGGCACCGTCGGCCACAGCCTTCTCGGCAGCCTCGCGGGCAGCATCGTCCTCGTAGATCTTGGGCATATCGGCGGCAATGTACTCACGCATAGCCTGGAACGTGAACTCATCCACATCCTGCGTCAGCAGCAGCACGTCATAGCCGCGGTCGAGCACGCCCTTTACCACGGGCATCTTGGCCAAGCGCTCACGCGAGTCGCCGGCGGCGTAGTAGATGGCCTTCTGATCCTCAGGCATGCCCTTGGCATACTCGGCCAGGGTAATCATCTTCTGTTCCTTGGCAGACCAGAACAGCAACAGGTCGGCGAGCTCATCGGCCTTCATGCCATAGCTCGAGTAGATGCCGTACTTAAGACCGCGACCAAAGTTCTCAAAGAACTTCTCGTAGGCCTCGCGGTCGTTGTCACGCATATCCTCAAGGTCGGCGGTAATCTTCTTTTCCACACGCTTGGCGATGGCCTTGAGCTGACGGTTCTGCTGCAGCGTCTCGCGTGAGATGTTGAGCGACACGTCGGCAGAGTCCACGACGCCGCGGACAAAGTTGTAGTAGTCGGGCAGCAGGTCGTCGCACTTCTCCATGATCAGGACGTTGGAGCTGTAGAGCGCCAGACCCTTCTCGTAGTCCTTGCTGTACAGATCGAACGGCGCGCGTCCCGGCACAAACAGCAGGGCGTCATACTCGAGCGTGCCCTCGGCGTGGAAGCTGATGGTGCGCGCAGGATCGTCAAAGTCGTGGAACGTGGACTTGTAGAACTCGTCGTAGTCCTTCTGCTCGACATCGGAGCTGCGCTTCTTCCAGATCGGTGTCATGGAATTGACGGTCTCGAGCTCCTGGTAGTCCTCGTACTCGGGCTTGTAATCGTCGCCGGCGTCCTCGGGCTTGGGTTTCTGGCGGCTCTTGGACACCATCATCTGGATCGGGTAGCGCACATAGTTACTGTACTGCTGAATCAGGCTCTTGAGACCCCACTCGGTCAGGAAGCGATCGTAGGTCTCGGCCTCGCCGTCGGCATCGAGCTTCTCGTTCTCGCGCAGCGTCAGGATGACATCGGTACCGTGCTCGGCGCGCTCGCCGTCCTCGATGGTGTAGCCCTCAAGACCGTCGGATTCCCACACATGGGCGACATCCTCGCCATAAGCGCGGCTGACGACCTTCACATGGCTGGCGACCATAAAAGCCGAGTAGAAGCCCACGCCAAACTGACCGATGATGTCGACATCGGAGCCCTGCTGCTCGGCGTTCTCGGTCTTAAACTCCTCGGAGCCGGAATGGGCGATGGTGCCCAGATTGCGCTCCAGCTCCTCGGCGGTCATGCCAATGCCGTTATCCGAGATGGTAATGGTGCGGGCGTCTTTATCAAAGGAGACGCGAATGGCCAGGTCGCCCTGGTCGATCTTGACGCTCGGGTCCTGCAGGCTCTTAAAGTTGAGCTTGTCGACGGCGTCGCTCGCGTTAGAGATAAGCTCGCGCAGGAAGATTTCCTTATTGGTGTAGATGGAGTTAATCATGAGGTCGAGCAGTTTTTTGCTCTCGGTCTTAAATTGACGCATGTGCAGTCCTTTCGCGCTACCCCTGTCCGCAAAAACGGCCCGGTCGCCCGAGCCGCATCGCAGACCTGCTATGTTCAGACTTAGATTTTATAACCCATTAACGCGCATATATACATACGGAATCGAAAAACTGTATGTCCGAGCGCTCCAATGCGTCAATTGCCAAGGAGTGTCCCCAACTGCCGGCAGAAAAGGAACGTCCCTATCTGCCATCTACGCGCTTGGCCATCCAGACATGGGGTTGGCCCTCGTCTTCGTAATCTACCGGGGCAATTTGCGTGTAGCCCGCCTTTGCATAGAGCGGCAGCACGTATTCCTGCGCATGCAGCTTAATAAGCTTAGCGCCGGCATCGCGTGCACACGAAGCACTGGTCTCGACGATCGCACTCGCCAGTCCGCGACGACGCATAGCCGGCAGCACGGCGACGCGCCCCATAATGTAGGTCTCCCCCGCCGCAACGCCTTCGTCCAAGTCGCACGCCGGCGAAACCGGAGCCTCTGCATCTGCCGCGCGCTCCAGTTCCTCGGGAAACACGCGCGAGCAACCGGCAAGCTCGCCGTCTACATAGAGCGTCACATGAATGCAGTTTGGATCCTCGTCGATAGCGTCGAACTCATTCTCGTAGCCTTGCTCGTCCATAAAAACGACGCGGCGCACCAACGCCGCGTCATCAAAGCATCCCGTCTTAAGTTGGATATCCATGGCTGCCCTTTCATTCAATGCGAACGTTAGGGACAGATATTAGCGAAAATGAGCTCCGCGCACGCTAAACTTCGCGCGAACCTTCGCCAGGCAGTCGTAATGACCCACGTTATGGGCATCGCTCGCGATGAAGCTGTACAGGTTCTGATCGAACAGGCGCTGTGCCGGCTTTTTCTCGCGACCAAATCGACCGCCGGCAATAAAGTCCGCCGAAGCCTGCAGCTTGCAGCCCATATCGACCAGGCGCTCCGCCACGCTTACATCCTTTTGAACCGCACGATAGCGCTCAGGATGAGCGATGATCACCTGGTAGCCACGGCACTGCAAATCGTAAATCGTGTTCTCGTACTCTCTAAACGCATACGCATCGGCATGCGTCGAAAGCTCGAGCAGAAACTCGTTGGTCCCATCGAAATGCAAGTGCTCCGCGGCATCGATACCAAGCTCAACGAGCTTTCGATGGTTGACCTCGAAGCCCATCTGGAGCGGAAAACCGTCAGCGTTATCACGCAGCAGCTCAAAGGCATCCCACATCTTGTCGTAATCAAAATAGGGATCACGGCAGTGAGGAGTGCAAACGATTCTGGTTACACCGGCCCGCTTGGCAGCCTCGAGCATCGCCAAGCTCTCATCGAGATCGGCGGCGCCGTCGTCTACACCCGGCAAGATATGGCAATGAATGTCACGCATAGGTCAGCCTTAATCAACTAAACGTTTGCTCGGTTGGTGAAGATGCCCTTTTTGGAAGTCCCCTGATCGTCGGAGCCCTTCTTCACCTTCTTACCGTCCTTGGTGTAGTAGGAGTAGTAGTACTCGCTGGTCTCGGTCTCGCAGTAGTTCATAACGGTACCGATGAGCTTGACCTTCTCGGACTTCTTAAGCTGACCGATGGCGTTGAGCGCCTCCTCGCGCTTGGTGAAATCCTCACGCACGACAAAAAGCGCACCGTCGGTCAGACTTGCGATCTCGGCAGCATCGATGAAGGTGCCGACCGGGGGAGCATCAAAGATGACGTACTGGAACTTGGCGGACAGTGCCTTTACCAGCTTGGCAAAGCGGTGAGAGACGATGATGTCGGCAGGATTGGGAATATGCGGCTCGGCATCGAGGAAGTAGAAGTTCTTCTGACCCGTCTCGACAATCGCCTGGTCAATAGAAACCTGCTCGGAAAGGACTGCATAGAGTCCGCCGCGGGAGCGGACGCCGAGCATATCGGCAAGGGACCTGCGACGCATATCAGCCTCGACCAGCAGGACGCTCTTGCCGCTGGTGGCGATAGCCTGGGCAAGGTTGATGGAAACCGTAGACTTGCCCTCGTTGGGAATCGAGGACGTAACGGTGATGGTGCGAATGGGGTCGTCCACGCTCGCAAAGCGGATGTTGGCCAGAAGGGTCTTGGCGGCATTCTGTACAACGAGCTTATCGGTGTTCTTTGCCTTAGCCATGCCTATTTACCACCTTTCATAGCCGGAATTCGGCCAACAACGGGAATGCCCAGGAGCTCTTCTGCCTCTTCGGCACCGCGGATGCGGGTGTTGAGCATGTCTGCCAAAACGACATAGGCAACTGCGATAAAGATGCCCGCGAGGAACGCGACAGCAACGTACAGCATACGCTTGGGACCGCTGGGGGCTTCGGGGGTCTTAGCCTCGTCGATAACGTTGATGCTCTGGGCAGCGCCGACGTTCTGAGCGACCGTACTCACCGAGCTGGCCATGGCCTTTGCGACCTTAGCCGTCTCCTTGGCATCGGTGCCGGTAACCGAAAGCGTAATGACACGCGTGGTGGTCTCGGAGGAAACAGACACCTTGTAGTCATCCAGATCGGTGAGGCCCAGTTCCTTGGCGGCGCCGCTCTTAACGCTATCGCTATCCAGCAGCGTGGCGATATCGTTGGAAAGCATCTGGCTCGCCGAGAGATCGTTGTAGCTCATCTGGCCGCTATCGTCGGTCTTGGCGAGAATGTACATGCTCGTCGTCGCGGTATAGGTGTTGTCCATCGCGGCGAAGGACACGATGCCCATGGCGATCGCGCAGACCACCGGAAGGGTGATGACCAGCTTGAGGTGCTTCTTCAGCAGCTGGAACAGTTCGAGAAGGGTCATGCAGCTTGCCTTTCATTTCCCCAGTTCGGATTGACAAAACTGTCCGTATGTTATCGCATCTTTTTACCGAGACCAAACTCTATACATAAGAAACAGGCTCTCCTGTAAAAATGTCGGAAGCAATCGTAAAATTGCACAACAACGCCGCACCCGAAAGTCAAATGCGGCGTCTACATCAATACCTATGTTGTATCGCTATGCGAATGGCTCGTCCTGCTGTATGGGAAACGTCACCGTAATGGTGGTTCCCACGCCCAACTCGCTCGACAGATCGAGCGTGGCGTGATGATACAGGGCCGCATGCTTGACAATGGCAAGCCCCAGACCGGTTCCGCCGCGCGCCTTGGACCTACTCTTGTCCACGCGATAGAACCGCTCAAATACCTTGCCCTGTTCTTCAGGCGCGATACCGATTCCCGTGTCGGCGACCGCAAGGAACGGATGGCCTTCGTCGTTGGTGCCGCACTGCAGCGTAACCGTACCGCCGGGTCGATTGTAGCGGATGGCGTTGCTTGCCAGATTATAGATGAGCTCGTCAATCAAGCGCGACACGCCCTCGATGACCACAGGCTTGGTCTCATGACTTATCGTCACATTCGCCTGACGGGCGACCTGTTCAAGACGCTGCTCAACCGCGTAGATGGCACGCGAGAGCTCAATAGGCTCCGTGGACCCAATGGGCACCGCCTCGCCCTCAGTTGCACGCTCGGCCTCGTCCAAGTTAGACAGCGTAAGGATGTCGTTGACAAGCGCCGCCAAACGGCCCGCCTCACGATAGATGCGACCGCCAAAGTTGCGCAGGTCGTCCTCGCCCTCGACCATGCCGTTTGCGATGAGCTCGGCATAGCCCGAAATCGCCGTAAGCGGCGTCTTGAGCTCATGGGTGATATTCGCCGTGAACTCGCGGCGCATACGGTCGTTGTCCGCCAGCACCGCCATTTGGCGCTTGAGTTCCTGGCGCTGCGACTCGATACGCTCAAGCATGGGGACCATCTCGGCATAGGCGTGCTCATAGCTACGGCGTGGGTGGTCCAAATCCACCTCTTGCAACGGCGCGATGATGGCACGGGACTCGCGGCGCGCCATAAAAAACGAGAGTACCGCGCCCGCTGCTGCGATAAGCAGCATCGGCGCCACCATCGACAGCAAAATCGCTGCAACGCCAGGCTGGGCCTGCGCCAAGCGGACAACCTGGCCGTTATCAAGGGCGACGGCGCGATACAGCATAATCTCGTCGAGCGTAGAGCTTGCGCGCTCCGCGGAACCCGAACCATTCTCAAAGGCCTCGATGACCTCGGGGCGATCGCCATGGTTGGGCAGTGTGGAAGGCGACGCCTCGTTGTCGTAGGCAACCGATCCATCCTTGTTAATCAGCGTGATGCGCAAGTCCTCGCGATCAAGGCTACGCAAGAACGGGATGGGCTCCTGCTGCTCGTCGAGGGCGGCAGCAATGAGCTCGGTTTCCTGCGCCAGATTGGCACTCGTGGCATCCGCCAAGGTGTTTTGCACAAAGAACGCACCCAGCACCGTAAACGCCACGATAACCGCCATGGCGCAGACAAAGATCGTCACAAAAACGCGGTGCGACAGCGTATGTTTTCCCTGGGGGGCGAAGACCACGGGTTACTCCTCCGATGCGGTGGCCGCGGTGACGTCACCTTCGGCACCATCACCGGCAGAAGGCTCGGCCAAGCGGTAGCCCACGCCGCGCACGGTCTCGATGGCGCTGGCATGCTCGCCCAGTTTTTGGCGAAGCGTCTGCACGTGCACGTCAACAGTGCGCGAACCGCCGTCGAAGTCCCAGCCCCACACGCTCTGCAGCAACGACTCGCGGGTAAAGACCACGCCGGGCTTGCGCATGAGGTACTCGAGCAGGTCGAACTCGCGCAGGGTGAGCTTAAGCGACTCGCCGGCAACGGTCACCTCGCGATGGCTGGGCGAGAGCACAATGTCGCCCACGCTGAGCACATCGCTCGCCTGCTTGACCATGCCGCCGCGACGCAGCAGTGCGCGGCAGCGGCTCGCAAGCTCCATGAGCGAGAAGGGTTTAGTCAGGTAATCGTCGGCACCGCCATCGAGCGCCATCACCTTGTCGAGCTCGGTGTCCTTGGCGGTAAGCATCATGATGGGCACCGTCGCCGTCAGGCGGTCGGCGCGCAGGCGGCGCATAATCGCCAAACCATCGGTATCGGGCAGCATGATGTCGAGCAGGACGGCATCGGGCACCCGTCGCGCCACGGCGGCCTTAAACTCGCCGTCGCACGAAAAGCCTTCGGCCTCAATCCCCTGCTTGCGCAGCGCATAGACCGTCAAATCCCTGATGTTGTCATCGTCCTCGACGTAATAGATCATGTTGAACCCCTTTGCGGCCGACATGACCGCATCTTAACCCTAAAGGTGCCTGTACTAGATGGTATCAGCCAAAACGGCCCGTCAAATAATCCGCCGTGCGCGGATCGGTCGGATTCTTGAAGAGTTGCGCGGTGGGCGCGTGCTCCACCAGCTCGCCCAGCAAAAAGAACGCAACCGAGTCGGAAATGCGCGCAGCCTGCTGCATGTTGTGCGTAACGACCACCAACGTGCAGGTCTCCTTGAGCTCGCAGGCCAGCTGCTCCACCACCAGCGTCGATACGGGGTCGAGCGCCGAGGTCGGCTCGTCCATCAGCAGAATGTCGGGCTGCACGGCCAGCGCACGGGCGATGCACAGACGCTGCTGCTGGCCGCCCGAAAGACCCAGACCCGATTCCCTGAGCTTGTCCTTGACCTCGTCCCACAGCGCGGCGCGTCGCAGGGAGTCTTCGACCAGCTCGTCGAGCGCGACGCGGTCGCGCACTCCCATGCCGCGAGGACCGTAGGCGACGTTGTCGTAGATGCTCATGGGAAACGGATTGGGGCGTTGGAACACCATACCCACGCGCTGGCGCAAGCGGCAGATATCGTAATCGCCCAGGATATTCTGGCCGTCGAGTGCAATCTTGCCTTCAATGCGGCAATCCTTGATACCGTCGTTCATACGGTTAAAGCAGCGCAGCAGCGTCGACTTTCCGCAGCCCGAAGGCCCGATGAACGAGGTGATCTGCTTGTCACGAATTTTGATGCTCACGTCCTTGAGCGCATGATGGTCGCCGTAAAACAGGTCAAGGCCTTCAACATCGATGCGCGTCGGCGAGGCGGCAAGGTCCTGCGCCGTGGGGCGAGTCGCATCCCCAACTTCGCGCTCGTGCGCGGCCTCGGCCTGCGCCTCTATGAGTTCCTCAAGCTCCGTAGGCTCCATCGCCGCAGCAGCCGTCATACCGCATACCTCCATATCGATATCAATTCAGCAGTATCGATAGTAGAAATCGCGGCTCATGCGCACGTGAGCGCATTGTCAAGTGTTTGTAAGGGCACCTTGACTATTCCGCCGGCAACTCGATGGTAAATATCGTGTGCTCGGGCGTCGATTCGCACGCGATCGTGCCGCCGTGCGCTGTAACGATCTCCTTGGCGATAGCAAGGCCAAGCCCGGCGCCACCGCGATTGGTCGCACGTGCCGCGTCCAGGCGATAGAACTTCTCAAAGATTACCTTGAGCTTAGCCGCAGGAATCGGGTCACCATGGTTAATAAAGCGAATTCGCACGCCACCGTCATCTTGGCGCCCAGCCTCAATCGTGATGGTCGATCCTTCGTAGCTATAGGCGATGGCGTTTTTCATGATGTTGTTGAACACGCGAGCCATCTTGTCGCCATCCACAAGTACCGTCAGATCCTCGCGCACATCAACTTGGACATCTTTGTGCTGCTCGTTGAGAATGGGATAGAACTCATCGGCCACCTGCGCCAGTAGCAATCCCAGGTCGACGTAGCCGCGCGTAAGCACAATATCGTGGAAGTCAAAGCGCGTGATATCAAAGAACTCCTCAATAAGCGCGTCGAGTCGGTGCGCCTTGTCGAGCGCCACGCCCGTAAAGTGTGCGCGCTGCTCAACCGGCAGGTCGGGTGCCTCCTGCAACAGCGAGAGGTAGCCCACCACGCTGGCAAGCGGTGTGCGCAGGTCATGCGCCAAGTATGTGACCAAGTCGTCCTTGCGATGCGACTCGTCGCGTAGGGCCTGCTGCACCTTACGCTCGCGATCGCGCACGCTGTTGAGCGCACCCTCGACCTCCAGGAAGTCGCCGTCGATGTTATCCCAGGCGTCAGGATGATCGATCAGGCGGTCCTGAATACGGGCGGCAAGCACGCGGTCGGAATGCCGCTCACCCTGCTCATAGCCCTGGTAGTACAGAACGCGGCCGCAAAAGAACAGGACGCACACGGCGAGCGCCAAGACAAAGCCAAGCATGTTGAATACAAAGCCGGCATCGAACAGCACCGGTCCCTCAATGCCACCGAGCGCCATGGCGCCGATCGCCAGCGTCATGGCCCACGCGGCACCGCCGATCACCACGCAACGGCGCACGATTTCAAAGCGATCGATCAGCAAGAAGCCGATGAGTAGCACCGCCAAGATACCGGCGATGTTACCAATGCCGATTAGCAGCAGACTCAGCAAAAAGAGCAGCACCGTCGCAAGTGCGCGATTATCGACGACCGCCCTTACGTATTCAAAGAGCCGATCGGGCACCTCAAACGCCTGCTTATCGTCTTTTGTCATGTCCATGTCCTCGCTAACAAAGGCGTTATTCGATGATATAGCCGACGCCCCAAACGTTTTTGATAAAACGCGGCTTCTGAGCGTCGTCACCGATCTTTTCGCGCAGGTGACGAATGTGCACCATCACCGTATTGTTGGAGCCGGGCATAAAGTCCTCGTTCCACACCGCGCGGAACAGGTCCTCCACGGGCACTACGCTGCCGCGATGCTCGGCCAGATACAGCAAGATGGAATACTCGATGGGCGTGAGGCGCACCGGCGCACCGTCCACCGTCACGGAGCGAGCGTCACGGTTGATCTCGAGGCCGTCGAGCTGGAGGGTCGGCAACTCGGTCGCCTGCGCGCGGCTACCGTAGCTGGTGTAGCGGCGCAGCTGAGCATGAACGCGCGCGATGAGCTCCAGCGGGCGGAACGGCTTGACCACGTAATCGTCCGCGCCAAGAGAAAGGCCTTCGATCTTATCCTGCTGTGCATCGCGTGCCGTCAACATAATTACGGGATAGGTATGGCTGGCACGGATGGTATGCAGCAGCTCAAAGCCGTCGATATCGGGCAGCATGACATCGAGCAGTGCCAGGTCAAACTCTTGCTCTAGGATCGCCTTGGCCGCATCGGCCCCGCTGTAGGCGATCTGGACGTCAAAGCCCTCCTTTGTAAGGTAGATACCAACCAGGTCGGCGATGGCCTTCTCGTCATCAACTACCAGTATGCGCTCGTTCATGCGTGCTCCTCTCGCGCTCCATTATGCCCGAGGCGGCGCCCGCCACACACAACAAGCGCGGGCGATTAAGTCGACCTTAAGCACCCTTGCGCCCGTTCGAGCACGAATGCGGGCCATGCGCGCACGCAACGATCGTCGTCGCCGGCAAACGATATACTCTAGTGCCAGAAGAGACCATCCCGTCGAAAGCGAAACCTGTGAAGTCCCTCACCTCTTTTGCAAAGCGCTCCGCCCAGCTTGTCGCCGGCTTTGCCTGCGCCATCGCCCTTGTTGCCGGCGTGCCCTCTGTTGCCGGTGCCCAAGTGCTCACGACCGACGACGTCTGCGGCAAGACCGCCGACGCCCGCGACATCACGACAGAAAACCTGCCCGATATCGAGGCAACGAATGCCCTTGTTATGGACAAGGACGGCACCGTCTACTATGGACGCGGCGCCGATGAGCAGGTCAAGATTGCCTCGATCACCAAGGTCATGACCGCAATCCTGACCGTCGAAAACTGCAAGATGGACGAGAAGGTCACGGTGAGCAACGCTGCCGCCACCGTAGGCAACTCGACTGCCGGCCTGCTCGAAGGCGACGAGCTCACCGTGGAGCAGGCACTACGCGGCCTGTTGATCCCCTCGGGCAACGACGCCGCCACCGTGCTTGCCGAGTACGTAGGCAAAAAGATCGACCCCAAGACCAAAGACGCCGAGGCAACCTTTGTGAAGGCCATGAACGAGCGCGCCAAAAAGCTCGGCTGCACCGGCACGGTCTTTGAGAACCCACACGGCCTGGACTTTGATGAGTGGGCCGGCGACATGCACTCAACCGCACATGACGTGGCACTGATGATGCGGGAGGCCATGAAAAACGATACGATTCGCGAAGTCGTCGCGAGCGAGGATTCTTGGATTGAGGTCACGGGCGCCGATGACTCAGACCATTCGCATTCCATGGACACGCACAACGTTTTGCTCGGTCAGGACGGAAACATTGGCGGCAAGACCGGCACCACCGACGACGCGGGCTATTGCTTTACGAGCGCCTACAACCGCGACGGCGACGAGGTCTACACCGTTATTTTGAACTCCACAACCAACGATCAGCGCTTTACCGATACGGCGACCCTTGCCAACTGGTACTACGGTCACAAGGTGACGGTCGCAATTGCCAATACACAGGAGAAGACCGCCAACGGCAACCCGCTCATGGCGCGCATTAGCCAGACAGATTGGACGGACAAGACAATCGACGCCACGCTCGCCGACCCCGCCGCACGGGCAACGGTGTTCTCACTCGCCGGCAAAGTGACCGAAAAGGTTAGCTACGATGACCTTTCGGGCACGGTGCATGTTGGCGATAAGGTGGGCAGCGTTACGCTTAAGCAGGACGGCACCAAGATTGCCGTCATGGACCTGGTTGCCGACGAGGAAGGAACAGGGCCCAATCCCATCGAGTGGCTGCTCGTGAAGCTCGACCGCCTGGGCCGCCGCATCGACAACCGCCCGCTCACAGCCGAGAGCGAGACCGTAGCCAAGGCTCCTGAGGTGTAGGGCCAAAGCGTTATCACATCGAACCAAAATGAGGCGTCCGACGGGGCGCCTCATTTTTTTGAGGGTTCGAATCCCCAGCTAACGTTCTTCTAATAAAAAAAGGGCCCCAAATGGGACCCTTCTTTCATGTCATACTGGCGGAGAGCTGGGGATATCCGGGCATGCTGCGCATGCCCTCCGGCTTCAAAGCCTGGCGGCTTTTCGCCCACGGGCTACAAACGCTTTCGCGTTTGCTTAACGCCCGTGCCCTCTCGGGTTCGAATCCCCAGCTAACGTGGTTCAACTAAAAAAGGGTCCCTTTTGGAACCCTTCTTTAAAGTCTTACTGGCGGAGAGCTGGGGATTCGAACCCCAGATGCCCTTTTGGGGCATACTCGCTTAGCAGGCGAGCACCTTCGGCCTCTCGGTCAGCTCTCCGTAACAGCCGTTCTATAGTAACCAAACAGTCGAGGATGGGCAAGGGGAAATTTTGGAGCGATTCCATTTTTACCTTTCCCGTACCGCCTCCAACAAATAGTCGCGCATATACGGAATTGCAAACGAAACACAGCCATAGCCCGCAGGCTCAATCAACCCCGCATCGATGAGACGTTTACGATACGAGCCGACCTTGTTCGCCGGCAATCCCATCTTTTTGGCAATATCACCGTTCGTAATCTCGCCGCCTTCGCATTGCGCCATCGCCGCGAGATATTGAAACTGCCGCTCCGACACCCTGCGCAGCGCGGGGGCAATCACCATGGCATTGAAACTATCAAGAGCCGCCTGGACACCCTTGCGAGCCGCCTCTTCGCTCACGCTCTCCGACCCGCTGCGCGCAGCAACCTGCCAAGCGTAATATCCGACCAACTGGACCATAAAGGGATAGCCTGCCGAAGCCTTTGTCAAAAGCTCGGCAACGCCTTCGTCGAGTTCCTTGCCCGCACGCCTCATCGTATCCTCAAACGATCCGCCGACTTCAAAATCTGAAAGCCGCGTGAGTTCGATATGCTTCGCCCTCTGAAGGAACGTCAACGTATCATCCACCACCACGCCATCCACAGAGGTTGGCAAACCAGCGAATGCAAAGGCGACATTCGCCCCTTGGCGAATCAAGAGCTGCATTTCATTACCCAGCTCGCGCATTTCCTCAGTTGAGGCGTCCTGAATCTCATCGAGTGTGATGAGCAAACCACCTCGCTTCGCGGCATCGTACATTGCCTCGCCCAGATGAGAGGCTGACTTCGACAGCTCCACGGAGCCAAGGCTGACTCCTAAAATCGATGGGGAAATCGACATTGATGCAAGACGAACATTTCGCTGCAGAGCCTCGAGAATTCTGTCGCAAAAACCGGCATTTGAGGCGACGTCGACAACCTCGAATCCTTTTTTGCGCGCAAGATCGCCCAATGCGTTGAGGAGCACCGTTTTACCCGTGCCTTGGACACCCGAGATGCGCATGAGTCGATCGGGGGCACCAGGGCCATTCTCAAGAGCCTCGGCAAAGTCATCCAAAACAGCGTCGCGTCCGATAAGCTCAGGTGGATTCATGCCCGCTGTTGGCTTAAAGGGATTAATAGCTTTTGACATTCGACCTCCTCTGCCAGTTTTAACAACTTTAACAAAGTTTAGCAACTTTAGCAGAGTTTAACAGTTTTAGCAGGCTCGGCGGCTTTATGCCTTACCGATTCTGTCGGGTCCTCCCGCCCGCACCGATACAAATAGCGCGGTGCGGCCCCTCTATGCCGCCCCTACCCCAGCGAGCGGTTGAGGGAGCCGAGCTCATCGTTGCCCATGGTGCGCCACATTTGATAGATGCAGCCGCGCGCCAAGAAAAAGAAGCCGTTATCGACGAGTCGCACGGCGGCATCCGCAAGTTGATTGGTCACGGCGGGCACCGGCGGCAGCTCAAGACCCGCCTTGCGGATGGTCTCGACAGCCTCGTCAAACGTGGGCGGTTTGATGACGCCCATCTCGTTCATAAGGCCCTGCATTTCCTCCTGCGCACTGCCGCCCGACTCCTCGCCGCGCGGCACCAGGCGATAACATGCCAGCGCCAGCTCGAGCTGGTCGCAGTTCCAGTAGGCAAACGCCAGGCGATAGAACAGGTAACCGATCGAAGGCCGGTCGCTGGCAATGCGTAGGCCGTGGCGCGCCACTTCGATAATCTCGTCATAGCGCTCCAGGCGTGCCAGCACGTTGATCAGGGCAAAGTGAGACTGCATGGACGAGCGCGCCAAATCGTAGAGACGACGCACCTCGGGCAACGCACGCTCAAAGTCCTCTTGTTCGGCGTAAAAGCTGCAGATCTCGTGCTGGGCAAAATACAGCGCATCGGGAGCGCGAAGGATACGCACGGAACGGTCCTCCTCCATCACCGGCAGCACCATGCGCACCAGCTGGTTATCGCAGAACTGGGTCTGCACCGGGCCCGTCGCCAAAAGCTCAGCAACAGTACACTTGGCTTCCAGCTCCTCGACAAGGCGAGAAAAGCCCTCGAAAGCACCAGCTCGGTCAACTTTGGATTGCTCGCGCAGCTCGACGACACGGGCGACATACGGATCGTTGTCCTCCTCCATGACCTCAAGCTCGTCAGCCGTATCAGCGAGCAGCAGATCGCGAAGCGCAGGCGGCAATGGACGATGGTCATCGCGTGGTCGGGCGTGAACCTCTGCAGGCTCAATCATGTCCGGCGCATCTGCCTCATATGCCTCGAGCAAATGCTTGCAGGGCATGTCGTCCATATCCATGCTCTCAAGATCCTTGGCGACAGAAACGCAATCGGCCAGATAGGCCGCACGGCCAAAGGAATACGTTTCAACGACGCGCTCGCCCTGCTCGCCGTCGGGAGCCGCAATCTGCACGTAGCAGCGCGTGATGCGAGCGCCCGAAGCAAAGCAAGCCGCCGCGAGTGTAAGCGCAATACGCGCATCGTGCTCGGTGGCCCATGCTGCGCGCCTAGGCTCATCCACCTCGCGCCAGGCATCATCTTGAGCATCGTATTCGCGCTGCGGCATAGCATCGACAACCGTGCGGCCAAATCGAACCAGCATGATGCCCTCGGCGACGTTCGCTCGATAGGTGTAATCGAGCCGCGTAACCACGTTGAGTGCTTCTACGATACGTGCAAAGCGGGTGCGAACGTCCCACTCGCCACCCGGCTGGCACGCAACCGTCCCCGGTTTGGCCCACGGGTTGTCATTCGACAGCGTTTCGAGCAAGCGAGGAACGTCGTTTGTCGTCTTGCTGATATGCCATAGGTCAAAGAGCGAGCAGCCCTCAAAGCTTGGCGACGAGGCAACGGGGCCCAACCCTGCCCCAATATGCTCAAGGATGCCCGATAGGCGGTTCAGGCGGCACTCGACGGCAAGCAGGGTATCGATCTCGTCCTGGTCCAGCAGGCTACGGTCAAAATTGAGATAGAAGAGCCTCGAGCGATCGATGCGCGCCAGGCTCATTTCGGTTTTAGCCGCTATGGTGCGCAGGCGAGGCAGATTAACTTCGCCCATCAAAGCGGCGGCATAGCGCTCGATGCCACTTGGATTATCTGTATGGTCAATGCGGTAGAGCAGCGTTTCGATTGCATCGGGCAGCGGCGTGGAATCAAAACCCAGCAGTACCTCAACCGGCTCGGGGAGTTTTACAAGCTTGATCTTGTCGACGGCATTTTTCATGCCCTCGTCAAGGCCGTCACCGTCTGCCGTGCCTGAGACAACGTTTTCAGAATCGGCGAATATCACGTAGCGCAAGAACATCGAGGCCATGAACTCGCCGTAGCGAAGGCTGCGCGTCGAATTCCACGTCTCGCGATCGGATTGTTCGCGCATGGTGCCTTCGGGAGAGCCGATGACTCGCGCCCGGGAGCGCATCGTCCCATCGGTACCCCTGACCGCAATCTCACCGATGTTGGAATCGGACTCGTCAAGAATCAGTTGCATGTCGGGATCGTCGGGCAGCGATACCTCGTTAACGGGACGGTCCACCTTATAGACCTCACCCGAAACGCTCACGTAGCCCAAAAGCGACACATGGCTCTTGCCGACGAATTCGACGACATAGCATGATTCATGCGGGTCCTCGCCAAAGAGCTTCCAAACCACGCCATACGAGCGTCCCGCAGGCTGCTCGGGCATGGCCGGAAAGCGCTTTTTGGGATCGAGAAACCTGAGCTTGTATGTCGGACGCTCTGCCACGAAATATCACCCTGATCGGTCGTCTAAAGAAAGAGCTCGCCACGGGCTCACCGAGGCGCATACTCGAAATCTTACACGAGTCGATGAGAAATAGTCCCCTTTGACCGAGGTTCGAATCCATGCGGTGTTTACGTAAAAGAAAAGCCCCCGTCGCCGGAGGCTTTCAATTTCAATTGGTGCGGCGTATAGGATTCCGCGCATCCGCTTCGCGAATCCGCACCGGCTTCGCCCGCTCGCTAAAAACGCTCCGCGTTTTCTTGACGCCCGCGCCTCGACCGAGGTTCGAATCCATGCGGTGCCTACGTAAAAGAAAAGCCCCCGTTGCCGGGAGCTTTAATCTCAAATGGTGCGGCGTATAGGATTCGAACCTATGACGTTCTGATTCGTAGTCAGACCCTCTATCCAGCTGAGGTAACGCCGCGACTTGTTGATTATTATGCACATGGACTGAATAATGGTCAAGCGTTTTTTCAAAAAAAGTTATCGAATTTGATTTTTACTCATTTGGAGGGCTTGGCACGATCTTCGGTGCATCGCGATATAAGAAAAGCCCCCGTTGCCGGAGGCTTAAAACTCAATTGGTGCGGCGTATAGGATTCCGCGCATCCGCTGCGCGGATCCGCACCGGCTTCGCCCGCCTGCCGGCGGACTCGCCCGCTCGCTAAAAACGCTCCGCGTTTTCTTGACGCTCGCGCCTCGACCGAGGTTCGAATCTCCGCAATGCCCCCGTAAAGGAAAAGCCCCCGTTTCCGGAGGCTTTAAATTCAATTGGTGCGGCGTATAGGATTCGAACCTATGACGTTCTGATTCGTAGTCAGACCCTCTATCCAGCTGAGGTAA
>NZ_JBCJBI010000004.1:117866-183694 GCF_039062365.1 Collinsella aerofaciens
TGGTGCGGCGTATAGGATTCGAACCTATGACGTTCTGATTCGTAGTCAGACCCTCTATCCAGCTGAGGTAACGCCGCAACGCACGGATTATTATGCACGTGAGCCCTCGATGGGTCAAGCAACAATTTGGAAAATTTTTACGGAGCGCTGATTAAGTTGTCGTGCTGATCCGCACCGGCTTCGCCCGCCTGCCGGCGGACTCGCCCGCGGGCTAAAAACGCTCCGCGTTTTCTTGACGCCCGCGCCTCGACCGAGGTTCGAATCCATGCGGCGTCCGCCTAAAAGAAAAGCCCCCGTTGCCGGAGGCTTTAAGTTCGATTGGTGCGGCGTATAGGATTCCGCGTATCCGCTTGCGCGGATCCGCACCGGCTTCGCCCGCCTGCCGGCGTGCTCGCCCGCTCGCTACGGACGCTCCGCGTCCGCTTCACGCTCGCGCCTCGACCGAGGTTCGAATCCATGCAGTGTTTACGTAAAAGAAAAGCCCCCGTTGCCGGAGGCTTTAAGTTCAATTGGTGCGGCGTATAGGATTCGAACCTATGACGTTCTGATTCGTAGTCAGACCCTCTATCCAGCTGAGGTAACGCCGCAGCGCAAGACATATAAAACCACTTTAGTTCGTTAGAGTCAAGCAAAATCTCAAACTTTTTTTCGCGCGGGCCGCAATTTGTCACGCTGCACCACAAGCATCGGCGCTTCTCGTGCGATCGATTGGCTTTTCGATCACATCGAACCCGACGCCAAGCTCCCCCAGAAGCGACCGCACCCGTTGGGCACAGTCGTAGTCGGCAAAAGAAATGCTCAGCATTCGGGCCACCTGATTAGAAGTTCCAACGCCATAGAAGTGCTCAAGGACAACAAGCGCCTCATGCGCCACAAATGTCTCGACCACATGCGGCGATTCCTCAAAGCACCATTGCGTCAACGGCCCCTCGCTCGTCTGTCGAACCACCAGGCCACCCATGCCAGACGGCTCACACGCTACAAGCAGGTACTCCCCACCCTCGTCGCTCTCAAACAAAACCACCCGCTCGTCAAACAGTTCCATCGCGTCCCCTTCCTCTCGCTCTTATCTAGTAAAAGCATAGCAGGTAGATAGCTGTATACAGAACATTTGTTCGTGTGTTTTATATTGAGCTGTCCGGACGGTATGGTATGGGCTGCGCACAAAATAGGGCGCCCCAGATGGAGCGCCCTTGCAAATCGCTTGTGTGTCTAAGTTACGCGACCGGCTCGATCTTCTCGAGGCCGCCCATGTAGGGACGCAGGACCTCGGGGATCGTGATGGTGCCGTCGGCATTCTGGTAGTTTTCCAGAATAGCGGCCATAGTACGGCCAGCCGGCAGACCGGAGCCGTTGAGGGTATGCAAGTAGCGCGAACCCTTGAAGTTCTCGGGGTCACGATACTTGATGTTGGCGCGACGAGCCTGGAAGTCACCGCAGTTGGAGCAGGAGCTGATCTCCTTGTAGGCGTTGTAGCTCGGCAGCCAAACCTCGACGTCGTAGGTCTGACGGGCAGAGAAGCCCAGGTCACCGGTGCACAGACTAATCACGCGATACGGCAGGCCCAGCTGCTGCAGCAGGTACTCGGCCTCGGCGGTCATGCTCTCGAGCTCCTCATCGGACTCCTCCGGTTTGGCGAACTTGACCATCTCGACCTTATCGAACTCATGCTGGCGAATGATGCCGCGGGTGTCGCGACCGGCGGAACCGGCCTCCTCGCGGAAGCAGGGGGTGAAGGCAGTGTAGCGACGCGGCAGGGTGTCGGCGTCGAGAACCTCGCCGGCGTGCAGGTTAGTCAGCACGACCTCGGCGGTGGGGATCAGGAAGTTATCGCCCGAGACGTGATAGGCGTCGTCCTCGAACTTGGGCAGCTGACCCGTGCCAAACATGGTCTGACGCTTGACGACGATGGGCGGCCACCACTCCTTAAAGCCGCGGCTGGTATGCGTGTCCAGGAAGAAGTTGATGAGGGCACGCTCCAGGCGGGCGCCAGCACCACCGAGGACGGTGAAGCGGCTACCGGACAGCTTGTTGCCGCGCTCGAAATCGAGGATATCGAGGTCGGTTCCCAGATCCCAATGCGGCTTGAAGTCGAAGTCGAACTCGCGCGGGGTGCCCCAACGACGGCGCTCGATGTTCTCATCCTCGTCCTTGCCGTACGGGGTGGCCTCGCACGGGATGTTGGGCAGATGAGCCATGAAGTCGTACTGCTCCTGCTCGAGGGCGGTACGGCGCTCGGCCAGACCGTCAATCTTCTCGTTGACGGCGCGCACGGCCTCCTTGGCGGCCTCGGCCTCGTCCTTCTTGCCCTCCTTCATCAGGGCGCCGATCTTCTTGGA
Source organism: Collinsella aerofaciens (assembly GCF_039062365.1). Lineage (GTDB taxonomy): Bacteria > Actinomycetota > Coriobacteriia > Coriobacteriales > Coriobacteriaceae > Collinsella. The sequence goes on from NZ_JBCJBI010000004.1 coordinate 120,206, forward strand.
CTCGGCATTACGCGTAGCCTGGAGCTCCTCGACCTCGGTGATGACGGCACGGCGCTCGTCGTCGAGCTCAAAGAACTTCTCGCGATCCCAAGACGTCTGGCGGTTAGCCATGGCGACATCGATGGCATCGGGATTCTCGCGAACAAACTTGATATCAAGCATTAGATCCTCCGGCGATATACATTCCATTTAGGTTGCAACCTTGTACATGTATGGGCAAGTATATACTTATGAGCGTTTACGACCCAACTCAACTACGCAAGAAGGCACCCAATGGACGCAGTTTTTTCCTTTTTGTTTGGCACCCGCACCGGTTTTGCCATCCTTTTCGCCGGCGGCATCCTGTTATTTGCGATTCTTGCCTTTGTAATGGAGAAGCGTACCCATAAGATGTACGTCGACCGCGGACCCAAGTCCGAGAATGAGGAAGACAGCTTCTGGGACTAACCTGCCAAAAAGGGACAGGTTTATTTTGGTCTGTTTTATCTGGGCAAACGCAAGCGCCCCGCAACTGGAATTGAGCCAGTTGCGGGGCGCTTTTCGCTAAAAGGACAAAACCGCAGAAAATACCTGCCAAAAATAAACCCGTCTTTTTTTGGTCGGTTTTACTGGAGAGTTGCGTCGATTGCCTTGACCAGGGCGCTGCGCATGCCGGCGTCCTCGAGCGCAACGACGCCCTTGATGGTGGCACCACCGGGCGAGCATACGGCATCCTTCATCGCCGCAGGATGCTGACCAGTTGCAAGCTGCAGCTTTGCCGTACCCAGCACCATCTGGCTCACAATGCGATAGGCATCGGCACGCGGGATACCGTGCTTGACCGCCGCATCGCTCAGGGCCTCGATTGCCATAGCGACAAATGCCGGAGCGCAACCACCCACCGTGCCGCCCACAAACAGCAGGCTCGTATCGAGCTCGACCACCGCACCGAGCTTGCCAAGCAGATCAAGCACCACTGTGCTCTGCTCATCACTAAGCGTGGAAGCCTTCTCACAAGCGATGACGCCCTCGCCCACCGAAACCGGTGTGTTGGGCACCGTCGAGATATGCGCGACGCCCGGCAGGACCTGCTCCCACTTGGCACTGTCCCAGGTCCAGGCAACCGACAGAACGACCTTTTTGGCAAGAGCATCCTTGAGCGGGGCGAATATCTTCTCGATCATGTACGGTTTGACCGCAGCGACCACGATATCGGATGCGGCGACAACCTCGGCGGCATCGTGGCAGGCGACCATGCCGCGTGCCTCGCAGCGCTCAACCAGTGCGTCGTAGCGACCCGCGCAGGCGCACATGTCGCTCGCAGCTACACCGGCAGCGATCCAGCCATCGGCCATAGCGCTCGCCATATTGCCAAAACCGACAAATCCAATCTTCATATCTCATAGTCCTTTCAGACACGCTCTTCAAAACGAAAGCTATTGTCCCACGCCATTGTTTCGTATTGCCGACCTATTTGTGATACGGCTCGCCACGGCTGATCTTGCAGGCGCGGTAGATTTGCTCCAGCAGCACCACGCGCGCCAAGTTATGCGGCAAGGTAATACGTCCAAAGCTGAGCATCTCGTCGGCTCGTGCGCGCACGTCATCGCTCACGCCGTCCGATCCGCCAATCACAAAGGCGATGTCGCTATTGCCTCGCAGCATAAGATCATCGAGCCGCGCCGAAAGCTCCTCGCTCGAGCGCTCTTTGCCCTCAATGGCCAGCAGGATCACATGCGCTCGAGGCGGCAGGGCTGCAAGTATCGCCGCTCCCTCCTTGTCGCGCGCGGCATCCACGCCGCCCGCCTTAGCCGGGTCGATATCGGCCACCTCGCGGATATCCACCTTGGCATAGGCACCTAGGCGCTTGGTGTACTCGGCGCACGCGTCCTTCCAAAAGCGCTCCTTGAGCTTACCGACGCAAACGACGGTGTATTTCACGCGTGTCTACTCCTTCGAATCGTTTTGAACTTTGCTGGCTGTCAGCATCTGCTCGAACATCGAGGCCGACTGCGAGAAATCGCTCGGCAGCACGACCGTCGAGGTTTTACCCGTGCGAGCGAACTCCGTCATCATCTCGGACCACTGCGTAAACATGAACAGCTGGTTGGCCTCATCGTTGCCAACACCTGTCTCCTGGATGATCTCGAGCGAATCCTTGATGCCCAGCGCGATGGCCTTGCGCTGGTTGGCGATGCCCTCGCCCGCCTTTTCCATAGCCTCGGCCTCGGCGGTCGCCTCGGTGACGCGCTTGATGCGGTCGGCCTCAGCGAGCTCCTGTGCCGCAGCGCGCTTGCGCTGGGCGGCGTTGATGTCGTTCATGGAGTTCTCAACCTCGGTCGGCAGTGCGATTTTGGTGATGAGCGTCGACACGAGGGTGAAGCCGTAGGCGGCCATCTGCTCGGAAACGGTAGCGTTGACATCCTTGGCGATGTCATCCTTCTTGGCAAAGACCTCATCGAGTGTGTAGACGGGAATCGAAGAGCGCAGGGCGTCGGTGATGAAGTCACGCATCTGGTCGACGGGCTCCTGCAGCATGTAGTAGCTCTTGTAGATACCCGAATCTGCCGGGCCGGCGCCCATGTCATAGCTCACGTGATATTGAGCCGAGACCTCGAGGCCGATGGTCACGTTGTCCTGGGTCTTAACGTCGATGCCAAAACCGTTTTTCATGGTGCGCAGACTCACCGTGGCGGCTTTGCGGTCAATCACGGGTACCTTCATGTGGAAGCCCGCGTTGACGATGCGGTTGAACTTGCCTAAGCGTTCGATGATCACGGCATGCTGCTGTTCAACGACATAGCAGGCGCTGGGAAGCAGCAGCAACAGGATGATGATGGGAATCAAAAGGCTGGTAAGGGCGGCGATGATACCGGAAAACAGCATGGTCTCTCCTCTGATAGGCACACGTTGGCATTAGGATACCCGTCCAAGGAGATCGTGCATAACAAAAAAGCTCCCATTGCTGGGAGCTCTTTCATTCAATGGTGCGGGCGAAAGGACGTCCGCGTATCCGCTTCGCGGATCCGCACCGGCTTCGGCCGCCTGCCGGCGTCCTCGCCAGCTCGCTAAAAACGCTCCGCGTTTTCTTTACGCTCGCTCCTTCGCAGGTTCAAGTCCCTGCGATGGGCCCATAACAAAAAAGCTCCCATTGCTGGGAGCTCTTCCATTTAATGGTGCGGGCGAAAGGACTTGAACCTTCATGGGGTTGCCCCCATACGGACCTGAACCGTACGCGTCTGCCAATTCCGCCACGCCCGCGTGCAGGAATTAGAATAACGGAGCGCCATCGCGAACGCAAGAACTATTTTTGAAAAAGTTTGCAGGCATTTTCCCAAGCTGCTCGCGCGATTGCCTCAGCATCCTCGCCGGTACGATCGACACGGTCGTTGACCAGCGTGTTTGCCGTAATGGAGATCATTGCGGACTCGCATTCAAGACCGCGGATGGGCTCCGGAGCCATATACGGGCAATCCGTCTCGAACAAAATTCGATCGAGTGGGGTTGCCGCAAATGCCTCACGCACGTCGTCGTTGCGCTTAAAGGTGGCCGCACCACCATAGGCGATATAGCAGCCCAGCTCCACAAAGCGCTCCATCGTGGCGCGGTCCTCGCCAAAGCAGTGCAGCACACAACCGGCCTGGGGCACGCCCACCTCACGAAGCACGTTGTAGGCGTCCACGTGCGAGGTACGCTCCTGGTCCGTGTCCTCGTGACGCAGATGTAGCTCCACCGGCACGTTACGGCACACGGCAAGCTCGAGCTGGCGCGCCATGCAGTCAATCTGCACGTTATGGGGTGCCGGCGCGATATCGTCGTCATAGTCCATGTGGTAGTCCAGGCCGATTTCGCCAATACCGGCGCATAAGGGATCATCGAGTGCGGCAACGACCTGTGCGTGAACGTCGTCGGCATAGTCCGGCGCGCCATACGGATGCACGCCGGCAAGATACTTGATCTGCGGGATATCCTGCATCGGCAGAATCTCGCGCGTCAGCCAGTCGCTATAGTCCGTCACACTGCGTTTATCAGCGATGGGGTCGAACATCGTCACCAACAGGTCGACGCCCGCCGCCTTGGCACGCACGAGCGTCTCAGGCACATCCTTGCCCCAGAACGAAAGCAGATGCGCATGCGTGTCGGCAAGCGGTGCCAAGGGCACGGGACAAGCAACCGTCTTCTTTTTCTTGGTAAACGTCACGCGTTCGGCATTAGGCATCATGGATTAGCTCCTGGGCCAGACGGACAAAGTCAGCAACATCAAGCGTCTCGGCGCGCGTGGTGGGCGCGATACCGCAAGCCTCAAAGGCGACATCGAGCACGTCCTTGGCAAAGCCGTTGGCGCTCATGGAATTGCGGATGGTCTTGCGACGCTGAGCAAATGCAGCATCAATCACGCGGGCCACAAATTCGCGATCGAGCCCCTCGGGCACCACGCCGTCAACACGGTCGATACGCACGACGGCCGAGTCCACGTGCGGCGTCGGCATAAAGCAACGCGGCGGCACCTCAAAGCGACCCGTCACCTGCGCGTACAGGCCGAGCTTTGCCGTATAGCCGCCATAGGTCTTGTTGCCCGGCGCTGCGGCAATGCGATCGGCAACCTCCTTTTGCACCATGACGACGGCACGCTTGAGCGCCGGCATCGTCTGGAAAAATTGCAAAATGATCGTCGCCGCCACGTTATAGGGCAAGTTCGCGACAAATACCGTGGGCTCGCCGCCCGCAACCTGCTCAATCTGCTCCGGGCCCACCTTGAGCGCATCGCCCATGATAAAGCGGAAGTTGGCATAGTCGGCGGCGTGGGCGTCGAGCACCGGTTCGAGCTCAGGATCGGCCTCAATGGACGTAACGCACGCCGCTTCCTGCAGCAACGCGAGTGTCAACGTACCGCAACCCGGACCCACCTCGAGTACGCGCTCGTCACCTGTAAGCTCGGCAAGCTCGCAGATACGCTCGATCACATGATTGTCGATTAGAAAGTTCTGGCCCAGGCGATGCTTGGTCGCAAGGCCAAACTCCTCCAGCAGCTCCCTGGTGGCCGTGGGGTTTGCCAAAGGCGAAGTTGTCATGGTTGCCTCCTTAGCATGATGGCGGCGTCTTGAAACAAAAGGGCATGGACCGTGGCGGCCATGCCCTTACAGCTAAACAGCAAATTGCCGATATGGCGCTCGCGCGGTCTCTACGCCAGACGCGGGAACAGCGGATCGCCCTTCTCGACGGGCTGACCGCCGGCAAGCAGGCCCCAAGCGCAAATGCCCTTGAGGTCGTCGCTCGCGGCCTCGTCCTCGCAGGACAGGCGGCGCAGAGCCTCGGCAGAAGTCTGGGGCATGAGCGGCATCAGCAGGTGAGCGGCAATGCGGATGGCCTCGAGCAGGTTGTAGATCACAAATGCCAGCTCGTCAGCCTTGGCCTCGTCCTTGGCAAGTGCCCAGGGCTCGGAGTCCTCGATGTAGTGGTTGGCGGCGTGGATGAGTTCCATGACCTCGTCCTTGGCTCCACCGTAATCGAGCACGTCCATCTTGGCCATGTAGCGGTCGACCAGGCCATCGGCGATCTTTGCCAGCGGGTTGTCGAACGCATCGAACGATGCGGGCTTGACGGGCGCGCAACCGTCAAAGTACTTGCCGCTCATGTTGAGCGAACGCGAGATGAGGTTACCCCAGCTGTTGGCCAGGTCGGCGTTGTAGACCTGTTCCATGCGCTCAAAGCTAATAGCGCCATCGGTACCGGGTACCACGTCGGTCATAAAGTAATAGCGGTAGCCCTCGACACCCAGCATGTCGATAACGTCCTGCGGAGCAATGGCGTTGCCGCGGCTCTTGGACATCTTCTCGGCCTTGCCGGTCTCGGCGTTGCGCACGGTCAGGAAGCCGTGGGCAAAAACGTGCTCGGGCAGGGCCTCGCCGATGGCCATGAGCATGGCAGGCCAAATGACACAGTGGAAACGGATGATGTCCTTGCCCACGATGTGGAACTGCGCGGGCCAGCGATAGGCCAGCTCGGCACGCGCCTCGTCGGTGTCGACACCGTAGCCGACGGCCGTCATATAGTTGAGCAGCGCATCGAACCACACGTAGGTCACGTGACCCTCGTCAAACGGGACCTGGATGCCCCAGTCAAAGCTCGTACGGCTCACGGAAAGGTCATTAAGGCCGCCCTCGACAAAGCTGCGTACCTCATTCATACGGAACGCAGGCTCGACAAAGTCGGGGTGCTCGTCATAGAGCTTGAGCAGCTTGTCCTGGAAGGCGGAAAGCTTAAAGAAGTAGGACTCCTCCTGCACGCGCTCAAGCGGACGATGGCAGTCGGGGCATAGATGCTGGCCGACGCTGCCGTACTCCTCGTCGCCCTTCTGAACCTGTGTATCAGTGAAGTAGGTCTCGTCAGGCACGCAATACCAACCGTCGTAGCTGCCCTTATACAGGTAGCCGGACTCCTTCATGCGCTCCCACAGGTACTGCACGGCATGATGCTGGCGCGGCTCGGTGGTGCGGATGAAGTCGTCGTTGGAGATCTCGAGCTTGCTCCAAAGCTCCTTGAAGTGCGGGGCCTGGCTATCGGTCCACTCCTGCGGCGTCATGCCGTGCTTGGCTGCGGCCTCGGCGACCTTCTCGCCGTGCTCGTCCATGCCGGTCAGAAACTTGACGTTAAAGCCAGCGGAGCGGCGATAGCGAGCCTGAACGTCGGCGATGATGGTGGAATAGGCCGTGCCCAGGTGCGGATCGGCGTTGACGTAGTAGATGGGCGTCGTGATAAAGAACGAAGGCTTGCTTTGATCCATGGGGTTTGTCCTCCAGAAAAACGTTGCATACAGAGGATGATTCTAGCGCAAGGGCTGGATATCCTCCATCTATTGCATATCGAGCACCATGGCATAGACATCGCGCTTGCGGCGCGAATACTTCTGAGACAGGCGCTTGGCCACCGCAGAGGCGGGCTCCCCCTCCTCAAGCGCGACGCGGATATCCTCGCGCAGGGCCTCGTCGGAATCCGCTGCCGCGGCGCCAACCGGCACGGCACCGGCCTCCTCATCCTCGCTCGGCGGCGCGATGACCAGCGCAATCTCGCCCTTTACCTCGCCGCGAGCACGCAGCTTCTCGGCAAGCTGGGCAGCGGGCCCGCGCAAGACCTCCTCGTGCAGCTTGGTGAGTTCGCGGCAGACGGCAACCTCACGCTGGGGAAAGACCTCCGTCACGGCCTCAAGCGTCGCCACGATGCGATGTGGAGACTCGTAGAAGATGAGTGCGCCGGGCACCACGGCAAGGCGCTGCAAACGGCGCACGCGGTCGCCGTGCTTTCGGCCCAAAAAGCCCTCGAAGAAAAAATGCTCGCAGGGAATACCGGACGAAACGAGCGCCGTGACGCAAGCAGAGGGCCCGGGAATAACTTCGACGGGCACATCGGCCTCACGCGCCGCCTCGACCAGCGCCTGGCCGGGATCGGACACACTCGGCATGCCGGCGTCCGAGGCAAAGGCGAGGGTCTCCCCCGCCAGCAGACGGTCGACCAGGCCGGCGGCGCGGCTGGCGATCACATTCTCGTCGCAACGGACAAGCGGCTTGGAAATGCCCAGGTGCATCAGCAGCTTTGACGTCACACGCGTGTCTTCGCAGCAGATGGCATCGGCGGCGGCAAAGGCCTCGCCAACGCGCGGGGACAGGTCGCCCAAGTTGCCGATGGGCGTGCCGACCACATAGAGTTTGCCCGTATGGGCGCTGTTTTGCGTCATATCAACCTATTCAATCATGCCGCGCTCGAGCGTACCGAGCGCCGCGCGGGCGTCCCATGCTGCAATGCGCTTCTCGGTCTTCCACGTTTGGAAGAACCAACCGGCAGCCGGCGCAAACGAAGCCAGTTGGTTGGCGATAAACACGCGCTCGTAGGCATTGCGGCCCTCGGGCGTAACCGACGAGTTGGCAAAGATCGCCGCGCCCGACCATTCGCCCACCAGCACGGGGAATCCAGTCGAAATCGCTTCTTTGAGCTCGCGCTTGTTGCGCGAAATCGCCGTCGTCAGCCCGCGGGGGCTCGTGATATCGAGCGCATATTCGTCGCGGTAATGGTACAGGTGAAGGTCCATGTAGACGTTCTTGTACTTGGCGCCGCGCATAAAATGCTTCCACTCGCTGGGATGCCCCGACGACGAAAAGACGACGATCTTATCCTCGGGCATATACGAACGGACGAGCTCATAGGCATCGCGATAGAAGTTGCGCAGGTAGTGCGCCGGAATGCCATCCGTCATGGTGAAGAGGCTCTTGCGGACACTCATCTGCGGCGTATCCAGCAGTTCAATGCCCAGCAGGCTCTCGGCCTCGCCGTAGCGATCGGCCAGGCGCTCGAGCACGTCGAGCGCGACATGACGACCGTTGGTGGACGAATGCCACTCGGCAACAGCCTCTGGCGTGGCGGGCGAATCATTGGAATCGCCCTGGCCACCGGGCACAGTTGCTAGATCAAGCAGCACGCGGATGTCGTACTTGGCAGCCCACTCAATCGCACGGTCAATGTAGTCGACAACCGAGATGTAGGACGCATCGGACTCCTGCGAGCCAAAGGCATACCAGGGCACCGGCAGACGCACGGCATTGAGACCGATCTGCGCCATGCGACGGAAATCGTCCTCGCTCACAAACGTCTCGTAATGACGGCGCATGCGCTCGTTATAGGCGGCGGTGCCCATGGCCTCCTGCAGCTCGGCCGCGTTGGATGCACCGGTCGCCGCGTATAGCGACGGGGTCACCCAAGGCTCGGGAATAAACCAGCCAGAGAGATTAACGCCGAGTATCCTCTCCATCACTGCCCCCTTCGGATCGTGCAGGCCGAGCCTGCATCGTATTGCACAGGAAAAGTATCGTTTTGAGTATACCCGCGCGTGCGGACAGACGACCGAACGGTCTGTAAAGTGGCGCAAAAGCGGGAGGAATATCTGGGCGGGCCCGAGATGGCGCGCCGAGATGTACATATGCGCCGGAAGTAGGCGGCCGGAAAGCGCATCCCGTTTTTCGCAAAAGACTGGGATGCATTTTCCGCGGGTCCACATAAAAGAAAAGGACCCCTTTGCAGAGGTCCTAGTCAATTCAAGGTGGCGGGGAAGGGAATCGAACCCCTGACACGAGGATTTTCAGTCCTCTGCTCTACCAACTGAGCTACCCAGCCATTTGAGGTGTGCCTTGTTTCAAGGCTTGATTAGTATAACCAAGGACGCGTTCCGGTCAACCGAGAATTTTAAAAAAGTTTTTGAGCACAGCCTCGGTTCTATAAATCGGCACGTCAGAGGCATCAGCCGGCAGCAAGAAGTTTTTCACTCAGAGCCGCACGGGCAAACTCACTTGGCGTCATCCCCTCGGCAGCCGCCCGTCGACGAATGGCCTCCTTCATTCCCAGAGGAATCTTGACCGACAGCGTTGCCGTCCCCTCACCTGAGAGCGGGGGCCGTCCATGCACGATCCCACCAACGGTGTGTTCGCCATCCGGAAACTCTCCGCGCTCGTACGACTCGCACCACGCGTCAATCATTTCATCCGTTACAACCTGACCATTAGCGGCCGTATACGTCTTGCCCATCATCGACCCCTTTGCCGAGCCTGTTCAATCTCCTGCCAAAATTTCTTCTGGACTGGAGACAAGGCATGAATGATAAGCCACCAACGGACAAGCTCGACCGCGACAAGCTCCACGCTTCGTCCGTCTGGGAGCCATCCAATCGCAAGCCATCTCGGCGGCTCGTCCTTCGACTCGCGACGAATGCACTCAGTAACCGCAAGCCAAGCGCTAAGCACCTGCTTTTCCGTCAGGTGCTTTTTAGCGTTGGGATGAATCTCAACATCCATGCATCTTCTCCTCCATCTTACCCAATTTCGTATGACGAAAGTCCACTGTCGCCAATTCTTAAGCCGGCACGCGTTGGAGAGCAGGAGTCGAAACAATGATTGAAGGACGCTCTAGTACGGCCCAGGCGCCGGGGCAGGAGCACATGCGCCAAGGGCGGACGTTTTTGTAGCGCGCGAGGATATTGCCGTCGCGATCGATGAAGGCGATGTCGATGGGATAGGCCATAAAACACGTATGGACCGAAAAGCAGCGTGGAAACGCCATGACGAGCGGCAGGCCGTTGGCGGCAACCGGACGCCGTCCCAGCATGCCGCGCAGGCGCACGACAAACGACTCCGCCACCACAAACTCGGCCGGCGTCCAACCCAGCCTATTGAGTGCCCGCGCATAGACGATGTAGGACGAGACCGCGGTCACATGACCACCCCCGGACGCCATGGATCGACCGTCACCGCACGCTCGTGCGACAACGTTGTCGGCGCCCCCAGCGGAACGCCAGCGATGCTGAGAGAAGTCGGCCACGGCTCATAGTGCATGGTGCAGGTGTAGGTCCTAAACGTACCGGATAGGGAGAGCAGGCCACCATCCGATGCCTTCGCGCCTTGCTCGCTCGACACTTCGATCTGCAAGTCATAGCCTTCCATGGCATTCAGAATTTGAGCCTGAACCGTCGCCGAGGCATCGGCAGAGCTTTCGTCGCCCTCCCCCTCCGACGCCACGGCATGCGCTAGCACGATGTCGGGCACCACGCGGTCGAAGCGCGCGACAGCGCTGGCAAAGATCATGACGTTGTACACGATGAGTGCCAGCACCAGCAAAACGGGCGTAACCACTGCCATCTCCACCGTCGCTTGGGCGCGCTCCTCGCGCAGACGCATGCGGATACTCATTACGACCCACCGCCCAGAGCGCCAACCAGCGTGGCGACATCGACGGTGAGCGGGATGGAGCCGCCGCCGGGCAGAGGAATCTCCGCAAGTGTGAACACCGTACCACTAATGGTGCGTTCGACTTGATATTCCAACGCCTCGCAAAGCGCCTTGGGATCGGTCACGCCCAACGGAATACTTCGCAGCTTGTCTTGCGCTTGAGATAGACCAGCAATGTCAGACCCCGGACTCTTAATGACGTTGGCGGAATCGGTCAGCACCGGCTTTCGCAGGCGCAAGTCGCACGGTTCCAAACCCAGCGCCGCCACGGATGCCGAAACGGTATCGCCGAGCCACGATGCAATGGAGCCCAACGCGCCGCTGCCCCCTCCTAGGTCTTTAATCATCTCGTCCATAAGTTCGTCGGCCGAACCTTGGATATCACCGTATCCTACGAGCAGCCGTCCCCAAACATCCATGACGCCGTCGAGCACGCCGGCAACGCCGCCCGAGCGTTCCTTCAATGTCGAGAAAAATCGCGAAAGCACGTTGTTTTGCGCCGTCGCCTCATCGGGCGCCAGCACCGCGGCAGAGATGGCACCGCGACTGCCAAGCTCAACCGCCGTGTTAAACGAGGAGTTAAGTTGATCGGGGCTGGTCATATCGCCCGAAACCGCAAGGGCAACCACGCCGTTGCGGCCGGGCGGGGCGATACGCGGACGCTCACCCGAAAGCGCTTTAATGGCCTGGTCAAACGCATTGCCCGCACGGTCGGCCTCGTCCTCGGTCTGACGCTCAAGTTCGAGTTCTTTGTTGCGGCATTTAACGTAGTCCTCCATGGCGTCTTTGAACCTGTCGAAGTGATATTCGAAGCCGTTTTCGATAGAGGTTGAAGGCGCCGCAACAGCACCAAGCGACAAAACGCCAAAATGGCATTTGCTGCATTTATCCTGTCCATCGTAATCGGCAACCGAAGCAAATCCGCTCGGCGTTCCTTTCTTATAGTTGGGGCAGGTCGTCCCGTAATGCAGATACGCCTTGTCATCGTTCACGCTCGTCGGCCACACCGCATCGGTATAGAGTTCCGTCGCCCGAACCTCATCAGAGTTGCGCGGCAGCAGCGGAATATAGGAGGAAACCCTGTCTCCGTTCTCGGTTATATTTGCCCGATCGACCTCCGCACTCGCATAGGTATAAAACGCCTTACGCGCCGCAGACTCTGCCTTCATCTCGACACTCGGGCCGTGAGGCTTCTCATTTGTCAGACGCCAATGGTAGTAGTCCTTCGCGCGATCAAGGGCAACTTGAGGCTCCCACGTAACGCTCGATGAGTAATGCGGATTTTGAGCACCAGAGAGATCCGTTAGGCTTTTTGCGCGCTCCCACATACACGAACAGCTGCCGACCGAACCTTTATCCGATCCGCCGCAGTCCGCAAGCCAGGCGCGCTCTTTTGCTTTCGCCGTATCCTCAGATGCCTCCTTCAGCTTCTTGGCTGCGAACTCCAGGTTTTCCGATGTGTCTTTAATGACATCGGTCGAGATCTCGGACCCCTCGAGCGCAGCGAAGTCCGACTCGGATGTCCTAGGCACGGCAAGCGCCGTACCGGTATAGGTCACACTATTGGTATCCTGCGCCGACACCGCCTGCGTGGCACGCGCGGCGATCAGATACGGCAGAGCCGTCTCGATTTTCTGTAAGCCTTCCGATGCGCTTTTGGCAAACTTGTTGCGCGTTTTAATGATCTCGATCCCGGTGTCGACCATATTGCCGGCAACCGGCTCGGCACCCGGGATGAGGATGGCGACCAGGCCCGTCCCGATCGTGGCAAACCCCGCCAGCCCCAGACTCAAGATGCTCGCATCAACCACCGTGGCAGCCGTGTGATAGGACGACACTACGTTGACACCCGCCAGCGCGCCGCTATCGGCCGCCACCTGGGTATCCCCGGCACGCGACATGCTCCATATCGCCGCGGTTGACGAAAACAACAACGTGAGCACCACCAGGATGACCACGGCAGAGGAAAGCGTGGTGTAGGCACCGTCTTCGATAAACAGGTCGATACCGGATCGACCCATAAAGCCGCCTCGTTTGCGATGGCAGCTCGGACGGCGCGTCAAAACGCGTCTAGACCAGAAACGCTTAATCCCATGCAGCAATCCACGAATCATAATCTCCCTCCAGCCATTCGGGACGCGATTGATACGAGACATCGACCTTGAGCTCAACGTAGCCGCCCTCGGCGGTACCACCCATAGCCTGCGCAAACGCACCGATCACAGGCAACGGCTTGACCTCGCCGGAAACGGACACGGACGAGACGCCACCCGCACCGGCCCGGCCAAGCTCGATATCCCACGACAACGGCCCGCCGGCATGAAAGATCGAAACGTTGGGCACTGCGGCAAGCCGGCAGCGGGTGAACTCCTTAAGATCATCGTCCTCTGCCGTCGTCGTGGTCATGAGCCGCGCGGTCTCGGCGGCGGCAGACTCCATGACCGCGCACGTATAAAGCAGGCACACCGGTTGCAGTGCGAGAAGGATGAGCGTCAGAAACGTCGGCAGCAAAAAAGCGGCCTCGACCGTAGACTGCGCCCGGTCCTCGCGCGCGATATCAATACAACGCGATGTCCTTAGCGCCCGCAGCGGCGTCGATAACCGACGTCGAGGCAACGCCATGGGATGCCGCCCGCTCGGCCAGCGCCGCCAAGCGTCCATCGGTGCCAGCACGCCAAAGTCCCGCAATCGCCAGCACGATCGATAACAGCGCCACCGTGACGATGGCGTATTCCACAGTCGCTTGGGCAACCTCTTCACGCAGGACATCATGCATTTCACGACCCCTCCTTTGACTCCGTTGTTTGCGGAACCAGACGCACGGCACGCAGGCGGCACGAGGCATCGCCGGCATCCGCAGCGACCGTCACCATATCGACCCAGCCGCGTCCATCGCGCACGATGGCGCCCCATACGTTGCCCTTAATATCGAGATAGCCGCTCAGGGCGAGCTGGGCCGTTGGCACCTCGCGGTAGGCGCGTAACATATCCGCCGCTGCCTCGGCCATCGGTCGGTCCTCGGACCATGCAAGCCGGACCGCAATCGCGTTGCCCTCAGGCGAATCCGTCGCAGTGCCAGACCGCTTGTCGAGCGTCCGCAGAAAGGTTTGCGCCGTGACAGCGACATCCGAATCGTTCGCATCTCGCGTCTCATCTTTTTGAGACGCCACCGCCAAATCTGAGCCCGAATCGAAGGCGGCCCCAGGACGCTGCTGCCGCGCGGCGTTAAGCCCCCAAAGCACCGCCGCTATCGCCACGATCAGGCAAGCAAACACCAGCAGTACCCCGATGGGGCGCTCGCCCTCTACAGACTGTTGATGCCCTCGCTGATCGCATCCCATAGCTCTTTAACCTTGCCTTTAAATGCAACGATGGCAATAATCGCGATCACCACGAGCACACCCACCAAAATGGCGTACTCGGTGGTACCCTGCGCGCTCTCCTCCTGCAACAGTTCCCTGGCATGCTGGCGAGCGCGGATCGCCCGGCAAAAAGCCCAGTTCCAAGCCTTGTCAGCAACTTCGACCATCGTGTTCATGTATTCCTCCCTACATCATCCCGCCTGCTCCCAGCAGCGGGCCCAATATGGACAGAAGCAACGCCGGCAAGATGAGCGTGCCGGTGGGAATCAGCAGCTTGACGGGCGCACGCTCGATCTCGCGCTCGACCGCGGCGCGATGAGCCGCACGGATCTCGCGACTTTGAGCGGCCAGCGTCTCGGCAAGTGGGGCACCCAGGGCGAGCGCCTGCCCCACCGTGATCGCAAAGGTCTCGAGCGCTCGCACGTCCAGGTCGCGCGCGGCGGCCAACAACTCGTCCTCACGCGTGCCCACGCCCACCTGCCACGCCATGCAGGCCCGCTCAAGGCGAAGAGCCAGCACTGACCGGCGGTTGGCACAGAAAATCTCAAGCGCCGCATCAAACGAAAGGCCGGCAGAAAGCCCCAGGCGCACCACGTCGATCATCTCGGACACTTCGCCGAGCGGCACTAGCGCCGGGCCGCCCGCCCCAACCGCGCCCTTCACTCGCGCGGTCAGGGCATCGACCACCGAGCGACCCGCAGCAGCGACCAGCACCGCCTCGCGCTTGCAGGCCCCTGCGATCTTGCGCGCATCCGCCCGATCCAAACCCGTCGCGACAAATACACTCAGGGCGCACAGGCAAGCCGCAACTGCAACCAGGGCGCTCATAGCTCCACCCTCATAATGCGCCGGATAACCACCAGGGCAACGGCGTTGAGGGCAAGACCCAGCACCACAGCGCCCGCACCGGCAGGCGTTACAAGACCGCGACGAAAATCTGCCGAAAGCAGCGCCAACACTGCGCACATGCCCGCCGGCATCGCCGCGACCATATGCGCCGACATGCGGGCCTGCGACGTCTTGACATCCAGGCGGCGCTTGAGCTCAATGCGCTCCCCCACCATGCTCGACGCCTCGGCCAGTAAGTCGGCAAGCGGAGCACCGGTGCGCTGAAGCACCTTAAGCGCCAAGGTCACAAGCGAAAGACCGGGGGCGTCGATGCGCACGAGCAAGTCATCGAGCGCGTCGGTCGCCGAGATGCCGCAATCGATCGCCGCCGCTACCCGCAAAAACTCGGTATGTACCGGCTCTTGCGCATGAGCGCCCACAAAGCGCATGCCCTGGGCCAGCGAGTGTCCCGAGGCAAGCGACATAGAGAGCGCCGTAAACGCCTCGGGCATGGCCTCTTCTGCATCGTGTTGCTCGCGCCGGCTCTCAAAGCCATCCCGAGCGGCGCCAACGGCAATCGGAGCAACAAGTCCCAAGGCAAATCCGAGGGGCGATAACGACACCATCGTCAGTAAAACGCAGCAGACACCGCTCGATAGCAGCAGAAACGCCAGGCGAGTCGCGTTATCCTCAATAGCAAGCCCAAGACGATCTGCGGGGACCAACGATGCCCACGAACGGGCGATCTTTGTCAGCAGGTCGTTTTCCGCCAACTCACGGGGCAGCTTCTCCGCCATCGATTCGAGCGTCTGGCGCGCCAGCTCCGCCGGCGGTACCCGCGGCACACGAGGCTCTGCCCCACACACCGTCGCGACAGAAAGCCCTGCCAAGCCCCCTACGACGAGGGGCACAGTGATCTCCATTCGTCCACCTCCTCTTGTGTAAGCGTTCCCGACCGCAAGCCCTCCGCAATAAACGGCGGCTCGCGGTCGAGCGTCCAGGTGCGCTCGGCAGCATCGAAAGTCACGTAGCGTTCGAGCTCAACACCGCCCGACACGCCGCGGTGAACCCCCGAATATGAGGCTACAAAACGCCTGCCATCGGCATGGCGCTCGGACATCACGATGCCGTCGAGCGCCATGGCAATCTGCTCCTCGATGAGCTCGCTCGGCAGATCGATGCCATAACGTGCAAGCAACGTCAGACGCACCACGGTCTCCTGTTCTGAACCCGCATGAAGTGTGGTGAGCGACCCGTCGTGGCCCGTGTTCATGGCCTGCAACATGTCACAGCACTCGGCACCACGCACCTCGCCCACCACGATGCGGTCGGGGCGCATGCGCAGGGCATTAGTTACTAGGTCGCGAATCGTCACCGCACCCTCGCCCTCAATTGAAGCCTCGCGCGCCTCTAGGCGCACCACGTGCGGATGATGCGCAAACTTGAGCTCGGCAGAGTCCTCGATCGTCACGATGCGCTCGCCGGTGGAAATCTCGCATGACAACGCGTTGAGCAGGGTGGTCTTACCAGATCCCGTGCCTCCCGCAACCGCCAGGTCCTGTCGCAGCGACACCGCGCACGACAGCAGCTGCGCATACCAAAGCGGCAGCGACCCCAGCCCCACAAGCTCGTCCAGCGAGCAGATACGGTCCGAGAACTTTCGGATGGTAAGAATCGGTCCGTCAATCGCCACAGGCGGAATCACCGCGTTGACGCGATAACCCGTTTTGAGGCGGGCGTTGACGATGGGGCTGCGCTCGTCGATACGGCGGCCAAGTGGCGAGATGATGCGGTCGATAAGCACACGGATCTGCTCATCATCCTCGAACGCATGCTCGATGGGGCACAAGACGCCGCCGCGTTCAAAGAAAGCCGAGCGGCAGCCGTTGATCATGATCTCGGTAACGGTGTCGTCCTCGATGAGCGGCTGCAACGGCCCCAAGCCCACCACGTCATCCAAAATCTCGTCGATGATGGTCTCGCGCTCGGGCGTCGCGAGATCGGTCGGCTCCTCAACATTGAGCGCCGCCTCCACCGCGGGACGCAATTCCGAGCGGGCAAGTACCGGGTCGACATAGGCGCTGATACGCGCCACTTCGTCGTAACCCATGCGGTCCATCACGGCGCGCTTAGTGCGTCGTTTCACCGCGCGGCGACGCCCCGCATCTACAGGCGCTGCCGCCGCTGCAGCGCCGGCAGCCTTAATCCTCGTTTGCAGGCTCATCGCTAATCACCCTCGCGCGACCAGGGAAGGCGGATACGCGGGCGTTCGGTGCGCGTTGCACGGTCGGCGACCATATCGCTCCAAGGGCCGACGGCGCACCCCAGTTCCACGAGCATCTCGCGCGTGGCCTCGCGCACGCTGGTCGCAAAAGCGCTGGTCTGCCCCACTGCCTCGTCAGCGCGCCCAAACGCCATGAGCGCGGCGAGATCCTGCCCGCCATCGGCGATACGAATCTTGGAGCTCAACGCACAGGCAATCTCAAAGCGCATGGCGACGTCCTCGTCTGCCCCGCGCGCACCGAACCGGTTGAACACGGCGCTCATGCGCGTGCGCGGCACACCTACTCGACTTGCCAGTTCAATGACGCGCGATGCCGATGTCGCGGACGACACCGCAGCATCGCCAACGATCAGGCAACGGTCGCTCGCCGCCACCGCAGCCGCCATGGCGTCGCCCCAAAAGACCGAGGTATCGATAAAGACCACGTCGGATTCGCGACGCAGGACATCAAGCAGTAGCTCCACCGGACGTGCCATGAGCTCGGCTTGCTCGGGCGCCGCGACGGGACCCCAGAGCGTAACGCCCGGGGCGACGCGCATCGATGCGGCTACGATATCCGGCTCGGTGAGCGTGCCCGCCGCCGACGGCTCGATAAGTGCCGCCATATCGCGCGGAGCATCGACGCCTAACAAGTCGTAAAGGTTTCCAAACATCAGGTCCAGGTCGAGCACGGCGGCACGCAAGCCCAACAGCGACGATGCGTGTGCCATGGTGGCAACGATCGTCGACTTGCCGCAACCGCCCGAGCCCGAAATGACGCAGACGACCGGAGCTCGATGCGGCGAAGCGGCAGCGTCTGCCGGCGGCATCGGAGGCGGCGGGGCGGGCGTCGGTGACAGCGTCCCCGTCTCCCCCGCCGCAACTACACGCTGCGTCCAAGCCGGCATGTCAGCTTGTTCGGTCTGCGAGGCAGGCTCGTTCTGCGCAATCTGCTCATGCTGCATCAGCGACAACTCGCCGCACCCGGCAAAGCCCTCAACTTCGTCGAGTTCATCCGCCAGATTCACGCCGTGCACGTATCCCATATCTACAGCCGGGGAGTCGCCAGCATGCTGCGCCGGCCCTCCAGCGTCATCGCATACAAGGGGGTTCCGGGGGCGCCGACCATGCTCGGCTTCCGCTTTTCCATAATCATCAACACGCGGGCCTCTTGTAGCGCGAGGCGCCCCGGGTTCCCTATCAACAAAAGCATCGGGCTCAATCGTCATGCGCCGATCGGAATCAACCGCTCCCTCGCCCGCGCGCCCGCTGCCGCATATACTGTGCGCAGCGATGACCTCGGTCGCCCCCGCGCGAAACAACCCCTCGATATCCGACGGATCGAGCGCTTCTATCAAGACGACCACGCGACTCACGCGGCCTTCGGCCGTCAGGCGCGCAACAGTCTTGCGCACATCTTCGGTATCAAACAGAGACGCTGCGATGATGGCAGCCCCGCGGCGCGACGGAAACGCCCGAGCCATGGAAACCAGCCCGTCCAGGTCACCCACGCGAAGCACCTGTGCACCCGCATCACGGCCCTCGACTTCCCGCTGCAACAGCCCGTAATCGCCGCACGCGCAGCACGCAAGCCAGATCGCCTTCATCACTCGTCGCCTCCGCTCTTTTTGCCGCGCGCCGTGGCGGGAATCGTCAAGCTGACCGTTCCCTTGCCCGAGGCTCCCAGCAGTTCCTTGACGTCTTCGGGGTCAGCTGCCAGCGTCACCCATTCGATCTTGCCCTCGCGCGTAGCACCAGAATCCTCACTGGTATCGATCACGTGCGCGCCGCACAGTCGATCGGTTACGCCGTCTTTTTGCACATACACATCCACGTAGCTGCCCACGCCCGTAGCACCGCCGACCGAGTGCTCGGCATCGACCGCCACCGAAACGGCGACCTTGCCCTTAGGCACCTCGAGCTTGTGGCTCTCGGCCTTGGTGTAGACATTGCAGATCACGGCGTTTTTGGGAATACGCGAAGTCGTCACGTCGCCGCGCACCTGGCGCAGCTCGGTCGCCGCGTCACGCGGCAGCAGACTCGTCAGCCATTCCTGGGTTATGACATTGGTCTCATCGAGGGTCTCGCCCACATCGATATCGCGCGCCGCGACGCATACCTCGACGCGATCGCCACCGTACTTGGCCAAGGTCTCAGCCTGGACCTGTTCGGCTTGCGAGCGGATCGACGAGCCGTAAACCATGCAGAGCAGAGCAGCGAGCACGCCCGCGACCAGACTGATGGCGATGCGCTTGCTCTTGTTCACGGCCGCTCCTCTCATGGCAGTGCCGGGCGAATGCCCGTACCACCATTGTCTGGGCGGTCAGAGTGCAAAGCGGTGCAATCGCGATCTTGGTTTTCGATGTCAAACCAATCGCTGACCAAAAGCTGACCAGCCCGTCAAGCTCGTGGCAAAGTTTTGGTCAGCACGTCAGCAAACTGCATGTTTCGAGGCTTTTCCGCAGCAAAAAAGCCGTCTCCCGACCAGTTGGGAGACGGCTGTCATAGGAAAAATCAATTACAGATGGACATCGGGATCGAGCATTTGAGCGCTCACGCGCATGGATGACGCCAAGTTTTGGAACGTTTCCAGACGCAGACTGTCGATCTGCCCGGCGTCCTCGGCCTCGCGAACGGCGCAACCCGGCTCATGGGTATGTGTGCAATCGCCAAACCGGCACGCGCGCGATGCCTCGACAATCTCGGGGAAGGCGCGCGCCAGACCCCGCTCGTGACCCACGAGCGGTAGGCTGCGCAGGCCCGGGGCATCGGCGATCACACCGGCGTCGCCCGGCAGCGCCACCATCACGCGCGCGACGGTAGTGTGACGGCCCTGGTCGTCGCGCTCGCGCACGCCGCCGGTCGCCAATGTATCGTGACCCAGCAGCGCGTTGAGCAGCGTCGACTTGCCAGCACCCGATTCACCCAAGATCATGGCGCAGCTCCCGGCGGGCACGCAGGCGCGCACCTCATCCAAACCACGGCCCTCGGCAGAGGACGTCACGATTACGTGCACGTCTGGACCCACCAAGCGGCGCACGCGATCCAGGTCGCGTGCAAGCTCATCGGCGTCGCATCGGTCGGCCTTGGTGAGTACCACCACCGGCTCGGCATCGCAGTCGAGTGCCAGCACCAGCGAGCGTGCCACGCGGTCGAGCAACACCTCGCCGGCGCCAAGCGCCTGCACGATCAGAACGCTATCCACGTTGGAGCAAAGCACCTGACGTTCGCCGCGAGCGCGTCCACGCCAACGCTCAAAACTCGTGCGGCGAGGCAGCACGCACTCGATCACGCCCATGTCGTGCCCGGGCGCACGGCGCACCGCCACGCGGTCGCCCACGGCTGGCAGCAAAACCTCGTCCTCGCCACGCGACTTGGCAAACCCCACGGCATGCTCGGCACGAAAGGTATCGTCGGCAGTCGCTACCAGCGGAAACCCGCGATCCAGGCGCACCACGGTACCAAGTTGCGTCTGCTCGGGCTCCTCGGCCTGGGCACAAAAATCATCGAAGGCAGCCTGCTGAGCCTCATCGATCGGTAGGTCGTCGAACGCCGGAACATCCTGCAGCGCGTCGAGTCCCGGCACGCTTGCCAGCAGTTCCTCGGCAGACGCGGGGGCTTCGGTCGCAAGCTTCCGACGACGATCGCGCTTAGCCCGCGCCCCCGTCGTCTTTTTCTTCGCCTTCGCCTTAGCCTTGCCCACAAGCGCCTCCCAGCACCACAAATCACAACTGAGCAGGTATTTTAAATCAAAAAGAGCTGGCCGGGCAAAGCCCTAAATCAAAAAGAGCCGGTCGAGCAAACGCTCGATCGGCTCACAAACTTTCCCTCAGCCCTTTATCATCCGCGCGGGAGAAAAGCCAGCAAGGATACCGCAGGGCCCGCCCCGGAAGCCCTTTCTCCCGAACGATCCCGCAGCGCGAAGCGCGAGGACCAGTGAGGGAGAAAGGGCGTGGGGCGGGCCCGGACGAGAACGTTACTCCTTCTCGACCGCGCGCATGATCGCCTTGTAGATCTCCATCAGCGGGATGATTAGGAAGGCCAGGCCCAGCGCGGCAAGAACGCCCTTGAGCTCAAGCGTCACGGGGCCAAAGAACATCTCGGCAAGCGTCGGCTGAACGGTCACGATAACCGTCAGTACCAGCGCCAGCGCGGCCGAAGCCCACAGCCACTTGTTCTGCTTCTTCATGCTAAACAGCGACGCACGACGGCTGCGCATATTGAAGCAGTGGAAAATCTCGACCATGTTGAGCGTGATGAACGCCATCATCACGCCTTCCTCGTCGGCATTGCCGGCGATCATATCGGCGATGTGGATGTAGCCCATGTCAAAGTACACGCCCACAAAGAAGCTCGCCAGCACCAGCACGGTGATGATCAGGCCCTGGACCACGCAGTCCAGGCCCATGTGACCGGCAAAGACGCCGTCCTTGGCGTTGCGCGGCTTGCGCTTCATGATGTCGCCCTCGGCATCCTCCATGCCCAGCGCGAGCGCGGGGAAGCAGTCGGTGACCAGGTTCACCCACAGCAGCTGCACCGGCTGAAAGATGGTAAAGCCGATGAGCGTGGCGATAAACACCGAGAAGACCTCGGCAAGGTTGGCCGAAAGCAGGAACTGGATGACCTTGCGGATGTTGTCGTAGATGCGACGGCCCTCTTCGCAGGCACCGATGATGGTGGCGAAGTTGTCATCGGCAAGCACCATGTCGGCGACGTTCTTGGTGACGTCGGTACCGGTGATGCCCATGCCCACGCCGATGTCGGCACGCTTGATGGACGGGGCGTCGTTGACGCCGTCGCCCGTCATGGCGACGATCTGGTCGCGCGACTTCCAAGCCTCGACGATGCGGGTCTTGTGCTCGGGCTGGACGCGGGCGTACACGCCGTAGTCCTCGATGTGCGCGTCGAGTTCCTCGTCGCTCATGCGGTCGAGGTCGGCGCCTGTGATGGCCTGGCTGCGATCGGTGACGATACCCAGCTGCTTGGCGATGGCCACGGCGGTGTCGATGTGGTCGCCCGTAATCATGACGGTGCGGATACCGGCATCGTGGGCCTCGCGGATGGCGTCGGCGACCTCGGGGCGGACCGGGTCAATCATGCCGGACAGGCCGCAGAAGACCAGGTCGTGCTCGAGCGCAGCGGGGCTGCAGTCACTCGGGACCTCGGTGTAGGTGCGGCTTGCCAGCGCCAGCACGCGCAGGGCCTCGTCGGCCATGGCCTTGTTGGCGGCCACGAGCTCGGCGCGACGCTCCTCGGTCAGCGGAACGACCTTGTCGCCCGCGTAGATATGAGTGCACAGGCCGATCACCACGTCGGGCGCGCCCTTGGTGTACTGCTCGTACTCGCCGTCCAGGGTCTCGACGACCACGGACATCATCTTGCGGCCAGAGTCGAACGGGGCCTCACCCACACGCGGGTGCTCGGCGGTCAGGCCGGTGAGCCCCGCCTTGCCGGCGTCGTTGACGAGGGCGCACTCAGTCGGCTCACCCACGGCCTCGCCCAGCTCCTCGTCCCACTGGGCGTCGGAGCACAGAGCCATGCCGGCCAGGAACTTCTCCTTAGGCGCAGCGAGCTCGTGCTTGACGACGGTCATCTTGTTCTGGGTGAGGGTACCGGTCTTGTCGGAGCAGATGGTCTGTGTGCAGCCAAGGGTCTCGACGGCAGAGAGCTTGCGGATGATTGCCTGGCGCTTGGCCATTTTGGTCACGCCGAGCGAAAGCACGATAGTCACGACGGCAACCAGGCCCTCGGGGATGGCGGCGACGGCAAGCGAGACAGCGACCATAAAGGTGTCGAGCAGCGCGGTCGGATCGGTGAGAACGTTGCCCACGCCGTGGCGGATGATGTCGACGCCAAAGATGACGACGCAGATGACGATAACCATGATGGTGAGGATGCGGCTGAGCTCGGCAAGCTTCACCTGCAGCGGCGTGAGCTCTTCCTTGGCCTCGGCCAGGGCGCCAGCAATCTTGCCCATCTCGGTGTTCATGCCGGTGCCGACCACGACGGCGCGACCGCGGCCGTACACCACGGTGGAGCCCATGTAGCACATGTTCTTGCGGTCGCCGAGCGGCACGTCGTCGGTGCCCGCAGCGAGCTCGATCACGTTGGCGTGCTTCTCGACGGGCACGGACTCGCCGGTCAGTGCGGCCTCTTCGATCTTCATCGTGGCGCTCTCGAGTACGCGGCAGTCGGCCGGGACGGAGTCGCCCGCCTCGAGCATGATCACGTCGCCGGGGACGAGCTCGGCGCTCGGCAGATGCACGAGCTTGCCGTCGCGCAGCACCTTGGACTGCGCCGCGCTCATCTCTTGCAGGGCTTCGAGGGCCTCCTCGCTTTTAGCCTCCTGGACTACGCCCAGCACCGAGTTGACGATAACGACGAACATGATGATGGCGACATCGGCAAAGTCCGCCTCGCCCTTGACCATGCCCGTGAGTGCGCTGATGACGGCGGCAACGATCAGCATGATGACCATGGGGTCTGCCATCTGCTCAAAGAAGCGCTTCCACAGCGGCGTCTTCTCGGCTTCCTCGAGCTTGTTAGGGCCTGTCTTGGCGAGGCGCGACGACGCCTCGCCGTTGCTCAGGCCGAGGTTCTCATCGACACCTTGGTCGCTGAGCACCTCCGCCGCGGCGGACAGGTATTCCTTTTGCATATAGAGTCCCCTCCTGGGATTCGGGCCACTCAGCAGATTGATGCCCGATCATAATTCCCAGGAGAAGGGCAAGGGCTCATCAAGGCTGCCGTGCTGAGCGGCAGTTGATAGTGGAGCTATGGTACCCCAAAGCGACGCGTCTAGCCAAAACAATCCATTTGGAAATAGGGTCCATTCGCAACGATGCAGACCGTGTGATGTTCAACATTGATAAAACGTTTTTTCTTCGGCGCATCATCAAACTGAAATATCGCCCAGATAGCAGCGGTTAGAACGGTTGGTAAAGTTTTTGCATATACCGTTTTTTCGCAAAAAATGAACTTCTAATTCGGCATACGGTCGATTTTTTGGGGTATTCGGTCGGCATTTCGTTATAATCATCTCAGTTTTATTTCTTATGGTTTATCTATCAGCGCAAGACGATGTCAGATGGAGGTCTGAATGTACAAGCGCACCAAGATTGTATGCACCATGGGTCCCGCCTGCGATAGCGACGAGACCATCCGCGAGATGATCAAGGCGGGCATGAACGTCGCCCGTTTTAACTTCTCGCACGGATCCTACGACGAGCACCACGGTCGCATCGAGCGCGTCCGTCGTATTTCCAAGGAGCTCGGTCTGCCCGTCGGCATCCTGCTCGACACCAAGGGCCCCGAGGTCCGCACCGGCCTTTTGGTCGACGGCAAGAAGGTTGCCGTCAAGACCGGCGACAAGATCGTCGTCACCGCTCAGCCCACGTCCGAGGATTTCCACGGCACCGCTGAGCACATCTCCCTCGACTACCTGGCTCTGCCCTCCGAGGTCGAGAAGGGCTCCCTCATCCTGATCGATGACGGCCTGGTTGCCCTCGAGGTCGAGTCCGTCGACGGCCAGGACATGACCTGCGTCGTTAAGAACGATGGCTTGATCGGCGAGCGCAAGGGCGTCAACATGCCCAACGTCAACATCTCGCTGCCCGCCATCACCGAGCGCGATCGTCAGGACATCCTCTTTGGCCTGACCGAGAACATCGACTACATCGCCGCTTCCTTCATCCGTGACGGCGAGTCCGTCCGCGGCATCCGCGAGCTTTGCCGCGAGAACGGTGGCGAGCACGTGACGATCTTCCCGAAGATCGAGTGCGCCCTGGGCGTCGAGAACTTCGACGAGATCCTCGAGGCTTCCGACGGCATCATGGTCGCCCGTGGCGACCTGGGCATCGAGATCAAGCCCGAGCTCGTTCCCCACATCCAGAAGGAGATCATCGCCAAGTGCAACGCGGCCTACAAGCCCGTTATCACCGCTACGCAGATGCTCGACTCCATGCAGCAGAACCCGCGCCCGACGCGCGCCGAGGTTGCCGACGTTGCTAACGCCATTTACGACGGTACCGACGCCGTTATGCTTTCCGGCGAGTCCGCTGCCGGCAAGTACCCGGTCGAGGCCGTTAAGATGCAGGCCAGCATTGCTCTCGAGACCGAGAAGTACCTCCCGGCTCACGCTCCGCTCGAGGTTCCGGCTGACGCTCACGGCACCCGCGTCGTCAACAACGTTGTGGGTATGTCCGCTGTGAACATGGCCACCACCGTTGGCGCCAAGTGCATCACCGTGCCGACGACCACCGGTCGTACCGCTCGCCTGATCTCGCACTTCCGTCCCAACATGCCGATCTGCGCGTTCTCCCGCCACGAGTGGGCCGTCCAGCAGATGATCATGTACTGGGGCGTTATCCCGCACCAGGCCGAGATTACCCAGGGCACCGTCAACGGCACGATCGTCAAGGCGATCGAGACCGCTAAGGAGCTCGGCTATGTCAAGACTGGCGATTTGACCGTCGCTACCGCCGGCGATCCCCGCATGAGCGTCCAGCTCGAGGACAAGGTCTCCTCGACCAACGTCGCTTACGTCGCTCAGGTGCGCTAAATCGCACTTGCAAGCAGATTTGCATTGCAAAGGGTCCGGAAGGCTTCGCCTTCCGGACCCTTTTCTTTGCGTCAATGCCGGCGCACGGCAAAACACGCACTCATTTCTTTACCAAAAGCGCGAAATCCACCCTTCGAGGCCCAAAAAATATAGCTCAGGCGCTAGAAGTGTTCACCCGGTGGCAAGACCACACCTCACGCAGGGCTGATAAATCGTTTTAGCAAAGTCCAAATCGACCGCGTTTTCGGAAGTGCGGGGAAAAATTGCTTACCTCCGAGCACAAGCCCTTTTATTTCAACAAAACCCCTGATAAATTTGGTTCAAATACCGCTTGTGCTTTGCCTGTTTGTCTTTTTCCCCGCACTTCCGAAACCGATAGCTTTTCTAGCCCAAACTACGCCCAAACGATCGGATCGCTATGTCATTTCTTGCCTGCGGACCCACGGCTTTTCAGTACTATCGCATCCCGCCCCAGATACTGGGACTCTATCCGGCAATCCTGCCGCCTGACCATGACCATCGCTTGGTGCATTACTCAAAACAGCCAGTATTTAAAGACTTGCTCGGCACACCAGTTTGAAGATTCGTGAGCGAAAGAAAACAGCGCGCGAACGGAAAGCTATTTCATAGCCGTCTGCTAACCCAAGAGCCACCTCCGGGGTCGTTTAGGCAGACTGAACATGGGTTTGATGTCACGTCACCGGAGTTCACGCTGCTCAACCTTGCTACGCAGGTTTCACGCAACCAGTTACTCATGGCTTGTTACGAGATGTGCGGCTCCTTTGCAGTGTTTAAGCCCTGCGAGCGAACGCAACAACAACTTGATGAAGCTATTTCGCTTAAGCTCATTCCGCCCGACTGTGGTTGGAAACGCGTTGTCGATACCAAGGGCAATGGCACCAACTTGTGGAAACGCACGCCGCTTCTTACCGCAACGGATATCGCCGCGTTCGCCAAGCAAGCCGCAGGCCTGCGCGGCGTTAAACAACTGCGCTGGGCGGCCGAGCACATGACGGGGCAAACTGCCTCGCCCTTCGAAGTACAGACCTCCATGCTTGTCTCGCTCCCCCGCGACGAGGGCGGCATGGGCATCAACATCGCAAACAACGTGCGCATCCCACTCAGCGACTCCGCGCGCTCACTGTATGACAAAACCTGCTGCTACGCCGATATCCTCATAGAGAGCAGCACCGACAGCATGGGCGTCATTCTGGAATGCCAAGGCCGCTCCGCCCATGACAGCGAAGCCGCAAGCCTCTCCGATGCCGAACGCACCACGTCCCTCACAAGCATGGGTTATGACGTTATCCAGATAACCTACGACCAGATCAAGGACACGAAGAGCTTTAACAACATCGCCGAGCTCATTCATAAAAAGGCGGGGCTCCCCTACATCCCAAAGACCGATCAGGAACGCACCACCGAAGATGCCCTGCGACGGGAGCTGTTGGTCAATTGGGATGAACTGTTCTCCGTTAAGCCGGCCGGCTAGCAGCTAGCGATCAGGGGGACTGCGGGAACGTCAGAAGCAGCAACGCGAGCCGCAAATCCCGCCTCGGTTAGCTCGATGACCTCGGTAAACGTTGCATCGAAAAACTCCTCGGTTAGCAGGCGGTATGGCGGATGGTCGGGCTCACCGGGGTTTTCGCGTACAATCTCGTGCATGACGCCGATGGTCTTGAGCACATATTCTTTATGGATGGGATACTGCCCAAAACGCGTCGCAGCGGTATACAGGCGATCGGTCGCACGCGGGATGGAAACAATGCCCAGCGTCTTGCCAAACCAGTCAAAGTCGCCTTGCTTTTTAATGCGGAACTCCTCGCACGGCTTGCCGCCGTGCACCTCCAGGTACTGATTCACGCGCGTATTCCATACGGTATCGGCCACCAGATGCGACCAGACACCCAGTGTCAAATCGAGCAACGACTGCGCCACGTCCTCGGACGCAAGCGAGAACTCACAGGCGCCGGGACCGGCAACCGGCTCGGCATCCTTGTAGCGCTGGGGATAGTGCACGCGGTTCAGTCGCTCGCGTTCCTCGATAATCGAGGTCGCCGCGGCTGGCGCACCGATGGGCGAACTTTTAAGCAACGGTGCCACATAGGTATCCCAGAACTCATGCTCACGAGGCTTTGGGATGGGCTCAGGCTTGGCAAAGTGCGTAATGCGGTACGGGATGGGATCGGCGATGCCAGGGACCATATAGCCCACGAAGATATCCGGAACCACGCAGCCAAACAAAAAGGCATTGCGATCGCGCACGCTATTGGCAAGCGCACCGGTGCGCTCCAGCAAACGCTCCGTCTGAGCGATATGAATGTTCCAGCTTGGCATAGCCACCCCCATAAAAACCTGGATAACTATACCATCACGGCAAAGCCGCGCGGGCGGCTACGCACGCTCTACGCAGCAACTAGTCCGTAGCACCGCTTTCGGTTCCATACGACGGCGAAGGTGCCTCGACCACATGGTGATATCGATCGATATAGATTGCACGGGCACCCAGGCGTCGCACCAAATCCTGGTGATGCGTGCTCATCAAGACCGTCTTACCCGCCGCGACGTAGGCCAGCAAAAAGTTGACCACGATGTCGCATGAATCCTCGTCGAGCCCATTGGTAGGCTCGTCAAGGACCAAGATATCCGGGTTCATCGACACCACCGCAGCCAGCGCAACGCGCTTCTTTTGCCCGCCCGAGAGCTGATAGGGAGAGGCGTCGGCAAGGTCGGCAACCTGAAACAGCCCCATGGCATCGCGCACGCGGCGCTCGAGCTCGTCTGCCGGCAGCCCCATCTGCGCGGGACCAAAAGCAACTTCCTCGCCCACCGTAGCGCAGAACAGCTGGGCGTCGGCGTTTTGGAATATGAAGCCCACGCGCTGGTGGAACTTCTGAGCAGCAGCAGAATCCTTCAGATACGCCGCATCGACCACGCGTCCGTCAAACAGGTATGCGCCGGCATCCGCGAGCTCAAGGCCGTTGATAAGGCGCATGATCGTCGTCTTGCCGCAGCCGTTAGGACCAAGCAGAGCAACGAGTTCACCACGATCCACCTGCAGCGAAACGCCGTCGACCACCGTATGACCCGCATAGGAAAACACCACGTCACGAAACTCGATGAGCGGCGTGGTCTCGGCGCCGGCAGCACCGCTCGCGCACATCGCGCCATTTGTATCGTTTGCCAAAACGTCGCCCTTCCCTATCCACATCGACGGCTCGACCGCCCGCGCTACAGCACCGCGCACAACACGGCGAGCAGAACCACAACGACCGCGTAAACCGCATCGCGCCAGCCAAAGCCGCTCCGCGCAGGAGCCGGATACGCACCGGCAAAGCCACGGCAGAGCATAGCCTCGTCCATCGCGCGGCTGCATTCCATCGCCTTGATAAAGGTCCTGCCCATGATACCCGCGATCGAATCGGTACGCGAAAATCCCTCAGGCGCACGGCCAACGCTGCGCAGCATGACCGATTCGCACAGATTGTGCGCCGTGCGACCCAGCACCTCGATGTGCTTGAGCGCCATATCAAACGTAAAGATGACCTCGTCGGGCAGATGTAGCGTCTTGAGCGCCGCCGACATGCGGCTCCAGGTGAGCGTCCACGAAACACCCAGCACGAGCGACACGTTAATGAACGTCTTAAGCGCAATTTTGAGCATGGCGCCCGTAGCGGAAGCACCCAGCAGCAGGGCAGGCAGCGCCAAAACCACTGCGAGCCCCGCGGCGCCAAGCGCCGGCACAAAGGTCGCGCGCAGCCCGCGTACGGGACGCACGGCAACGAGCACCAGCGCAATGGCCGCCATCAACATGAGGTACAGCGGGCTCTGTGTCAGACACACGCACAGGACGCAGACGAACATCCCCACCAGGCGCACCGGAGCCGAAACGCAAGAAAGGGCGCGGTCGACCATCGACCCGCCCTCGTGCGCGCCTCCACCCAAGCGAACCCGCTCAAGCAGGCTCGCCAGGTGCAGGACATTCTTTTGCATCACACGATGCCGAGCCCCCACGGGCTCGTATCGCTCCTCGGCCGCAAGCCAGCTAGGCAGCTCGGCTATTGCCATGAGCACCGCTTTCCTTAACCGTCAGCGAGATCAGACGGAATGCGATGGTGAGCACCGCCACGCCAATCACGCCGGACAGGATATACATGGCAGCCTGACCGGCAAAGCCAAGACCCTGCTCCTCGGAATAGGCCTGCAGGTAATCGCCCGTAGGCAGAGCGTCGGCAAAGGTCGGGGTATCAAGGCCGACCGAAGCTTGCAGGCTGTCGTCACCAACCTCCTGAACGGCGGTCGCGGCGCCCTCGGCGTCCCACTCGCCCCATGCGTCACCTGTGGCAAGCAAGCCGAGCGGCGTAGCCACGACAAGCACGGCAACCAAGATGAGCGTGGGGACCAGCGAGGTCTTCTTGGCAGCAGCGCCCTCGGCAGTAAGCTGGCCATCGACGGCCTCGGGCCCGACGATAACGCTCGGCGCCGTCTTCTTGATAAAGCCGTAGATCGCGGCAGTCGCCACGCCCTCGACCACGCCGGCAACCAGCATATGCGGGATCAACATGGCCGGAATAGCCACGGACAGCGGGAAGGGGCAGTACAGCGGAGCGCCCGAAGCGTTGGTGAAGAGCATCGGCTGAATACCGAACTCGATTGCCGCGCAAAGGGCCGCCAGGCACAGGCCGACCCAGCCGCTTACGATGGCCGAAACCGAGGTGCCCCAGCTCTTGTCGTGCAAACGGCTGTTGAGCGCACGGAACACGATAGCAGCGGCAAACGGCAACACGAAGGCCATGTTAAAGCAGTTGGCGCCAAAGGACAGGATGCCGCCGTCGCCAAACAGCAGCGCCTGCAGTGCCAGCGCGACCGAGACAGCGATAGCCGCGGCCTCGGGACCCAGCAGCAGCGCGATGAGCGCGCCGCCGACGGCGTGACCCGTGGTGCCGCCGGGCAACGGCACGTTGAACATCATGAGCAAGAAGGAGAACGCGGCGCAGATGCCCAGGAAAGCCATGTGCTCGCGATCGAGCGTGGCGCGTACCTTTTTGATGCAATGGACCCAAACGGGCACCATCGCCACCGCCATGACAGCATCGGTCTGCGGGGACAGATAATTATCTGGAATGTGCATATACGCCTCCCGGTTGTCGGCGCACAGAATTGCAACGCCGCTTGAATCACCTTGCCAGTGTTACGTATTGCCAGATTCGTAACACGCCGCGGGCTATCATAGCAAAACGGCGCGCTGCCGACAAAGCAGCACGCCGTCATGTAATGCGCGTGTCATATATGCAGGCTCAACGGTGCCTTATACCGGGCATAGCAGTCACGTAGGACTCGGCAGCAGCCACCGCTGACCCATACCCCAGCGCAGGATCTAGCCGCGGACCTCGCCGTTCACACCCTTGCACACCTTGGTGACGATCTTCTGGTGCGCCTTCTCGACCTCTTCGCTGGTGAGCGTGTGGTCGTCGGAGCGATACGTAAGCGCAAAGGCCATGGACTTCTTGCCCGCACCGATGCGGATGGGATCGCGGTAGACATCGAACAGGCGCACGCCCTCGAGCAGCTTGCCGCCGGCACTCGTAATACGACGCTCAAGATCCTCGCAGGTCACAGTGTTGTCGACCACGATAGCGAGGTCGTGCTCAACGGCCGGGTACTGCGAGAACTCACGGTAGTTCTCCTGGTTACGGGCGCCCTTGATCAGCTTGTCCAGGTCGAGCTCAAAGGCGACGACGACCTCGTCAATGCCCATAGCCTCGCGCGCCTCGGGGTGGATCTCGCCAACCCAGCCCAGCACGGTACCGCCCGAGAGCACCTCGGCAGCACGACCCGGCTGCAGGAAGGCATAGCTCTCGCCCTCGACGGGACGGAAGCGAACCTTCTCAATGCGCAGCTGGGCGAGCAGCTCCTCGACGATGCCCTTGCCAAAGAAGAAACGCAGCTTGCGGTACTTCATGTTCCAAGACTGCTCGCACCACTGACCCGAGAGCACGCCCGCGACGGACTTGGTCTCCTTGGGCAGGCTGGCGTTCTCGCGACCGTGGAACAGACTGCCGACCTCGTACAGGTGCACGTTGGGCGTGCCGTGGGCCTCGTTATAGGCAACGGACTGCAGTAAGCCCGGCAGCAACGAGCGGCGCATCTCGGTCTGCTCGGCGACCAACGGGTTCATGAGCACCACGGGGCAGCCGCGGCCTTCGGTGGACATGCCGATCTTCTCCAGGTCGCCCGGGGCAGCAAAGCCAAAAGTCGTGGTCTCGTTGAGGCCGCAGGCGCGCAGGATCTCGCCGACCTTGCGGGTAAGCTTCTGCTCGCGCGTCAGACCGCCGATGTGGTTCTTGGCAGCCGGGATGGTCGCCGTCACACGGCCCATGCCCCACAGGCGCAGGACCTCCTCGATCAGGTCGATCTCACGCGGCAGGTCGGGACGGAAGCTCGGCGGCGTGACCATAAAGTCCTCGCCATCGCGCTCGACGGTGCAGCCCAGGCGGGTAAGCGAGCGCTCGATAAAGTCGGGCTCGATGTCGGCGCCGCAGATGGCGTGCACGCGGGCCAAACGCAGCTTAATGCTGTCGATGGTCTTGGGCGCGGGGAACACGTCCACATAGCCGGGGGCGACCTCGCCGCCGGCGATCTCCTCGATGAGCGCGCACGTCACATTGGCGACGTCCACGCAGCCGGTCTCGTCGACCTGGCGCTCAAAGCGGATGGAGGCGTCGGAGATCAGCGATAGGTCACGGCTGGTGTGCGAGGTGCGGCCGGCGTTGAAGCAGGCGCTCTCGACCATCACGTCAACGGTATCGTCCTCGATCTCGGAATCCATGCCGCCCATGACACCGGCCAGCGCCACGGGACGCTCGCCGTCGGTGATGAGGCCCATGCCGGCGTCGAGCACGCGCTCCTCGCCGTCGAGCGTCGTGAACTTCTCGCCCTGCTGGGCGGCGCGAACCACCACGCGACGCCTGCCCTCGCGCGCGGCAAAGGTGTCCAGGTCAAAGGCGTGCAGCGGCTGACCGGTGAGCATCATCACATAGTTGGTGATGTCGACGATGTTGTTGTGCGGGCGCACGCCCAGGGCGTTAAGGCGCTTGACCATCCAGTCGGGCGACGGGCCGACCTTGACGTTGCGCACGATGCGGGCAACGTAGCGGTCGCACAGGCCCTCGTCGGCAATCTCGACGGAAAGCTCGTCGTCGGTCGCGCGGCCAGTCTCGGCCTTGATGGCAGGCAGCTCAACGTGGAAATCGCGGTCGAAGATGGCGCCGGTCTCGCGGGCCATGCCGATCATGGACAGGCAGTCGGGGCGGTTGGGCGTGATCTCGCAGTCGAGCACGGTGTCGCTCGAACCCACGTACTCGGCAAACGGCATGCCGCAGGGCGTGTCCTCGGGCAGGATCATGATGCCGGAGTGGTCGCCGCCCAGGCCGAGCTCGCGCGCGGAGCAGTTCATGCCCATGGACACGACGCCGCGAAGCTTGCTCTTCTTGATCTTGACGTCGCCAGGAAGCACGGCGCCGATCATGGCCGTGACGATGTGGTCGCCGGCCTCGAAGTTCTGCGCGCCGCAGACGATCTGCAGCGGAGCGGGGTTGCCGTCGGCGTCGAGGTTCTTGTCGCCCACGTCGACCGAGCACACATACATATGGTCGCTATCGGGGTGCGGGGTCTTGGTGAGCACCTTGGCGGTCACCACGTGGTCGAGGGACTCGCCCACGGTGTCGATCGCCTCGACCTCGGTGCCGGTACGGATATATTCGTCCGAAAGGGTCTTGGGATCCTCCGGAATATCGATCATGGTCTTGAGCCAGTCGTAAGAAACACGCATCTAGCTCTCCTTTCATACTGAAAGCCTGCGAAGAGATGCAGGTGGAAACTTCAACTTTGTGAACATTCCTTACAAAGCGAGGGTTGTCCAAGTGCGGCAGATCGGCCCGAAAGAGGAGCGCCGCGTACTTTGGTACGCAAGCGACGAATGAGCGCCGAGGTGCCGTGCTTGGGCAAGCCGCAGCCTAGGCTTGGGCAAGCCGCAGCCTAGAACTGATTCAGGAAACGCATATCGCCTGTCATGAGCGTTCTGAGGTCGGGCAGGTCGTAGCGCAGTGCCGCGACGCGCTCGGCGCCAATACCAAAGGCGAAGCCGGTGTACTTCTCGGGGTCGATGCCGCAGTTGATCAGGACGTTGGGGTCGACCATGCCGCAGCCCAGGATCTCGATCCATCCGCTGTGCTTGCAGAAGTTGCAGCCCTTGCCGCCGCAGACGTGGCAGCTCACGTCCACCTCGCAGCTGGGCTCGGTGAAGGGGAAGAAGTGCGGGCGGTAACGCGTCTTGCGATCCTCGCCAAACATGCATTTAACAAAGTAGTCGAGCGTGCCCTTCAGGTCGCCAAAGGTGATACCCTCGTCGACGACCAGTCCCTCGATCTGGTTGAACTGCGGCAGATGGCAGGCATCGGCCGTGTCGGGACGATAGACGGTGCCCGGGCAGATCATGTAGATGGGCGGCTTTTGCGACTCCATGGTGTGGATCTGCACACCCGAGGTCTGGGTGCGCAGCAGCACGTCGGACTCGCCGTGAGCGTGAGCCTCGGGATGCGCGACGCTGCCGGGGTTGTTGTCGACCACGTAGAAGGTATCGCGGGCCGAGCGGCTCGGGTGATCCATGGGGGCGTTTAGCGCGGTGAAGTTGTAGTAGGAGGTGTCGACCATGGGGCCGGACTCGACGGTGTAGCCGATACCACTAAAGATGTCCTCAGCCTCCTCGATGATCTGCTTGATCAGGTGCTGGTGACCAATCTGCGGACGGATACCCGGCAGCGTGATGTCGACGGCCTCGTGCTCGAGTGCGTGCTTGAGGGCGGCGGCCTTCATCTCGGTGGTGCGCTCGTCGAGCATGCCCTCGATCAGCTGGCGCATCTCGTTGGCGCGTTTGCCCATCATGGGACGATCCTCGGGGGCGAGCTTGCCCATCATGCGCATCAGGCCGGTGATACGGCCCTTGCGACCGAGCAGCTCAACGCGCGCAGCCTCGAGCTTGGCGGCGTCGTCGGCACCTGCGACGAGCTCCTTGGCCTCTTCCTCGAGTTTGACCAGATCATCAATCAGACTCATGTCTTCCCTTTCGTCTCTCGCGCATCCGCGCTCCGGGACGGCTGACGCCGCCCGATGCTGCGGATGCGCGGCCCGGTTCGGTAACAAAAAACCGCCCTCGGGCATGTGCATTGCCCAAGGACGGTTAAATTCCGCGGTACCACCTTGTTTGACCCGGCGGATGTATGGCCCGCCGCGCCCACTCTGCGCCTCTTGTCGCGAGGCTCACGGCTTCCCTACTGAGACTTTGCTGCCACTGGCCGCGCGCCCGTTGAGGTCGCTGCTCGGGAGTGAACGCTTAGCCCTTGCCACCGCAGGAAGGCTTGCAGCCCATGACCTTCCCTCTCTTGCCGGCGACGCGACGGGCAAAACCCTCTCCGTCAACGCATTGGGCTATAGGATAACACATTCTGCGAGCATATCGCCGCGTTCCGTTTTGTTCGTGCTGGGTACAAGGCAGGTAGCTGTGCAAACTGGCCGCGCAGCCGCTTACGGCGCTCGGCCTGCGAGATTAAGGATACGGTATGGGAAAGAAACTCGATAAGAAGGCCAAGGCCGCCGTGGCAAAGGCCGCCAAGGGCGT
Organism: Collinsella aerofaciens; assembly: GCF_039062365.1. Classification (GTDB taxonomy): domain Bacteria; phylum Actinomycetota; class Coriobacteriia; order Coriobacteriales; family Coriobacteriaceae; genus Collinsella. The sequence goes on from NZ_JBCJBI010000004.1 coordinate 155,640, forward strand.
CAAGGCCGCTAAAGTCGACAAGGCCGTCAAAAAGTTCCGCAAACTCGAGGGCAAGCTGTGGACTCGCGAGTACCTGCTCAAGATTGCCGAGTTCGATGGAGCGACGATTGCTCCTGCCAACGGCGCCGCAGCGCGCGCCGACGCCATGGGAACCCTTGCCGGCGAGCATCACAAGCTACTGACCAGCGAGAAGTCCGTTGAGCTTGTGCGCTCTCTCGCGCGTGAGACGGTCGCCGGAGGCAAGATCGACGACCCGCAGCTGCTCGACGAGATCCGCGTGCTCGGCCGCGACCAGCGCGAGGCAAGCGTTATTCCTACCGAGGAGGCCGAAGCCTGGACCAGGCTCACCTGCGAGGCCGACGCCGTGTGGCACAAGGCCAAGACGGCCAATGACTGGGCGAGCTTTGAGCCCTATGTGGATAGAATCGTCGCCCAGCTTAAGCATCAGGCCGAGCTCATGGACCCCAAGCGCGACCCATACGACGTTTGGCTCGACCAGTACGAGCGCGGCCTTTCTGCCAAGAGCTTCGACGCGTTTTGCGAGGAGGTTAAGGCCACGGTCGTGCCGCTCGTGCACGCCATCGGCGAGCGCGGCCAGCAGCCCGCTGCCGACTTTTTGCATGCCCGCGTGCCCGAGGCCGCCCAGCGCGCCATGAGCTTTGACCTTATGAAGCTCGTCGGCCTAGACCTGGACGACACCACGCTTGCCTTTACCGAGCATCCGTTTAGCGAGGGCTTTGCCGTGGGCGATGCACGCATCGCGACGCACATCTACGAGAACGACTGTATCTCCAACGTCTTCAGCATCATCCACGAGGCAGGTCACGCCATGTATGAGCTGGGCGTGAACCCCGCCTATGCGTGCACGTGCCTGGAGGGTGGCACCTCCATGGGCATCCACGAGAGCCAGAGCCGCTTTTTCGAGAACACCGTGGGTCGCAGCCGCGCCTTTATGGGACCGCTGCTCGAGGTACTGCGCCGCCACGCACCCGAGGTCTACGGCGACGTCGACGAGGACACGCTCTACCACGCCGTGAACATCGCGCAGCCTTCGCTGATCCGCACCGAGGCCGACGAGCTCACCTATCCGCTGCACGTTATGGTGCGCTACGAGATCGAGCGCATGCTGTTTGCCGGCGAGGCCACGGCCAAGGACATCCCCGCGCTTTGGAACCGCTTCATGGATGAGTACCTGGGCATTCCGGTTCCCGACGACACGCGTGGTTGCCTGCAGGATACGCACTGGAGCGGCGGCTCGTTTGGCTACTTCCCCACCTATGCGCTGGGCAGCGCCTACGACGCCATGTTTGTGCCGGCCATGTGCCGCGACGGCGTCGACCTTACCGGCGCCTGCGCGAGCGGCGACCTGACACCCGTCCGCGCCTGGCTGGGCGAGCACATTTGGCAGTGGGGCCGCGCCAAGGACGCGCCGGAGCTCATCAAGGGCGCGTGCGGCATGGCGTTCGATGCCCGCTACTACTGCAGCTACCTGCAGGACAAGTTCACCGCGCTCTACGAGCTGTAAAGCTTAGGCAGCACGCCAACGCAAAGGGGGCGCCGCGGAACCAATCCGCAGCGCCCCCTTTCCACCTAGTCGCTTAAGAACGTCCCCAATGACTACCTTATAGAGCTTCCAGAGCGCTTGTGATGCGCTTCATGGCGGCGTCGGCGGCGGCTTGGTCGGGCGCCTCGGCCAGCACGCGGATAACCGACTCGGTTCCGCTCTTGCGTACGAGCACGCGGCCCTCGCCTGCCAGCGCAGCCTCGGCCTCGGCGATGGCGTTTTGCACGCCCATGTTCTCGAGCGCGGCGTCCTTGTCCGCCACGTGCACGGCCACCTGCGCCTGCGGCAGCAGCTTGCACGGAGCCGTGAGCTGCGAGAGCGTCTCGCGCTCGGCACGAATCACTTCCATCACGCGCAGCGAGGTCATAATGCCGTCGCCCGTGCGCTCGATATCGCCAAAGATCGTATGGCCCGTCTGCTCGCCACCCAGGCTGTAGCCGCCCTCGCGCATCTTGGCATACACGTGACGGTCGCCCACGCCGCTGGTCACGGCGCTCAGACCGGCAAGCTCCAGCGACTTGACCAGGCCAAAGTTGCTGGCAATCGTCGGCACCACGGTACCGCCCGAGAGTCGCCCGTGCTTGTTCAGATACACGCCGCACACGTACAGGATCTGGTCGCCGTCTACCACGCGACCGCGCTCATCCACAGCCAGGCAGCGGTCGGCATCGCCGTCGTAGGCAAAGCCCACGTCCAACCCCTGCTCCACCACGTGGCGCTGCAGGCGCTCCATATGCGTGGAGCCACAGTCGACGTTGATGTTAAAACCATCGGGCGCGGCATTGATCACGCGCGCGTCGGCGCCGAGCGCGTCAAACACCGGCTTGGCCACCGAGGAAGCCGAGCCGTTGGCGCAGTCAATACCGATCTTGACGCCCTGCAGCGAAAAGTTCGCGCTGGCGATGAGCGAAGCAATGTAGCGGTTGCGGCCCTGCATGTAGTCCACCGTGGCGCCGATGTGATTGCCCGTTGCCAGCGGCACCTCGCTCTTGCCATCGATATAGTCCTCGATGAGCTCCAGCACGTCCTCGTCCATCTTAAAGCCGTCGCTGTTGACGAGCTTAATGCCGTTATCGCAAAACGGGTTATGGCTCGCACTGATCATGATGCCGCAATCGAAGCAGCCCTCCACGGTCTGATGCGCCACGCCCGGCGTGGGGATCACGTGCAGCATATAGGCGTCCGCACCGCTCGCGACCAGGCCGCTCACCAGCGCCGCCTCAAACATATAGCTCGAGCGGCGTGTGTCCTTGCCCACGATGACGCGCGCCTTGCGCTCGCGGTTGGCGCCGTAATACCAGCCCACAAAACGGCCAATCTTATAAGCGTGCTCTACCGTCAGCCCAACGTTGGCCTCACCGCGAAAGCCGTCGGTGCCAAAGTACTTCATATCTTACTTATCCTGTTCGAACGTTTGAGCGGTTGGCGTGGTACGAACCTTAAGCTCTTTGTGCCCAGAGTCCTTCGAAGTCGTGACCGTGTACTCGACCTTTATGTCTTGTCCAAGAAGCATGTGGACACCGCCCCATGCAACCTTCAAGCCATCGTGCGTCGCTTCGTTCATTTCGATAGAACCGGAGCCCGAAGTCTTAATGTCCGAAATGCTGCCTCCCGCAGGAGCATAGAGATAAAGCCTCAGCACCTCATCGTCAATATCCTGGCTAATGCCGTTATGGCCCTGGAAATAACCAGGCATCTCGGCCTTCTCCTGGGGGGTCATCGTGTTCTTGAGCGAGGTGGTCACTCGATACGTCGTCGAGCCATCGGCATTTTCAACCGAAGAATCGATGGTGACCCGTTTATCGAGGAACCAATCCATCTTTGAATAGCTGTAGTTGTTCACATAGACGCCCAAGATCGGAGCCTCCGACGTATCGGTTTGGAGGGCGCCCGATATTCCAAGAGCCTTCGCGGCCTTTTCCTCGTCATCGTTTCTCGAATACATGAGGATGCGACCCTCGGAAGCGCCCTTTTCGATGGCGGCAGCAATCTTAGTAATATCGCTGGATCCCAGTTCGCCCACGATCTTGTTAAAAGCTGATCCGGCAACCGCCGCAAAAATGGCATCCTGTTCCTCTACCGGGTAATTCCAATAAATATCGTGCAGCAGCACCTTTGCAGCGTTGCTTCCATCAACGACGGTGCCATCAGGAAGCTGTGTACCGCCTACAATGCCGAGCATATACTGCAAAAATACCGGATCGACTGCGAATACGCCGTCGATGTCATCTCCGACAATGGCCTTCTGCATATCGCTGGCAAGCTGAGCCGCACGCGGATAATCAGGCGTCATCGTAACGTCGCCCATCGTGTATCCGAGCGTGTTGAATCCGGTCAGGCCCCATCCGGTCGTGAACAAGTTTGCCTCTTCATCGGTGATGGGAAGCGGGCTCAAAGGCTCTTTCATCATGTCGACTTTGACAAAATCGCCCAGTTCGAGCTTACCGTCAGTCACCGACATCACGCCGCGAGAACCGGGGAAACCGCCGCAGGCGCGGATCTCGACATTGCTCATCGCGAGCACAAGATAATGACGCGTCTGGCCGTTGGCGCCGAGCATCTGGGGAAGGACGGGGGCGACCTTCTCCGCCGCGTCAACCGCGCCGTTGAGGGTGGCAAAGCCGTCCTTGGCCTTATCGACCAGCTCGGTCACCTGGGAAATATGAGTATCGCCAATGCCCTGGACCTTCTCGTTGGCGCTCTTGAACACCTTCGAGCTGCTGGAAAGCGAATCGGCGACCGCCTGCAGCGCGGACACGTTAATCATGCCGTCCTGGAACAGCTTGCCGGGCGTGGCCTGCGAAAGGTTGTCGGCCATGGGAACCAGTGCGTTGCTCGAGACATCGGACAGGGCATCAATCATGGTGCGGGCCGCGTTGATGTCACTGCCATACACCGGGATAAACGATGCCGCCGTCCACAGCGGGCTCGAGGTCTCCGCCTTCATGCTGTCGCAGAGCTCATCAATCTTCTTCGCGCCGTCAGGCAGCGTCGAAAAATCGCCCGACGTGACCTTGTCCTTAAGGCCACCGACGATCTCGACAGCCTCCTTCGCTTCGCTCTTTACGGTCTTTGCCGAGTTAAGCAGCATAAAGCCGCTTGCGCCAAGCGCAACGAGAAGCACCGCGGCTACAGCGGCAATAATGGCGCCGGTGTGACGCTTTTTGCGCTCGCCCTTGCGATGGCGATGACGGACCAGACCGTCAGAGGTCGAACTCGACGAAGCATCGCTACCGTAGTTCAAGCCAAAATCGTAATAATCTTCCTTGGAACCCGAGCCCGCAAACTCGGCACCGCTATCATCCAGGCGGGCGAACGTGCCAGTCTCGGAGGCGCCGGTGTAAATCGTGCCAAGGTTACCCGTAAGCCCCGCGCCACCGGCAGAGGGAGTATTGTTGGCGGCCTTGTCGGCATTAACGTTGCCGGCGGCATTCGCGGCGTTGGCAGCACCTGCGTTGTTCGCGGGTACCGAAGGAGCCCCGCTCGGCTGCGACGTGGAGGTTGCACCGCCCGCAAAGACATTCCCTCTTGCGCGGCCGGTCTTTTTTGCCTTTTGAGATTGCTCGTACAGAGCGGTAAACATCGCCGTCTCGCCCGGGGACACGCGCTTACCGGAACCGCCCTGTCCAGCGCCGCCCGGCGTGCCGGCCTTACCAGCCCCGTTCGGACGCGGCGGAACTGCAGGACGGCCGCTATCGCTGCCCTTAAAGTGATTACCAGCCATAAAGAAATCCTCGCAATTGAGTCGCAATGAAAAAGTCCATAACGTTACTAGTTTATGGCATTTTGGGCATCGACAGCTAAACTCCAGACACGGACATCAATTGGCGAAAATGCGGCACAACACCTTTTCCGTCTTGGCAGCGGCGCCAGCTACACCGTGAGGAACATCATCACGATGATCATGGCAAAGCCGATAAGGTCGGTCGGCAAAAACACCGTGCCCAGCATAACGGCGCTGGTGATGGTCGCCGAGACGGGCTCCACGGTTCCGATGAGACTCGCACGCACCGAGCCGATGTCCTTAACGCCCTGCATATAGAGCATGTAAGCAAAAAACGAGCCGATAACCACGAACACCGCGAGCGCCTCGATGCCGGCAGCATCGAGCGCCGGCATATGCGCCCAGGGCTGCACGAAGACACATGAGATCACGCCCGCCGTGAGCATTGCCGAGCCCGTGACGATGGGGCTGCCGTATTCGGGCAGGATCTTGGCGGGAATTACCGCCATACACGCGGCGCTGACCGCACACATAAGACCCGCTGCCAGGCCAAGCGGCGAGATATTCAGGCTGGTGGGGTCGCCGCCGGTGGCGATTAAAAAGGTTCCACCCAGAGCCAGGCCAATGCCGATGACTTCGCGAGTACGCGGCATGCGGCGATCGATCGCGCAGGTGTAGCCCATGATGATAACGAGCTGCAGGCACTGGAGCACCGTCGCGGTTCCCGCGTTCGTCAGGCGCACGGCCGAAAGATAGCAAAACTGGTTGAACAGCAGGCCAAAGGCGGTAAAGAGCAGCAGCTGCTTGCGATCGGCGGGCGTGGTCCAGAGCTTAATCAGGCGCTCGCGGTCGCGCGTAACAACCACGGCCATAAAGAGTAGACCGGCGAGAATCTGACGCACGCTCATAAGCCACAAGGTGTCGACGTGGTAGGTATCGAACAGAAAGCTCGCGCTGGTGCCCGAAAAGCCCCAAAACGAACCGCCCACCAGCGTAGCCAAGACGCCCGTGATCATCTTGCGCGTCGAAGCGCTGTTCAAGCGGTCGCGCCATGCGCGACGGGTGTTGCGGCTGAGCTCGTCGGTGCCCTCGGGCACATCAATGTTCGATATATCGGTCATCGGCACCGAAGCCCCTGCGCCTTCGACCTGCTCGACACACTCTTTGCTCATTCCACTCCCCCGAAACAGCCTGGAAACAATTCGGCTTACCTTACCACGGCGAAGTCACCAGCTGGAGGCTTGTCCGCTTATCGGTAGGACAATTCCGCAGGCGTCTTTCCATAGCTCGATACCGCAATGGCCTTGCATTATGCGACAGCCAAATCGCGGCAGCAGGCTCTTTTGAGATGGATACGGCAAAGCCCCCGAATTCCACAATGTAAGCGATTTTTAAAAATGTTCTTGCCACCGAGTTCAGGCTCCGTTATATTATCCCTTGCGCGCTTGCGCACCCTTGATCGGGCGTTTAGCTCAGGGGGAGAGCGCTTCCCTGACACGGAAGAGGTCAGAAGTTCAAATCTTCTAACGCCCACCAAATGTTCGCAGCTCGGAGGCTATGTCCTCTGGGCTGTTTTGTTTTATGTCGTCAAATCAGCTGGCAGCTCCAACCGTCATCGCAACGTAACATCAATTCACCTGACAAATGGCAGCCAAACAAATTCAATACCCCAACATCAACAATAGCCAGGCACAAAACTGCGCCGCAAGCTGCTCCAACCGCCCAAACAACCACCCTGCCCATACACAAAACCGCGTCAGCGACCCAGGTGCCTATCCCGGCTGACTCCGCAGTCAATCAAAACCGCCCCAATAGCCACCGAGGCCGAGACCAACGCGTCTCGAACCCATCCGCACCGCAACTTCTCAGCAAAACGCCGCGATGTCTGCGCCCTGCGGTATCCTTGAGTCACTTGCACCTGCAGCACCAAGGAGCCGCCATGCGCACCGAGCTCGATGTCCCCTTTTCGCACAAAGAAGAAGCCAAGGCGCTGGGCGCCAAATGGGACCGGACCAAGAAGATCTGGTATGTACCCAGCGGCGTCAACCCCGAGCCCTTTGCCGAGTGGCTGCCCGGTGTTGACCGATCCGACCCCTCAGCGCCGTATATATATCTAGTACTGGGCAAGCGCGAGTGCTGGAAATGTCACAAAGAGACCTCGGTCGCGGCCTTTGGCATTCCCTATCGAACCGATAACGACGAGAGCATCGTCATCGCGCACGCGCCCAACGAAGCCGGGCACATTGCCATCAACACGGCCAACGCCAACGCACTCGCCATCGTGCCCGCTCTTGGCTGCGTGCCGGGCGAGATCCGCGACTACCTTCATAAGCGCTGCGGCTACAAGCCCGTAGGCGCGCGAGCCTCCAAAGCCCCGTCGCTCGGCAACACGTGCACCAGTTGCGACGCGCTGCAAGGCAGCAGCTATCTGTTCGAGGAGCCCTCGTCCCCGTTTGCCCTCACTGCCATCAACAAGCTGCCGGCACTGGAGTTTGTGCGCGTCGAAGTTGCCGGCGTCTTTGGCGTCCCGGCCACGCGCACCGACTTTGACCAGGCGCTCTTTACCTGGGCACGCGACCATCACGCCGAGTTCCACAGGCAACTCGGTGAGGGGGTTTATTTGTAGATACGGAGAAGCCTTCACAGCCAGCTCCTCCGCATCACCTATCCCTCGTCGCCGGCGTCGTACACGATATCAAGGCCACAAACAGGGCATTTCTCCGGATACACCGGCATATGAACGCCCGTACGTTTCCTCACTTCGTCGCTGAACCTGTCACGTGCATCGATGAACCGAATGTCGAGACACGGTATTTGCGAGCCGCAGCAAGGGCAGGTGACGACAAACGACCCGCAATCAACCTCTACGCTCGGAAACATATTGTTGTCTATAAGGGCACACGGCAGTTTTTCGTACTTCCCCATCGCAATATCGCCTCGCCAGCTCATACACGCTCCCCTCTCGCTATACAAAACAGGAAGAGCATGCACCGGCAGGCGTGCGCGAGATTGCATCGCCACGCGATCCGATCAAACAACACGATCGTCAAAGAATGCCAAAGCCAAATACGCTAATACGGCAGAAGCCCCGCCTTTTCACGCTTCTTTTCCGAGCGATCGAACTCAATGCGATGGGCCTCAAGAAACACCGTATTGGGTCGCCACTGACGCTCATTCGGCTGCCTTAGCGTCGCACCCGCAAAGGAAACGTAGTCGGTCTTATCCAGCAGGTACGATCCGCACAGCCGATATTCGCCGCAAACAGGCTCAAACGAAATCAGGTGAGCATCAAATAGGGAATGAAGATCGCGCCGAAGCAGAATGCCGTTGCTGGCAACCTGCGATTTGGGTCCCGAGTAATTCTCGATATGTGCAGCCTCCAGAGCTTCGCTGACGCCGCAGTCCGACACCGCGCAACGGCCATCATAGGCGGCAACGAGCTGCTTGCGGAACCATTGCTGCCCCAATCGCTCGCGCCTTAACGCATAGCGGACCTTTTCGTCGTCGGTCGTACCCTGTCCGGCAAACTCAATATCGACGGGCATGTGCTTCAGATAACTCATGTCGGGCGCAAAACGAGGGTCCGGTCCGCCTTTATGAACAGGACCGTGCAGAACAAACCATCCGTTTTCGGGCTCGAACCGCTCAACAAACGCAAGGCCGAGCACCTTATAGCCCACCTCGGTTGCAAATATGACTCCGACTGGAACGCCACATTCCATGCAGTTGAGCATTTTACGGTTGTAATTCTGGTCTCGAAAACCAACGGTACCCGGCGCTTGAACCGAATACTTAATGACCCACGTACCATCGTCCAAATAGAGCGGAGGCACATCGGTGTAGAAGCTCTTTTTAGAGTTATGGACCGAAAGCGCAAAGATCTTATTGGGATCTTGCTTCACCCGATCCTGGCCCGGCCAGAAGATCCCTGAATCCCGCGTTACGGGAAAGAAGTCCGAGCCAATTCTCAAACGATACTGATACTGAGGGCTATCTTCCTTGGTGTGGTGCGGAAGGCTGGCCCAAACGCCGCCGCGCTGCTCCTCACCCAGAAACCACTCCCATGCCTCAACGTATTCAGAAGGAACGAGACTGCAGGCACGGTCATAGCTTGGTCCATCCATCAACGGAACAGCAAGGTCAATGTCGTTCATCGCCAGCACCTACAACCATACGAACACGAGTCATACCCCTCAATAATATGGCCGAGAGTCAATTATTACGAGATCTCATTCCGCGATCGGCACATCGTTGATGCTCTCGGTTTGCCGCTGGCGCGCTTGTACCCCGCCATCCAACTCCCCTGTATACTGATGTAGCACGTGTTTCATCCGGACTTTTTGGGCCGGATTGTTCATGGGAGGATCTCATGGCTGCTTCGAATCCGCCTAAGGGGAGCGTTTCTTCTTCGTCCATCAAGCCGGTTACGCGCAAGGCCGTGCGTTGCCAGCGCGAGGTCGCCTGGCTTGTCACGCAGGCGGCGGGCAGGCTTGTGGCGACCACTCAGGACGTCAATGCGCCTACGCCGAGCTTTGTGTTAGCGGCGGCGCTGGATTTTGTGCGCCAATTGGAGCTTGCCGCACAGGACGCCAGCGGCCACCTCGACTACCAGAATGTTATGGCGCCCGACCTGCAAACGTTCTGCCGCATAGCCAAGTTGCCCGCCGTACCCAATGCGCTTTCAGACGCAGGCTACATGTTTACGCTTTCGGGCGCGGACCTTATCCGCGACATCTATGCATACTCCAGCGAGCTCGCCGAGCGCCACGTCTTTGACGCGGCAGAAGTCAAACCGGGATATGTCATCAAGCTGGTTCTTAGGCTGTTCTTGATGGACGGGTTCGGGGCCATGCCGGCGTAAGCCGAGTCTTTAGCATCACCGTCGACTGAGCAACAACCGCTTTACCTTAGTGGGCGCCAATTGAGGGTCGATTATTGGGTCGCCTCGTCCACTAACGCATTTATTCCACGCGCCCTGACAGTCGATACTTGCGGTTGCGGCTCGTCGCCGGCGCCGTGGGCTCAAGCTCGCCTTGAGCAATGAGCGCGTTGACGCGCGACCTAACCTGGGAAATTGTAAGCCCCGTACGTTCTGCCAGCTCACGCGTCCCCAGCTCGCCGTAGTGTTTGAGTGCCGTCACAATTAAGCCCCCGCCATGATCGACCGGCTCGATCTTTGAACGGTAAAGTACGACCTTGAACCGATCGAACCCCGGGCAGAACAGGGGCTCGGCCAGACCATGCGCGCGCATGGCATCGATCATCATCGGGATGCCCGAGCCATTGCCCTCAGCCGGCGAACCTGCGCCATCCGGCAGCGGGACAATCGACATGAGTTTCACGAGTGTCGCGTTACGGCATCGGGAGCTGCCGTCAAACAAGTTCTCGCGAGCCTTTCCCCCGTAAAGGCCGCCAGGATTCGTCACCTCGACACGATCGTCAAAGACGTCGACGGCAATCGATTGTCCACAGAACCGATCCCCGTATTCTCGATGGATTACGGCGTTGGCGATTGCCTCGCGCAGAACCTCCTCGGGAATCTCCAGCGAGTCGACACGCGAGACGCCTTGGACGGTCGATGTTCGCCGCAAATTCTTGGCGACGGCCGCGACAGCACCCGAGATCATCTCGCCCAACGTTCCCTCACAGATTGTGCGGTCCATAAACCTTAGTGGCCCCGCAGCTCCCTTTTGAGCTCCCACGTGGACAGCCACATCAATGAAGAGCTTGGGATAGAACTGCTGAGGGTAAACGCCCGCGGCAAGGAGGCCGGCCTTGGTAACATTGCCCTGGAAGTCGAGGAAATTCAGACGCTCCATCTTTGTCTTCTTGTCCGCCGCACCGCGCATCGCTCGAGGCGTCAACGAATAGGCACGCTCTATCGTGCGGTCGACCAGCGACTCGTCGAGATCGCCCACACTCGTGCCGGGCACCGCATCGCGATCGCTAGGACTCGTCCGCTCATTTGACGGCAGTGCCAAAACCTCGGTCGACGAAAGCGGGACATCTTTGTCATCGATGCGTTTGTAGCTGCCACCTTGAGCGCCCCGATCTATGACATAGCAAGGCTTGCTCGACGGGTCGAGCTCCTCAATCGTAATGACGAGAACGATGACGCCCTGAAGCTCCACTCGCTCGATCGCGTATTTGGGCGGATTGGCCAGCTTTCCGCGACCGCCCGCATCGCCCATGCCCGCCACGAATTGGTTGAGCACTTTCTCGGTCTCAAAGTTTGCAACTGGGACAAAACCCGCGCGCTCGCTCACTCCGAGTACGATGATGCCGCCGGCGGTGTTTGCGAAAGCGCTGACCGTTTCCCATACGTCGCGGGAAAGCGTCGTGGCGCTCTCCTTCACTTCGACGTTAAGATCGTCCGAGCCCATGCGCCTTAAAGACTCGAGCAAACCGGTCAGTTCGTTTTCGTTCACCTGCACGTCCTTTCGCTCGGTTCTGCGAAGAATGCCGCGAATAGATTTCCTTCGTCTCTCAGTTATCTCTCGTAATTATCTCTCATCTTTCTGTTATCTCTCATATTAGAGACGAATGAGATATGAGAGATGTGTGGGCAGCGGATGAGCGTGGATTTTGGACGGTCGGAAAATGAGGGTGGATATTTGGACGGTTTTTGGGCGTTTTGAGGCTGATTCCGTCCGAAAATCCACTCTCATTCGATAGGCGTCCAAGTTTCCACGCTCGCGCGGCGGTCACGCGGGGCCTTTGCCCAATCCGCCAGCATCGTCTTCAGTTCGCCGCAGAGCCGCGGCCCCATATGGGTATACTCTCGGGGATTCGACTCGATTCGCCCCCGCTGGGGCGTCAAAGGAGACTGCATATGTCCACCACCTCAACCGACCCGCGTGCCGCTGCTGCCGCACTGCTGGTGCCCGGTACCATCTGTCACGGTTTTGCCGTCGAGCGCTGCGAGACCGTGCCCGAGCTCGACTCGGACGCCTACGTGCTGCGCCACACCGCCTCGGGCGCTCGCCTGCTGTACCTGGCGTGCGACGACGAAAACAAGGCCTTCGCCATTGGCTTTAAGACGCCGCCGGCCGATTCCACCGGCGTGTTCCATATTCTTGAGCACTCGGTGCTGTGCGGATCGGCAAAGTTCCCCGTCAAGGAGCCGTTTGTCGACCTGATCAAGAGCTCCATGCAGACGTTCCTCAACGCCATGACCTACCCCGACAAGACCATCTACCCCGTTGCCACCACCAACGAGCAGGATCTGTACAACCTGATGGACGTGTATCTGGACGCGGTGTTCAACCCGGCCATCTACACCAAGTCCACCATTTTTGAGCAGGAGGGCTGGCACTACGAGCTGGACCTGCCGGAGGACGCCGAGGGCGATGGCGAGGGCGACGCCGCCAGCCTGCGCGAGGGCACGCTGCGCTATAACGGCGTGGTGTTCAACGAGATGAAGGGTGCTCTGTCCGATCCCATGAGCGTGCTAGACGACGCCGTCAACGCCGCGCTCTATCCCGACACCGCTTATGCGCACGAGAGTGGCGGCGACCCGCGCGCGATTCCCGCACTCACCTACGAGCAGTTCCTGGACACGCACGCGCGCCACTACAATCCTTCCAACTCCTACATCACGCTCTACGGCGACCTGGACGTGGACCGCGCCCTGGCCTTTTTGGACGAGCGCTATCTGTCGCAGCCGAGTGCCGCAAGTCGGCGCATGGACGCAGCCGTTGCCGCCGGCGAGGATCCGTCCACGCTGGCACCCAATCCGCTGGACGTGCAGGCGCCCGTGACCTGCGAGTATAAGCGCATCGAGATGGACACCACGCCCGAGAACGCCCTGGTTGGCCTGGGCCTTGTGCTGGGCAGCGCACTCGACCGCAAGCGCACGATCGCCGCGGATATCCTGTTCGAGGCACTGCTGGGCTCCAACGAAGCGCCAGTTAAGAAGGCCATTCTGGCCGCCGGCCTGGGCGGCAACGTGGTGAGCTACACCGCGGCCGAAAGCCTGCAGCCCTACGAGCTCATCATGCTGCAAAATGCGCAGCCCGGCGTGGCGCGCGAGCTGCGCCGCGTGTTCCAGGACGCCTGCCGCGACCTGTGCGAGCACGGCGTTCCGCGCGAGCGCCTGGAAGCTATCATCAGCAGCAACGAGTACGACCTGCGCCAGCGCGACTACGGCATCGCCGACGGCGTGGCCATTGCGTGCGACGCGCTGAGCACCTGGCTCTACGATGACGACGCCGCGACGCTGGCACTCAAGTACGGCCCGGTGTACGAGGAGCTGCGTGGCGAGCTGGACGGCAGCTATTTTGAGGACCTGCTGCGCGAGCTGGTGCTGGAAAACGACCACATGGCGCTGGTTGAGCTGGTGCCGGTGGACGCCGCCGAGGGCGCAGAGGGTGCCGAAGCTGCCGAGCTGACTGCCAAGCGCGACGCCATGACCGATGCCGAGCTGGCCGACGTGGTCGAGCGCACGGCCGCGCTGCGTGCCGCGCAGGAGGCGGAAGACACGCCCGAGGCCAAGGCCACGCTGCCGCGCCTGCGCGTGTCCGACATTGGCGAGGCGCGCCCCGAGCCGCCGCTGATCGTGGACACGACCGCGCCCATCCCCTGCCTGCGCCACGGCATCCCCACCAACCGTCTGGCCTACGCCATGCAGTATTTCGACCTGAGCTGCGTCGCGTTTGAGGACCTGCCCTACGTGACGCTGCTCTGCCGCCTGCTCAAGCAGCTGCCCACGCGCGGGCATTCGGCCGAGGAGCTCGACAACCTGCTCGCCGGCAAGCTGGGCTTTTTGAGCTTTACGACCGAGGTCATGACCCAGCCCGACGTGGACGGCGTGCGCCCCTACCTGCTGGTGAGCGCAGGCGCCCTGTCCGAGAAGATCGACGCGCTGGCGAGCCTGCCGCGCGAGGTGTGGTCGAGCACGCTTTTGGCAGATGCCGACGCCGACCGCGTGCGCGACGTGCTCACGCAGATTCGCATTGGGCTTGAACAGGGCTTTATCAACAACGGCCACTCGGCGGCGCTCGGTCGCGTGATGAGCTACAGCTCGCCTTCGGCCGTGGTGCGTGAGCAGCTCTCGGGCGTAGACTTCTACCTGTTCCTGCGCGATTTGCTCGACCACTTTGACGAGCGCCTGGACGGCCTGCGTGCCAAGCTTGCCGAGCTGGCAGGCCGCATCTTTGTGGCCGACGGCTGCCTGGCGAGCTTTACCGGCAGCGATGAGGACTTTAACGCGTACTGGGCCGCCGCGGGCGACCTGGAGCTGGGCGCTGGCGACGGCGCCGATGCCGACCGCGACGCGCTCGTGGTGCCGACGCCGTGCGACCGCCACGAGGCTTTCGTGATCCCCAGCGACATCTGCTTTGCCGCGCGTGCGTGCGATCCGCGTCGCCTGGGCATTGACGTGACAGGCGCTTGGGCCGTGGCTGCCAACGCGCTCTCCTACGATTACCTGTGGAACGAGATTCGCGTGAAGGGCGGTGCGTACGGTTGCGGATTCCGCGCAGCCAGCGAGCGCCAGACGGCGTTCTACACCTACCGCGACCCGGCGATCGATCCTTCGATTGAGCGCGTGGAGCGCGCGGGTGCATGGCTTAGCAGCTTTGAGCCCGACGAGGCCGCCTTTGAGGGCTTTATCGTAAGCTGCGTGAGCGGCATGGATGCGCCGGTGAAGCCGTACGCGCTCACCAAGCGCCGCAACACGACCTATCTGGCCGGGCTCGATCCGCATGCGCGCGAGGAGCGTCGCGCCCAGATGCTCGCCGCCACGCCCGGTGAGCTGCGCTCGCTCGGCGCCGATGTGACGCGCATCGCAGCCGAGTCGCCCACCTGCGTCTTTGGCGGCCGCGAAGTCATCGCCAAGAGCAACGCCGGCTTCAACGTAGTCGACCTGCTGGGCTAAGGCACGGCAAAGGTAGATTTTTGGGACATGTCTGAAAATCTACCTTTTTTTCTGCGGTTTGAGCGGGGCGGCGCAGCCCACCGCGGCGATTTGTCTCAATCTGTAACATCTAGGTCCAATTTTGCCGAGTTACTGTTACAGATTGAGACAAACCGCCGCAGACGCCCACTCCACAGCACAGACCACCACAAAGGTGCCCGTCTCCTTCCTCAGTTGTGATTCGAACACTTGTTCTATACGAACACATGTTCTATAGTAGAGGTGCTTGCATCAAACTGAAATTGCAACTAGAATATAGTTGCAGAATGTGAGGCGGGATGACGCGGACCGATAAACTCATCGCCCAACTGTTTAGCTGCCCTTCGACGTATCGGTATGCGGATTTTTTAAAAGTCATGGCTTCGTATGGCTTTGAAATGGACAGCAAAGGCAAGACATCCGGATCGCGCGTTCGCTTCTACAGGCCATCAGATGGCAGGATGTTCGTAATGCACGTGCCTCATCCATCTGACGAATTGACAGCGGGGACCATTCGAAACATCGTTCGCTTTCTGCAAGATGTCGGAGGTAGTCATGAGTAACGTTTTGGCATACAAGGGTTATTTCGCCCCGGTCGAGTTCGATGCCGAACAGCATGTGCTAACAGGTATGGTCGCCGGCATTAGGGACGCAATCGTATTTGAAGGCTCCACGGTTGAAGAAGTGGAGCGATGCTTCCACGACGCCGTCGACGATTACCTTGAGTTTTGTGCCGAAAAGGGCAAGGAACCAGAGCGGGCTTTTAAGGGCTCATTCAATGTGAGAACAGGCTCCGAGCTTCACAAGCAGGCAGCACTGGCGGCGGCAAAGAAGGGTGAGTCGCTTAACAAATTTGTGGCCGAAGCAATCGCCGCGGCGTTGTAATAGAGACGAGTCGCCATCAAAACCACCACGAGGGTGCCTGTGTTCCCTTCGTGGTTGTTTTTGCTGTTTGCCTAGATAAAACCTGCCAAAATAAACCTGTCCCTTTTTGGTAGGTTTGGGAGAGGAGGCTGGGATGGACAAGGCTGAAGTGCGGCGGGCGGTGATTGCTCGGCGCGATGCTCTTGATTTGGACTTGCGCGCGGCGAAGTCTGCTGATATCTGTGCGCGGCTGGCTGAGCTGCTGGGCCGCTTGGATGCCGCGGCGCCGCGCACCGTTGCCGTCTATGCCGCGATGGGTTCCGAGGCAGACCCTGCCGCGTTTGCCGCTGCGGCCGCCGTGCGCGGCTGGCGCGTGGCCTATCCGTGCATGCTCTCGGCAGCAGACGCCGTGGCTTGTGGCCAGCGCATGTGTATGCGGGCAGTTGCCGCCGACGATGCGTCCGCGGCTCCGTTTATCGCCCACCCTGCGCGGACCTTCGCGGCCACGGACATCGACAGCGACCGCTTCCCCATCGTACCTGCCGAAGCACTCGACATGATTGTTGTGCCGCTCGTGGCCTTCGACCGCGCCGGCGCACGCCTGGGCTACGGCGGCGGCTGCTACGACCGCTACCTGCCCACGCGTTCGGCCACATGCCAGATCATCGGCATCTCCTTTGACGAACAGCGCGTCGACCACATCCCCACCGATGCCCACGACCTGCCGCTACCCCACATCATTAGCGCCTAACCGCCGCCACATCAGCCACGGCTACAGCAGCACCATCGCAGCCTAGTGCTCCTCGCCGGCGCGGGCCAGGTCGTAGGGCGTGGTCTGGTAGACGTAGTAGTTGAGCCAGTTGGTGTAGAACAGCTGAGCCTGGCTGCGCCAGACGTTGCGCGGCTCGGCGGTGGGGTCGTCGCCCGGGAAGTAATGCGCCGGCACCTGAGGATTGAGGCCGCGCTTCACGTCGCGCTCGTACTCCAGGCGCAGCGTGTCGGTATCGTACTCGGGGTGGCCAAATACAAAGAAGCGACGGCTGTCGGTCGACTTGACGATGTACAGGCCAACCTCGTCAGACACGGCCACAACCTCAAGCTGCGGCTCGGCCTCCACGTCCTCGCGGCGCACATCGGTGTTGCGCGAATGCACGGCATAGAAACGGTCGTCAAAGCCGCGGACCAGCGGGCTTTGCGGCTTCACCAGATAATGCTCAAATACGCCACTCGCCTTTGCCGGTAGGTCGTACTTCTGGATACCGTAATGATGGTACAGACCGGCCTGCGCGCCCCAACAAATGTGCAGCGTGGAGTGCACGTGCGTGGTGGACCAATCCATGATCTGGCAGAGCTCGGGCCAGTAGTCGACCTCCTCGAACGGCATCTGCTCCACCGGCGCGCCCGTGATGATCAGGCCGTCGTAGTGGATGTCGCGGATGTCGTCGAACGTGCGATAGAACGTCTCCAGGTGGCCGGCGCTCACGTGCGTGGCCTCGTGCGTTTTCGTGCGCAGCAGGTCCACCTCCACCTGCAGCGGCGTGTTGGAGAGCTTGCGCATAATCTGCGTCTCGGTAGCGATCTTGGTGGGCATGAGGTTGAGGATGAGTACGCGCAGCGGACGGATGTCCTGGTGCAGCGCGCGGTACTCGGTCATGACAAAGATGTTCTCACTCTCGAGCTGCGCGGCGGCAGGGAGGGCGTCGGGAATGCGAATGGGCATGGATGCTCCTTACGAGTCAGTTGCAGCTATGGTACAACGAGCGGGCCCATCCGCGCGAGCACATCGCCCAGCGATGCCGTCAGCGGCCCAAATCACTCCAAAAGTAGAGATTAAGGCATACCCAAAATCTATGGCGCTTTAGCCTAGCAAAGTGGCAGCAGGACGTTACAATGGTTCGACACGAAAAACTCGGCCGAAAGGATGCATATATGTACCAGACGCGTAAGATCGGTGTGGTCGGCCAGGGCCACGTAGGAGCACATGTTGCCAACAGTCTGCTCATGCAGGGCATTGCCGATGAGCTGTACCTGTGCGATATCAACGAGGCCAAGGTGACGTCCGAGGTCCAGGACCTGCGCGACTCCCTTTCGTTTGTCCCGTACAACACCAAGATCGTCAACTGCTACGACCACTACGAGGAGCTTGCCTGCTGCGACGTCATCGTCAACGCCGCCGGCAAGGTCGCGCTGGCCGCCGGCAACCGCGACGGCGAGCTGTTCTTTACCACCGACGCCGCCCGCACCTTTGCCAAGCGCATCGTCGACGCCGGCTTTGACGGCATCTTCGTGAGCATCTCCAACCCCTGCGACGTCGTGTGCACCGAGCTGTGGCACCTGACCGGCTACGATCCCAAGAAGATCATCGGCTCGGGCTGCGGCCTGGACTCCGCCCGCCTGCGCACCGAGATCTCCAAGAAGGTCGGCGTGAGCCCCAAGTCCATCGACGCCTACATGATCGGCGAGCACGGCTTTAGCCAGCTTGCCGCCTTTAAGGCCGCAACCATCGCCGGTAAGAGCCTCAACGAACTTCAGGCCGAGAACCCCGACAAGTATGACTTCGACCACATGGAGATCGAGGAGCTCGCGCGCAAGGGCGGCTACGTAACCTACCAGGGCAAGCAGTGCACCGAGTACGCCGTCGCCAACTCCGCCGCGCGCGTCTGCGCCGCCGTGCTGCACAACGAGCACGCCGTGCTTTCCGCCTCCACGCTCATGACCGGCCAGTATGGCGAGGAGGGCATCTTCACCTCCCTGCCGTGCGTGATCGGTGCCGAGGGCGTCGAGGAGGTCTACACGCTCGACCTGTCCGAGCACGAGCTCGAGGGCTTCCACAAGAGCTGCCAGCACATCCGCGACAACATCGCCCAACTCGACTGGTGGGACGCCGAGGCCTACGACGCCAAGTAAGCCGCTGGCTGCCGCGACACCTCGCCCATACGGACGCCATGCAAAGCGGGCCGTGCCGGAAATCCCCGGCACGGCCCGCTTTTTGACTCACACGGCACGCTTGCGAATCGAAGGTGAATGCTTTTCCCGTTACTTAGTACTGCTCGATGCCCATGTAGCGACGAACCTCGGGGCTGTGATCGAACACCTTGCCGCGTGCGGCGCGCAGCTCGCAGCTCATGTTGTAGAAGAAGATCGGCTCCAGGTACGAACGCACGCTGGCGGGCACGTCGCCCACGCCGTACTCGAGCGCGTCGAGCACCATGATCGTGTCGGTGTGCGTGTTGAGGAACGCCAGCGCGCGCTCCTCCATGGGGCGGCACTCACCCGACCCGAGCTGCACAAAGTAGAACACGCCGGGCTCGGTAGCCTCGAACGGGCCGTGGAAATACTCGCCGGAGTGGATGTAGCAGCAATGCTGCCATTGCATCTCCATGAGCGAGCAGATGGCCATGGCGTAGGTCTGGCTAAAGTTGGGACCGGAGCCCAGGATGTAGAAGAACTTGTGCTGCTGGCAGAGCTCGGCAAAACGGGCGCCCAGCTCGGCGTTGACCTTCTCGCGCGCGGCGGGCAGCAGCGCGTCCATCTGCTTAAGGCCTTCATACATGTCGGCGAGCGCCTCGTAACCCTCCTGCTGGTCGAGCAACTCGGCGGCGATCAGAGCGCCGATGCCCTGCGGCACCTCGGCCTGTGACACGCCCTCGCCCCACGGATAGACCCAGGTGGTCCACTTGCCGTTATCGATCTTGGAGCCCTCGCAGTCGGTGAGGGCAACGACCTCGGCACCGGCTGCCAGCGCCATCTCGCAGCCGTCAACGACCTCCTGCGTGTTGCCGCTGTGGCTGCAGGCAATAACGAGCGACTTCTCGCCAAGGCTCTTAGGAGCCATCAGGCAAAACTCGCGTGCCGTGTAGACCGTCGAGGTAAACGTGGTGGCCTCGCGCTTGAGCAGCTCGTTGGCCGGCATCAGGTCGATCATCGAACCGCCACAAGCGATCCAAAAGACGTTCTCGACCTTGCCCTTGCGCTCGATGATTTCCTGAACCAGATCATGTGCGTTCATGCTGATGCTCCTCCTTGTGGGGCGGCTTTGAACGACGACAGCTCGTACCTGCTGTCGTTCTATGTTGTCCTATTTATAGCACGTGCAATAACGCCCGTGAAGTCATCTCGGCAAATTTGTTCTATGTTGTTCTATCTGTGGACGTTAGATGTCGAAGACATAGCGCGAGCCCACGATCTTTTGGCGGCCGAGCAGTAGAGGGCGCCCGCCGGCGTCGGTAAAGTAGGCCTCCATATAGAAGAGCGGCTCGCCGACCGGCACCTCCAGCAGCGGGGCCGTCTGAGCATCGGCAAGCGCAATCTCCACGGTGCAGGGGTCGGACTTGAGCGGCGCGCGACCCGAATGCTCGGCAACGAGCGCAAAGATTGAGTTATCGGTGAGGTCCTCGTCGGCCAGCGTCTGCAGGTAGGGATGGTCGGCGAGCACAAAGGCGTTGTTCTCGAGCATGACGGGGATGCCATCGGCCGTGCGCACGCGCTCGACCACGATAAGCTCGCAGCCGGGCTCCACGCCAAAGAACGCCGCATCCTCGTGCGTCGCCGCGACCACCGTGCGCGACACCAGACGCGCACCCGGCACCATGTCGTTGGCAGCACAACCCTCAGTAAAGCTCTGGACGTCACCCTTCTGGCGAATCTTGCGCTTGAGCTTGGGAGCGCACACAAAGGTGCCCCTCCCCTGCTGGCGGTTGAGATACCCCGCGCGCGACAGCTCCTCGATGGCACGGCGCACGGTGACGCGCCCCACGCCGTAGGACTTCGCGAGCTCCATCTCGGCAGGAATGCGCGAGCCAGCAGGGTACACGCCGCGCGCGATCTCGCCCTTTAGGTCGTCCATGACCTGCTGGTACAGCGGTACGGCGGACACCTCGGCGCGCTCGGTTTTATCGTCGAATGCCATCGTTACGCTCCATCCCGCGCATGCTCGGACTCAAACTCTTCAATCGCCGCCATAAACTGTTCGCCAAAGGCGTCGGCTTTTTTCTCGCCAATGCCGTTGACCTGGATCAGCTCCTCGCGCGTCTGTGGACGCAGGCGGCACAGGCCGCGCAGGGCCTTGTCGGAAAAGACCATATACGGCGCCATCTCCAGCTCCGTCGAGATCTCCTTGCGGAGGGCACGCAGGCACTCGAACAGCTCGGCATCGTCGCCCACGCGCGGGCGCTGATCCAGCTCGGCCTCCTCGCGCAGCAGATCCACCGCACGGCGGGCGCGGGCCGAGGCTTTGCGCTTGGACGCGCGACGCTTAACGGTAAAGGCGAACGCCTCGTCCTCGACCTCGGTGGCACGCGGGCCCAGCCCCACGACCGGGTACTGCCCCTGCGAGGTGGCCAGGTAGCCGCAGCCGCACAGCTGGCCGATGATATCCTTGATGCGCCCAACCGATTCGCTCGACAGCTCACCGTAGCCGCGGTCCTCGTCCAGATGCATCTGGCGAATGCGCTCGGTGTTGCCGCCGTGGAGCACGTCGGCGATCAGCGACTTGCCAAAGCGCATGGGACGCGTGGCCACATAGCGCACGGCGGCGCGGGCCATATCGGTGACGTCCTCGACCTCGAACTGTGTGAGGCAGTTGCTGCAGTTACCACAGCCCTCGACCTCATCCGTAGCGGTGCCGCCCGCGCCAGCCGAAGCAGCATGCTCGGCCGCGGCCTCGTCGCCAAAGTAGCGCAGCATGTATTCGCGCAGGCAGCCGGTGGTATTGCAGTAGCCCTCCATCTGGCTGAGCAGGCGGTAGCGATTCTGGAGCGCCCACGCGCGCTGCTCGTCGTCGAGCGCCTCATCGGCAGCATCGCCGCGATCGATCAGAAAGCGGCGCATGCGAAAATCGTTGCCGTTCCACAGCAAGTGGCAGCTGGCCGGGTCGCCATCGCGGCCGGCACGGCCCGCCTCCTGGTAGTAGGCCTCGATGCTCTCGGGCACGTTGTTGTGAATCACGTAGCGCACGTTGGGCTTGTCGATGCCCATACCAAAGGCGTTGGTGGCAACCATCACCTGAATGTCGTCGTCGATAAAGGCACGCTGGCTCTGGCGGCGGGCGTCGTTGCCCATGCCTGCATGGTAGCGGCCAACGCGAATGCCGCTGGGGCCCAGCGCCTCGACAAGCTCGCCTGCCAGCGCGTCGACCGTCTTGCGGGTCGAGCAATACACGATGCCGCTCTCCCTCGAATGCGCGATCACATAGTCACGCACCCACGCGGCCTTGGCCTTGTCGCCCATCTCCTCGCAGCCAAAGTAGAGGTTCTTGCGATCGAAACCCGTCACCACCGTCGCGGGGTTTTGCAGGCCGAGCATCTGCTGAATGTCCGCGCGCACGCGCTCGGTCGCCGTAGCGGTAAAGGCCGCCACGATGGGGCGCTGCGGCAGGGAATCGATGAACTCGCGAATCTGCAGGTAGGCGGGGCGGAAATCCTGGCCCCACTGGCTCACGCAGTGGGCCTCGTCAATGGCCACGAGCGGCACGCCAATGCCGCCGTCCGCCGCGGCCTCCTGCGCAAAGGCTAAAAAGCGCGGCTCGAGCAGGCGCTCGGGCGCCACGTACATAAGCTGGTAGCGACCCTCGCGCGCCCGCTTGAGCACGGTGTTTTGCTGGGCTGGAGTAAGGCTGGAGTTGAGATAGCTGGGTCGCGCACCCGCCGCGAGCAACGCACGGGTCTGGTCCTCCATAAGCGACAAGAGCGGACTCACCACAAAGGTGATGCCGGGCAGCATGAACGCGGGCACCTGGTAGCAAATGGACTTGCCGGCGCCCGTGGGCATAACACCCAGCGCATCGCGGCCTGCAAGAATCGCATCCACCATGCGGTCCTGTCCCGGGCGAAACGAGGTGTAGCCAAAATAGGCGCCGAGCGTGTCAAGCGCCATCTGCTGCATGCTATCGGTCATGGTTTCCTAACGTCCAAGTCATCTGCCGCCGATTATACGCCGCCACGCGGACCGGTGCCGCACGGCTGCCGGCCACGGGCGATGCAATCCGAAGGGAACGAGCGTGGATTTTTGGACACTTTCTGGATGAGCGTGGATAATCTCCCACTTTGAACCCGCCACCAAGCCAAAAACGGGAGATTACCCACGCTCGTTCTGCGGGTAGTCGTTGGGAACCTTCTTGAATGACCAGTCGTTTAAGAGCGTCCCCAATAAGCAATCTCTTGACAAGCGCGGAAACGTCGCCGGTTGAGCATAAGCCAGCGAAAACGCCCCTAAGCGAGCAAGGTGACGTGAAAGAGGAGGGAAGCGTACTTCGGTACGCGACCGACGATTGAACGTCAGATTGCCGCTTAGGGGCGTTTGCAGCGTCGACCGGTCCGCCGTTCGTTAGAACGGCGGAACCAAAGGCGCAGCGTCGAGCCGTTACGCGATTTGGTAAAACCACGTAACTTATATGACCATGACGTAGCGGCTGCCCACGTAGTACTGTTTGCCGAGCAAGACCGGCTCGCCATTGGGACCGATAAAGCCGGCGCGCAGGTTGAGCAGCGGATCGTGCGGAGCGATGCCCAGCTCGGCCGCCTGCTCAGCGCTGGCGCGAACGGCCTCGACCGTACGGTAGCCAGCCGAGACAATCGGGGTTCCGCCAACACGCCCGACCTCGGCAAAAATCGACTTGTCCTCAAGGTCGGCTGTCAACAGTTCACGGTAGGCGTCAAACGGCACAAAGACGTTCTCCTCAAAGATGGGCTCGCCGTCGGCCGTGCGCACGCGCTTAATATGCAGCAGCAGCGCGCCCTTCTGCAGGCCAAAGAACTCCATCTCGTTTTGGCGCGCCGGAACGATCTGGCGATCGACCACATGTGCACCGGCCTTCATGCCGTTATCGGCACACAGCGCGGTAAACGTCTGCAGCGTCGAGGCGTGGAACTGACGGTTGATGTGCGGCGTGGAAACAAAGGTGCCACGGCCCTGCTGCTTAACCAGGTAGCCATCGGAGCACAGCTCCTCGACGGCGCGGCGCACCGTAATGCGGCTCACCTCGTACTGCTCGGCTAGCTCGAGCTCGGACGGAATACGCTCCTTGGGTGCATAAACACCTTTCTCGATCGCATCCTTGATTTCGTCGTAAATCTGCTGGTAAAGCGGTGCATTTTTGGTCGCGGGCATATCTGATCACTCCTATCAAAATATCGAAATTACTAATACGTATATAACGTCTAGCTCTATGTTACATCATAACGATAAAACGATACACACTGCCTACCAAAAAGCGACAGGTCTATTTTGGTAGGTTTTATCTGGTCAAACGAGAGCCCCCCGAAAGCAACGGGGCTTTCGAGGGGCTCATTCGAATGGACTGCGCTTGACCGGCAAAAAGCCAAAACCCTACTTGCCGTCATCCTGCTGCAGGCTGTCCTGCTCGCTGAGGCGCGCCTGCCTGCTGGCCATGCGCGCGGGCTTGTCGGGATCGGGTACGGCCGTGGGCATGGGCTCGTCGACATGGCAGCCCCACCAGCCGCCCACAAAGTTGAGCGTGTGAAACACATTGATCACGGCGCCGGGATCAATGTCGCACACCAGCTTGATAATGTCCTGGCTCTCGTAGGTCGAGACAACGGCGTGCAGCAGGTACATCTTCTCGCGGCTATATCCGCCGATGACCTCGGCGCAGCTAATACCATGCTGAAAATGGTCAACATAGGCGGTCATGACCTCGTCCGCCTTGCGCGTTGTGATCTGCAGCGTCACGCGGTCGTAGCGACGATAGAAACTGTCGATGGTCTTGGTCGAAATAAACTGGAACACGATGGAGTACGCCGCATTGTCCCAGCCAAATATAAAGCCAAAGATCGCCAGGATAAAGCAGTTGAAACCAAAGATGACGCCCCAAATGGTCTTGCCCGTGTGGTTGGAGACCCACAGCGCGATAAAGTCGGTGCCACCGGTAGATGCGCCGGACTTAAGCGCGATGGCAGCGCCCAGACCCGAGACCACGCCGCCAAAAATGATGAGCATGATCTTGTCACCCAAAAACGGCGCGAAGTGAAAGACGTTGAGGAACAGCGACGAGAGCACGACCTGCATCATCGAGAAGATGACGAAACGCTTGCTAATGCCGCTCCAGCACAGGAGCGCCACGGGGATGTTGAGCGCGAGCATACCGAGCGAGATGTCGATATGAACGCCGCCGAGCGAGGTAACGCGATCGAGCAGGACCGCGACGCCGGTAAGGCCGCTCGGAAGCAAGTCGGCGGGCCGAATGAACGCCTGGATCAGAAATGTCTGGAGAACGGCGGAAATGGTGACCGCCACGGAGGTAATGGCGCGGCGGACGATGGTGAGGCGGCCGAGCACGAGCACGCGGTCCGTGAGCTGATCGATGGCGTTCGCCACGTAGGCTCCTTTCGAAGGCAGATATAGTTGTGGGGCATGTCCGCGATTGTAGCATGGAGCGTGCGGGGGCGCCCCAATTCACCCTCTCTCGACAACCATCAGAAGGACCGTGAGGCCGCTCAAAAGAAAAACGCCGTGAAGAGAGCGATCCCTTCACGGCGAATTCGGCATTTGCCCAGATAAAACCTGCCAAAATAAACCTGTCCCTAAATGGCAGGTAGGATGTCGGTCAGGTTGTCGATAACAACGTCGGCGGCGGACTGGTCCAGGTTGACGCCCTCGTGCGGACACAGCGCCAGGACGCGGGCGCCGGAGCGCTTGCCGGCCTCGATGCCCAAAGGCGAGTCCTCGATAACCAGGCACTCGGAAGGCTCAACCCCCAGTGCTTCCATGGCACGCAGGTAGATCTCGGGGTCGGGCTTAAACGCACTGCACTCGTGACCGCTGATGGTGTAGTCCAGCACGTCGGCGATACCAGCAATCTCCACCAGCTCGTCAATGAGCTCGCGATAGGACGAGCTCGCGATGGCACACTTCACGCCGCGCTTGTGCAGCTCACGCATCACCGGCTCCGTCTGCTCGTTGAGTAGCTCGGCATACGGAACGGGATGAGCGGGGCAATATCTTTTTTTATATTCCGTGAGCAATTCCTCGCGTAACGTGAGATTGCCAGGAACTAGAGCTTCCCAGATTGCCGGTTCATTAGACCCCGAAAGATCTGGAATTCTATCGTACGTAATGCCATGCTCCTCCATAAACGCCACGCGGCGGCGGTTGTAGAACCACTCGGTATCGACCAGCACGCCGTCCATGTCGAACAGCACTGCCTTGATCATACGCATCTCCTCCCACCTGCCAAAAAGGGACAGGTTTATTTTGGTAGGTTTTATCTGGGATTTGCGACGCGACAGACACGCCCTCCCCAGAGCAAAAAAGGGGACGGGGCGCAAACCCCATCCCCTCTCAATCAACCCGTAAGGTCTACTTACTTGTGATTAGTAGGAAAGCTTCCACATGTAGCGACGCATGGTCAGCGGGTGCTGACGGGCCTCGGCGATCTGGTTGCCGTACTCGCGCATAACGGCGAGGTGCAGCAGCGGGTTGAAGTAGGTGACGACGCTCGCGGGCACGGCGTCAGCCAGGCCGTAGTCCTTGGAGTCGATCAGAGCGACCTTGGCGCCCATGCGCTCAAGGAAGGTGAGGGCGCGGGCGTCCATCGGACGGGTAGCGCCATCAGACATGAAGAAGACGTAGGGCTTACCCTCGGTGGAAACCTCGAACGGGCCGTGGAAGTACTCGCCGGTGTTGTAGGCGGCGGCGTCGATCCACTGCATCTCGGTGAACAGGAAGGCGGCGTGAGAATAAGCCATCTTCTCGGAGGCACCGGAGGCCATGAAGTAGATCATCTTGTCGTCCTTGAAGTCCTCGGCGAACTTCTTGGCGAGCTTCTTGCAGTGCTGAGCGGCGTTCTCGCAGAGATCGAAGACGTTGGTGAGGCCGGTGATCATGTCCTCGTAGTGGTCATAGCCCTCGGTCTGCTGAAGGATCTCGAGAGCAAGAGCGATGGCGTAGCCGGGCTTCTCGCACTTGGCAGCGAAGTTGGCGTGGAAGCCGTGAACGATGACGTGGTCGGCGTCGACGGTCAGAGCGGAGCCAGCCTTGTTGGTGAGGGAGACGACCGGGCAGTTGTGCTTCTTGGCGGTCTTGTTGGCCTCGACGGTCTCGGGCGTGGAGCCACCGAGAGAGCAGGTGATCACGAAGGTGTGCTCGTTGACCCAGGAAGGCGTGTCGTAGTTGAACTCGTTAGCGGTGAAAATCTGAACGTTCAGCTTGTCCGTGTTGTTGGCCAGGAAGTACTTGGCGGGGTAAAGGTCGGACATGGAAGCACCGGAGCCGACGAAGGCGACGCTGTGGATCTCGTGGTTGGACAGGACGTCAGCGACGATCTGCTTAGGGAGGTTAAGGTCGATCTCGTACATCTGACACATTCCTTTCGATTTTTGCGGCGCCACTTTGCCGGACGCACGCAGGGTTACCGTGATTTGGACCGAGTCGTCGGCCCGTTAAGAATGCGACAAAGGGACTGTCCCATTGTCACGTATAGGGATGGAAGCCTGCCTGGGGTATGGGATGCCAGGCAGGCTCCCCGGGGAAAGCGGTTAAACGCTTAGTCGCGACTAGGCCAGGATGCCGGCCGCGAAGAGGGCGATGCCGCCCACGATGGCGGTCACGAATTTATCCATCATTCGCGTCGGGTGTTGCGCTACTCAGCAACCACTAGACAGACGTAATTGGATCCTTCGGGAATGACGGAGTCTGCTGGCTGTAGAGCTTAATCCCCATCCCAAGCAGCTCGCGCGTATCGTTGATTTCCGAATCGTCCAGGAAAACGCTTTGGTCAATCTGCTTCGAACCTTCTTTGTTAAAGGTCGCGCCGTACTGCACTTCAGTAATTGCACCAGTCGCACTGCAAACATCAACTAAGGCCCTAGTTGTACCGAATACCATCATGATGTTTTCTTTTAGCTCAAGAATCTTAGGCATCTTTGCAATGGTTTTTTCCGTTGTAAAGATACTGAGCCTGATTCCCGCAGGTTTTGCCTTGATTATCAACTTTATCCGAACACCTCCCACATTCATCCGCACATGTGCGGATGAATGTGGGAACCCGATAC
>NZ_JBCJBI010000005.1:0-145888 GCF_039062365.1 Collinsella aerofaciens
TAAAGCCGTTTGTCTCCACCCGCGTAGCGGGTGGTTTAAAGCTGGCCGCTGCGCGGCCAGCAGACTAAAGTCTTGAACCAGAAGAGCCCGGCACCGTAGCGGTACCGGGCTCGATATTCCTCTGGTGCCCCCGGGCGGATTCGAAAACTCCCCCCGCGGGGAAATGAGTGACGCGGGTGCCGACGGTCCGAATCCTGCCCTTAGACCAGAAGAGCCCGGCACCATAGCGGTACCGGGCTCGATATTCCTCTGGTGCCCCCGGGCGGATTCGAACCGTCGACACCCGCTTTAGGAGAGCGGTGCTCTATCCCCTGAGCTACGGAGGCATGTTGTACTAGTGTAGCAGATTTACTGCATCGCCATACGTCGCATGACTAGACTTCGAAGTTGCGGTGGAATAGTTCTTGCCTAAAGCATCTAAAGCCGTATTTAGGAACTATTTCACCGCAACTTGTGAAGAGCTAGTTGCCTTTGTGGAAGAGGCCTTTGATGACGGAAGGAATGCTCTTAGCGCCCTTGGCCGTCACATCGATGAAGTCGGGCGAACGCACGAGCTTGTCCTCGTCGACGTACTTGCGGACCGCACGAAGCGTCTCTTTGTCGTCGCGCGTCGAAAACGTAAAGTGACCGTTGTCCTTGGTGAAGATGGCAAAACGCGTGATCTTCTTGGTGCCGCGCAAAACCTCGGCGGCAATATAGTCGACCTCATCCCACGGGATCTGAATATAATCCTCGGGATTGCGCTCGTTGTAATACTCGAACGCCTTATTGCCCACCATCACGTTACCGTGGCTGGTAAGCCCCATCAGGCAGGTTGCCGGCGTTGCCAGATCGACCGTGCTGTTCTGAGATTGCGCCATGCGCGCCTCGCCCTCCAAATAAAACAATCGGACCGCATCCAGTGTACCCACCGGGTGCGGTCCGTTTCAATGGCTCAAAAGCCCTTGCCTAGCAATTCTCGGTCTTAAGCCGAAACGTGCTTACATGAAGCCGCAGACGCGACCGATGATGCCGATGGCGAAGAGAGCCAGGATGATGACGATCGGGCTGACCTTCTTCTTGAGGAGCTTGCAGACCAGCAGGGTCAGGCACACGGCGGCAAGGCCGGGGATGAGCTGATCGAGGTTGGCCTGAAGCGTGGTGACCTTCACCTGATCAAGGGCGTTAGCACCGATGGAGTTATACATCGTCAGTGCTTCCTTGACACCCTCAGAACCGGAGGGCAGGTTAGCCCAGTCGATAAAGGCGCCAGCAGACTGCGTGACCTTGGAGACGACCGGGGTAAAGGAGATGGACACCCAGCGCTCGACCAGGGCGCCGATGATGAACATACCCAGGATGGAAGCACCCTCGGTGACCTTGCCCATCAGACCGCCGGAGAGATCCTTGGCGATGGAGGAGCCGACCTTGTAGCCAAACTCCTGCGTGTACCACAGGAAGGCGTAACGGATGATGTTCCACGCGAAGAAGAACAGCAGCGGACCGGCGATGCTGCCGGACAGGGCCAGGGAAGCGCCCAGAGCACCCAGAATCGGGCGAAGGGTGAACCAGAAGGCGGGGTCGCCGACACCGGCGAGCGGGCCCATCATACCGACCTTGACGCCCTGAATGGCGACGTCGTCAATCGGGGCACCGTTGGCGCGCTCCTCCTCGAGAGCGAGGGTAACGCCAATGACGGGGGCGGAAACATAGGGGTGGGTGTTATAGAACTCCAGGTGGCGCTTAAGAGCGGCAATCTGGTCATCCTTGCTGGTGTAGAGCTTCTTGATCGCAGGGATCATTGCGAAGCACCAGCCGCCGTTCTGCATACGCTCGTAGTTCCACGAGCCCTGAAGGAACTGATGACGGAAGCAAACCTTCTTGCGGTCAGCCTTGGTGAGCTGAATCTTGTTCTCTGCCATATGTATCACTCCCCTCCTACTCGTAATCGTTCAGAATGTCGCCGAGCGGGTCACCGGAGCCACCGCCCATGCCGCCACCCTGCTTGGCCAGATCCTTAAGGCCAAGGTAGATGAGGGCAAGGGAGATGCCGATGAGGCCAAGGGCGATCAGCGTGAGCTGAGGGATGGCAGCAAGGACAAAGCCGAGGATGAAGAACGGCCAGGTCTCCTTGGTGGCCATCATGTTGATGACCATGGCGTAACCGACGGAAGCGACCATGCCGCCGCCGACAGCCATGCCGCCGGACAGCCAGTCGGGCATAGCGTTAAGCGCGTTGGTAACAGCCTCGGCCGGGATGATGCACAGAAGCACTGCCGGAATGGCGATACGAAGGCCCTGCATAAGGATGGCAATGTACTGCCAGCGCTCGATGCCGGCGAAGTCGCCCTTCTCGGCGCAACCGTCCATGGCGTGAGCGATAGCGGTAGCCAGGGTACGGCAGATCATGGTCAGGAACAGACCAGCGACCGACAGCGGGACGGCGACGGCGATGGCGGCGGTAACGGCCTTCGACGGATCGGTAGCGCCGCCGTTGAGGGCGAGCACCATGATGATCGAAGAGGCGACCGAGGCCAGAGCGGCGTCAGGCGCGACGGCGGCGCCGACGTTAGCCCAGCCAAGGGCCATCATCTGGAGCGAACCGCCCAGGAGGATGCCCTCCTGAAGGTGACCGGTTACGAGACCGATAAGCGTGCATGCCACGAGCGGCTGATGGAACTGGAACTCATCCAGAATGCCTTCCATACCGGCAAGCAACGCGACAATCGCAACAAGCAGAATAGTGATTGCAGACATGTATCGGACCCTCCTTTACTATGCTTGAGCGGCCAGTTCGGCCTTAGCTTTCTTCAACATGGCGTCGAGATCCTCGGAGGAATCCGAAGGAACCTTGCGGACCTCGAACTTGACGCCCTTGGCCTTGAGGGCCTCGAGAGTCTTGACGTCATCATCGCCCATAGCGACGGCGTTGGTGACGACGACCTTGCCCTTGGAGTGAGCCATGGAACCGATGTTGACTTCCTTGATGTCGACGCCGGCCTCGATGGCCTTGAGCAGATCCTGCGGGTTCTCAAAGAGCAGCATAGCCTTGGTGTCACCAAAGCGCGTGTCCTTGACGACCTCGGCCATCTTCTTGATGGGCACGACGTTGGCATGGACTCCCGGAGGGGCAGCCTGCTCGATCATGGTCTTGCGGAGCTCGTCGTGAGCAACGCCGTCGGAAACCACGATGATGCGGTTGGGGTTGATCTGCTTGGTCCACGTGGTGGCCACCTGACCATGAAGCAGACGGGTGTCGATACGGACGTGGGCGATCTTGATGTGCCCATCGCCGATGACCGTTCCCGGAGGGATGGCGCCTGCAGGAGCAGCGGCGGCCGCAGCCGGCTTCTTCTCCTCGGGCTCCAGAGACTCGGGCTTGACACGCACGCCAGCCTTAGCCTCAGTCACGAGATGTTTTGCGATCGCATGTGCAGTGTTCTTTGCGTCAAAGCGCTGCGAATATGCCTCGATGAGCATAGGCAGGTTGACACCGGTGACGATAGCCCAGGAATCGTGGCCCTCGATGAGCCCGCTGATCTGGTTGAACGGCGTGCCGCCCCACAGATCAACGAGGAAGAGCACCTGCTCCTGGTCCTCGAAGGAAGCAACTGCTTCCTCGACCTTGGCACGGAAATCGTCGGGGCCCATGCTCGGCTCGAGCGAGACCACGGCAACAGACGGCTGATCGCCAAAGACCATCGAGCCCGTCTGCTTGATTCCAGCTGCCAAGTCCCCGTGGCTAGCAAGAACAATACTTACCATCACATAACCTCCTTTTTGTCTACGTATTTCCTACACGACATGAAAGGAGTATACCTGTTTGGATTGTGGAATTATAGCTAAATTCGCAAAAGGTTGGATTATTTGTTTAAACGTCTAAGTTTGTTACAAATTGATTACATTGCTGATTTACAGCTCATTGCCTGCTAAAACGTGATTTTCCGATTGCTTTCAAAGACATATAAAGGTGCACTGTTCGTTAAGACCGCTTTTAGGTGGATCCCAATGCGTCTGCGTGCCGCCATTTTGTTTAAACAGACATGACTTGACTAACCGAAGCAAATATGTTTAGAACTCTAGCCCATGCAGTCATTGGATGTTAGGCGATGTGGATGGGGTTGGCGGCGTCGACGGCGTCGGGAGCGTCGGAAGGACCGTCAGGAGCAGCGTCTGCCGGGTCCTCGTCGGGGGTCTCGATCTGCTTGATCATGACCTCCTGGCCCTGCAGCAGGTATGTCTCGCCGCTGCCGCAATGGGGGCAGGTCTTGCCGTGCTCGACTGTCGAATAGTCGCGGCCGCACGCCTCGCAATGTGTCACGGCCTCGACGGGCTCCACAATAAGCTCCGCATCCTCGGTGATGGACTTTTTATCTGCCGCCCAGCGCCAAGCGTCGAGCAGCAAGTCGGGAACGACGCCCGAGACCTCGCCCAGCAGCAGCGTGACGCTCGAAACGCGACTCACGCCATTGGCGCGCGCCACGTTCTCAACATCGCGAATGATGTGATAAACGATTCCCAATTCGTGCAAGGTAGAAACCTTTCAACAACGGTTGATGCGATGCAAACTCAAAGCAAGGGGACGGCGAAATCTAGTCTGCGCCGTCCCCCTACCCGCCATGGTTACCTATTTACGACCGAACTTAATCTTGATGGCGCGTTTCAAAGCATACTTGCCCAGGCTTGGGAGCTTTTGCTCGTATTTGACCATCGTGGAGCACTCGGGGCGGTCGCGATCCAGATGGATGGCGTCGAACGCGCACTTGGTGGTGCACAGGCCGCAGCCGATGCACTTGTTGGGGTCGACGATCGAGGCACCGCAACCCAGGCAACGGGCGGTCTCGGCGCGCACCTGCTCTTCGGTAAAGGTCTCGACGTACTCGCTAAAGGGCGCAGCCTTCTCGCGGTCGCGGTTAACATGCGCCACCTCGCGGCTCGCGTTGTCATAGCTCTCGATCACGACATCGTCGCGGTCGAGCGCGGTGTAGCGGCGCTGGTTGCGGCCGATGGTGAGCGTGGAGCCCGGCTGCACAAAGCGATGGATGGAGACGGCGGCCTCGTGACCGGCGGCAATGGCATCGATGGCAAAGCTCGGACCAGTATAGACATCGCCGCCCACAAAGATGTCGGGCTCGGCGGTCTGGTAGGTCTGGGGATCGGCAAGAGCACCCTGGCCGCGGCCAAGCTCCACCTTGGAGCCAGCCAACAGGTCGCCCCACACAATGGACTGGCCAATCGACATGACGACACGGTCGGCATCGACACGACGCAGATCGTTCTCGTCGTACTCGGGCGCAAACCGGCCCTCGTCGTCAAAGACGCGCGTGCAGCGCTTGAAGGTGATACCGCACACACGGCCGGACTCGTCCAGGTGAACCTCCTTGGGACCCCAACCACAGCTGATGTGCGCGCCGTCCTCGATGGCCTCGCGACGCTCTTCCTCGCTGGCGGGCATCTGGGCCTCGCTCTCCAGGCAGAACATCTCGACGTGCTCGGAGCCCAGACGGCAGGCGTTGCGGGCCACGTCGATGGCCACGTTGCCGCCGCCCACCACGATGGTGCGGCCGGGCAGCGCGTCGATCTTGCCGCTGTTGACCTCGCGCAAGAAGTCGACGGCCACGGTCACGTCCTCGGCATCCTCGCCCGGAATACCGGCAAGGCGGCCGCCCTGGCAGCCGATGGCAACATAAAAGGCCTTAAAGCCCTGCTCGCGCAGCTCATCGAGCGTCACATCGCGACCGACCTCCACGCCATAGCGGAACTCGGCACCCATCAGGCGAATAACCTCGACCTCGGCCTCGATAACGTCCTTCTGCAGCTTAAAGCTGGGAATGCCGTAGGTGAGCATGCCGCCCGGGCGCTCGTTCTTCTCGAACACGACGGGCTTGTAGCCCTTCTCGGCCAGGTAGAAAGCGCAGGACAGGCCGGCCGGACCGGCACCGATAATGGCGATCTTCTGGTCGAAGCCGCCAGCGCGCGTCGGCGTCACCACGGGCGGGACATAGCGGGTCGCGGCATCCAGATCGCGCTGGGCGATGAACTTCTTGACCTCGTCGATGGCCACGGCGGCGTCCACACGGCCGCGGGTGCAGGCATCCTCGCAGCGGCGATTGCACACACGGCCGCAGATAGCGGGCAGAGGGTTCTCGCGCTTAATGAGTGCTAGGGCCTCGTCATAGCGACCCTGAGCCGCGAGCTTCAAATAGCCCTGAACGGCAACGTGCGCGGGGCAGGCCGTCTTGCAGGGCGCGGTGCCGGACTCATGCGTCTCGATGCGGTTGTCGTTGCGGTAGTTGGGCGACCACTTGGTGTGGTCCCACTTGGTGGCATCGGGCAGCTCCTGGCGCGGATACTCGGGCACCCGTCCGCCCGCCTTTTTGCTGCAGAGCTTCTGGCCCAGCTTGGCGGCGCCGGCCGGACACACCTCAACGCAGCGACCGCAGGCCACGCACTTGTCCTTCTCGACCTTGGCGACATAGGCCGAGCGCGACAGGTTGGGCGTGTTGAACAGCTGCGAGGTGCGCAGGGCGTAGCACACGTTGACGTTGCAGTTGCAGATGGCGAAGATCTTGTTCTCGCCGTCAATGTTGGTGATCTGGTGCACAAAGCCGTTGTCCTCGGCCTGGCGCAGGATGTCGTAGACCTCGTCGCGGGTCACGTAATGGCCACGATCGGTCTCGACCACGTAGTCGGCCATATCGCCCACGGCGATGCACCAATCGGCCGGGTCGTCGGCGCAGCCCTCGCCCATCACGCGACGGCTTGCGCGGCAGCTGCAGGTGCTGGCGGCATACTTACCCTCGTATTTGTCGAGCCAGTGCTCGATATGCTCAATAGGCACCGAGGTGCTCGCGGCATCGATGGCCTTCTCGACCGGAATGACGTGCATGCCGATGCCGGCGCCTCCGGGCGGCACCATCGGCGTGGCCTTGGACAGCGGACCCTTGGATGCCTGTTCAAAGAACTTGGCGTAGACCGGATGCTCATCGAGCTGGCTCACGCGCATGTTGAGGAACTCGGCAGAACCCGGCACCAGCATGGGCAGGACCCACTGCTTGGCGCGCTCGGGGTTTTCCCAGTTATACTCGAGCAGACCCGTGTAGCTCATGTCGTCGAGCATCTTTTCGA
Organism: Collinsella aerofaciens; assembly: GCF_039062365.1. Classification (GTDB taxonomy): domain Bacteria; phylum Actinomycetota; class Coriobacteriia; order Coriobacteriales; family Coriobacteriaceae; genus Collinsella. The sequence continues at coordinate 7,108 of NZ_JBCJBI010000005.1, forward strand.
TATCGGCCTCGGGCATGCCGGTGAGCTTGACCATCTCGGGCAGCGTATAGGGACGGCGCATCTTCATCTTGCAGAGCACTTCGGCTTGCTCGTCGGTTGCGGCCTCGGCAAACGACCAGTACTCGTAGCCCAGCAGCTCGTCGCGATGCAGCAGGCGGTTAGTGCAGTGCTCGCACAGTTTGACGATGGCCTCGCGCGGATGCTCCGGCAGCGGCGGCACAAACTCCGCACCGATATCGGGCTCGGTGTAGCTAATCCCCGGTCCGTTGAGAATCATAGTCGTCCCTTCTCTTGCCGCAGCCTGGCAGGCACGCAGCGCCCCTCTTTTTACGGGCTCGACATGCCCCCACGCCGTTCACCCGTTATTGTTGACATTGTGTCAAAAACAGTATTGACGAACCGTCAACAATATTCAAGACTGTTAGGCGAACGGTCAGGCTCAAACGGATGAAAGGCGGCAAACGCATGGGCAACAACACAGCAGATACCTCTGCGGTCAATGCCGTCCCCGCATCCGACAGCGCGGCAAAGCGCTTGACGGGCGACGAACGCCGTCGCGAGATCCTCACCGCCGTGCGCACCGTAAGCTCCGAGCTGGGCGTGTCCCACCTATCGGTATCGGCCGTGACCAAGCGAGCCGGCTGCACGCGCTCGCTGTTCTACCACTACTTCGCCGACATGGACGCCGCCGTCACCGCCGTCATGGACGAGGCAATTGACGGTTTTATCTCCGAGCTCGAGCAGTGGAATGCCAACCGCACCGTCGGTGATATTGAGGGCGCGCTCGACACCGTCGCCCCGCTCTTTAAGCGCCTGGTCGCCAGCGGCCACGAGCTGCCGAGTACCCTGACCTCGAGCAGCGGCGCGCTCTACGGCGGCTTTTTGCACAACGTGGTTCAGCGCGTGGCTCAGTACATCTGCGACACCACCGTGGTTGATTTTGTCGCCCATCACGAGCTGCGCATCGACCATGTCTACGAAACGTTCTACACCCTCATCATGGGTCTTTTGATGTATATCCGCACGCACCCCGATGTGCCCGACGAGACGGTCAAGGAAATCATCGCCTCGACACTCCACATCGAGGGCTATACCGCCAAGTATCCGGAGCGCATGCCCCAGAACTGACGACATTTGGCCAAACTGCCCGCGATCAGAAGAGGGGCCGCGGGCGTGTGAAAGGAGAGCAGCATGCTGTTCGATGTTTGGGGTAGCGATACCCTTATCCACTGGGCCGGCTGGGCCATGGTCTTTATTGGCCTCATCGTGCTCAACGAGGTCGGCCGCCGCACCAAGCTGGGCGCGGCAATCATCTTTGGCGTGGCTCCGCTGGCCATGACCATCTACTGCGTCGCCATCGCCGTCGGCGTTTCGCAGGGTGCCGAGTGGGCACTCACCAACCCCACCCATGTGTACCAGAACAGCTGGTTCCACTACGCCAAGGTATACGCGGCGCTGGCCGGTTGCTGGGGCTTCATTGCCATTAAGTACCAGTGGGGCAAGATCGGCAAGGCGCATTGGTTCCGCGCGTGGCCGTTTGTGATCGTCGCCATCAACATCATGATCGCCGTCGTGTCCGACTTCGAGAGCGCCTATCACTTCTTTGTCCTGGGCGAGTCCAACTGGGTCACCTCCGAGGGCGCCACGCAGCTGGCCGGCTGGAACAACGTGTTCAACGGCATCGCCGGTATCATCAACATCTTCTGCATGACCGGTTGGTGGAGCGTCTACGCCTCCGAGGATCAGACCGACATGTTGTGGCCCGACATGACTTGGGTCTACATCATCGCCTACGATATCTGGAACTTCTGCTACACCTACAACTGCCTGCCCACCCACTCCTGGTTCTGCGGCTTTGCGCTGCTGCTGGCGCCCACCGTCGCCGCCTTTATCTGGAACAAGGGCGGCTGGATTCAGAACCGCGCCTTTACGCTTGCTATTTGGTGCATGTTTGCCCAGGTGTTCCCGTACTTCCAGGAGGAGTCCATCTTTGTGACCCACTCCACGCTCGACCCCGGCGCCGCCACCGCGGTCTCGGTCGCCGCGCTGGTCGCCAACGTCGCCGCGATCATCTACATCGCCTACCGTGCCAAGAAGCTCGGCCGCAATCCCTACAAGCAGGATGTCTTTGAGGGCACCAGCGATTGGGAGAAGGCCACCGCTCGCCGCGCCAAGGCTGATTACGCGCACGCCGAGTAACATGTTTATTCCGTCCACATTTGGATGTAGGCAAACTTAGCCGATGCCGCAATCGCGCGTCATGTGCAGCCCCGGAAAGCGATTCGTCCGCTTTCCGGGGCTTTTTGTTGCTGCGCGCATTCACGCACATATGCAAAACCTCTCTCACAGATAAAATCAGATTTCCAATCGCCTGACAGCTCTATGTGACCCCAATTTTGGGTACATTGTTGTCCCGATATTGAGCTTGGGGGATGTATGAATGATGAGACGATGGGCCAAGAGAATGCGGCCCAAGATGCAGAAGCGTGTGCCGAAGCCCTGGAGAGCCTAGACCGGATTTCACTTGATGAGATTGCGTTTGACGATTCGGGCGTTGATGTGCAGGATGAGTCGGAAGCCGAGGCGCAGTCCGATGATCAGGATGCAGACGACGTTGAGCCTGCCGAAGATGAGGCAGATCACGAAGACACCGAATGCGAGGCCGACGACCAGCCCGAATCCGACACGAGCGAGGAAACCATCTTGCTCGGCAGCTTGCCGGCCGAAGATTCCCTGACCCGCGAGCTTCCCGGCCTGGGCTCCGCTCCTGCCGTGGACGAGACCATCGCCATGGGCGATATTCCCCTACCGTCCGTTCCTTCGGCACGCGAAGCCGAGGTTCGTCATCGTAAGATGTCGCCCAAGCGCCGCAACCTGATGGTTGCCGGCGTTGTGGCCGTCGCGCTCGTCGCCGGCGGCGCAGGCTACGCAGCCTGGAACGGATACCGGCAAGAGCAGGCTGCCATCACCGCCGCCAATGCCCACACGATGATGTCGGTGCAGATTGGCGTGCATGCCGCGGGCCTCGACTGTTCCGCCGGCTCCAAGATTCCCGTACAGGTGAGCGGTCAGGACGCTGATGGCTCCTCCGTGAGCGAAACGCTCTATGTTGACGAGCACGGCCGCGGCATCAAACTGCTGCCCGGCGATTACACGCTCTCCATCGCTGCCTCCCCCATCGCGGCCGACGGCACCATCTACACCGTCCCGACCACCAAGACGCAGGTCACCGTTAAGAGCGATGGACAGGATTTAAGTGCCCAGGCCACCTTTAAGCTCAAGGTGCCTTCGGCCGACACGGTGACTGACGACCAGATCGATGCCGCCGCCAAGTATGCCGAAGAGGGCGGTGCGAGCTCCGCCGCGGCTGCCAAAGTGCTCCAGCAGGCAGCAACCGCGCGACGTGACGCCGCCGTCAATGCCGTGAGCGCGCAAAAGGCACAGGCATCCCGTGATGCTGACGCTCGCCACAAGGCAACCGACCTCTACCAGCTCGATATTCCCGTCGAGTGGTACGGCAAGGTCGCAACTTGGCAAAACGGCAGCACGCTATGCATCTATCTGGGCGACGACGCCAATACGCCGCTCGTGACGCTCGTCGCCGTGCGCGATGGCGAGACCTTTACGCCCGATGACGGCGATACGGTTTTGGGCACGGTCAGTCTGGGCAACGGTTATACCGTCTATGCCAGCGGCCCCGTCTATCCGTACGTGGTGCCCCAGACCATCAACGGACGGACGCAGAATCCCGTGTCAACCTACCCCATGGACACGGCCATTGAGCTTGTCGAGCTTACGACCGGCAACCGCTACACCTATAGCCAGATCAAGAACGTACTGGTCGGCAAAGACGGCAAAGCCGACGCCGCGACCAAACTCGAGACCGACTACCTCGCGCAGATCCTGCTACCGAGCATCAAAGCCCAGGACTAGCCAGCCCGAAGACAGCCGCCCAACGTCCACACCCCTAACGCAGTTGCGGTGAAATAGGGACTGTTTTTGCTGGTCAAACCGCAAAACAGTCCCTATTTCACCGCAACTTTTTGGTGGCACTCAGCGCCACGGGTCAGCTTCGAACATCGGCTCACGCTCGGGGCGTCGGTCGCTGTAGGGGTCGTAACCGTCATCGTCCTCGTTCTCGGCACGAATGTAGGGGTCGCACGGCTTGGGCGCCGGTTTCGGTGCGGGCTTTGGTGCGGCGGACGCGGCGTTAGTCGCCGGCGTGTTCGTCTTGATCTCGACGTTCATCTGCATATCTCCTTGCCATGTACTCATGCTCAACATCATCGATTGTCGCACGAAAAAGGGCGGCGGACCCAATTGGATCCGCCGCCCTTGGCGTTTTGCGATGAGGGGCGGTTTTAAAGCCGGCCCCAAAAATCTACTCGGCGTCGGGGACCTCGTAGGTGGCCGCCGGCGTGTTGTCGCACACGACGGTAAAGCCGCCGTCCTTGTCGACATCGACCGTCACCTGATCGCCCTCGCGCACCGTGCCGTCGATGATAGCGGCCGCAATGGCATCCACGACCTCGCGCTGAACCAGACGCTTGAGCGGACGGGCGCCAAAGACCGGGTCCAGGCCGCCCACGGCGAGCATCTGCTTGGCCGCCGGGGTGATGGCAAGCGTCATGCGCTCCTTGGCCAGACGCGCGCGGACGTCGGCGAGCTGGATGTCGACGATCTTCTCGATCTGCGCCATGCCGAGCGGATGGAACACCACGATATCGTCGATACGGTTGAGGAACTCGGGGCGGAATGTCTGAGCCATGGCGGCGTCGACCTGATGGCGCATCTCCTCCTCGTCCTTACCGGACAGATCGGCGATGGCCTTGGAGCCCACGTTGGACGTCATGATGATGATCGTGTTCTTGAAGGACACCTGGCGACCCTGACCGTCGGTCAGACGGCCGTCGTCGAGCACCTGCAACAGTACGTTAAAGACATCCGGATGGGCCTTCTCCATCTCGTCGAGCAAGATCACGGAGTAGGGCCTGCGGCGCACGGCCTCGGTGAGCTGGCCGCCCTCGTCGTAGCCCACGTATCCCGGGGGCGCACCGATCAGACGCTGGACGCTGAACTTCTCCATGTACTCGGACATGTCGATACGCACGAGCGCACGCTCGTCATCGAACAGGCACTCGGCCAGCGCCTTGGCGAGCTCGGTCTTGCCCACGCCGGTGGGGCCCAGGAAGAAGAAGCTGCCGATGGGCTTGTCCGGATCGGAGAGGCCCGCACGGCTGCGACGCACGGCCGCGGCGACAGCGGAGACCGCCTCGTCCTGGCCGATGACGCGCTTATGCAGCTCGCCCTCCAAGCCCTTCAGCTTGTCGAGCTCGCCCTGCATCATCTTGGACACGGGCACGCCGGTCCAAGCGCTCACGACCTCGGCGATCTCATCGGAGGTCACCTGCTCGTTCAGGCCCTCGCCGTCCTGCTGCTTTTGTGCCTCGAGCGCGGCCTCGGAATCCTGAATCTGCTGCTGCAGGCCCGGAATCACGGAGTAGCGCAGCTCGGACGCACGACCCAGGTCGCCGTTGCGCGTCGCACGCTCCTCCTCGCTCTTGGCCTCGTCGAGCTGTCCCTTGAGCTCCTGCACGTGGTCGATGGCGTTCTTCTGGTTGAGCCAGCCGGCCTTTTGCACGTTGAGTTTTTCCTGGACCTCGGCAATCTCCTGGCGCAGGGCCTCCAGACGCTCCTTGGAGGCGTCATCGGTCTCTTTCATGAGCGCCTGTTCCTCGATCTGCAGCTGAGTGAGCTGACGCGTGGTGGCGTCGATCTCGACCGGCATGCTGTCGAGTTCCATGCGCAGGCGGCTTGCCGCCTCATCGACCAAATCGATGGCCTTGTCGGGCAGGAAGCGGTCGGCAATGTAGCGATCGGAGAGGTCGGCAGCTGCCACGAGCGCGCTATCGGTGATATGCACACCGTGGAAGATCTCGTACTTCTCCTTGAGGCCACGCAGGATAGAGATGGTGTCCTCGACGGTAGGCTCGCTCACCATAACGGTCTGGAAACGACGGGCGAGCGCCGCGTCCTTCTCGATGTACTTGCGGTATTCGTCGAGCGTGGTCGCGCCGATCGCGTGCAGGTCGCCACGGGCGAGCGCCGGCTTGAGGATGTTGCCGGCGTCCATGGAGCCCTCGGTGGCACCCGCGCCCACGATGGTGTGGAGCTCATCGATGAACAGGATGACCTTGCCTTCGGACTTTTGGACTTCCTTGAGTACAGCCTTCAAGCGATCCTCGAACTCGCCACGGTACTTGGCGCCGGCGACCAGCGCGCTCATGTCGAGCTCGATGAGGTCGCGGTCGCGCAGGGTGCTCGGCACGTCGCCGGCCACGATACGCTGGGCGATGCCCTCGACGATGGCCGTCTTGCCGACACCCGGCTCACCGATGAGCACGGGGTTGTTCTTGGTGCGGCGAGACAGGACCTGGATGGTACGACGGATCTCGTCGGTACGGCCAATGACCGGATCGAGCTTGCCGGCGCGGGCGAGGTCGCAGATGTTGCGGCCGTACTGCTCCAGTGCCTCAAACTGCGTCTTGTCCTCGGCGGACGTCACGCGGTCATCGCCGCGCAGCTCCTCGTAGACTTGCTCGATGCGCTCCTTGGTGACGCCGGCGTCGCGCAGCACGCGGCCCGCCTCGCCCTTGTCCTCGGCAAGCGCCATCAGCAGATGCTCGGTCACCACAAAGCTGTCGCCCATCTTGGTGGCCTTTTTCTCGGCCTTCTCGATGACGCGGACGAGCTCGTTGGACAGGCCCATCTGCTGACCCTCGCCCGAAACCTTGGGCGCATGGTCGATGGCATCTTGTGTGGAGCGTGCGAGCTGAGCCGGGTCGGCACCGATGCGCTCGATAATCACGGAGATATTGCGCTCACCGGCACCGAGCAGGGCAGACAGCAGGTGAATCGGCTCCACCGCGCCGGCCTGCGCGTCGGCAGCCGTGCTCATGGCGGTCTGCAGCGCCTCGCGCGACGTCATTGCTAGCTTATCGATTCTCATGGAATCACCTCTCTTGGGGTGGCCGCCCTACGGGGCGGCTTCACGTTGTTCGAGAAGTATTGTTGCCAGCTTTGCACGATCTTATACACAAATCTAAGTCTCTATATATAAGATTTTCTGAGTGATTAAGTGATAGGGGTAGGCACGCTCACCAGCTGCGGCCTCGTCCCCTTACTATCTCAATCTGTAACATCTAGTCAGCAAATAGAGCTCTATCTGTTACAAATCGAGACGAACAGAAAACACCCGGATCAAAAATCTAAATCTGTAACACCAGGCCCACTTTTAGCGGCCAAGATGTAACAAATCGAGACAAACGAAACCACTACAAAGGCGCCTGTCCCCTTTGTGGTGGTCCAGAGAAGAATCAGCCCCGATTAAAAGAGGCGGTATCAAGCCCAGTCTACGTTTGGCGATCCCAAATCGAAGCCCAATAGGGCCTTTTAGCCCTCTCATTCCGGGCGGTCGCTTTCTTTTGAATATTGTCGTAAGCTGGTATCACTTATCTTAATGAATGCATACTGTTTGCGAGGTACTCGCCGTGAAACGCTCCACCTATATCGGCCTGCTCGTCTTAGCGTTTGCGATTACCGCAGCCGGCGTAGGAATTATCTATCTCGCATTTCTCCCCGCCTCTGCGACGCAGGCGGCGGTTGAGACCGTAATCTATCCCATCGAGGTCCTCACCGATATCGTCAAACCCGATTCGATCACCGTCGATTTCGACGGTACGCCCGCAGCGCTTGGGGTCAGTAACTATCCCCGAATCGAACTTGGAGCCACGCGCTATACCCAAGATGAGCAGCTTATCGGCGAGGCAACCAGTTTATTCAAAGGCAAGACGTTTAAGCGGTGGTACGGCGCCATAATATATCGAGCCAAGAAAATCCAAATGAATGGCGGGTATTATTCGACCCTTGAACTCGATGCGGCAAACGGGAGCAGGCTGTGCAACGTCTCATACGACCCCGGCTACGTGGACAATGAAGGACCGGGGGTCTATATCTCGGATGGCGACGTAATCTATGTCATGGAGGGCGACCAGACGGCAGTCGTCGATTTTATGGATCGGTGTACCGAGGATGCCTACGAACAGACCTGCGAGCCCGATCCGCAGACAGCGCGCAACAGTGGTTCGGCACGCACTTGGCTATTTGACGATGAAATAACCTGGACCCCATCGAAATAAGGACCCGCCGGGCAGGCACCTTTGTGGTGGTTTCGGTTCCGATGTTCCGCTGTCTCGATCTGTAACATCTAGCGGCCGTTTTTGGGTCCAGATGTTACGGATCGAGATGAATTGTTCAGCGGTGCCCGTTTATCTAGATCTGTAACAACCGCTCGGCAAATAAGGGTCTACCTGTTACAGAACGAGACAAACCGTGAACCACCACAAAGGCGCCTGTCCCCTTTGTGGTGGTTCTCGACAAAAAGAAGCCACCCCGATAACAGAGGCGGCATCAAGCAAGCCCATTTATTAGTGTCCCTCAAGACCCAACGAGAACGCAGAAATGTAGCCCGGGACTTACCCTTTCCCGAACGCGACCCTCGCGAAGCGCGTGAGCGGGCGGGAAAGGGTAAGCCCCGGGCGGACAATAAAGTGCGTTACTCGGCAGCGGCCTTGAACTTGTTGTAGTTGATCAAGCAGCCGGCCTTGACGATGGCACGCTCCTCTGCCGTCATATCGGCAATGTAGAGCTCAATCTGCTCGACCGTGCCGTCGGCGCGCACCACGTAGGCGGCGATGTCCTTCAGGTCGCCGTCGAGCGCGGCACGGATACCCGGCACAAAGACGTAGTCGCCCACCTCAAAGTTGGGCTCCGCCTCCATCTGGAAGGGCACCATGCCCCAGTTCATCACGTTGGAGCGATAGCGCTTGGTGGCGTACTCGTGGACGATGTTGGCCAGGCCGCCGATCACGCGCTGGCAGCTCGCAGCCTGCTCGCGGGCAGAACCGTCGCCCGGCTTCTTGGCGTAGAGCATGGAGCCGTACTCGGTCGCCTTGGCGTCGGCTGCGACACCCGCGCCAGCCAGCGCCTCAAACACACCGGCAAGCCCGGCATCGAGTGCGGTCAGGTCGCCTGCTGCCTCGCCGGCAACGCGGCGCTTTTCCACCGCATCAACCTCCTTGGAGCGGCCCACGTAGGCAGGGTCGCGGCGGCTGAGCGTAAACTCGGCCAGGCCCAGCGGGTTGGAGCGGAAGGAGCTCGTCTCGCCCGAGGGAATGAGCTCGTCGGTCGTGGTGACCGGGTCCATGATCTTGGAGCACACCTTGAGCAGAATGTCGTCGCCGAGAGGCTCCATCGCGGGCCACGGCTTGATGTTGGGACCCTCGACCAGCTCGTCGGCAGGCTCCGCCTTGCCAAAGCCCCAGTACACACGCTTTTTGTACGGCGCGTCGTCAAAGGTGTACTCGCAGGCCTCGTCCCAAGTCTCCTCGGGCAGGTCGGTCGCCGGTGTCAGGACGCCGCCGTTGGCAGCCGTCGCCGCAATGGAGCGGGCATCCATCAGGGCCACGGCACTCAACTGGCCATTGCCCGGCTTGGAACCCTCGCGGTTGGGGAAGTTGCGCGTAGTGTGGCGGATCGAAAGGCCGTTGTTGGCAGGCGTGTCACCGGCGCCAAAGCACGGACCGCAGAACGCCGTGCGAACGATCGCACCGGCCTCCATGAGGTCGTAGATATAGCCACGGCGCGTAAGTTCGAGCGCCACGGGCTGGCTCGTGGGATAGACCGACAGCGAGAACTCGCCGCAGCCGGTGTTGGCGCCCTTGAGCACGCGGGCAGCCTGGACCACGGAGTCGTAGTTGCCGCCCGAGCAGCCGGCGATAACGCCCTGCTGCACGTGTAGCTTACCGTCGACGATCTTGTCGAGCAGGCTAAAGTGCGTCTTGCCCTCGCCGATCTTGGCAGCCTCGAGCTCGACCTTGTGCAGGATGTCCTCGAGATTCTCGTTGAGCTCGTCGATCTCAAAGCCGTTGGAAGGATGGAACGGCAGCGCGATCATGGGCTTGATGCTCGACAGATCGACCTCGACGCAGCCGTCGTAGTAGGCAACATCGGCGGGCTTGAGCTCGCGGTAGTCGTCGCCGCGGCCGTGCATGGTCAAAAACGCGTGCGTGTCCTCGTCGGTGGCCCAGATGCTCGACAGGCAGGTGGTCTCGGTGGTCATGACGTCGACGCCGTTGCGGTAATCGGTCGTCATGCTCGCGATGCCCGGGCCCACAAACTCCATGACCTTGTTCTTGACGTAGCCCTTGGCAAAGACGGCGCGGATGATGGCGAGCGCCACGTCGTGCGGGCCGATGCCGGGACGCGGGGCGCCCGTGAGGTAGATGGCAACGACGCCGGGATAGGCAACGTCGTAGGTGTCGCGCAACAGCTGCTTGGCCAGCTCGCCGCCGCCCTCGCCCACGGCCATGGTACCCAGGGCGCCGTAGCGGGTGTGCGAGTCGGAGCCCAGAATCATCTTGCCGCAACCGGCGAAGTTCTCACGCATAAAGGAGTGGATGACGGCGATGTGCGGCGGAACGAAGATGCCGCCGTACTTTTTGGCAGCCGAGAGACCAAAGACGTGGTCGTCCTCGTTGATGGTGCCGCCCACGGCGCACAGCGAGTTATGGCAGTTGGTGAGCACGTAGGGCAGCGGGAACTGCTCCATGCCCGAGGCACGCGCCGTCTGGATGATGCCGACGAAGGTGATGTCGTGGCTCGCCATGGCGTCGAAGCGAATCTTGAGCGCCTCGGGGTCGCCGGACGTATTGTGTGCCTGAAGGATCGAATACGCGATGGTGCCACGCTTGGCATCCTCGGGCGTCTGCGTAATACCGCGCTCAGCAGCCTCGGCCGCAGGCACAACCTCGCTGCCACGGCGCAGGTAGATGCCGTCCTCGTACAGCTTGACCATACTGTCTCCCACTCTGCCCAAACAATTTGGGCGCATAGCATACATTCGTTCAATATCGTGCCATAGAACGGTTGCGAGTGGGCTACGAATCTGCGCGTTCACTTTATCTCGGTAAAGTAAAGGGCAAGCCGGGGGCGGGAAGACGGGTTTGGCGCAGGGAGTGTCACCAAGTGCCGAAATGACGAGAGTGGATAATCTCCCACTTTGAGCCTGCACATAGGCCAAAAACGGGAAATTATCCACTCTCATTCTGTGGGCACTCATTTAAGTACGTCCCCAATGAGTGCCCGGCAGCGTCGGCGGAGCTATAGGTCGCCACCCGTACCTAGCAGTTTGCGCATGACTTGCTCGGGATTGACTGAGCCGTCGCGCGGGGCCAGGGCGGTGATCTTCTTCTGCATCTTGTACTCGTGCAGCTCGTCCTCGAGCTGGCGCACGCGGGCGCGGAGCCTCTCGTTCTCGCGCTCGCGCTCCTCGGCACGCTCCTTCATATCGAGAATGCGCACCACGCCGGCAAGGTTGATACCCTCGTCGGTCAGCTGGTTGATGAGTTCCAGACGCTCGATATCGGCACGCGAATACAGGCGCGTGTTACCGCCCGAGCGTTGAGGATTCACCAGGCCCTTGGACTCGTAGACGCGCAGAGTCTGCGGGTGCATGCCGGTCAGCTCAGCCGCCACGCTGATCATGTACAGCGGTTTGTTCCTATTGTCCTCGGCCATGCTACCTGACCCCTTTCCGTCTCGTTATCGTCCATCATAAGCCCGCGAGCGTGGGCGTGCGCCGCGACCGCCCTAGTACGTCGCCTTGTAACGGTTGACCTTCTCGCGATAATCGCGCGTGTCGGCCTCGCGCAGCTTGGTCATGGCATCGCGCTCGTCGTCGGACAGACTCGTGGGAACCTGCACCTTGATCTCGACGAGCAGCGCACCCGTGCGGCCACGGTGCTTAACGTCGGGCGCACCCATCTCCTTAAAGCGGAACTTCTTGCCCGTCTGGGTACCCGCGGGCACCTTCAGACGAACCGTCGCACCGCCGGGCGTCGGCACCTCCACCGTGCAGCCGAGCGCCGCCTCGTAGACCGAGACCGGTACCTCCATGGTCACGTCGGCGCCTTTGCGCTTAAACAGCGGGTGCTCCTCCACATGCGTGGTCACGACCAGGTCGCCGCGCTCGCCGCCGGCAACGCCATACTCGCCGCGACGCTTGTAGCGTAGCTTGCCGCCGTCGACCGCGCCCGCAGGCACCGAGACCGTAATGGTCTGCTGCTCGCCTGTCGAGGGAATGCGATAGGTGACCTTGTGCGTCACGCCGCGAAACGCGTCTTCGGCCGTCACATCGACGGTCAGCGACAGGTCGCCGCCCTTGCGAGCACGGCTGCGGCCCGCGCCGGCACCGGCAGCACCCGCAGCCCCGGCAAAGCCCGAGCCCCAATCGCTACCCCAAGCGCCGTTGCCGCTAAAGATGCTGTCGAAGATGTCGCCCCAGCCGCTGGCGCCCGCGCCGGCACCGTAGCCGCCGCCATGCGCGCCGCCTGCGCCCGGCATGCCGCCGAACATGAGCATCTGGTCGTACTCTTTGCGCTTCTTCTCGTCCGAAAGCGTCTCGTAGGCCTCGCTAATCTCCTTGAACTTGGCCTCGTCGCCGCCGGCATCGGGGTGATATTTTTGCGCGAGCTTGCGAAACGCGCTCTTGATCTCTTTGTCGGAGGCGCTCTTGGATACGCCCAGGATGTCATAGAAGGTTTTGCCTGCAGCCATCGTAGCTCCTCTCCTGTTACGTCCGCCGTCCATGCAGACGACGGCTCATGCTGTCATATGGCACTTGGCCAGAAAGGGCCCCGGGTGTTGCCCCGGGGCCCTTCTCAATTACTCCTCGGTGCTCTCGGCCGTATCGGCCGCAGCATCCTCGGGCGCCGCTTCGGGCTCCGGTGCGGGGCGCTTCTCGCCACCGTAAGTCACCGTCACCATGGCGGAACGCAGGATACGATCCGCCATGCGGTAGCCCTTCTGGTACACGTCGTTGACGGTCTCGTCGTACTGCGATGCGTCCTCGACGCGGCCTACAGCCTGGTGCTCGAGCGGATCGAACGCCTCGCCCTTGGGGTCGATGGGTTCAACACCCTCGTGCGCAAACACGTCGAGCAGCTTGGCATGTACCGCGTCAACGCCATCGACGAACTGCTTAAAGTCGTCGGAAAGCTCTTGGCTGCGGGCATGGTCGATCGCGCGCTCGATATCGTCGATCACCGGCAACAGCGCGGTGACAAGCTTCTCGGTCGCGCGCTCGCGCTCGGCGATGCGCTCGTTGGCGGTGCGGCGACGGAAGTTCTCCCAGTCGGCCTGCAAACGGGCGGTGCGCTCGGTGGCGTCCTTCGCCTTGTCCTCGGCGGCCTTCTGAGCCTCTGCCGCAGCATCGAGCTCGTTGCGCACGTCGGCAAGCTCTTTTTGGGCCTGCTCGAACTTGAGCTTAAAGTCGTTGTCGGCGGCTTCCTCACCGGCGCGGATAGCGGCTTCCACCATCTCGTCCTCGGTCATCGTCGCCTCCTTGTTAGAATCCTCTACCTGGTTCTCGGCAGCCTCGGCGGCCGGGGCCTCATTGGCCTCGGTATCGTCAACGGCCTCTACGGGAATCTTCACGTCCTTCTCCTCAGAGTCAACGGGGGCGGCGCCAGCGGCAGCCGCCTCCGTGCGAGCTTTACGGGCGGACATGATTACTTGTCCTCGTCGTCCACAACCTCGTAGTCGGCGTCGACGACGTCATCGTCGGCAGGCTGGGCGCCGGCGGCACCGTCGGTCTGCTGCTGAGCGTCGGCGTAGACAACCTGGGCCAGCTCGTAGGCCACAGACTGCAGGGACTCGCCGGCGGCCTTGATGGCCTCGACGTCAGAGCCCTCGAGCGCCTTCTTGGCGTCGGCGATAGCGGCCTCGGCCTTGGACTTCACGTCGGCGGAAACCTTGTCGCCCAGCTCGTTGAGGGTCTGCTCGGTGGAGTAGCACAGGCTATCGGTCTGGTTGCGGACCTCGACCTCTTCCTTCTGCTTCTTGTCCTCCTCGGCATGAGCCTCGGCGTCCTTGACCATACGATCGACTTCGTCGTCGGACAGAGCGGTGGAGCCGGAAATGGTGATCTGCTGCTCCTTGCCGGTGCCCTTGTCCTTAGCGGAGACCTTGACGATGCCGTTGGCGTCGATGTCGAAGGTGACTTCAATCTGCGGCACGCCGCGGCGGGCAGCCGGGATACCGGTCAGCTGGAACTTACCGAGCGACTTGTTGTCGCGGGCAAGCTCGCGCTCGCCCTGGAGCACGTTGATCTCGACGCTGGTCTGGTTGTCGGCAGCGGTGGAGTAGACCTCGGTCTTGGAGGTCGGGATCGTGGTGTTGCGGTCAATCATCTTGGTCATGATGCCGCCCATGGTCTCGACGCCCAGAGACAGCGGGGTAACATCGAGCAGCAGGATGCCCTCGACGTCGCCGGTGAGCACGCCGCCCTGGACGGCAGCGCCGTCGGCAACGACCTCATCGGGGTTCACGGACATGTTGGGCTGCTTGCCGGTCATGGTCTTGACCAGATCCTGGACAGCGGGCATGCGGGTGGAGCCGCCGACGAGGATGACCTCGGTCAGATCGGAGAGCTTGAGCTTAGCGTCGCGCAGGGCGTTGGTGACAGGCTGCTTGCAGCGCTCGAGCAGGTCGCGGGTGATCTTCTCGAACTCGGCGCGGGTCAGCGTGTAGTTGAGGTGCAGCGGGCCGGACTGGTTCATGGTGATGAACGGCAGGTTGATGGTGGACTGCTGGGCGGCGGAGAGCTCCTTCTTGGCGTTCTCGGCGGCCTCCTTCAGACGCTGCAGGGCCATGGGGTCCTGACGCAGGTCGACACCGTTCTCCTGCTGGAACTTATCGGCCATCCAGTCGATGACGCGCTGATCCCAGTCATCGCCGCCCAGGTGGTTGTCGCCCGAGGTGGACAGAACCTCAAACACGCCGTCGGCGAGGTCGAGGATGGAGACGTCGAAGGTGCCGCCGCCCAGGTCGAAGACCAGGATGCGCTGGTCGGTGCCCTGCTTGTCCAGGCCATAGGCAAGAGCGGCAGCGGTCGGCTCGTTGACGATACGCTTAACGTTGAGGCCGGCGATCTTACCGGCGTCCTTGGTGGCCTGACGCTGGGCGTCGTTGAAGTAAGCCGGGACGGTGATGACGGCGTCGGTGACGGTCTCGCCCAGATACTTCTCGGCGTCGGCCTTCATCTTGGCGAGCGTCATGGCGCTCACCTGCTCGGCGGTGTAATCCTTGCCCTCGATGTCGACGACGGCACGGCCACCCTGGCCCTCCTTGACCTCATACGGCACGGTCTTGATCTCGGAGGTGCACTCGGAGTACTTGCGGCCCATGAAGCGCTTGATGGAGAACACGGTGTTCTTGGGGTTGGTGACAGCCTGGTTCTTAGCAGCCTTACCCACGACGCGGTCACCGTCGGCACGGAAGCCCACGACGGACGGGGTGGTGCGGTCGCCCTCGGCGTTCACGATAATGGTCGGAGAACCGCCCTCGAGAACGGCCATTGCGGAGTTAGTAGTACCAAGGTCGATACCAAGAATCTTACCCATTAGAAATTCCCTCTCTCTTGTGCGTTTGCACCGACTCGGCGGTCTGCCGCGCGGTGCTTCGGCTTGTCTTTCAGGATGTAGTGTATCCCCTTATGGGCCGGAATATACAAAATCTAAGTCAATTCATATAAGATTTCTTGTTGTTGAGAGTTTAGGTTCTTAAATGCGCAGGTAGATGCACTGTTTGAGTTCTCGGCAAATCTATTGAGATCTATGTAGAGTTGACTGAGGTGCGAGCTTGGGGCGTGTGGAGCAGTCTGGGGCGGCCTTGGGGAAAGCGCGTCCCGTTTTGAGCGTCGATTTCGGGATGCGGTTTCCGGTTGAGCGCTCAACCGGAAACTGTGTCCCGGTCTGAGCGCGAATTCTGGGACGTAGCTTCCGCCGGGCGGTCCAACCGGAAACTGCGACCCGTTTTTCGACCAAATAACGGGATGCCCTTTCCGCAGGCGCGCTCAATAGCTCAATATTTCAAGTCACCTTTAGCTAACATTTGCGCAGCTCAACGGCCCCACCTGCGCGTTTTTTAGTAAGCCGTGGCATACTCGGCGAACGGTATGAAGATGCCGGTCAGAGGGTATTGCAAACGGTCGCTCCCGTGGTATGTTTTTGCCCGAATCAAACCGACGCGCATCGCCTGTAGCGTCGGTCAACAGAGAGGAAACTACCATGGCTCATCCCGTAATTGATGCCGACGAGTGCATCGCTTGTGGCGTTTGCGTCGACTCTTGCCCCGCTGGCGTTCTGGAGCTCCAGGACGTCGCTACCGTCGCTGACGAGGACTCCTGCGTCGCCTGTGGCGCTTGCCAGGACGCTTGCCCCGCCGGCGCGATCACCGAGATCGTCGAGGAGTAACAACTCCCCCACTTGCACACTCATAAGTACACCGTGCACAAAAAAGGAGGCCTCCGCATCGCCGCGGAGGCCTCCTTTTGCATATGTGGGCAGTTGCGGTGGAATAGTTCCTGTTTCATGGCTTCGATGCCCATTTCAGGAACTATTTCACCGCAACTTATAAAGACGGTGTCGGGCTAGGACAAATCATCCTCGTAGGGCATTAGGTCCGCCAAGTAGCCTTTTTCCTTGAGCATGGCCTCGATCTCGTCGAGGGTCTGCTCGTCCTCCGCGGCGATGCGATGGAAGTGGTAGCCACTGGTCACCGTCAGCAGCGGAAAGCTCTTGCCGCTGGCGATGCCCTCCAGGTAGCGCTCGACATCGCGACGATTGCGGATGTCCAAATCGGCCGTAATCTTGCCGTACACACGATGGTTGACGATCACGTTGAGCACGGCGCCACCCGCGTCGACGATGCTCGTAAGCTCGTCGCCCGCCTGCTCCACACTGTGGCGCACCTTAACGAGACGCGTGGGCACGGCGGGGCTACTCGCGGCTTCCTGCAGCACGTAGCCGCGGTTGGTTGCCACGATATCGTGCCCATCGGCACGCAGCAGGGCGATGTCCTGCACCACGACCTGGCGGCTCACACCCACCTCACGGGCAAGCGCGCTGCCCGATACGGCCCCCTTGGCTCCCTCGAGCACGGCCATGATGGCACGGCGACGCTCGTGGGCGTTCATTATTTACCGTCCAGCAGGCGCAGGTGCTTAAGCGAGAGGTCGAGAATCGGCGCGGAGTGCGTCAGGGCGCCCGAGCTAATGTAGTCGACACCAAGGTCAGCCAGGGCGCGAATGTTGTTTGCGTCCACGTTGCCCGAGCACTCGGTCTTGGCGCGACCGGCGATAAGCTCAATCGCAGCAGCCATGTCGTCGTGGGTCATGTTGTCGAGCATGATGATATCGGCGCCGGCCTCCACGGCCTCGCGCACCATGTCCAGGTTCTCGCACTCGATCTCGACCGTCGTGGTAAACGATGCATGGGCGCGCGCCATCTCGATCGCGCGCGTCACGCCACCGGCAGCATCGATGTGGTTGTCCTTGAGCATGACGGCCGTCGACAGGTTGTAGCGGTGGTTGTTGCCGCCGCCGATCTCAACCGCTGCCTTCTCAAACACGCGCATGCCCGGCGTGGTCTTGCGCGTGTCGACGAGCACGGTCTTGGTGCCCTCGAGCACCGCGGCCATCTGGTGCGTATAGGTAGCAATACCGCTCATGCGCTGCAGGTAGTTGAGCGCCACGCGCTCACCCGAAAGCAGCACACGTGCATCGCCGCGCACCTGACCCACGTGGTCGCCGGCGTGTACCTCGTCGCCATCCGAGACATCGAACAACACGGAGCTCTGCGGATCCAGCAGCTCAAAGGTGCGGGCGAACACATCCAAGCCGGCGATGATGCCGTCGGCCTTGGCGATAAGCTCAACGGTAGCAGGGCGTGCCGTGGGGCACACGCTCGCCGTGCTCACGTCCTCAAACGTAATGTCCTCGCGCAATGCCTGCAAAATCAGATCATCGACGACGAGCTTCATGGTAACGGGATTCATGGTCTACTCCTCCACTGCCTGCGTGCCGGCGGCACGGGCCAAATCATCGATTGCAAGGGCCTCGGCGCTCAGGGCGCGGTGACGGCCATCGAGCGCGGGCTCACCGGCCTGCTCCACGGCGAGCGACTCGCCGGTGCGCATGTACCACGCGGCGCGGCGGCCCCAAACCAGGGACTCGAGCAGGCTGTTGGAAGCCAGGCGGTTCTTGCCGTGCACGCCATTGCAGGCCGTCTCGCCGGCGGCGTAGAGCTCGGGCATCGAGGTGCGGCCGTCCTTGTCGACCCACACGCCGCCCATAAAGTAGTGCTGCGTGGGCGTAACGGGGATGGGCTCGTCCAAGATGTCGCGGCCGTCCTCCAAGCAGCGCGCGCGAATGTTGGCAAAATGCCCGGTCACCACATCGCGCTCGACGGGGGCAAAGCTCAGCCACTCGTGCTCGGCGCCGTCCTGCTTCATCTGCTCGCGAATAGCGGCGGCGACAACGTCGCGCGGCTGCAGCTCGTCGGTAAAACGCTCGCCGGCGGCATTGAGCAGAATCGCGCCCTCACCGCGGCAGCTCTCGCTGATCAGGAACGTACGACCTGGCTGCGGCGAGAACAGGCCCGTGGGGTGAATCTGCACGTAGTCCAGGTGCTCCATCTGAATGCCATGCTCCTGAGCGATATAGCAGGCGTCGCCCGTGAGCTGCGGGTAGTTGGTCGAGTGGTCGTATACGCCGCCGATGCCGCCCGTTGCCCACAGCGTATGGCGGGCATGGATCTTAAACGACTTACCGACATGCACGCCCTCAGCGGCATTTGCAAGCTCGTCGGCGGGGCGAGCTGAATCGTCCTCGTCCACGGCAACGGCGACGACGCCGGTGCACACCGTGGCGCCATCGCGCCCGGCGGTCAGGATATCGGTCATGGCAACGTGTTCGAGAATCTGCACGTTGTCCAGCTTGCGAACGGCCTGAAGCAGCTTGGTCGTAATCTCCTTACCGGTGATATCGGCATGGAAGGCGATGCGCGGGCGGCTGTGCGCGCCCTCGCGGGTAAAGTCGAGGCTGCCGTCGGCCTTGCGCTCAAAGTCCACGCCCATGGCCAGTAAGTCGTTGATGACCGAGCGGCTCGAGCGGATCATGATGTCGACGCTCTCGCGGCGGTTCTCGTAATGGCCGGCATGCATGGTGTCCTCAAAGAAGGCATCGTAGTCCGAGCCTTCGGGCAGCACGCAGATGCCGCCCTGCGCGAGCATCGAATCGCACTCGTCGACAGCGCCCTTGGAGAGCATGATCACGCGCGTGCTCGTCGGCAGGTTGAGAGCCGCATACAGGCCCGCTACGCCGCAGCCGGCAATGACGACGTCGCATTCCATATCGGGGTATTGCTTGGTTTCCACAGGAATCCTCTCCCTTGAATGTGACATAAGGGACCGTCCCTCATGCCACATTGTTCTAGCGCGCTGCGTACTCGAGCATACGGTCGAGCGTGAGCTTAGCCTGGTCTGCCGCCTCGTCCGAGACGCCGATCTGCACCTCGCCCTCGCCCGTCTCCAGGCAGCGCACGAGCTTTTCGAGCGTGATGAGATCCATGTTGATGCAGGTGGGTTGCACCGCTGGGAAGTAGAACTTCTTGCCGGTGCCCTGGCAGCGGCGCTCGAGCTCGTAGAGCACGCCACGGACCGTCACGATGATGAACTCGCTCGCGTCGGACTCCTCGGCATACTTGATGATGCCGGCAGTGGAGCCGATGTAGTCGGCCTCGGCCAGGACGTCGGCCTTGCACTCGGGGTGCGCCAGCACGAGCGCATCGGGATGCGCCTCCTGCGCGTCGACAATCTGCTCGACGGTGATGATGTGGTGGCGCGGGCAGTAGCCGTTGTTGAGGATGACGTGCTTTTGCGGCACCTGCTCGGCTACGAAGCGGCCCAGGTTTTGGTCGGGAATGAACAGGATGTGCTGCTGCGGCAGCTCGGACACGATCTTGACGGCGTTGGAGCTGGTGACGCACACGTCGCTCCAGCTCTTGATCTCGACCGTGGAGTTGACGTAGCAGACCACGGCAAGGTCGTCACCGTACTCGGCGCGGGCAGCGTCGACCGTCTCGCGCTTGACCATGTGAGCCATGGGGCAGTCCGCGCCCGGCTCGGGCAGCAGCACGGTCTTAGTGGGGTTGAGCAGCTTGGCGCTCTCGCCCATAAACTCCACGCCGCACAGCACGATGGTCTGCTGCGGCAGGCTCTTGGCGAGCTTTGCCAGGTAGAAGCTGTCGCCGACGTAATCGGCAACGGCTTGGACCTCGGGCGCCACATAGTAGTGCGCCAGGATCACCGCGTCACGTTGGGTTTTTAGTTGCTGAATGGCCTCGACGAGCTCTGCGGGCACCAGTGCCGCGCGCTCCGTTGCCGTCGTTGCCGATGCTAGGCCGGCCGCGATATCGCGTGCAAGCTCCGACGCATCCATGTTCGCGCTCTGTGCCATCAAGGCCCCTCTCTTTTGGCGAATCTTGGGGCTTTAGTATGACACCTAGGTTTACAGCTGACAAGACAGCTGTAAACCTAGGTGTAAGGTTGGAATAAAGATTCAATCATGCGGCAGGCCCATTTTCGAACTGACAAGTTAAGGATAATCGAGCTCTCGATAGCGCAGGAGGCATCTTTGGACGGCCGCCGCGCATGGTCGACGGCATGCCCACCAGGCAATCGCTCGCCGGCGCCAATCCGCTACAGTGGAGCGGCCGCCGGGGTCAGCTGCTTGATGTATGCCCACATGCGCTGTTTGGCGGCTTTGTCGGTGAGCGCCGCCTCAAAACCGTCGAGCGCGAGCACGCGACGTCCCTGCACATGGGCGACCAGACCGGGTTTGAGCATGGCGGTATCGAAGTCATCGATTGCCACGAGCATATCGGCATAGGTCTCGCGCATGACGTCGGCCGCGCTGTTGTCCAGCAACAGCACCGCCTCGGGATCCAAGGCCTCGAGCGCTTCGCGGAACAGCTCGCATGGCAGGCCCTCGCCTGTCGCAACCGCCCCATCGCCCGCGCCGGCAACACTTGCCAGCACGCAAAAATCCTCGGGCGCGTAGCCGATGGCGCCGAGCGCCTTGCGCAACGCGGCACCGTCTGGACCGGCAGCCAGCTCGCCGCCCGCACGCTCGGCATCGTCTAAATCACCTTTTACCAGCACGATCGGCGAGCACGCGTTGCCTGCGATACGCACGCCGCGGCCCGCGAGCGATGCGAGCTCCTGCTCGGTCGCCTGAGCGATAGCTTCTTTTTTTTGGCTTTGTGACGTAGGCATGCACTCTCCAATCGTTTGCGTGCCCACCATTATATAAAAGAGCCGACTGCAAGTGGTTGCTTTGCGGGCCGTTGGGTATAAGCACGGTCGTACTGAGTTTTACGCGGCTGAGCCGCGTCGCATTATGGAGGTCACCATGGCTGACATCAAGCAGATTACCCCCGAGAACTTCGGCTCCACTGTTAACGGCCCGCTTCCCGTGCTGGTTGATTTTTGGGCTCCTTGGTGTGGACCCTGCCGATCGCTTTCGCCCATCGTAGACGAACTCGCCGACGAACTTTCCGGCAGAATCGCCGTCGCCAAATGCAACGTCGACGACAACCAGGATCTGGCCATGAAGTTTGGCGTCATGAGCATTCCCACGCTGATCGTCTTTAAGAACGGCGAGGAAATTGACCGCTCCGTTGGCGCATTGCCTAAGGCAAGGCTTCAGGCGCTGCTGGAGAAGCACCTGTAATACACCGGTCACGTGCTGCCGTCCATGAGCGGTTTTGCGCCGCTCGCCGGAGAGCCGGGTGTTGTGCCCGCGACCACGGATAGTATGGTAGTCACAAACAGCCCCCAGTGAACGGGTGCGGGTCAGACGGACTCGCACCCGTTTTCTTCATTTGCCTAGTCTTTGCCACAAGTTTTGTTATGGATTTAAAAACTCAGATCCGATAGCACGTTCGTAAGACTGGATCGTTTCGGCATTTGCCCTCTCGATATCATTAAGCGGTGATGTCATCGCATCAAATTCCTCAGGCGAGTATATGCCTTCATACCAATCCTTATTGTCGAAATACTCTTGAATCTTCTCATTCTTGAACTTGCGACCATGGCGTGCATATATTTCATTTCTTGCCAAGCAAAGCTCCCATGTGCTCATACCCATTTCTTTAATCTCCGCCTCGGTATAACGCCGTGAGTCGCTTTCAGAAAGTAAGTAACCGTCTACCGTCGAACTCTTCGCATCACAGTAATAGGAAAAGCTATCCATAACCTTATGTGATTGATCATCAATATATGACACGACAACCGTACGGCTATCACCCGAATCGCTACCGAGCGTCGACCGATATGCGAGCTTGCAAACTCCGTCCAAACCAACTACAACACTCCGGGGGTTAGTCGAAGCCTGCTCACCGTTCGTACCCGCTTCTTTCAGGGACCAATTCTCCGGCTTCGACAACGCCTCTGTCGAAGAGCCGGTCACCTTGACATTCACCACCATCTCTGGAAACCCGGCGGAGTTATTTGATACCACTATTAATTCAGTTGCGCCCTCGTCGTCGGCCTCGTCCTTTTCATCTGAGTTTTCCAACTCAAACTCATCGGCGTCCGATTTATACATCGCATGCTGATAGGTTTGAGTGAATTCTGGTGATGAGTGCCCGCCCCCGAATCGATTCCAAACATAAAAGCCGCCAACAATAATGGCGGCCACGAGGCCAATTATCACGATTTTATTTGAATCGAATCCGCCAATTAACCCAATTACTCTTTTACCTAGTTCGTTGCCAGAATCCTCCGCCGCTGCCCTCCCCTTCGCATTATCCTTGACATCGAATGGCATCCGCTCATTTTCTGTGGTCGACCGACCCACGTCAGAAGATACTTTCGCAGCACAAAAGGGGCAGTAAACTGTCCCCTCTTCTATCTCTGCGTTACATTTGGGACACTTCACTGTCTCCCCTTTCAATCTGTCTTTAGCCATCAACATGACGTCGATATTCTTGATAGTTCGACAGATATGATGAGAATTCCGCCGATGTATCAGAATTTCCCGTCCGCCACGCCTTGTGGTCGATAATCTGGCTCTTGAACCCGTAGTACTCATCGATATACGCAATTAGACCGTCGACAGCGATAAGCTGCTCTTCGGGGTAATCGCCCGATCCTCCAACATGGACCATCTCAATCCCAACGGAATAAGAGTTCATGCCGTAATCGGGATAGCTTCCCCCTATCGGTAACGTTCCGACCTTGTCATCTCTCGAATCATCGATTGTTCCATACTGCTCGTTCTTCCCAGCATCGCCAAAACCGGCATGGTGCGCGATTTGATCGAGAGGCACACATTGAACGATCGACCCATCTTTTCCAACAACAAAATGAGCCGCCACCTTATTGCCGTTGGACTCCCACCAATCGATGACACTTTCAGGGGAAGAATCGCCCTCCGTATCGTGCAAAACGATGTACTTCTGAAACTCAGGACCCTTAGGCCCATGCGCCAAGTCGGCGTAGTACCGTTCTTGAATGCTTGGCTGAAATTCCGAGCTCCCATCGATGGACGAAGAGCGAGATTCGCCTTGCTCTACAACCCCTGAAACCGTGTCAGCAACTCTCGCATTGCAGATATCAAGCACATCTCCAACACCATCTGCACAAGCCGCCAGCACGCAATTGCTTCCGCTGGATTTCACGACCTCTCTCACGCCAATACGACCGACCAGAACAATTCCCAAGCCGAACAAGAAAACGGCAAGCGCGGAGACGAGCCCCCGCGCCACCCATAAACGCCTAGAGCGAGCTTGCATACGTGCTGACCACATCGCATGCCGTACTGATAAGGCCACCCGCCTCGAGCAGCTTTGCCGCTGCCGCTCCAAGCTGCCCAACCGCCTCATTTTGAGCGGTCGAATTTGTTCCTTCCATTGCCGCGTTAAGCATGTCGTGCAGTGAATCGAGATCGTCCGCCACCGTGACGCACACACCTCGCTGCGTCTCCATCTTCGACACCAACGCGTTCAGCTCTGCAACGAGCTGGCCGATGTTCTGACTCATTTCTGTTCCTTTCCGTTGTCACAACAACCCAAATAGCACATTCGCAATAAGCGAAATTACCCCAATACAGCACGCGCATAGAACCGCCGCCTGAGAAAGGCAGCCGCCTTTCGACTCCTCGGCTTTAACGGGAAGAGGATCCGGCATCGCCTTCTCTTCTTCCACCAGAAGACGCTTCCGGTCAAGAGCCGCCCGTCGAGCATCCAGTGCATTTGAAGATCGCTGACTCAACTCGTTCACAGACGTATCTTTTTCAATCATCTCGATATAGCAATCGATTTTCTTGATAAGCCCTGATAACGAAGAGGCAAGCTCGGCAGCGTCTTCATTCGACGCAATCGGTCTTACCATGTTCGGAAGCGCAGCGCCGACGTCCTTCGCGTGACTCCCCGCAAGTCGTTTAGACAATTGCGAAAAAGCCTCCTGTGCTTGATGCGCCAGGCGATCTATCTCCGCTTTCTTTTTGCCCGCCATGTTCCTCGCAGAGGTCGACTCCCGATCACAACGATCGCACTCCTGCTTAACAAGCTGGGCGGTCGACGCCTCCGATTTCAGAAATCGTTCTGCTTCGGACAGATACCTTTCGTACAAATCATCCCTGCTCATCGTCGCCCCTCCTCCATAATCGCGTTGCGACAAAGGGCATGAGCTTCATTGAGGGACGTCCCGAAGAAGCCTCCTTGTAAAGGACCCGGTTCTCTTGCCCGTTCCACTGGCACAGCGGGCCATCCAACTGCTTCGCTGCGACATTCGAGCCAAACAGACACGCCACGCCGTCAAAAGACGACAGTCCCGATGAACCCAACTGCGCTGAAAGCGCTACGGGGTTTTGCCAATGACAGACAAAGTGGATTCCGTGCATAGGAGCCTCGCGGAATACCTTTTGAATCTTCTGCTGAGCACCAAAGTCGAAAGATCCTAGTGAGTCCGCATTCGGCACCAACACAAACCGCTCCCGCCCACATTCTTCCCCGACATCATTTCTCTGAAGACAATTGGTAATCCATGCAGCCGCTTCGTCCGAAGGCACGACCTCCGGAGAAACCCCCGTACGAGCGCATATCTCCAGAGTCGAATTAGAAACATGGCGCGCGCCATCCTCCACTACAGCAAACTCAGCGCCTCGCTCATAGCGCGCAAGCGATAAAACAAGCGTTTCCATAACGCACGCCGCAAGATCGACAGAATTCGGAAGATCACCGAGCCCTGGCAGCGTTCCCCTGCCCACAAGAGCGATATTGCTTCCCGCAGCTCTTTCAAACGGGAAATATTTCGGTGCCAACCCAGCAGAAACACCCCGGCCAAGCAACGCGCGCGGCACGTTACCTGAATCTATGTCGTTCTGCTCAAGGAGGGCCTCAGTCAACTCCGGCAGAGCGCTTCCGTCGAAAACCACCGGTTCATCAAGGTGCTCTTTTGGCATTGCATAGAACTTGTTCCTGAGACTGTCCAACGTGGCATCTTCAGCAAACGGCGTAAGCACCGTCACATTTGCGCTCGGATTTCCGTAATCTTCGTTCAGAATCGCCTGTCCCCTGAACCTTAGACTAGCAGCCGCCTCGTTAAAGGGTCCGAAAGTCGCCCGCGACTCCGCCGGCGAGTTTTTCAGTCCGATACGGATAGGAAACTGTGCAAAGAACTTGCCCTGGGAAATGGCAAGATTGGTTATCCCGCCGATACTTTGTGACGCCAATATCACGTGAATACCGTATGCACGATAGAGGCGAACGATGCGTTCCAAAAGTTCACAGGCTTCCTTGCCTCTCGCGCCTTCTAGAAATAGCTGGAACTCATCAATGACCACAACGATACGCGGCATCTTATTCCCGCTATTGCGCCGATACTTGAGCAGATTATCTCCGTAAGGCTTGATCGCAGCGGCCCTCCGTTTGGCCTCGGCGGCTATGGAATTCAGCACATCCATGGCAAAGTCTTCATCGGCCTCAAGCCCAAATGCCTTTACCTGCGGTAGATACTCTGGGGAATCCGGCGTGGGAGCCATGGGAAACAGGGTAACGCCCTCTTTGAAATCAAACAGATAGAGTTCCAACTCGTCGGGAGAATACCTGGCGCACAAACCGTAGATGATATCTTTCAACAGATTCGATTTACCCTGTCCGACCGCGCCGGTTATCAGTGCATTATGTCTTTGAGTCTCATTCGAGCCAATCGTGACATCAACCGTCTGGGTTCCACGCAGACCCAGCGAGAACGTGACTCCGTCCTCGCTCGTCTCCATCCAATACTCCGCGGGAAGCACCGACTCGATCTTTACTTCGGGCAACCGTAGCTCTGCCGCTGATCGGGCCATCCGCTCGGCGGCTTGCGCCGATTCAATCGTGTCAAGCTCATAGAGCTCAACATCGTAGCCATCGTGACCCAGCCATCGGGCATGACTGCCCGAGAATAGTTCGAGACGCTCCGAAACAGGATAGGAACGTTTCTTCTCGCAATACCATTTGGGCAAGTCGTCCATCTTAGGTTGTATCATTAGGAAAGAAGTGCCTGCCTTTGGGGCCGCCTTCATCAGCGAGCAGATACGGTCGTATTGCTCGGCAGCCATTCCCATCGGCATATCGTGGATTACAACGAGCTGGTACTTCTCGACCGGCATTCCGACCCGTTGGTGATATACCGCCAGGCTCTCATCGTCTGACAGCAACTCGTTGTTGATTTGCGTCACACGGTCGGTCAGCTCGTTAAGTAAGGCATCGAGTTCGCCTCTTGAATGCAAATACCTGACCGCTGCCTCGCCTTGCCCGTTCCGGCCAATCGTCGAAAAAGGAGCCTCGATGTTTTTGAGTGCCGGGTCAAAACTAATGATTTCAACTTGCGACGCTGAAGTCGATAAAAGCGTCTTGGCCTCTACCTCGCGCACTACCCCGTCTGAAATGCAGCCCTCGCCTGAAACCGACATCACGATATTGCCGTGACCAAGCAACGGAACGATAAAGGGCACCGTAAACAAATCGTCACGTTTTGAGGTTTTCGACATGGATCCGATCTGGATATACTCGGCGGCATTGAGGGCCGAGCCTTCCTCGATCGCCAGCAACTCGTCAACGGTATCCTGCACGCGCTTTTTCGAAAGGGCGCTGCGTCGTTTTTCACGGTGATTGATTTTGTTGAGGGCCCGTGTTTTCGCCTCCTGCTTTTCCTTCAGCGTCACCTTCAACCACATGTCAACGGAGACAGATTGGGATTCACAAGCTCCCAGCAGACGAGCTTGGCATTCCTTGACCTCGCTGACTGCTTGCCTCATTTCGGCATAGGTCTCTTCCAACGACATATTGGCCATCAGCCCTCTTCATACCGAAAGACAACTACTCGCGCCGGGCGAAGAAGCCTTACGCCAAGCCTATATCCATCCCGTTCCACCCGGGCAATCTCCCCGTCTTTTGATGCGTCGCACGTCTTAATCAATCCGACGACTTCATGCTCCCGCAAGTTGACCTTCCCTGCACACGAAACCCGCTCAAGCCCGTAATGACCGCACGTCCCGATGACTTCATCCACAATCGAGGTTCGCAAATCCTCCGATAGAGGTTCGGACCTAAATCTGTCAATTGCCAACAACAACTCGGTGAACAACGTTGCAAAAGCTTCGCCAGTAGCCAGGTCTTTGATTTTGTTTGAGTCTGATTTGAGAGACGCGAGGGACGTCTTGAGCTGTGCGGCGCAGTCAATAATTGCCCGGCGATCGCTGTCCAAGCCGTCCAGTGCCTGGTCCCACCGTACATCCATTATTGAAGCCCTGTTTTCCAAGCGGCATCTCCTAGATTTCGCTTGTTAATCCGCCATCCTTCGGGAAACACTTCAAACATGACCACAACAACAACGATCGCCACGTAAATCAAGACATACACAGCACCAACAGCGGCGAGTATAAAGAACAGCACAATGAAACCGATTATCGCTTTGCCAATATCTTCCTGATTTACAAAGTGCCTCTTGCGTGCCCACTCGGTCATTCCGCGCATTTGCACAACCCATTTTGCTGTTTCGCTATTTACTTTCCCCATAGAATCTAGTTCCGCTATTACTTTTTCTACATATTCAACCTGCTTCAAATTGGCGAAGCAAACTTTGCTCCCTTGCGAACTCATCTTGTCTTCCGCATCATGTCGGAGGCAACGGCACAACGAATTTCTAACGATTTCAGAATCCGGATGGGCCTCGTAAAGGTTGCGGCACATTTGCAGGGCCACGTCATACTGACCTCTGTAGTACCTCACATCGGCAAGCAGCGCCAAAATCAAGTAATCCGACGGGTCAATCTTTTGAGCAACAAGAAGCTGAGATTCAGCTTTCTCATATTCATCGGTCATGTAGTAGGCAAATGCCAGTAGCTTTCGAGCATACACGTCGTCCGAATCCAACTTAAGCAGCTCGGATGTTGAGAAAATGACATCGTCATATTTATCAAGCAATTGGGAAGCACGCGCGCGCCACAACCAAGCCGACCCATCAGACGCGTCAGCTCGAACAGCTTCGCAAGCTGAATGGAACGCATTTGTATATTGGCCCGCCTCATAATACGCTTTTGCGTCTGCGACCCAGTCTCTTCCCGAGGTTCTCGACATTGGGCTCTCGCCATGGGGCTCTCGCCCGACTTCCCTCTTGTTTGCGTCATACGACGCATCGTACTTACCACGACGCACCTCATCGTGGAACAGTTCATCCGCTTCGTTCAAGCGCTGCATCATTTTCTCAGCGTTCGTTCTTTGCTCCGCATCGGGCGAGCCCTCGAGGCGCCTGAAGCGCTTTCTGGTTTTCTTGATCGCCTCTTCGATATCCTCAATCGAGGCGTCCTTTTGCAGTTCAAGGATTCCGTAGTAGTCGACAAATTCTTCCATCTGATTTCCTATCCGATCTCGATGTTCTTCATCTTGTTAACGGCAGCATCAAGTTGCCGCTCGTCCATATTCGCCACGCGGTCGATTTCGAACTCACCGTACAGTCGTCCGTTCTCCCCGTCATATAGACGGATATGCACTGTCTGTTCTTTGTCGTATTCATAGACGATGCGGATGGGAGAACTCTTGGGCAGGCCAGCGGGAAGCGGTATCTCTTTAGATCCGATGATTACCACATAGTTCAAATCAGGGTCATCGCCCTGCGTCACCTGGACGTTGACGCATGATTGGTTTTCACAGACCGTCGCTGCATCTTGTGAGTAACTTCCCGGCACGGGCGAATTCCTCGGAATCACGACCTCGTTGTAATCCTTGCCATCCTTATCGAGCATCACAACCCCCAAAGGTTGCGATGTCACATCGGTGATGACAACGCTCGGGACCTCGAAGATGGGCATGTCAGGCAAACCATCCTTCGGTAAACCCGCCTCATCAAGACTAGACTCCATCTCTATCGCTGCCTGAACGGCGGCTCCCATGGCAACAGCCTCATCAGGATTTACCCCGAGCTCAGGCTTCATTCCCGATATTTCTTCAATCAGTTTGTGCACCATCGGCATACGCGTCGAACCGCCCACAAGAACCACATGGTCGATCTGCGACCATGAATAGCCAGTGTCTTCGAGCACATCCTCAACCAGTTCTTTTGTTCGAGTTAGAAGCGACTTGCTTACGCGTTCGAAATCTTCGCGCGTAATAGTTACGCGATAGGGCTTTCCGTCTTTCGAAATGTGAAGGTTGGCTTTTGCCACGTTCGAGAGAGTGCGCTTCACCATTTCGCACTTCTCGCGAAGCTCAGCGCTTATCAGATAATCCTCAAGAACATTACCCGCCCCCTGCTTCGAAAGCTCTTCCGCTGCAAACGACATGAGGGCGTTATCGAAATCGAATCCGCCCAAGTTTCTATCGCCATCGGTTCCTATAACCGTAAAGCAACCGTCCTCTATCTTAAGAAGCGTCACGTCGAACGTTCCGCCGCCCAGATCATAGACAAGCGTGACGCCGTTCTTCTCGGTATCGAGACCAAAGGAAAGGGCTGCGGCCGTCGGTTCATTCAACACGCGAAGCACTTTGGTGCCCGCAATTACACCTGCCTGCTTTGTCGCAGTTCTTCTTGCATCATCAAAATATGCGGGAACCGTAATCACGGCTCCGCATACTTCTTCTCCAAGTGCCTGCTCGGCATCTTGCAATAATTTTTTGATAATAAGGGAGGAAACCTCTTCTGCAGAGTAGGAAACGCCCGAGTCGGAGTCGAATCTCCAATCCGGATTTCCCATCTGCCGTTTAACGAACTGGACAACATTATCGGGATCACTTGCCGCCGAATGCTTGGCCATCGTTCCAACAAGCGGCTCGTCTTTTCCGTCAAATGATTGGAATAAAACAACCGAAGGTGTAGTCGGTTCTCCGTCCGCATTCTTCAGTATTTCGGGAAGTCCATCGTCTCCCAACACAGCGACAGCCGAATAGGTCGTCCCAAGATCGATTCCAACAACTCTCCCCATAGCCACCATTCCTCGATGTCTATTTATATTGGTTTTGAGTTTATTCAAATTAGACTTTATGTCAATTATTGCACCTAAGGACAATCCAGTTAGACATTTGACCGGCATCGAAATGCAAAGTTGCTCTTGATATCAGACGGGAGCGACATGGATGTGACCAATAAACATACCGCACTCGCCAGAATCCGCAAAAAGTCAGGGCTTACTCAGCTTCAAATTGCGGACAGTCTTGGCGTTAGCAAGGCGACATATAGTGCATGGGAAACAGGTCGAGCAAAACTAGGAGAGGACCGCATTGTTGCATTGTGCGATCTCTTTGGATGCACGCCCAACGATATCCTTGGCTATACCAAAGATCCAGACGGAAGCCCTGCGTTTTTTACTGCTCAGGAAGACGAATATCTATCGCTCTTCAAAGCCCTGCCGCCAAACATCAAGGCCGACATTCTTGACATCATGCGTTATACGACAAAGGCCTGGAGACTCTAGGGCTTCTCTTTTGGCATCATGATTGTTTACTAGATATAATGTCCAACTTGCACAATCTAAATCGTCCAACTTGCACAATCTAAATCGTCCAACTTGCACAAATTAACAGTATAATACCCTGCTAGCAAGGAGGGTGACATGGGTTCAATTCAACACGGTTATTTACCACGAGTCGCGGACAAAGTGCTCGCCAGAAAACTAAAATCTTCTGGGGCTGTCCAAATCAAAGGGCCAAAATGGTGCGGCAAGACCGCAACGGCTGAACAGGCAGCCGCAAGCAGCATCTACATGCAAGACCCCGATAACGGTCCGAGCTACATCCAGCTTGCCGATTCGAAGCCCTCTCTCCTGCTCAAAGGAGATGAGCCACGCCTCATCGATGAATGGCAAATGGCCCCACAGCTTTGGGACGCCGTAAGGTTCGCGATCGACCGCGGCAAAGGACGAGGCAGGTTTATCCTCACCGGCTCCGCAACGCCTCGGGCAAGCGAAATGCCGGCACACTCAGGAGTCGGCCGCATAGCACGTATAAACATGCGTCCGATGTCACTTTTTGAATCACGCGAGTCAACAGGATCAGTTTCGCTGGCAAGCCTGTTTGGTGGAAACACCGATGTTGCCGATATGGTCGACTTCGATATCGAACGTATCGTCTACTCACTTTGCCGAGGAGGTTGGCCTGAAGCGGTTACCGAGCCAAACCATGGAATTGCGCTATCCATGGCCCCTGATTACATCTCGGAACTGCTTGATTCCGATATCGACGAGATTGATGGACTGCGGAGAAATAAGACTTGGATGGCCCAGATTATTCGAAGCTACGCTCGCAATATCTCGACAGAGGCATCGCTCGCCACAATCGCTGCTGACATGCAAGGAGAACCTCCCTCAAGAAATACCGTTTCTGAATATGTCGACGCCTTGACCCGCTCCTGCGTTTTCGAAGATCTCGAGGCATGGGCCCCGCGGCTCCGCTCAAAAACCGCCGTACGGACGAGTCCGACGCGCCATTTCTGCGATCCATCGCTTGCGGTCGCAGCCCTGGGGGCAACGCCTCAAAAGCTCCTGGAGGATTTTGAAACATTTGGGCTTCTGTTTGAATCGATGTGCATCCGTGACCTGCGCACCTATATGGATCTGCTTGGCGGCAAGGTTTACCACTATCGGGACAAGACCGACCTTGAAGCCGATGCCGTACTCGTGCTAGATGACGGCAGGTACGCTCTGGTTGAGGTCAAGCTTGGCTCAAAGCCTATAGACACCGCTGCCGCCAATCTCAAGAAACTCGCATCTAAAATCGATGCGACCCACCAAGGCGAAGCGTCCTTCTTGCTCGTTCTCACTGGAACCGCAACTGCCTACCGACGGGAAGACGGTGTCGTAGTCGTGCCACTTGCTTCACTGGCACCGTAGGACAACTGGCATACAGCGGCGGGCGCGGGAGCCCTCCGTAGTAGAATCTGAACCACTGATTAGACCCGTACAAAAGGAGACTTTCCATGCATGACGTCGGAATGAACATGAGCCAGCTTGCCATGAGCGTCAAACAGGTCGATGACACGATCGAGCTCGCCCACGAGTGGAGCCATCAACTGCTGCATGCGACCGAGAACTTTGATATGGAGCGCATTGGCGCCAAACTCGAAGCTGCCATGGCCGCACTGCACGAGGCGCATGACGCGCTCGAGGGCTACGAGGAAGCCATCGAGGCCGACCACAATTCCGTCGGTTCCGTGAAGCTGGTGTAACGTGGCCGAGCACGAACATGCCGACAGCAACGACCACTGCCACGAGTCTGGCATCGCGGGTGAGCCTAGCTACCGTTGCGGCGGCTCCGAACTCGTGCGGTTTTCGGTTACCGCGCCCGATGACCTGCTGCGTCGCTTTGACGCGCAAATCGCGCGCCGCGGCGACGTGGCCAACCGTTCCGAGGCCGTGCGCGACCTGATTCGCGCCTCCATTGCCAAGGAGCAGATGCGAACGCCCGACGAGCAGGTCATCGGGTCGCTCACCATGATTTACGACCATCACACCGGCGACCTGACACGCCGCCTGGACGAGGTGCAGCACGACTACACCGACGAGATCGTATCGACTATGCACGTGCATCTGGATCACCACAACTGCTTGGAGATTCTGGCGCTTAAGGGTCGCGGCGAGCGCGTCTACGAACTAGCCGACCGCCTGCTGGGCCTGCGCGGTGTTAAACACGGCGAGCTCACCTGCGCCGCCACCGAGCAGAGCCTGGGGCTCTAACAGCATGCACCCGCCAAAAAGGGACAGGTTTGTTTTGGCAGGTTTAGAAGTTTTACCTACCAAAATAAACCTGTCCCTTTTTGGTCGGTTTAGATGAGGGAGAGTCGCATGCGGCATGTGCATATTCATGTGACGGGCATCGTGCAGGGCGTTGGCATGCGACCGTTCGTGTATCGCGAGGCTATGGCACACGGCATTTGCGGCTGGGTGCTCAACGCGGGCGATGGCGTGCATATCGAGGCGCACGCCCCCGCCAAAGCCATCGATGGCTTTGCCGCTGCGTTGTCTGAGCATGCGCCCGCGGCGGCTCGCGTGGAGCATGTCGATGTCGCCGATCTCACGCCCGCCAGCTGGGACGCCGCCGACGAGCAAGGCTTCCGCATCGTAGCGTCGCAAGATCAGACCGAGCACACCACGCTCATCTCGCCCGATATCGCCACCTGTGACGATTGTCTGCGCGAGCTGTTCGATCCTGCCGACCGACGCTACCACTACCCCTTTATCAACTGCACCAACTGCGGGCCGCGCTTTACCATCATCCGATCGCTGCCTTATGACCGAACGGCCACGTCGATGGATTGTTTTCCCATGTGCCCCAAGTGCGCCGCGGAGTATGCCGACCCACTCGACCGGCGTTTTCACGCGCAGCCCGATGCCTGCTTTGACTGCGGGCCACATATTACCTGGCGCGAGGCGGAGGACGACATGGAGCTCGAAGGCTCGGGGGCGACGCCAGCCGTCGGCAGCACGCGCGAAACCAGCGATGCCATTATTGACCGCTGTGTCGAGCTGCTGGCCAACGGCGGTATCGTCGCTATCAAGGGTCTGGGCGGATTTCACTTGGCATGCGACGCCTCCAACGAGCAGGCGGTAGCCGAGCTTCGCCGCCGCAAACGCCGCAGCAACAAACCGCTTGCCGTTATGGTACGCGACCTTGCCGACGCTGAACGCCTGTGCCATGTCGATGATGCCGAGCACAGCTTGCTGGCCGGCAGCATTCGCCCCATCGTGCTGTTGCACCGGCGTGCCGTTGGCGAGGGAGATTCCCCCGACGCCCTTACACTCGCGCCGTCCGTCGCGCACGACCTTCCCGAACTCGGTGTTATGCTCCCCTACACCCCGCTTCAGCATCTGTTGCTTGCCGCGGCAGAAGCCCGCGGTATGCACGCGCTCGTCATGACCAGCGGAAACCTGAGCGAAGAGCCCATCGAGACCGACGACGACCTTGCCTGGGAACACCTCGTTGCCGCCGGCATCGCCGACGCGCTACTTGGCAACGACCGCGCAATCCTCTCGCGCTACGACGACTCCGTGGTACGTGTGGTCGACGGCACCGTCATGCCTGTGCGTCGCGCACGCGGATATGCGCCGCAACCGTTGTCGCTGCCGGCGCTCGACGCCGTCGCGCCCTGCGTGCTCGCCTGCGGCCCACAGCAAAAAGCCACGATCGCGCTCACGCGCGAGGACGCCGACGGCCATGTGGCCTGTTTTGTGTCGCAGCATATCGGCGATGTCGAAAACGGCGGGACCTTCGATGCCTGGAACGCCGCGCGCACGCGCTTGGAAGATCTCTTTGACTTGGCGCCCGCCGCCTTAGCCTGCGATGTACATCCCAGCTATCTATCGAGCCAGTGGGCGCGTGAGCGGGCACGGGAGCACAATCTGCCGCTTATCGAAATCCAGCATCATCATGCGCACATCGCGAGCGTAATGGCAGAGGCTATCGCCGTGGGCCAGCTTACAACCGACGCGCGCGTCCTTGGCATCGCCTTTGACGGCACCGGCGCCGGTACCGATGGGACCATTTGGGGCGGCGAGTTTCTTGTTGCCAGCCTTGGCAGCTTTGAGCGCGCCGCACATTTGCGCACCTGGGCGCTCCCCGGCGGGGCGGCCTCCGTGCGTGACGCCCGCCGCAACGCCTTCGCCCTGCTCAGCGAACTCAGCCTGCTTGAACATCCGGGAGCCGAGCAGCTCTTGGGCGGCCTAGACGAGCAAACGCGTAGCGTGACGGCAACGATGATCGAGCGGAGCATCAACAGCCCGCGCACGAGCAGCATGGGCCGCCTGTTTGACGCCGCGGCGGCAATTTTGGGCATCTGCAGCACTGCAACCTACGAGGGCGAACCCGCCATCGAGCTCGAAGCCGCCGCCTGGCGCGCGCTTGACGGCGAAATCAGCCGTTTCGCTTGCAATCAGGTGGGCGTATCCGCATCCGTCTCAACGGCGCTGGACAGTTTGTTCAGATACGTATTAACTACTAACCCCTCATCTGGCATTTTTGCCTCAAATTTGGCCAAAAAAGGCTCTCCAGACACCTTATTTGCGGCAAGCGTGCCCGGCATAGGCCCCAAATCGACCCATTTGGAATCCTCACAGACGACTTTTTCCACCCAAAGCCGCTCTAAAAAATACGAATCTGAACTAACTGTCCAGGCTGCCTCGGACAGCCCTTTCGTTCTGGACCCCAAGCCACTTTTTGAGGCACTTTTGAGCAGAATCGAGACCGAAGAATCCGCTGACCGGCTCGCGCTCGGGTTCCATATCGCCATCGCGCGCTCTTCGGCACGAATCGCACGCGAAATCTGTGCGCGCGAAGGCCTCGACACCGTCGCGCTCTCGGGCGGTGTGTTCATGAACCGACTTTTGCTCCAGCTCCTCACCCGCGAGCTCAAAAGCATGGGTCTCACTGTCTTGGTTCCCCACTCCGTGCCCGTCAACGACGGCTGCATCGCCTACGGTCAGGCGGCGATCGCGCGCGCCCGCCTTGCACAGGCAGCACTGTGTTAAGCAGTCCTGCTTGCTTGCGCGCCGCCGTCTCACAGGCGTAACGCGTTTGCCCGCGACCCCCTTCGAGCGCTACCATCAAACGATAGATTATTAAGCGCCTATCCAGCGCAAAGCGTATAAAAGGGGAACATTATGTGCCTTGCCGTTCCCGGTAAAGTGATCAAACGCGACGATGACCTAAGGGCGACCGTCGACATGATGGGCATCGAGCGTCCAGTGTCGTTGAGGCTCGTGCCGACAGCTCAGATAGGCGACTACATCCTGGTTCACGCCGGCTTTGGAATCCAAATCGTCGACGAACAAGAGGCGCGGGAGACGCTTGACCTGGTCAATACCATGACCGAACTGGTCGAAGAAGATCAGCTGACCAGCAACCCTGCCGAGGTGTACTAATGGCAATCGGGCAGCCGGTACATTCCGGCATCGATTTCTCAGCGTTTCGCGACCCACGGCTTGCTCGTGAGCTCATCGAGCGCATCAACGAGCTTGTCGGCGACCGCGCCATCAACCTTATGGAAGTCTGCGGCACGCACACCGTGAGCATCGGTCGCTATGGCTTTCGCTCCATTATGCCGGCGGGACTCAAGCTGCTGAGCGGCCCGGGTTGCCCCGTCTGCGTTACCGCCAACCGCGATATCGACCATGCAATCGCGCTCGCCAACATAGACGGCGCCATCATCACCACCTTTGGCGACATGATGCGCGTGCCTGGATCGTCCACCTCGCTCGCCGCGCAAAAGGCGGCAGGGCGCGACATCCGCATTGTCTACTCACCACTCGACGCACTCGACATCGCTGAGCAAAGCCCCGACCGCCCGGTCATCTTTATGGGTGTGGGCTTTGAGACCACCACTCCCACCATCGCCGCCGCCATCCTGGAGGCAGACGCACGCGGGCTGCAGAACTTCTCGGTCTACTGCGCCCATAAGACCACGCCGCCGGCGCTGCGCGCCATCGCCAACGATCCCGAGACCACCATCGACGGCTTTATCCTGCCGGGCCACGTCGCCACTATCACGGGCTTAGCCCCCTTTGGCTTTTTGGTCGACGAGTTTAAGACCCCGGGCGTGGTTACGGGATTTGAACCGGTCGACATTCTGCAGGGCATTTGCATGCTGGTCCAGATGGTTGTCGAGGGGCAGCCCGCGATCGACAACGCCTACCGTCGCGGCGTCAATGCCGACGGCAATCCCGTGGCGCGCCAGCTGGTCGAGCAGGTATTTGAGCCGTGCGATACCACATGGCGCGGGCTGGGGCCGATTGCCAACTCGGGCCTTTCCATCCGCCCCGAATTCTCGCGCTTTGACGCCGGCCCCCGCTATGACGTGCCCATTGAACCGACAGTCGAGCCGCGCGGATGCCGCTGCGGCGACGTGTTGCGCGGAGCCATTACGCCGAGCGACTGCCCTCTGTTCGGCCACGCTTGTACACCCGAGCATCCCGTCGGCCCCTGCATGGTGAGCTCCGAGGGCAGCTGCGCAGCATATTTCCGCTACCGAGGCTAATAGGTTCCGCCGCTCTAACGAACGGCGGACCGGTCGACGCTGCGCCTCACCCATATAATTCCACCCACGATTGGAGTTTTCGATATGTCCCATAGCGTTACCGATAGCACCGTCATGCTGGGTCACGGCTCCGGCGGCCAGATGATGAAACGCATCATCGACGAGGTCTTTTTGGATGCCTTTGGGTCGCCCGAGCTGCTCGAGGGCAACGATGCCGGCGTCGCCGCACTACCCGCGAGCGGGAGCATCGCCATGTCGACCGACAGCTTTGTGGTGACGCCGCAGTTCTTCCCCGGCGGCAATATCGGCCGACTCGCCGTGTGCGGAACCGTCAACGATGTCGCGACCTCGGGTGCCAATGTGCGTTACCTTTCGTGCGGCTTTATCCTCGAAGAGGGCTATCCCATGGACAAGCTGCGTCAGATCGTGCAGACCATGGCCGAGACGGCGCGCGAGGCGGGCGTGGCGATCATCACCGGCGACACCAAAGTGGTTGAGCGCGGCGGGGCCGACGGCGTCTACATCAATACCGCCGGCGTGGGCGAGGTACCCGCGGGCGTGACACTCAGCGGAGCAAACTGCCAGGCCGGCGATGTCATCCTGGTCTCGGGCACGCTGGGTGACCACGGCATCGCCATCATGAGCCAGCGCGAGGGCCTGGCGTTTTCGAGCAACATCGAGAGCGACGCCGCGCCGCTCAACCACCTGATTGCCGATGTGCTGGCCGCCGCCCCCGACACACGATGCTTCCGCGATCCCACGCGTGGCGGCCTAGCATCCACGCTCAATGAGTTTGCGCAGGCCAGCGGCGTTGTCATGGAGATCGACGAGGATGCCGCGCCCGTGCGCCCCGATGTGCAGGCCGCCTGTGAGATGCTCGGCTATGATGTGCTGCAGGTGGCAAACGAGGGCAAGATGGTCGCCGTGGTGCCGGCCGAGCAGGCCGATGCGGCTCTAACCGCCATGCGTGCCGCCCGCTACGGCGAGAACGCCGCGATTATCGGCCGCGTGCTGCCGCTTGGACCGGACGCTCGACCCGCCGTGCGCGTACGCACCGGCTGGGGCTCGACCCGCATCCTCGACATGCTCGTAGGAGAGCAGCTGCCGAGGATTTGCTAGGGCGGAATTGCACGGCTAGCGTGATGCGTCTCGATGCCGTTAAAGACATTCAGATTCCAAGCACGCTCGACACGCCAGCCCAGTATCATGATGTGCGTTTTGGAACCCAATGACGGGAGCTTTCATGGCAGCAGCTTTTTCCCATGTGATTTTTGATTTAGACGGCACAATCCTCAACACGCTCGAGGATCTGGCGGCCGCCGGCAACCATACCTGCGAGATGCACGGCTGGCCCACGTTTGCTGTGGACGAGTACCGCTACAAGGTGGGAAACGGTATGCTCAAGCTGGTTGAGCGCTTTATGCCCGCCGAATATGCGGGCGACGGTCGCATGTTTGAGCAGACGCTTGCCGAGTTTAGGGCTTACTACGGCGAGCACAAGGAGGACCACACCTCACCCTACGCCGGAACGATTGAGATGCTCGACCGTCTGCGCGCAGCGGGCGTTCAGCTTGCCGTGCTCACCAACAAGGACCATATTTCGGCGGCCCCGCTTATCGAGAAGTACTTTGGTCCCGACCGCTTTGCGCTGGTCCAGGGCCGTGTCGATGCGTTTCCGCCCAAGCCCGAAGCACCCGTCACGCTGCATGTGATGGAAGCGCTGGGCGCCGACCCGGCAACCACGCTCTATGTGGGCGATTCCAATGTCGACGTTCTGACCGGTCACAATGCCGGCCTCAAGAGCGCGGGCGTTAGCTGGGGCTTCCGCGGCCGCGCAGAGCTCGAAGCAGCCGGCGCCGACTACGTGGTTGACACTCAGGAAGAGCTCGCGGCGCTGATTCTGGGCGAGTAACGAGCAGCACCGCTTAACGTAGCTGCGACAATTCTTCCGCGCGGAAAGCGCGTCCCGTTTTGGAGCTCCGGAATGGGATGCGCTTTCCGTTTGAGACGCGTCGGGGAAACGCCATCCCGTTTCAGAACAATATTCCGGGTCGCACTTTCCGCAACCCACCCCATCCGGAAACCGCGACCCGGAATTCGGCCAAAAACCGGGCCACATTTTCCCGACCACTCGATGCAACGCTGGCGCAAGGAGTGTCCCCAACTGCCGACAGAAAAGGAACGTCCCCAAGTGCCGCCTTCCCAATGACCACTCCAGCAATGGCGACGTCGCAGGTAGAGGACGGACAGCGAAAACGCCCCTAAGCGAGCAAGGTGACGTGAAATGAAAGGGCGCTGACCTTCTGGTCGCGCCCTTGAAATTGAACGTCAGATTGCCGCTTAGGGGCGTTTGCAGCGTCGAGCAGTTGCGGCGTTTGGTAAAACGCCGCAACGAACTAGTTCATCATCGCATTCATCATCTCGTTGGTTGCGGAATCGTCAGCAGACCACTCGCCATCGTCATTGGCGGTGTACTTGAAGGTGACCGTGGTGTCCTTGGTCTTAGCAGCCTTGGTCACATCAACCATGACCTGACCGGCCATCTTGTACAACTCGTCATCGGAAGGCATCGAATCGAGCGCGGCGACCTTCTCCTGGTACTGGGTGGCAAAATCCTCAACGATCTGGTTCATTGACTTGCAGGTAATGGTAACCTCGGCAGTTGCGGTGCCCTTGTCCTCGTCGACCGTCACGTCGCCGATCTTGTAGTCAAAGCCCTCGAGATAGCTCTTGGCATACTCCTTGGGATCGATGCCCAGCTGCTCGAACTCGTCGCCCGAAGCCTCTTCCAGACCGGCGAGGAAATCGTCTCCGCCATTCTTAACCTCATCAAACTGAGTCGTAAGGTCCTTGGTGATGAGCTCCTCGACCGAAGGGCCTCCGCAGCCGGAAAGCAGGACCACGCACGCAACCAAGACGGCCATGAGGGGCGCAAGCAGCAGCTTCTTTTTCATGTTGTTCCTCCCAATGAGCGGCACCGCGCTTCCCGGACACGGCGCACGTTGTAATAAGGTAGGCCCATACTATCAACTAATGAACACCCTCGGCAGTACGAAGGCGCGGTCGGTTCGTTTTAGCATCCGAACGGTCTGTAGACTTGCACAACGCGCAATAAAACGTGTGCACCCGGTCTAATAAA
Source organism: Collinsella aerofaciens (assembly GCF_039062365.1). GTDB lineage: Bacteria > Actinomycetota > Coriobacteriia > Coriobacteriales > Coriobacteriaceae > Collinsella. The sequence goes on from NZ_JBCJBI010000005.1 coordinate 47,711, forward strand.
AAGGGTGGCCGGACAATCCAACCACCCTAAAACATCCTCTGGACGCTACAGCTTACTTGCGGACGACCTTGACGATGGCATCGCCGGCGGCGACGGCGGACTCAGCCTCGACGGCGAGCTCGACATCGGCAAACTCGGCGGTGTTGGACACGGCCACGACGACGCAGTCCTTGTAACCGGCAGCGGCGATCTTGGCGCGATCGATCTTGAGCATGGGCTGGCCGGCCTTCACGACGTCGTCGGCCTTGACGAAGCCCTCGAAGCCGTCGCCATTCATGTTGACGGTATCGACGCCAACGTGCACCAGAACCTCGATGCCGCTATCGGACTGCAGGCCCACGGCGTGACCCATGGTGACGGTCACCTTGCCGTCGCAGGGAGCATAGACCAGGTCATCCTCGGGCCACACGGCGCAGCCCTTGCCCAGGACCTCGCCACCAAAGACGGGATCGGGAACGTCAGCCATCTTGATGACCTTGCCCTTGACAGGCGAGCACAGCACGTCGGCGCCGGCAAAAGCAGAGATGGAGGCCGGAGCAGCAGCAGCCGCGGGTTCAGCCTTCTTCTTGAACATATCAAACAGACCCATACGTTTTCTCCTCTTGATTAAGCGCAACGTCATGCGCATGCCTATGGTGATTATAGTGCCAAATGGTCAAATTGCTAAGGTGAGGGCGCGAATCGAGAGCCCTTCCCGGTAGTGCTCGTGGGATGAGCATCTCCTTTGCATCGCGGGTCGATAAGCCGAGTATCGCCTGCGCACGGGACGGACAGAAGCGGGCGCGCCAAACCCGACACTTCTTTTCGCGCCCACGGACCGCCGCCCCGCCCCTGACACTTCCTGATACCGACCGAAACGTGCCAAAATAAGCCTGTCCCTTTTTGGCAGGCTTGGCGAGTGTGGGAGTTCGCATGGATATCAAACGCAAGATTTCCGAGGCGCAGGGCCTCACCCCCACCGAGCAGCAACTCGGCATTGCAGCCCTTGCCATCGGCGAGGACATCCGCGTGCTTTCTATTAAGGAATTTGCCGCACGCACCAACGTTTCGGTCGCAAGCGTGCACCGTTTTTGCAAAAAGCTCGGCCTCGAGGGCTTCAAAGACCTCAAAGTCGAGCTTATTCGCTTGGCAACCGAGGCGGGAAACCGCTGCGACGTGGACATCAACTTTCCCTTCGACGCTACGTCCACCCCTGCGCAGGTTATGGAACGCATGGAGGGGCTCTACCAGACCACGCTGGCCGAAACGCAGGAGCTGCTCGACCCCACGCAGCTTGACCACGCCGCCAAGCTCATCGCGAACGCCCGACAGGTCGACATCTACACGGGCTCGCACAACCTCTATCCAGCGGGAATGTTCCGCGATCGCCTGCTCTCCGCCGGTAAAAGCGCAACGTGCCACGACAATTCCGAAGCCCAGGTGCGCACGGCGCTTGCCTCGGGCCCCGACCATGTGGCAATCGCCATCTCCTACAGTGGCCTTGCCCCCAACCTCAAGGATATCCTGCCGATCCTCAGCAGTCGGCATGTCCCGGTCGTCGTCATCGGCACGCCTCATTGCGCGCGCATTCACCCTGGCTTTGCCGCCTACCTTACGGTGAGTGACCACGAGAGCATGACGCATCGCATCACACAGTTCGCGAGCCACATCGCCGTGCAATACGTGCTCGATTCGCTCTACAGCAGTTACTTCGCCAAAGACTACGTCCGCTGCTCCGAATTCCTGGAGCGCTCGTTTCCCTACACCCGCCTGCCCGGGCTCAAGTAGCGACGAGCGTGGATTTTTGGACGCTTAACTAACGAGCGTGGATAATCTCCCACTTTGAGCCCGCACACAGGTCAAAACCGGGAGATTATCCACGCCCATTTCTGCCTAGTCATTGGGGACGTTCTTAAACGACTAGTCAAACAAGAACGTCCCCAATGACTAGTCGTTTAAGAACGTCCCCAACGACTACCGCGGCAACGCCGATGTCTTGGCAGCGACAGCGAGCGGGCCGCATTTGAGACAAGGTGACGTGAAACGAAAGGGCGCTGACCTTCTGGTCGCGCCCTTGAAGTTGAACGTCAGATTGTCCAAATGCGGCCCGCGCAGCGTCGACCGGTCCGCCGTTCGGCAAAACGGCGGAACCTACTTGACTCCGTACTGCTCGTAGTAGGCGTCGATGGCGGCCTTGAGCTCGTCGTCGATGACAACCTTGCCGTCGATCTCGTGGTTGTAGAGGGTCTCGACGACCTCGGCCATGGAGACGATGCTCGCGACGGGGAAACCGTACTTGGCCTCGATCTCCTTCTGAGCGGTGGTCACGCCACCCTTACCGACCTCCATGCGGTTGAGAGACACGATGAGGCCCTTGATCTCGACATCGGCAGCAGCCTTGACCTTGGGATAGGTCTCGTCGATGGACTTGCCGCTGGTGGTGACGTCCTCGACCATGACCACGCGATCGCCGTCCTGGGGCTCGTAGCCCAGCAGGTTGCCCTTGTCGGCGCCGTGGTCCTTGGCCTCCTTGCGGTCGCAGCAGTACTTGACCTCCTTGCCGTACAGCTCGTGGTAGGCAATGGCGGTCACGACGGCCAGGGGAATGCCCTTGTAGGCCGGTCCAAACAGCACGTCAAAGTCGTCGCCAAAGTTATCGTGGATGGCCTGGGCGTAATACTCGCCCAGCTTCTTGAGCTGGTAGCCCGTCACGTAAGCGCCGGCGTTCATAAAGAACGGGGACTGACGGCCGCTCTTGAGCGTAAAGCTGCCGAACTTAAGGACGTTGGACTCGACCATAAACTTGATGAACTCTTGCTTGTAAGCCTCCATGCGGGCTCCTCTCGTAATCGCGTACGTGCCCTCCAGTTTAGCGCAGGCAGGGCGTCGATGCGGGCGCGCTTTGAGGCCACGGTATTCTGTAAAGGCTTTATCAGCGACAATGGTTTTCCGAACAATGGGGTTGACATTGCAACCCCCCCTCATCAAGAATACGGGCGGATTAAAACGGGTACGAGATACCCAAAGCGCGCTGCGCCCAGCCTTAAGGAGGTGTGCCATGGAAGGCAGTCATAGTCGAAAAACCTGCATGTTGCCCTCGGCACGCCGCGAGGATTCCGCACACGCATAAGCGCCACGAATCGATCGTCAAAACCACCACAAAGGTGCCTGTCCCCTTTGTGGTGGTTCGAGAGCATGACGTGAGCGACATCTAGGTTTTTTGAAGCAAATACGACACGTACGCTAACTCCCTTCAACAAGGAGGACCCTATGCTGATGCTCAAAACCGCCACGGTACTCGAAGCTATCTCCAAGCGCCGTCGCACGGCGCGCCCTGCCGCTCACACCGGCCTGTCCAAAAACACCATATTCGCCGCTACCCATAGCGCCGAGGACGCCCTCGTGCTGCTCGACGCCACGGCAAACGGCCTCACCGCCGAGCAGGCAACCGAGCGTCTGGACGCCTCTGGCCCCAACACCATCGAGGCACCGACCAAGACGCTCGCGCGCCGCATCGCCGACGCGTTCATCGATCCCTTCGCTGGCATCCTCGCCGCGCTCGCGCTGGTCTCGCTCTACATCGACGTACTCGCCGTGCCCGAGCCGCAGCGCGATCCCTCCACGGTCATCGTCATCGGCATCATGCTGCTGGTATCGGGCGGCATGAAGTTTATCCAGGAAGCCCGCAGCGGCAATGCGGCCGAAGCCCTTAAGGACCTGGTCTCCAACACCTGTACCGCCCTGCGCGACAGCGAGCGCATCGAGATCCCCTTCGACGAGCTCGTCCCCGGCGATGTAATCCGCCTCTCTGCCGGCGATATGGTGCCGGCCGATGCCCGCATCATCACCGCGCGCGACCTATTTGTGATCGAGTCCGCGCTCACCGGCGAGAGCGAGGCCATCGAAAAGACCGCCGCCACCGTCGTCGAGGGTGCCGATAGCTCCGCGCTGCCGCTCTCTGCCTGCAAGAACATCGTCTTTACCGGCACCTCCGTGCAAAACGGCACCGCCATGGCGCTTGTCGTTGCCACCGGCTCGGACACTTACCTGGGCGGCATCGCCAAGATGCTCAACGGGCGCGGCGAGAAGAGCGCGTTTGATCGCGGCGTCTCGAGCGTCTCCATGTTGCTCGTACGCCTCATGCTCGTTATGGCTCCGGCCGTCTTTGCCATCAACGCCGCCACCAAGGGCAACGTCATCGACGCGCTGCTGTTCGCCACGAGCGTGGCCGTGGGCATCACGCCGCAGATGCTTCCCGTCATCGTGACCACGAGCCTGTCGCAGGGCGCCAAGGACCTTGCCCGCCGCCAGGTTATCGTCAAGGAGCTGCCGGCGATCCAAAACCTCGGTGCCATGGACGTGCTGTGCTGCGACAAGACCGGCACCCTCACCGAAGACCGCATCGTGCTCGAGCGCTACCTCAACACCGATGGCAACGAGGACGCGCGCGTGCTGCGCCATGCGTTTTTGAACAGCTTCTTCCAGACCGGCCTCAAAAATCTTATCGACCTGGCCGTAATCGACCGTGCCGATGTGACGCCCTCGACCGTCGCACCCGATTCCATGCTGGGCCAGAGCCTGCGCGACCGCTACACCAAGGTCGACGAGGTTCCCTTCGATTTCTCGCGCCGTCGCCTGAGCGTAGTTGTCGCCGACGCCCAAGGCAAAACCCAGATGGTTACCAAGGGCGCTGCCGAGGAAATGCTCGAGATCTGCTCCTTTGTCGAGATCGATGGCATCGCTCAGCCGCTCACCGACGAGAAGCTCGCCCAGATTCGCAAGCAGATCGCCGGACTTAACGCCGAGGGCCTACGCGTAATTGCCGTGGCGCAGAAGACCAATCCGCGCTGCGTGGGCGAGTTTGGCATCGCCGACGAGTGCGACATGGTGCTGATGGGCTTTTTGGCCTTCCTCGATCCGCCCAAAGCAAGTGCCGCGGGCGCCGTCGCCACCCTCGAGGCCAAGGGCGTGGCGGTCAAGGTCCTAACCGGCGACAACGACCGCGTCGCCGCCACCGTCTGCGAGCAGATTGGTATCGATGCGAGCAACGTCTTGCTCGGCTCCGAGATCGATGCGCTCGATGACGCCGAACTTGCCAAGCGCGCCGAGAAAACCCACCTCTTCGCCAAGCTCTCGCCGCTGCAGAAGGCGCGCCTGGTACGTGTCATGCGCGAGATGCTCGGCCACACCGTGGGCTTTATGGGCGACGGCATCAACGACGCCGCCGCCATGCGTGCGAGCGATTGCGGCATCTCGGTCGATTCGGCCGTCGATATTGCCAAGGAATCCGCCGATATCATCTTGCTTCAGAAGGACCTGGGCGTGCTCGAGCGCGGCATCATCGAAGGCCGCCGCACTTACGGCAACCTGCTCAAGTACCTCAAGACCACGGTGAGCTCCAACTTTGGCAATGTGCTGTCCGTGACCGTCGCGAGCCTGTTCTTGCCGTTTTTGCCCATGAGCGCCCTGCAGCTGGTACTGCTGTCGCTGGTCTACGAGATCGTGTGCATCGCACTGCCGTGGGACACCGTCGATGACGCCTGGACTGCCCGCCCGCGTGCCTGGGACGCCGCGTCCATCAAGGGCTTTATGCTCGAGCTGGGCCCCGTGAGCTCGCTGTTTGACATCGTGACCTTCGCCGCGCTCTTCTTTGTCGTGTGCCCCGCCGCCGTGGACGCAAGCTGGTCCGAGCTTGCCACCGCGGGCGACGTCGCGGGTATGGCGACCTTTGCTGCGCTCTTCCAGAGCGGCTGGTTTGTCGAGTCCATGTGGTCGCAGACACTCGTGGTCCACATGTTGCGCTCCCCGCATCTGCCGAGCCCGCGCGACCACGCCGCGCCCGCATTGTGCGTTCTTACCGTGCTGGGCCTGGCGCTCGTCACCTGGCTGCCGGCAAGCCCCATCGCCGATGCGCTCGGCCTCATGCCGCTGCCCACGAGCTTTTTTGGGCTGCTCATTGGCATCGTTACCGCCTATATCGCGCTCACCCAGCTGGCGAAGCGCCGCTACATTGCCCGCCACGGCGAGCTGCTGTAGCAAGTAGACGGAAAACACCCTGCCAGCTGCCGTTGCCACTACCACAGCTGCCAACGCCGCTGCCGTTGCCTCTGCCGCCGCCGCAGTCTATCCCCCCAGCAGTTGCGGTGAAATAGTTCCTGTTTAAAGCCCCGTGACTTTAATTTAGGGACTATTCCACCGCAACTTATTGGGAGATTAGCTAGTCCTTGGGCGTCCAGGACCAGAAGAAGTTGATGAGGGCCACGCGCGAGGCGGTACCGGCCTTTTTGTTGATCGAAGAAATGTGGCGATAGAGCGTGGAGCGCGAAAGAAAGAGCGTTGTGGCGATGTCCTGAACGCTCTGGTCCGAAACGACCAAGACCTCAAGAATATCGCGCTCGCGCTCTGTAAGCCCAAAGGTGGCGACGAAGGCATCAAGGCGTTCATCGGACGTGAGCTCCGCTGCCTCCACGGGCTCGGGGTCGGAGCATGTGGGCGCAAGATCCCCACCAAGATCGTCGGTGGCAAGCGTCAGTCCGTCCCGCATCGCGGCATCATCGGCTCGTTGCCCCAACTGCCCCAGCAGCGTAATCGCAATACCCACAAACATCACGAGCGCCGCGCCGACTGCAGCCAGCACGTTTTGACTCAAAATAATCGCCACTGCCGGCGCCGTCACGAGCATCGAGCACACGTTGTTGACGACGCGGCCCATGCACGGCCAAAAATATGACCAGCGCGCATAGAGCGAGATGGCGGCGAATTTTGTGGTAAAGAACACCACAAAGAAGCCCGAGCCCAGATAAAAGATGATCGTGGCAGCAAGCTCGTTGCCGCCATTGCCCTCGACGATGAGCACAAAAAACGAAAGCGTAGACAACATGGCGGCGCATGTCATGCCGATATTCATATACGAACGGCCGCGCAGGTCAAATAGGACGCCGGCGGCCAACGAGCTCACGACAAGCAGCAGGCGCGGCCAGTCACCCAAATCAACGGCTCCGGTAGCATGCAGGGTCGTGAGGCCCGCGTTGAGAGCGGCGAATACGACGGAAAGATACGCTGTCGCCACGGTCAAGCGAGCTGCAGTGCGGCGGAATGCCGCCTTTGCCTCGGGATCGTCATGCCACTTGGCGCCATATTCCAGAGCATCTACCGAAAGCCCGGCAACACTGGGTTCAAAGCTGGGATCGGACTCGTCGCGCAGCTTGGCGCGTCGGGCACCGTGGAGCGACGCCACCTGCGCGATCGCGCAGACGACCAGAACAGCCTGCTGAGGAATGCCGGCAGGCATCACCATGTGGTTGAGCACCTGCACCAGAACGCCCATGGCGTAGGAAAGTGCAGCCGCACGCGCCAAGCAGGGCGTCCGTGCAAAGCGCCGCGCAAAGTTTGCATGGGTAGTCGATCCGCAGTAGCCCAGCGCGCAGCACGCCACCAAACCGCCGGCAATTATCACCTCAACCTGAACCGCCATAATCAACAGCAGCAATGCCGCCACCAGCAAAACGCCCGTAACGTCACTCGTTGCTTCAATGGCATGGGGACGGCGATAGTACAGAATAGGACGCACAAAAAAGCCAATCACGCTCGCGCCGATAACAAGGCTCTCATAAATAACAACCTCGTCCGGAGACACGAACTCGGCCATGCGCACGTCAAAGAGATACTCGCACGCCAAAAACGTGAAGAAGAACAGCGCCAGGCATATAATCTCCCGAATGCCCCGACGCAAATATGCGGTTGTGTCTCCCATGTCCCCCATGGTTAACCCCCAGTCGCTCAATTGTCTGGAAATCTATTTTAATAAAGAACCAGTCTCAATATCGAAGCCAGGCTTGAAATGCTGCAAATTTGACCCCAGCCGTTCACGTCACACCGCGGTTTTGAGCCTCATGGACCAGAAGGGACACGCGCGGCCTCTAGCTCGGCAAGGAGTGTCTCCAACTGCCACTCATTGAAGTACGTCCCCAATGAGTGCCCAATGACTACCCGCAGCAAGGAGTGTCCCTATGTGTCGGATGAAAAATGGGCCATGTGTCCCAGTTGTGGAGACTCCTTGAGCCGTCTGGGTATCGCGAAGGATCGCGCACTCCCCCATCATCAAAAGTGACACACGCTACCAGTTGATGGGAGGCAGCCATGGGCTTCTTTGACAAGATGTTCGAGAAGAAAGAGTGCGCGATTTGCGGTACCGAGCTGGGACTTCTAGGTAAGACAAAAATCAATGAAGGCTACCTGTGCAAAGAGTGCGCCGGCAAGCTCTCCCCCTACTTTCACGGCTATCGCTACAGCACCGCGGACGACATCCGTGAGCAACTCGCCTACCGCGAGGCCAACGCCGAACGCCTGTCTTCGTTCAACCCCACGCGCACGCTTTCTGCCGGGCGCACCAATATTATGCTCGATGAGGACGCGGGCCTGCTGATCATCACTTCGCAGAGCCGCTGGCGCGACGCCAATCCCGACATCATCGAGTTCTCGCAGGTACTCGGCTGCGATATGGATATCGACGAGCATCGCACCGAGATCTATCGCGAGACCAAGGACGGCGAGCGCGAGAGCTACAACCCGCCGCGCTACGACCTGGATTACGACTTTAATCTGACCATCCACGTCAACACGCCGTACTTTACCGAGATCAACCTGCGCGTGAACGACTCCACCATCGATCAGCGCGGCTCCATCGAATACCGCGAGGCCAAGCGCCAGGCAACCGAGGTCCGCGACGCGCTGGTGCAGCTGCGCCAGGAGACGCGCGACAGCGTCGTGGCCGCCAAGGCCCCCAAGACCGCGGTGACCTGCCCCTTCTGCGGAGCCACCACCATTCCCGATGCCAGTGGGCGCTGCGAATACTGCGGCGGCGCCATCGGCGCATAGCCTCCGGCAGCGAAAGGACCGATCATGGCCTTCGAGAGCGTTAACTATCAGTGCCCTGCCTGCGGTGGCCCCTTGCATTTTGCCAGCGCCGAGCAAAAGCTCGTCTGCGACTACTGTGACTCGCGCTTTGAAGTCGAAGAAGTCGAGCCCCTCTATCGCGAGCGCCAGGACAAGGCAGACGCCAAAGCCGATGCCGCAGCCGCAACGCCAAAGCCCGTCGCCGACGACGCGGTGCAGGAGCTCGCCCAAAACGCCGGCTATATCTGCTCGTCGTGCGGCGCCGAGCTGGTCTCGGACGGCACTGTCGCCGTTACCACCTGCCCGTACTGCGGCAACTCCGCCGTGGCACCCGGCCAGCTCTCGGGAGATTTCTCGCCCGATCTGGTGATTCCGTTTAAGCTCGGGCGCGACGATGTCATGGCCGCGCTCAAGGAACACTACAAGGGCAAGATCCTGCTGCCCAAGAGCTTTGTCACCGGCAACCACATCGACGAGGTCCAAGGCGTCTACGTGCCGTTTTGGCTCTACGGCGCCCGCGTGGACGGCGAAGTGTACTTTGACGCGACCAACGAGACCGTGACCGAGGAATCCGACCGCACCGTCACGACCACCGACCACTACGATGCCTACCGTAAGGGCAATATCTCGTTTGAGCGCGTGCCCGTCGACGGATCTTCCAAGATGCCCGACGGCCACATGGACGCCATCGAACCGTTTGACTACGATGCGCTGCGTCCGTTCTCGGTCGCCTATATGCCCGGCTACATCGCCAACCGCTACGACGAGGACTGCGAGACCTGCAAGGCGCGCGCCGAGCGCCGCATGGAGGAGAGCACGATCTCGGCCCTGCGTGAGACCGTCATCGACGAGTACGACGACGCCACGGTCGAAAGCAAGCAGCTCGACTACACCTGGGAAGACAGCAACTACGCCCTGTTCCCCGTCTGGATGCTCTCTACCTCGTGGAACGGCAAGAGCTACCTGTTTGCCATGAACGGCCAAACCGGCCGCATGGTCGGCGAGCTCCCCTGTTCCAAGCCCAAGCTTGCTATCGCCTCGGTGCTGTTCTTTGTGATCGGGTTTGTCCTCTCCCAGATTCTCTTTATGGGTGGGAATGCCTTCGATCCAGACTACCTCACCTTTGATATCGAAGGCATCCTCATCAACATCGTCGCGCCGCTGATCATCGTAATCATCGCGGACGTACTGCTGGTAGGCCAGCTCAAGACAGCCAACGAGGCCACCCACGCCGATTACTACTGCGGAGACTTCGACCTGACCGAGAAGCACGACACCTTCAGCCATACCGAGACCTCGGTCGTCATGAAGGACAACAAGGACGATTAACCATTCTGACCAATACCACCCGGCCTTTGACGAGAAAGGAAGATCACCATGGGACTCTTGAAAGCTGGATTGGGTGCTGCCGGCGGCGTCATGGCCGACCAGTGGAAGGAATTTATCTATTGCGAATCGATGCCCGCTGACGTCTTGGCCTGCAAGGGCAGTAAGCGCACCGGCGGCCGCAGCTCCAACACGCGCGGCGAGGACAACGTCATCTCCAACGGCTCGGTCATCGCCGTCAACGACGGCCAGGGCATGCTCGTGGCGCAAAACGGCAAGATCATCGAAGTCGCGCTGGAGCCCGGTGAGTTCGTCTTCGATACCGGCAGCGAGCCGAGCGTCTTTAGCGGTAACCTGGGCGACTCCATCAAGGAGACCTTCGCCAATATCGGCAGCCGTTTTACCTTTGGCGGCGACGCCGGCAAGGACCAGCGCGTCTACTTTATCAACACCAAGGAGATTATCGGCAACAAGTACGGCACCGCCTCGCCCGTGCCCTTCCGCGTGGTCGACAACAACATTGGCCTGGACGTTGACATCTCCGTGCGCTGCAACGGAGAGTATTCGTACCGCATCACCAACCCGCTGCTGTTCTACACCAATGTGTGCGGCAACGTGACCGATAGCTATACGCGCGACAAGATCGACAGCCAGCTTAAGTCCGAGCTGCTCACCGCCCTGCAGCCCGCCTTTGCCAAGATTTCGGAGATGGGCATCCGCTACAGCGCTATCCCCGGTCACACCACCGAGCTCGCCCGCGCGCTCAACGAGGTCCTCTCCGCCGACTGGCGCGACCTGCGCGGCGTCGAGATCGTGAGCTTTGGCGTTAACTCCATCGCCGCCTCGCAAGAAGACGAGCAGATGATCAAGGACCTGCAGAAGGCCGCGGTCATGCGCGATCCCACCATGGCAGCAGCCAACATTGCCAGCGCCCAGAGCGACGCGATGCGCGCGGCGGCGGCCAACCCCAACGGCGCGATGGCCGGCTTTATGGGCATGGGCATGGCAGGTGGCATGGGCGGCATGAACGCCAGCCAGCTGTTCGCCGCCGGCCAGGCACAGCAGCAGGCCGCCCCGCAGCCGGCTCCGGCACCCGCCCCCGCACCTGCGGCCGGCACATGGGCCTGCAGCTGCGGCGCCACCAACACCGGCAAGTTCTGCCCCGAGTGCGGTAGCCCCGCACCCGCCCCGGCACCGGCCAAGTGGTTCTGCCCCAACTGCGGTAGCGAAAACGGCGGCAAGTTCTGCAGCAACTGCGGAACACCCCGGCCCTAGCCCCTTTATCTGGTAATCGGCGGGGGTTCCGCCACCCCCGCATTTGCTTCTATGGGTTTTCACACAAGAAGGAGGACACCATGAAGACAACGTTCAAAAAGTCCGCACTCGCATTTCTGACATGCGTTTTGGCGCTCGCCTTTGCCCTGACGGGCTGCAGCGGCGGCGGCAAGGACCCCAAGGCCAACTTCGTCGGCAGCTGGAAGTTCTCGGGCGGAACCCTGGAGGGCGAAGAGCTGACCGATGAGTACATGGACATGCTCGAGGAGTGGGGCGTCAACTGCATCCTGATCCTCGATGAGGACGGCACGGGTTCCCTCGACCTGTTCCTTGAGGTTGTCGACCTTAAGTGGGAGGCCAAGGACGCCACCACCGCAACCATCACCGCCGACGGCGATTCGCAGGACATGAAGCTCAAGGACGGCAAGCTCGTCCTCGAGGCTGACGGGGACGAACTCGTCTTTACGAAGTCCGACAAGGACCTGTCCGGTACGGTGAAGAAGGATCGCGAGAACGCCGAGAAGGAAGAAGAGATCGATGAGGCCGTCGAAGACGACGACGTCCAGAGCATCGAAATCTCCCCCGCCGTCACCGTCGCCGATGACGACCTGTGCACCATCACCATCACCGAGAAGTTCAAGGACGACTGGGGCGACATCGGCTTTGTCGTTAACATCACCAACAAGAGCGACAAGGACCTGACCTTCTACGCTCCCTCCGGCAAGACCAATGTCAACGGCACCATGAAGGACCCCTGGTTCTCGGCTCACCTGATGCCCGGCACCAACGCCACCGAGGAATTCACGTTCTCGAACGGCGAGCTTGACAGCCTTGACGACCTGGTCAACACGACCATCGGCATCGACGCCTACCTGACCGATTCCTACGAGGACGTCGCCTCCTACAGCGCAACCATCGCGTAGCGGCAGACATCGACGGCCGCGGATTGGCAGATACATCCGCGCACATGTCAGGCGGGGCCGCAGGAGTTGATCCTGCGGCCCCGTCGTTTTTGTGCCGATGCGTAACGAGCGCTAGCGCTCCATATTGGGAACGATGCTGCCCTCCGTTACTGCGCGCACGGCCAAGCGCATGATGTTGTCGTAGCCGGTCTTGTTGAGGATCTCCGAGATGCGACGCTTGATGGTGCCCTCACTCATAAACAGCTCGGCCGCGATCTCGCGACGGCTCTTGCCCTCGCAGGCAAGGCGCAAAATCGATAGCTCAACATCGTCGAGTGCCGCCGTACCCGAAAAAATACTCTCGGGCGGCTTGGGAAACGTGCAATAGCCCGCCAGCGTGGAGCGCATCACGGCGAACAACTCGTCGATACCGACGTTCTTGTACACAAAGCTATCGACGCCCGCCTCGCGGGCCTGATCGACAAAGGTGATCTCGGGCATGCCGGTCATGATAATGACGCGGCACTCGGGCAGTTGTTCTTTAATGCGCGCCGCCGCCACGATGCCGTTGGAATCATGCTCGGTGCATACGTCCATCAGTATCATGTCCGGGCGCTCCTTGAGCGCGACACCCAAGGCCTCGGAAGCATCGGCAATGGCGGAAACAACGGTCATATCGGGCTGGTCGCCAACGGAACGCGCCAGGCTCTCGCGCAGGATGGCCTGGTCTTCGACTATAAGGACGCGGATCATGAGCTTCTCCTTTGAGCTGTGGCGCTGGCGTTGAGCGGGATGGACACCGCAAGCGTAAAGGGCGGGGCGGCATGGATTTCCAGGCAGCCGCCCAGATCTTGCGCGACATGCCTCATACCTGGGATACCCGTTCCCTCGCGATACGATACGGGTGCAGGCGCGCCGTCGTTAGAAACGGTCATCCGCGCAACAGCGCTGTCTTCCGACGTCTCCCGCCACAGGCGCACATGGACCCGATGGGCCTGTGCATGCTTGGTGGCATTGGTCGAGGCCTCACGGATAATCTGCAAAAATGCGGCGGCGACACGCGCGTCCTCAGGCAGCGCACCCTCAACATCGATCTGCACACTCACCAGGCCAAAAGCATGGACGATATCACCCAGCTGCTCTGCAGGCTCGCTGGCACCGCCACTGCGCAAATCGGCGGCAATTGAGCGCAGCAGCGGGTCGATCTGCTCGAGCGACTCGTCATCCAGGCGCCCCTCCTCCAGATAACGATGGAGGATGGACAGGCGCTGCCCGATCACGTCGTGCACGCGAGCGCGCATACGCAGATAGGCCGCATTGTCAGCAACTTTTTTGACTTCTTCGATCTGGGCTTGGAGCTCTTGGCCCGCAAGCTCAAGCAGGTGGTTGGCTTGCGCTAGGCGATCATGAGCATGCGCATACTCTGTTACATCCAGGCCGATAATGCGCTCAAAGAGGCGGCCCGAAACCATAACGTTATCGTGCACAAACAAGCGAATCTCGGCGGGAGAAACCTCGACCACCGCCCGCGCCTCACCAAAGCGGTCCAGATTAATCCGCACGCGGTTCTGGCTGCTTTCGGGCATTTGCATGCTGAGTTTGCGCAGGCCGTTCCATGTACCGCTCATATCGCCTAGGTCGGTGGGCATATGAAGCTCCACCAGGTTTTTGCGCATGCAGCGGTTCATGAGCAGCGGACGGCCCCTCGGGTCCAGATACAGGATGCCCACGGGAATCACGTTGATGGTCTCGATCGTCGAGAACGCGGTGATATCCTCCTGGCGGTTACGGACGTCCATCAAGAGCGCCGCGATGGAACGGAACAGGAAGAACGCTCCCTCTGCGATAAGGACAACGGTCCACGCCGAGCCCATGGCAAAAACCACCGGCGGCGTCACGGCGACAACAAGCAGCAGCTCGACCAGCATGACGGGGCGACGATAGCGCACCATAAGCACCACGCCATAGGCAAAGATTGCGGCATTGAGCCACAGCGCTCCGCCCATTGCCCTGGCGCAAACGTCAAGCGGCGCCACCAGATACGAGCCAGACGACGCGAACAGGATAAGCGCCGAAACCACCAGGTGAAGCACGAGGCTCGCCTCGTAGGTGCAAACCGCCTTACGGTTATAGGACGAGCGGCGCGATGCGATGAGCGGAACGTGGATCGTCTGCAGGCACGCAGCCAGGGCAAAGACAATATCGAGTGCAACGATTTGGGGAAGGATGAGCGAAATCTGCATCGTCACTCACCCGCCCGCGGCATCAACACGATCATACGCAACTGGCCGGGTTCGCCCTCAAGGCGGTATGCCACGTTGCGCCCTTGCAGAGCGCTTTCGAGCTCTTGCGCAGCGGGCGTCTGCGAAAGATCTTCATCATCGTTGGAAAAAAGCGTGGCACGCAGCTCGACACTGCACCGGTCATGGTCGCCCAAGTGATACATAAGCGCCGGATGGTCGGTGGTGTAGGCAAAAAACGCAAAGTCATACACGCAGTCGTACAGGGCGCTTACCGTACTGGCGTGCATCGGGCGCCGTATGGCGATAATCGAGGCGCAATCGATATCGATGGTGCGCAGGTCGCTTGCGAGCTCGTTGGCAATGAGCTGAATGCGGTCGCGATCAAAACCGCTCTCCCCGTGCTGTGCCAACGTGAGCGACCCTTTGCGCTTGCAATAGGCGACGAGCATCTTGGCGCGCTGCAGCATGCGGTAACGCTCGTGCGAAGACGATTCATCGGTCAACGGCGGTAGCGAGCTCAGCAGGTCGTACATCCCTTCGAGCGCGCGGGCAAGCGCCTGGTCCACGTCTTGGACCAGCAAGGTCTCGGCCTCTTGGTCTGCCAGGTGCGTCTTAAGGTCGTAGTCGGCGGCGAGCAGCTCGTTTTGACGCTGCAGCTCCATGCGACGATGTGCCAGTTCACGGTTAAGCTCGTTGAGATCCGACACGTCTTGGGCAAGCAGGGCCGATCCGCCCAGCAGTGGAAAGGCACGGTACATCACATCGGGATCGGACGCCACGGCAAAGGCATGGGCGCGGCCGTGCGCCTGGGTCCGCAACTCCTCGCGCACGCCTACCGGCATTGGCTTTGACGCCGGCGTGGCATAGACTTCCTGCAGGTCGCGCGTTAGAACTTTGAGGTCAAGCGGCAAGGTGTCGAAAATGCCGGCGATGTCGTGATATGACGGAATGACACCGCAATCGAGACAGATTTCCATCGCCACCACGCACAGAACGCAATAGATGAGCGAGAAGTTGAGTCTCCATGCCCAGGGCACGCGCAACGCATATGAGATAGCAAAGAACGCGCCGCCCAGCAGCACGAGCGCCGCCGTGCCCGAGAAACGTTGGATGCGAAAGGACGAGGACCGACCAACCAGGATAAAAAAGGCCACGAAGTCAAAGGCCGTCCACACGAGGACGGCAAAATAACCCCAGCCGTACGTGTAATCGTTGCTCCAGGTGTCGCTTGTACGGTCAAAGTGGAAGACCTGCTGGTGAAAATCGTTGGTGAGCACAAATCCGATAAGCAGGATGGCCACAATCCACAGCGCAGCGCAGTAGCGGCGACCCAGGCGGTGTTGCTCCAGACCCGCAAGGCGCAAACCACACAACTGGTAGAGCAGCGGAATGAGCGTCATGGGCACGTAGTACAGGTACCACAGCACGGTGGCATAGAACGGCGTGAACGACTTGTACTTGAGAATGACTTCGATCATCCACAGGGCGCAGATGGTGGCGATGGCAACAAGGCGGCGGCGCAACACATAGTCCAAACAGCGCAGATAGACCGATACGCCCCAAATTGAAAATACAATTGCGGCGACAAGCAGCGGGAGAGAGCTCGAATGGACGAGCGCATCCACGACCTCTTCGGACACCTCGCTATAGGCGGGCACGGCGTTAGAAAGTTTGGGGTCGAAAGCGAACAGCGCCGGCAAGACTGCCAAAAGCACGAGGAACAGCGCGGTGATGGCACCGGCGATAGCAAAGACGCGGTGACGGTACACCTGATGCGTTATGCCAACAAGGAATCGCGGCATGGCGAAGAGCCTGCCGCCCCTGGGATCCGCAACCGGCGCGGTCCGGGCGGCCGCGTGGCCGATATGTCGCTCGCGGGTACCCATAGTGCTTTTAGTGTACCGACAGATGGGTCGAAAAAGCGGGCCGCATGTCCCAAAATCCGCAGACGGCAAGGCGCCCGGCAGCCTCCCCCGTCTGGCACTTCCCGATATCCGCCCGCCCCAAACCACCGCAAAGGGGACAGGCACCTTTGTGGTGGTTTGGGGCGATGCGCTAGTCCACGGTGATGTCGAGGTTCTTGCCGATGAGGCCTACGTAGCCGCCCTCGGCAGCCTTGGGGCTGTCAGCATGGCAGAGAACCCACTTGTCGGCCTTCCAGTAGCAGTAGCTGTCACCGGTGGCAGGCATGTCGGCCGCAGCCTCGGGGCGCGGACCGTTGGTGCCGGCGGGAAGCGCCACCATCACCTGGAAGCCACCGTCGTCGACCATGCACGGCGTGTAGTGGAGCGTGGTGTTGAAAACCTCGACAACCTTGCCCGCCGGCACGCGGAACGCCTTGACGCACGCGGTATCGAGCTCGCCGTCCTCGATCTCCCAGCGATGCGCCACGAGCAGGATAAAGTCGCGCGCGCCCAGGTTGAACTCACTCGCGCGGTGGTACTCCAGGCAGTTGAGACGCGTGTTGTGGCCGTTGCACCAGCCGAGCTGGAAGGGACGGCCACCAAACATGAGAAAGCCCAACTTATCGGCATCCTTGGCGCCCTCGAGCTCCGGCGCACTTGCTACGTACTTGCTGCCCTCGGGAATGGGCGTGGCAGAGAGCGCCTCGAGCACGGGCGACGTGAGCTCGGACGAAACGTTATCCCAAACGTTGCCATAGGATTTGAACTCGGGATCGTTGACAGAGTAGATATGCATGTTCACTCCTGTTCGTAAATGTGACTATACGAACATTCTAGAACAAACATGAGCGATTTTGAACGCTCGCCCCGACCAATCAACAAAAAGGCGCCCCCGCATAAGCGAAGGCGCCCAATGCGCGCGTTTTGGACGATAAAGCCCTTATGCCTGCTGATAGTGCAGGTGCTTCTCGTCGATATCGGCCAGGTCGCGGTCGAGGTAGCGGCGCGCAAGCCAGTTGGCCATGGGAAGGTTCTGGTCCAGGTAGTTGCCGCACTCCTCGGGAGCGGCACCGGGGACATCGCCCTCAAAGTCGGCGACAAACTCGAACAGCTCACGCACGAGCGGCAGGATCTCCTCGCTCGTCACCTCGCCAAATACGACGAGGTAAAAGCCCGTGCGGCAGCCCATGGGGCCAAAGTAGACAATGCGGCCCGACCACTCGGCATGATTGCGAAGGAACGTCGCGCCCAGGTGCTCGATGGTGTGGCACTCGGCCGTGTTCATGACCGGCTCCTTGTTGGGCGTGGTCAGGCGCAGGTCAAAGGTGGTGACGGCGGCGCCGGTCGCCGGATCGCGGTCGATGCGGCTCACATACACGCCGGGCTCAAGCAGCAGATGGTCAACGGAAAAGCTCGCAATGCGCTCCATGGCAGATCCTCTCGGTAGTCAATTTGGGACGGGCTCTTTTAGCTGGTTCGAATGGTCGCACCAATCATACCAGTCAAAAAAGCCCCGTCCCAAAAAGACAACTTAGCCCAAGACGCGGGCCATGCGTGCCTTAAACTCCACGAGGAAGCGCGGAGCATCCACGGTCAGTGCCACAAGCGTGCTCTTGTCCGGATCGGACAGGCGGCGCTCATCGCAGATGGTGCGACCGCGGTACTCGCCCAGCAGATCAACACGCAGGTTGCAGCCGAGCGCACCTACGAGCGTGGGGTCGATCGCCACGGCAACGGCCAGCGGATCGTGCAGCGCACAACCACCCAGGTAGGGTGCGTTCATCTCGTACGAGCCAATGTAGTGCTCGACCATGCTCGCAAATGCGCAGCCCGCCATGGTGCCCGAGCCCGTCCAGCCGGCAATGTCGCGGCGTGTGAGCACCACGCGATGCGTCACGTCCAGACCCACCATGGTGAGCTTACGGCCCGAGCGCAGCACCGCGTCGGCTGCCTCGGGGTCGCTCGCCATGTTGGCCTCGGCGCCCGCGCTCACGTTACCGGGCACGGTAAGGGCGCCGCCCATCACGACCACGCGGCCGATGGACATCATCGCCGCCGCATCGCGCTCCAGGGCGAGCGCCAGGTTGGAGAGCGGGCCAGTCGCTACGTAGACCAGATCGGGACCATAGGTGCGCGCGGCATCGATCAGATAATCGACCGCAGCGTTGCCGTCGGCCGAGGTCGCCCCCACCGGCTCGTAGGGCGACGCGGGCACGCTCGCGCCGCCGATGCCGTTCTTGCCGTGAATGAGCGCGGTGGACGCCGGCGGCGTATAGGGCTCAGTCGCCTGCAGAGGACGGTCGGCACCCAGGTACACCGGAACCTCGGGGCGACCCAGCAGATCGAGCACCGCCAGGCAATTGTGCGCCGATTGCTCGACGCGCACGTTGCCAAAGCACGTGGTGATGCCCACGAGCTCCACCTCGGGGCTCGCGATGGCATAGGCCAGCGCCATCGCATCGTCCACTCCCATATCCAGATCAAGGATCAGCTTCTTGATTGCCATTGTTCTACTCCGCTTCTCCGTCTTTATCGTTTAACCAAACCAATGTTCAACTTCGGCGCGCGTGGGAATCGATTGCTGAGCGCCCAGGCGCGACACCGTCACTGCCGAAGCGCGAGCACCCGCGGCCATGCACTCAAAGAGCGGCAAGCCCTCTAGGCGAGCCGCCGCCAACGCGCCGATAAACGTATCGCCGGCGGCCGTGGTATCGACTACCGCACTCGAAAGTGCCGGCATGCGCAGCAGCTCACCGCCATCGCCGAGCGTAACCGAGCCGGCACCGCCCAGCGTGATGACCGCGGCGCCGGCGCCCTTGTCGAGCAGCGCATTGAGCGCGGCGACGCAACTCACATCATCCGTGGGCAGAATGCCCGTCAGAACCTGGCACTCGGTCTCGTTGGGGCAGACCAGGTCGACCGCAGGCCAGACCTCCGCAGGCAACTCGCAGGCGGGCGCTGGATTAAAGACCGTATAGAACCCCAGCTCGTGAGCGCAAAAAAGCGCATCGGCAGTCGCCACAAGGTCACATTCGCCCTGGGCGATAAAGACGCTTCCGGCAGCCGGGGCAATCTTGCTGGCGTCGCCGTCGAGCTCATCGGCCACCAGACGCCTCAGCGCGCGGGCAACGTCCTCGCCCGTAAGCGCATGATTGGCTCCCGGCGACAGCACGATGCGGTTGTCGCCCTCACAGCGAATGATGGTCGCCGTTCCCGTCTCCACATCATCGCGACGCGCCACAAAGTCACAGTTCACGCCAGTATCTTGGAGCCCCGCCACGAGCGACATGCCAAATGCGTCACAGCCGACCGCGCCGATCATATGCGTGCGCGCACCCATGCGCGCGGCGGCGACGGCCTGGTTAGCGCCCTTGCCACCGGCGTTGGTGATAAAACCGCTGCCGCCGACGGTCTCGCCCGCGCGCGGCATGCGCTCGCACGCCACCGAAAGGTCCATGTTCATGCTGCCGAACACCGCAACGATGCTGTGATCCGCCATGGAAACCTCCTCGTCTTTAGGCTTTGTGCCCACCGTCGACCATCGATTGTGCACTCTCGCACCCCCTATAACTTTAGTTCACTTTGATGTGGACGCGCGCTTGAGCTTGCGCCAGCAGCAAGCATTCACAGGAGCAGGCAGCTACAATGAAGGCGTGCTGATTATTCTCGTCATTGGATGATGTTTTATGGAACAACTCTCGCAATCGGGCTCGCGCGGTCGACGCCGCACGGGCAACGAGCCGGCGCCGCACGAACGCGTGAAGGGCGAACGCCGTGCCAACGAACCGCGACGCACCGTGAGCCCCCATCGTGCTTCTGCCAACAACGCGGGCCGCGCCAACACTCCCGCCGCGGAGCAGACGCCTGCTCGCCCTAAATCCCGCTACATCCCTGCCCTTGACGGCCTGCGTACGCTCGCCGTCGTCGCGGTGGTGCTCTATCACCTTAACCTCACGTGGGCGCAGGGCGGTCTGCTCGGCGTCACGATCTTCTTTGTGCTTTCGGGCTATCTGATCACGCGCTTGCTGCTCAACGAAGTCGCTAAGACCGGCCGCATCGACCTCAAGAGCTTCTGGATTCGCCGCATCCGTCGCCTGGTCCCCGCCGTGGTAACCGTCGTGGTGGTGACCTGCGCGCTGTGCACCGTCTTCAACCACGTGATGCTCACCAAGATGCGCCCCGACATCTTGCCGTCGCTGCTGTTCTTTAACAACTGGTGGCAGATTGCTCAAAACGTCTCGTACTTCAATGCTCTGGGCGACCCCTCACCGCTCACGCACTTTTGGTCGCTTGCCATCGAGGAACAGTTCTACCTGATTTGGCCGCCGCTGCTGTTTGCCATGGTATCCATGCATGTGAGCAAGCCCAACACGCGCCGCGTGGTTCTGGGCCTTGCCGCGGTATCTGCCCTCGCCATGATGGTGCTTTACAACCCTGCCGCCGACCCCAGCCGCGTGTACTACGGCACCGACACCCGCGTGTTCTCGCTGCTGCTGGGTGCCTGGATGGCCTTTATCCCCGATCGCGACCTGGCGCCGGTGCGTCTCGCTCATCGTTTGGGGCTCAATCGCCTGGCTGGCGCCGCCAAGCACGGCAAGAACGCCGAGGGCAAACCTGGCGAGAAGGCCGACGAAGCAGCCGAGACCGCCCCGGCACAGCCGAGCGCCCTCGTGCGTTTTTGGTCCTCGCCCGCATCCATCGATGTGTTGGGCGTCGTGGGTCTGGTTGGCCTTGCCGCCATGGTCGCGCTCACCAACGGCTACACCGCCTTCCAGTATCGCGGAGGCACGCTGCTGTGCTCGATCCTCACGCTCATGGTCATCGCGGCCTGCGTGCAGCCCCAGGGAATGGTTGCCCGCGCGCTATCCGCCGAGCCACTCGTGTGGGTTGGCAAGCGCTCCTACAGCATCTACCTGTGGCACTATCCGCTGCTGCTCCTCATGAACCCGGTCGCCAACATCAACGATACGCCGTGGTGGCAGTACATTTTGCAGGTGTTGTTGGTGGTCGCCGTGGCAGAGTGCTGCTATCGCTTTATCGAGACTCCGTTTAGGAAGGGCGCCTTTGGGCGCACCGTCGCCGAATTCCGCGATGGCACCACCACGCCCGCCAACTGGGCACGCACGCACATCCCTGTCTGCGCAGCCTGCGCTGTCGTGTTGGTCGTTGCACTGGGCGGCCTGATCTTTGTGCCCGAGACGTCTGCGCTGAGCGGCGAGGGCGCCGAAGTTCTGAACAAGGAAGCCAAGAACACCGCGCCCACCGACCAGCAGGCGGCCGACGACACCGACAAGGACAACGACGGCTTCCCCGATGGCTCCTACGATCTGCTTATGATCGGCGACTCCGTGTCGCTGCGTGCCGTAGACACCTTTGACGGCGTGTTCCCGCACAGCCATATCGATGCCGAAAAGGGCCGCCAGTTTGATGCGGGGCGCGCGACATTTGAGGGCTATATCCAGCAGAACCTTGCCGGCAAGATCGTGGTCTTTGCCCTGGGCACCAACGGCTTGGTAACCGACGACCAGATCGACGCCATCATGGCCGATGCAGGAGATAAGCGTATTGTGGTGTTTGTGAACACGCGCAGCCCGCAGCCGTGGGTTGGCTCTACCAACCAGGCCATCGCCAACGCCGCTACGCGCTACAAGAACGTGCGCGTTATCGATTGGCACGGATACAGTGCCAACCGCAACGACCTGTTCGATGGCGATGGCACGCACCTATCGACCACTGGCGTGACTGAGTACCTCAACTTGATCCACGATGCCGTCAAGAAGGACCTGCCCGTACACCCCGAGGATCACGTCAACGATCCGCAGCCGGCAGCCGTCAAGTCTGCCACCGACGCGCTCGTCAATGCGCTCGCTCTCAAGCCGCACAAGTTGGGCACCGACAAGTAACCTGCAGCGCAAACTTCCCACATCCGGAGGGGGCGTCTGCCGTGGCAGACGCCCCCTCCGGCAGTTAGGGACGTTCCTTATGTGCCGGTACCTAGGGACACTCCTGGCGCAGCCAATGAAGACCTCTACGGATGAATTCCAGGCCGCTCCGTCGCTCCAGACATCGTTTCCGCGCCTCGTGCCTGCCCCAAACAATCAAAACAAGCCCTTTTCGCCGCACCCTCAAAGGTCTGTGGGCAAAAAAGGGCAAATATGAGTACTGTTACCATTTTAGTAGCAGGCAAAACCACCCAAAATGACGTCCGAGCGACCCCTACAACCCCCTAAAGCAGCCAACCTGACTGGTTTAAGGCGTATTGGAGCCAATTTTAATGAACATACTAAAGGCTATGTTCATTATCTTTTAGGATGTAAATGCTATTCACTTAGCAACAGTACTCATATTTGGCATTTTTTGTCCATTGCTATATAACTAACACCCTATAGCAGACAAAAAACAGGCCGCAGCCCATCGCTGGGGCCTGTTCGGAAGCAAAAGTGGGCGTTAAGCGCTGTAGCCCATCGCCTGCAGAACAAACATGACGACCGTGAGCACCGTAATCACACCGATAGTCGCCCAAGTGAGCACATTCCACACGCGGCCGTTGCGGTTGGCACCCATAATGTGACGGTCAGCGGCAATAACCACCTGGAACACCAGAACCACGGGCAGTAGCACGCCATTGATGACCTGCGAGGTCATCATAATCTGGAACAGATCGACGCCGGGCATAAGCACCAGCACGGCAGAGATACCGATGATGGCCGTAATGATGCCGCGATAGACCGGGGCCTCGTCCCAGCTGCGGTCGGCACCGCGCTCCCAGCCAAATGCCTCGCAGATAGCGCTCGACGTAACGCCCGGCAGCACACAGGCAGCCAAGAAGCTCGCCGCGACCAGGCCCGAGGCAAACAGTACCGTGGACCACTGACCCGCAATAGGCTCCAACGCGCGGGCGGCATCGGCAGCATCGCTAATCTGAATACCCGCCGGGAACAACACCGTACCGGTCGTGATGATAATAAAGCCGGCAATGACATCGGCGGCAAGCGAGCCGCTCACGGTATCGATGCGCTGCAGCACGATATCGTCCTCGCCCGCGTTCTTATCGACCACGTTGTTCTGCGCCAAGAAAATCATCCACGGCGCGATGGTGGTACCGATCGTTGCGACCACGAGCGACACGTAGCTGGGGTCATTTTGAATGTTAGGCACGACCAAGTCGACCGCGACCTCACCCCAGTTGGGGCCAGCCATAAATGCAGCGACGATATAGGTCACGAACACGCAGCTCACCAGCAGCAAAATCTTCTCGATGCGCTGGAAACTACCCGACATGGTAAGCATCCACACCAGCAGCGCCACCAACGGCACCGAGATGCTCGCCGGCACGCCAAAGAGGGCAAGGCCGCTGGCGATGCCCGCAAACTCCGAAATGGTCACAGCCGTGTTGGCGATCAACAGCGCCGCCATAGCAAGTACACTCTTGCGCACGCCAAAGCGCTCGCGAATGAGCGATGCCAAGCCCTTGCCCGTGACGCAGCCGCAGCGCGCCGCGGTCTCCTGCGTCACGATGAGCAGCACAGTCATGACGGGAAGCATCCAGAGCATCTTGTAGCCATAGCTGGCGCCCGCGCTGGAATACGTTGCAATGCCGCCGGCGTCATTGCCCGAAAGCGCCGCCAGCAGGCCGGGACCCATAGCGCCAAAGATGGCCGCGATGGTCAACTTTTGCTTGGTGCCCGACTTTTGCTTGGTATTTTGCACGCGACCACCTAACCCATGACCGACATGGTGAGCAGCACCGCAGCGGCGCAGTACGCTACGCACGAGATCATGACGGCAATAACGTTCATGGCAGTGCCCGACGTGTTGAGGTCATGCTCGTCACGCCAGAACAGCACCATCAGGTAAATCACGGCGCTCATGTTGCCAACCAGGCAAATGATGGCAGCGATATTAAAGCACCCCGTAAAGAGTTGCTCCTCAAACATGGGTGCATCGGGGAACGCAGCGGTGCGCACCAGCTGGGCGCACAGGTAGGTCACGAGTGACAGAATCAGGCCCATGCCCGTGCTCTGGAAGAAGAACCCCAGATACGGCTTGGGCTCGTCGTCGTGACCGTCATACTCCAGGAAGTAGTTCTTGACGAACGACACCATGCGCGAGGCCGCCAGCAGCACGAGTGGCATGGCGCACATGGGGAACACCACCAGATGCGCGGAGCCGAGCGCCGTCCCCAGCACCGTTGCCATGATGCACGAGGCAATGCCCCACACGACAACCCAGTACTGGCGATGCACAAACCAGCTGAGCACGTTCGTCGAGTCGTCCGACGCGCTATCGCCCGAGCCGACACCGGCGATCTGCAGGTCCTCCTGGTGCTCCTCGGCGATAACGTCCATGGCGTCGTCGAAGGTTACGATACCCAGGATATGACGGTTCTCGTCGCAGACAGGGATGGCAACCAGGTCGTACTTGGTCATCTCGTCCGTCACGTCTTCCTGGTCCTCGTCGGGCGACACATAGACCAGGTCGCGATAGGCCAGCTGACCCAGCGTGGCGTCGCGGTCGGCTACGATCAGCGTGCGCAGCGAAAGCACGCCGGTGAGCATGCCGCTCGGATCCTCGGTATAGACGTAGTAGACGCTCTCGAAGTCCTCGTCGAGCTTGCGAATCGCCTCGATGGCGTCGCCGACCGTCGCCGTGGCGGGCAGCGAGACAAACTCCGAGGTCATGATGCGGCCGGCGGTGTTGTCCTCGTAGCCCAGCAGATTACGAATCGCCTTCTCCTCCTTGACGCCCATCAGGCGCAGGAGCTTCTCGGCCTTCTCATAATCGAGTTCGTCGATCAGGTCGGCAGCGTCGTCCGGGTCCATCATGGCCAGCATCGACGATGCGTCGGTATCGGACAGGCCCTCGAGCATCTCGGTCATAAGCTCGTCGTCATCGAACTCCGAGATGGCCTCGGCGGCCTGGGCAGTATCGAGCTGCGCAAACACCTGCGCACGCAGGCGCGGGTCGAGCTGCTCGATGATGTCGGCAATGTCGGCAGGGTGCAGCTCGCCAAGCGTCTTGTGCGACACCGAGAGTTGAATGTTCTTGGTCGAGCGGTCGAGCAGGTCCATGTAGGACCAAGCGATGATGTCCTCACTGAGCGGCTTGCCCAGGTGCTTCATAAAGCCTTCGACGATATGCTCGAGCGCGGGGCTGATGGCGCGTAGCAGACCACGGGCACCGACCTCGGCGCCCAGCAGGCGCAGCTGGTTTTCGCCCGACATGGAAAACTTGATGTCGTTTACGCGCACGACCTTCATGCCCTGCGTGTCGACGATCTGCTTGTTGAGCACGTCGCGGGCGAGCAGGAGTTCGGTCGGCTGCAGGTACGAAAAACGGATTTCGGTGGCCGACGTCTTAAGGTGTACACCCGTCTCGTCGATACGGTCGACCCATTTGCGCCAGCTGATCATAAACGGCGTCTTGCCGGGGCCGCGGAACGCGAGCGACGTCACGTGTGGAAAAACTTCGCCGGTAGCAATGCCAAAATCGTTCACAACGCCGAGCTTTTCGCCATCGACGTCCAAGACCGGCAATTTGAGCATCTCACTCAGATAATTCAATGGTGCTCCCCATCATTATTCCTTCGGGCTGCGGCCGTGATGGCGCACGCTCCGTGGGCTTCTGGATATGTATACGCATGCGCGGGCGGCACGCCGCTCGACGCTTACACCCCGTGCATGCGCAAAAAGCACCTGCATGGGGTCATCGACTGTATGGTCGAGGTTTGGATTTCACCTGTAACCTTTCTCTTGACCCTCATTAACCGCAGTAACTATAGCATCAGCATCGCCCTGCGGCATCGAATTTATGCGCTGCACATTGCAGGCATACCAAACACTGACGCATCCGTGACATAGTCATTGGGGACGTTCTTAAATGACTACCCAATGACTACTCCGTGGTGTCGTCGTCCTCGGCAAGCTGGGGGAACACGGCGTCCTTGGGCATGGTGACCTTCGTCAGCGAGGTGAGCTTTTTGCTCAGCGACGTGTCCGTCTTGACCAGGTCGCTGAGCGTCACGATCTTGTAGCCGTCGGCAATGAGGCCGTCGATAATTTGCGGCAGCGCCTCGAGTGTCTGCTCAGCGCATTCGTCTCTATCGGTGAGCAGCACGATATTGCCCGGCGTCACCGAATCGAGCACCGTCGAGACTTGCTCGTCGGCACCGTTGAGCAGCCAGTCGCCCGAGTCGATATTCCACGAGACCACGGCGGAGACCAGGTCCATCGCATCAATCCAGTTTTGCTCGTCAAAGGCAGCGTAGGGAGCACGCAGTAGCATCGTCTTCACGCCGGTCGCCGACTTAATCGCATCGGTGCCTTTCGTGATCTGTTCGCGTACCGCCTCACGGTCCTGGCCCTTGAGCGAATCGTCGCTGTAGCTGTTGGATCCGATCTCGCACCCGGCATCGACAATCGCCTTGGCCGTGGCAGGCGAGGCCTCGGCCGCATCGCCCGAAAGGAAGAACGTCGCGGTGACGCCCTTTTCCTTGAGCACCTGCAAGATCTGTTTGGTGGCGCCGCTCGGACCCTCGTCAAACGTCAGCGCCACGTACTTTTTGTTGCCCTTGGGCGCCACGCTGGCGCACGCAACGACGCAATCGGTGGCGGGCACAACCTCGCCGCGGTCTTGCGTCTTGCCCGACTGCTCACCAACCCACACCTCGGAGCGGCCCTGGACACCCCACGTCTGCACATACTCGATAGCGCCCGTGCCTTCGACCTTGAGCTTGGGCTCGTTAACCGTAGCCTGAACCTCGTGCTTCTCGTAGATGTTACGGCCATCCTTGACCGTCACCTTCTCGCCACCCTCAAGTTCGCGGCTATCCCATTTGCCCTGCTTCACGCGCTTGCCGTCGACCTTCACCGACAGCTTTTCGCCGCCATGGCGCTTGAGCACGCTGTCGTCGACGGCCAGCAGATCGCCGGCGTCGTACGTTTCGGTCAGGCTTTGATCGTCGATAAGATTCTGCAACGTAGAGCCCACGCGCACCGCGGTCTTTTGCCCGTTGAGTTCCACATCCACGCTGCGGTTGACGTAGCCCACGACGGCAGCGATAAACAGCACGAGTGCGCAACCCACGGCGATGAGCGCATAGGGCAGGCGAGACGAACGACGGGGTGTGCGGCTGTTGCCGATGCGAGCGCTGCGGTCGCTAAAGCCGCGGCTATGGTTGAGATACATCGCGCCGGGCTTACGGTGACGCTTGCGCTGACCGCTGGGCAGCTGCCCCAGGTCGCGGCGCGCCGTCGGACGCGCACCCGAACGCCCGTTTAAGTTGGATCCGTTTTGGCGCATATGCCCTCCCCCATAAACACAGCAAGCCGGAGCAACAGGTCTCCGGCTTGCCTCCCATCATTTGGTACGTCGCTATTTTGTAGCTTTTGACGAGCCTCCGCTCGCCTTTTGGTATTCGTCCTTAAAGGCCTTGAACATGCCGCGCGTCTTGCCGAGCTGCTTGCCCAGTGCGCGGCTGCCCTTGTCCACGGCAACCGATCCCTTGTCGTCGAGCACCTTGGCGCCCTTTTTGACCTTGTCGCCCACCACGACGCTGGCCTCGGCGGCCTTGGCAGCCGCACCGCCCGAATACCCGAGCGACTTGACCTCGTCCGAGACGACCATCGCGCCGTTCTCGTAGCCGCGCAGCATCGTCGGCGGCACCTGCGTGTCACCGACCAAAACACTCGAAGCAGCACCGGCGGTCACATAGAATGCCTGCACGATGCCCGAGCGTGGCTTGAACTCAACGTCCGAGCAATAGCCCACGACGTCGCCCGATTCCGTGCGCACGTCCATACCAACCCAGATGATGCAATCATCCAGATTGATGTCGAGACGCTTGGCCGCAGCGGCATCGTAGGTGCCCTTGACGTCATCGACCGCAATGGCGCCCTCGTAGACACCAATGGCGTCGAGCGCTACGAATCGGTCGGGACGCTCGATCATGCCAGCGATATCGGACTGGCGGACCATAAAGCCGACCACGCGCGTACCGCCCGGGGTAAAGACCGGAAAGTGAATCTTTCCGAGCTTTTTAGGGCTGCGCGGCGTGCCGTCCTTTTTGGTGCGCTTATCCTCGGTAGGCTTGCGATAGATCTTGGCGCCGACAAAATCCCCGGCGCGCATTATGCCTCGGTCGAGGGCTCCGCAGCCTCGGTATCAGCCTCGACGGCGTTCTCGACCACGACGTCGACGGCAGGCGTCACGTTGCCGCCCGAAATGGCGTCGTTGAGCTGCTCGCGCAGCTGGTCCATGCGCTCGCGGGCCAGGTCGACCTTGGCGCGCAGGTCGTCGGTCTTGGCGTCGACCATCGGGCCAAAGTCATTCACCGCAGCACGGGCCTCCTCGGCGCTGTGCTCGTAGGTGTCGCGCATATTGTCCCAGGCGTCGTTGGCGATATCGGCAGCCATGGCGCGGGTCTCGGCGCCCGAGCGCGGGGCCAGAGCAACGCCGACAATAGCGCCGGCAGCGGCACCAAAAAGTGCGCCGGAGACAAAGCTGAAAGTCTTACCCATGATCATTCCTCTCCTGCGGGCACGTCGGTGCCCACCGTTTGAATGCTGTCCATTATACCCGCAGCGCATCACTTGCCGCTCCGCTCATCTGCGTACGGCAAAGGCGCAGGTACGTGATGGTGATAAACGCGTAGGCCTACTCCTGGGGCATAGCCGGCATGGCCACCGTGGCACCCGGGTCCTCGCCGGCGCCGTCCACGAGCGGCAGGCCGCCCTCATGCGCAGGCCCTGCCGGAACCGTCGCCGCACCGCCAAAGACGGCAGCGGAGGCCTCGTGGTTCTCAACAACCGCGCCCTCGGTATCAATCGCCACCTGGGGCTCGTCGTCAAAGTTGGGGACGCCCTGGGGCTCGGTGGGAACAGGCTCGGCGGTCGCATCGGCAACGGGCTCGGAGTCGACCGGCACATCGCCCTCGTCAGCGCCCTCGTCCTCGGCAGCATCTTCGCCGTTCGCAGCGGCGACGGCCTCGTGAGGATCCTTGCCCTCGGCCTCGGCGCGCATGCCCAGCACCAGGTTGCGCAGGCCTGCGACCGTGCCTTCCACGTCGGGGGCAGGCTGGTCGGCGTGCAGATAGGCCCAGTCCATCATAAAGGTGGCCGAAGACAGCGCGCCGATGGCCAGCGCGTCGTCGGGGCACGAAAGCTCAACCTCAAAGACGCGCTCGTCGTGCTCGCTTACGCGCGTGCGGCCGCACGAGATGCTACCGGCAAGACCGGTCTCGTTCATGAGCTCGACCGTCACATGCTCCAGCAGGTGGCAGAGCTCGGTCTGGCCCATGCAGTCCTGGAACTCGCGGCCGGAATCGCCCAGGCACAGGTGCTTGGCAATAGCGGGCACCAGGTAGTACACGCGCGCCGTGGCCTCGATGTCCTCCGAGGTCATGAGCGGCATGCCGGGGTTCACCAGCACATGCGCGCAGATCTTGTCCTCGCTGACGGTGACCTTAAGGATGTTGAACAGGCCTGCCATAACTCTCCCCTACTCTTCCTTGTCCTACTCGTCGCCGTCGTGCGGATTCGCGGAACCCGCACTCGGCGTCGTCGGCTCGTCTACCGAAGACTCGGAATCCTTCTTATCGGTTTCGGCCGGAGCGATCACGCGAATGAGCGAGATGCGCTGGCCACGCATCGACTGCACTTTAAACTTGTACCCCGCGACCTCAAACACCTCTCCGATGTCGGGCACCGAGTCGCAAAGCTCCAAAATCCAGCCGGCGATGGTCTCATAATCATCGCTTTCCTCGAGCGGCCAACCAAGCTCAATCGCGTCATCGCACGAAAAACGCCCATCAACGAGCCACTCGCGGCGCGAAAGGCGCGTGAGATACTTGTTGTCGGGGTCGAACTCGTCCTCGATCTCGCCGACGATCTCCTCGACGATGTCCTCGATGGTGATGATGCCGGCCGTGCCGCCGTACTCGTCCACGACCACCACGATCTGGTCGTGCGAGGTCTGCATCTCGGACAGCAGCGGCAGGATGTCCTTGGTGTCGGGCACAAAGGTGGCGTCGCGCAAAAAGTCGGCGATGGGCTGGTCGCCCTTGCCGTCGAGCGCGGGCTGAATCAGGTCCTTGATGTGCGCGATGCCGGCGACGTTGTCGGGATCCTCGTGATAGACGGGGATGCGACTAAAGCCGGTCTGGCGCATGGTGGACAGCACGTCGGCGACCGTCTCGTCGTCCTCGCACATGGTGGTGTCCACGCGCGGCACCATGACCTCGCGGGCAACGGTGTCGCCCAGGTCGAAGATCTCGTGGATCATGCGCTTTTCCTCGTCGAGCAGGTCGTCCTGCTCCGAGACCATGTACTTGATCTCTTCTTCCGAGACGTTCTGACGGTCGTCGGCACTCTTGATGCGCAGAATACGGGCCAGGCCATCGGAGCAAGCGCCAGTCAGCCACACGAGCGGGCGGGCAATCTTCTGGAACACGGAAAGCGGGCCCACGACCTGCTTGGACACGCCCTCGGCATTGGCCAGGCCGATGCGCTTGGGGACGAGCTCGCCGATCACGATGGA
The DNA here is from genome assembly GCF_039062365.1 of Collinsella aerofaciens. GTDB lineage: Bacteria > Actinomycetota > Coriobacteriia > Coriobacteriales > Coriobacteriaceae > Collinsella. The sequence continues at coordinate 78,770 of NZ_JBCJBI010000005.1, forward strand.
CACGAAGGCGACCGCGACGGTGATGATGACCGGCGCCAGGCCGCGTGCGATGGCGGAGAGCGGCGCGATGCCAAAGCTCATGAGCCACGTGGCGAGCGGGTCGGACAGGCTCGTCGAGGCGACGGCGGACGAGGCGAAGCCCACGAGCGTGATGGCGACCTGGATGGTGGCGAGCAGCTGGTCGGAGTCGGCAGCCAGCTTAATGGCATGCTCGGCGCGCTTGTCGCCTTCCTCGGCCTCGTGCTCCAGCACGGCGCGCTTGGCCGTGGTGAGCGCCATCTCTGACATAGAGAAGTAGCCGTTGATGAGGGTCAAAACGAGGGTGGTGATAAGGGAGATGGTTATGTCCATCGGGAGTTTCTCGAACCTCCAAGATTCGGGACGTCGGATTATAACGTTGGTGGCGGATACGGCAATTGCACTGGCGACCGAGCGGGGGCACGGGCGCTGGCGTGGTCGCTAGATTACGAAGAGGATCACCGCCATGAACTGGAAGATGCTGCCGGCGAGTACCCACAGGTGAAACACGCTGTGAAGATAGCGCACGTTTTTGGCGATATAGAACGGCACGCCCGCGGTGTAGCACACGCCGCCGACGGCGAGCAGGGCAAGTGCCACGGGGTTGAGCAGCGCCACAAGTTCGGGCAGCTTAAAGACAACGAGCCAGCCCATCAGCAGATAGACCAGGCCGCTTACCCAATGCGGCTGGCGCTCGCGCAGGAAGCACTCGAGGGCGATGCCGATGATGGCGATGGCCCATACGGCAAAGAACAGCACAGCGCCGCCGTCGTTTGCGAGCGTGATGAGGCAAAACGGCGTATAGCTGCCGGCTATGAGCAGGTAGATGCAGCTGTGATCGATGATGCGAAACACGCGCTTGGCGCGCGCGGGCTGAATCGCGTGGTAGAGCGTGGAGGCTAGGTATTCGAGGATAATGCTGACGCCATAGACAATTGCCGCGGCCATGTGGGCCGGGCCTCCGCCGCGCAGGGCGGCGAATACGATCAGGAGCACCAGGCCCGCGATACCCAGCAGGCAGCCGACACCATGGGTGACGGAGTTCATGATCTCCTCACCCACCGTGTAGTGTGGAACGGCCGCGGTCTTGGGTCGCGGCTTAGAACTGTCGCTCGAATCGGACATGCCGGTTACATCCTCCAACGTAAAGAGTTCTCAACACTATATCAAAGCGTCTGGGTACGTGCGAAATTTGCACCATACGTGACCCCTTGTTTACCCATTCTTTGCTTGTTGACGCATCAACGGCAAACGTCCATAATGCGCTTGCATTAAATGTTGATGTATTAACATCTTATAGGAAAGCTTCTTATGTCTCAAAACGCACGTTCCCATCGAAAGCTCAAGATAGCCGGCGTCGTTGCACTGGTGGTTGTCGTTGCGCTGCTCGGATTTGCCGGCAACTTCCTGTTTGACTTCGCGCTGAATCCCCGCGCGCCATACACCATGAAGATGATGCAGGATAGCAAGAACGACAAAGAAGGTGAGCAGCCGGATGCCGAGGATACCGAGGCGCGGGCATGGTTTAAAGAGAACCGCGAGAGCAGCAGCCTCACTGCGGACGACGGGACCGAGCTTGCCGCCTGGTATTTTGCTGCGTCAGAGAGCACGCACGACTACGCCGTCTGCCTGCATGGATATACCAACGAGCCCATCGGTATGGCCCGATACGTCAAGCGATTCCACGACCGCGGCATGAACGTACTCGCACCCGCCGCACGCGCCCACGAGCGCTCCGGCGGCGACTATATCGGCATGGGCTGGCCCGAGCGGCTCGATGTCGTCGCATGGATCGAGCGAATCGTTCAGGCTGACCCCGAGGCGCGCATCCTGGTCTTTGGCGAGTCGATGGGTGCGGCAACTGCCATGAACGTCGCGGGGGAATCTCTGCCCGCAAACGTGGAATGCATTATCGAGGACTGCGGTTATACAAGTGTTTGGGACGAGTTTTCTCTGCAGCTCAAGGACGTGTTCGGCCTGCCCAGCTTTCCCTTGCTCGATGTAGCCAACTTGGTGTGCAACGTGCGCGCGGGCTACGACTTTCATAAAGCGAGCAGTGTGGAGCAACTCAAACACGCGACGGTTCCCATGCTGTTTATCCACGGCGACCAGGACACCTTTGTACCGTACAGCATGCTCGACCAAAACTACGACGCGTGCGCCAGCAAGGTCAAGCAAAAGCTCACTATCCATGGCGCCACCCACGCCAAGAGCGCGCAGGTCGACCCCGAACTCTACTGGAATACGGTCGACAACTTCCTCGACAAGAATTTTTAGGCAAAAAGCAACGTCTGGGGTTTTGTTGCCAAAAATCGGTTTGTAGTCGGCGGTATTCGATTTTTCACCGCACTTCTGAAAAGCCGCCCGCAAGCGTTGTGCTCGTGGGCGGCTTTTGCTCAACTAACGCTACAAAGGCGCTTGTTTTGTCCAATAGCTAGGCGCTACTTGACCTCGATGAGCTCGTACTTGCTCGTGCCCAGGCCGATCTTTTCGGCGTGCGCGATGCACGCGCGCCAGTCGGTGTCGGGATGCGTGATGCAGAAGGGATCCTTGGCCTGCTCGCCCTCCAGATGCTCGTGGTTATGCTCCATCTTGGCCGCGCTGTCGGTGAGCTCGGTGTTGGGCAGCGGCTCGGATGCCATGACGGCATCGGCGCAGGCCTGGTCGATGGCGACCGGGTCGAAGCTCGCGAACATGCCGATATCGTTGACGATAGGCGTGTCGTTTTCGGGATGGCAATCGCAGTTGGGGCTGATATCCATAGCGAGCGAAATGTGGAAGCTCGGGCGATCCTGGACAACGGCCTTGGTGTACTCGGCGATCTTGCAGTTGAGCACGTCGGCCGCGGCCTCATAGCCGGGCTTGATGCAGTCCTGGTTGCATGCCGCAATGCAGCGTCCGCAGCCCACGCAGCGATCGTGGTCGATGGCAGCCACGTGCACCGTGCGAGTGTTGCCGTTAGCAAGCTCGCGCTCGCGAGTATCGTCAAACGAGATGGCGTTGTGCGCGCAGATCTTTTCGCAGGCACGGCAGCCAACGCAGTGCTCGGGCGCGACGTTCGGCTTGCCGGCGGCATGCTGCTCCATCTTGCCGGCACGGCTGCCGCCTCCCATGCCCAGGTTCTTCATGGCGCCGCCAAAACCGGCCTGCTCATGGCCCTTAAAGTGGGTGAGGCTGATCACGATATCGGCATCCATGAGCGCCTGACCGATCTTGGCCTCGTGCACGTACTCGCCGCCCTCGACCGGGACGAGCGCCTCGTCGGTGCCTTTGAGGCCGTCGGCAATGATGATCTGGCAACCCGTGGCATACGGGGTAAAGCCGTTCTGGTAGGCGGTATCGATGTGCTCGAGCGCGTTTTTGCGGCTACCGACATAGAGCGTGTTGCAGTCGGTGAGGAAGGGCTTGCCACCCAGCTCCTTCACGACATCCGCGACGGCGCGGGCGTAGTTGGGGCGCAGAAAGCTCAGGTTGCCCAGCTCGCCAAAGTGAATCTTGATGGCGACGAACTTGTTCTCAAAGTCGATCTGCTCGATACCGGCGTGACGGATGAGGCGCTTGAGCTTGTCGAGCTGGCTCTCGCGAGCATGCGTGCGCAGGTTGGTGAAGTACACCTTAGCGGGTGCTGCGGGTGCAGTTGCGGTCATAGATATATCCCCTCTGTCTATATGGCGTTACAGACATAGAGGATGGTACCAGTTAAAGCAGAGTTAAAGTCAAGTACGGCACCTAGTCATTGGGAACGTTCTTAAATGACTAGTCGCAAGGGACACTCTTTCGCCGCCCGGCAGTTGGAGACAGTCCTTGCCAGCCCGGCCGGCGAGCCGACGAATGGCAAGGACTGTCCCCGATGGCTACTCCTGCACTTTGAGGGCTTCGGCCAAACTGACGCGCTTGATGGAGCGCGTGTGCAGCAGTGCCACGACCAGGTAGGTCGCAAAGCCGATTCCTGCGCACGCCGCCATGGACCAAGCGGGCACGTAGATCTCGATATTGCCGTTGTAGGCGAGCAACATCGAGCGGAAGATGGCCGTGAGCGAGCCAATAATGACCGGCAGGCTCAGCACGAGCGACGCCACCACGCACAGCGTGATCGAGCGGATGTACAGATGCGAGATCTCGCCATCGCGATAGCCAAAGACCTTCATGTAGCTAATCGAACGGGCGCTGTGGTCGATCACAGCCTTGGTCAGCAGGTACATAAACAGCAGGAAGATAAACACCGCGAGCCCGACCATCATGCCGATCATTTTGCTCATCATGCCGATGAACTGGTCGCCCACGGCGCGCATGTCGTCGGGCGTGGTGTCGCCGGCAAAGTAGCGCGCGTCGAGGTCGAGCTTCTCGTCGCTCACATAGCCGTTAAAGTAGGCGGCGTCGTTGTCGAACAGCTCGTTAAAGTCTTCGATACTCATATAGATATTCATGTCCGACTTGGAGCCCCAGGCACAGTCCTTGCCCACGTACTCAAAGGAATAATTCTTGCCCTCATACTTGTCGTGGAACGTGACCTTCTGCCCCTCGCTCCAGCCAAACTTGTCGAGCAGGCCGCCGCCAAAGACGACGTGTCCGTCGCCGACGTTGAGGCCTTTCCAATAGCGCGAATCGGATGAAATGCCGTAGACGGAAATCGTCTCCTCGCCATTTCCATCGCCGCGGTCGCATTGCAGCTGGTAAACGGCATATTTCTCGGCCTGTGCGATTGTGCTCGCGCCGTTGCCGGTCGTATTGACCGGGTGGATATCGTCGTTGTCAGTGTCGACCTTAGAGGCCTTGTCGATCAGGCCGATGGCCTCATCGCGGTCGCAGCCGAGGGCATCGGCAACATCGTCAAGGCGCGCGTAGAGCGCATCCTTCTTGTCCTGGACCTTGGCAAGCGCGTCCTGCGCCGCGGCCAGGCTATCGGAAGACGGAGATGCGGTCGCGGCGGCGGCTGCCGTCTGCGCCGCATCGGCCGCGTCGTCGAGTTCGTCATCGGCATCTTGGGCGGCGGAAAGCAGCGCGCCGTCAACCGATTGCAAGCGCTCGAGTGCCGACCACTGTTCACGCTCCTCGGCAGTGCCCTCGAGCTCCAACGGCGCCTTGAGCGTGTACTGGTGCTCGGCGACCAGGCTTGTCTCGAGGTTGTCCGCATAGTGCGTCATCGTGGGCAGAATCGCCAGGCCAAAGAGCAGCAGTAGCGACGCAAATGCAATGCCCACGAAGAGTGTGGCGAAGTTGCCCAGATTGCGCAGGAAGATACGCAAGCGGAAGCGCGAGACAAAGCCCATGCGCTCCGGCAGCCGCAGGCCGCGCTTGGTGCCCGATTTGCCGCTCGACTCGTGACGAAGGAACTGCAACGGCGTCTTGCCCATCTTGCGAAGCAGACCCACCAGCGTGATGAGGACGAGCGCGGCGGCGGGAACCACGGCGCACTTCACAAAGATCTCCCAGCTCCAGTACACCTGGAAGGGCGGCAGGCTGTACGAGCCGTAATAGAGGCTGCGCATGGGCTCGGTAAAGAACACGACGCCGAGCGCAGTGCCCAAAAGCGCCGCGACCACGCCCACGATGGCGGGAAGCGCAAGGTAGTGCAGCACGATCTCGCGTCGACGATAGCCGCTGGCGAGCAGCGTGCCGATGATGGCGCTCTCCTCCTCGATGGTGGCGTCGGTAAGGACCACAAAGACGAACGCCATGATCACGATGATGATATCGAGCAGCGTCATCCACATCATGGAGTCGCCGTCCACGTCATCGCGCGCATAGCCAATGCCCTGGTTGGAATCGGCGTCGATGAGGTCATCCACGCGTGCATCGGCATCGGTCAGCGCCTCGACCATATCCTGCTCGGCATCGATGCGGTCTGCAGTGGAGAGATCGCGATCGGTAAAGGTAAAGGAATAGGTGTAGGCGGGTGCGCCGCCGGCGTCCTCGAGCGCGGCAAAGCCGGCGTCGCTGACCTCGGCCACGCCATAGGTGATGGTGTTCACCGTAAAGTCCGAATTGTTGAGGAACAGCGCCTGGCTATCGGGCTGGGTCATGATGCCGCAGATGGTGTAGGTGCGGCCCTCAAGCTCGACCTTATCGCCCACGGCGAGGTCGTTGTTGGTGGCAAAAACTCGATCGATGGCCACCTCGTCGTCCGCCTTGGGTTCCCTGCCCTCACAGTAGGACGCGATATCGACCTTGGTGCGGTGCGCATAGGTGCGCAGCGTGCGCTTGGTGCCGTCGTCGCCGGACACCTTTTTGCTGATGGCGTCGATGGAGAAATTCTTGTAGAGCGTGACGCCGCCGACGTCGTCTGCCGCGTCCTCGGCTGCCTTGAGCTGGTCTTTGGTGGCCTCGAAGGAGGTGGTCACGCGGCCGTCCTCAATCGTGTACGCATCGCGCATGTCGTCGATAAGGCAGCCGATGGAATGCGCCGCAAGCAAAAAGCCCGATGTAAGGGCAATGCTTCCGCACATAAGCAAAAAGATGCCCAGGTACTTACCGATATTGCGGCGCAGCTCGCGCGGGAGACGTTTTGCGAGAGGTGTCATGGCGCCGCCTACCAATCGAGCTCGGCGGCTGCGACGGGCGACTCGTTGAGCTCATCCTCGACGATGCGCCCGTCGCGCAGGCGCAGCACGCGATTGGCCATGCGCGCGATGGCGGCATTGTGGGTGACAATGATGATGGTGCAGCCGTAGGTGCGGTTGACATCCTCCATGAGCTGCAAGATTTCCTTGGACGTCTTATAGTCAAGTGCGCCCGTGGGCTCGTCGCACAGCAGCAGGCCCGGGTTTTTGACGAGTGCGCGGCCGATGGCACAGCGCTGCTGCTGGCCGCCCGAAACCTGGCGCGGAAACTTGTTGCGGTGCTCGTAAAGGCCCAGCGAACGCAGCAGGTCGTCGACGTTGAGTGGCTTTTTGGACAGGTGTGCCGTGACCTCGATGTTTTCCTTGATGGTGAGGTCGGGCACCAGATTATAGAACTGGAACACGAAGCCCAGCTCGCGGCGTCGGTATTCGCCCAGGTCGGTGGCGTTGAGCGTGGTGAGGTCGCAGCCGTCCACCAGAATAGAGCCGCCGTCGGCATCCTCCAGGCCGCCGATCAGGTTGAGAAAGGTCGACTTACCCGAGCCCGAGGGCCCCAGCATGACGCAGATCTCGCCGCGGTTGATGGACGTGTCGATGCCATCGAGTACCATCAGGCGCGCATCACCGTCGCCGTAATGCTTTTTGAGATCCTTAACCTGGACATAGGCTTCCTGCGTTGCCATGGTATCCCCCGTTGTTAGCCTCGTACTACTTTATGAGCGTAATAGTAAACCATGGCGAACTATTTTGGAGCGAGGCTCGGGATTTATTTCAGACTGGTCATTGGGGACGCTCTAAATGACTAGGTGGCTAGGCGCGGGATTTGGCGCGTGCGAGGGCCAGACCTACGGCGGCAATGGCGGCGGCGAAGAGCACCGTGACGCCCAGATCGCAGGCGATGTCGCTCAGCACGGCAGACGTCAGATCCGAGGCAAGTGCCTTGCTGATCGCATCGTTCACCCAATATGTCGGCACAAAGTGCGCCACGGTCTGCACGGCCGAGCCCATGAGCGACAGCGGCATCCAGGCACCGCCCAAAAACGTCATGAGCATGCCGAGTAAGTTGCCCACGCCGTTGAGCAGCTCCTCGCGCGCACCCAGGCTCGACAACGCAAAGCCAACGGCCAGCGGCGTGCACGCCAGGGCAAACGTCGCCGCCAGCGCCAGACACACACGACCCGCGCCGACCTCGGCAACCGCGCCGGCAAAGCCCACGACGCCCATCATACTCGACACGAGCCAAATGCAGACGGTGAGCACGGCGGCGGCCGCAAACACGGCAAGCGAACGCTGGCGATCGGAGATTGGGCCGGCATCCATGCGGCGCACGCGCTCGGGCTCGTTCATGCCCGAAAACACCAAGCCCACCGACACGATGACCGACGAGATAATCGCGTACGCGCCAAAGTTGAAGTACGACTCGAGCGTGGCGGCAGCAGCCGAGTCGACCTTGACCCGCTCGATCTGGACCTCCGCGCGCTTTGCAGCGGCATGTTCGGCGGCCTTGGCAACGTCGCCGTTGGAGGCAGTGGGCTCAAGTGCGGCTGCAGCGCCCGCGAGCGAGATCCAGCGCGAAGCCTCGGCAAACGAAAGCGCCGCCGCCATGGTGCCGGCACCGTAGGTCACATCGAGCTTGGGCAGGGACTCCCCCGCGCGGGCAGCCACGACCAGGTCGTCCTCGAACCCCTCCGGGATAAAGAACACGCAGTCGGCGCTGCCCTTGGCGCTGTTGCTCTTGGAGAGCGCGTCCGCAAGGTCGTACGTGTCATCGCCGACGCCCGTGACCAGGTCAAACCGCGAACCTAGGTGCTTGGTGAGCGCACGTGAAAGATCACTGCCATCGCGGTCGACCACGATCACGTTGGCGTCGTAGGGCTTGTACTCGGTAAGCTGCGACGAGTTCCAGCTCACCGATGCCGCGATGAATACGCCCATCAGCGAAATGAACACCGTGTAGATGAGCAGGTAGAACGGGTGAGCGAGCGCCATGCGAAGCGCGGTCTTAAAGGTGCTCATAGCGGCTCCTTCCAAAGATCAGCGTGGCGGCGGCAACGAACAGCAGTGCCATGAGGACCAGTGCGCCGGCGCGAACGGCAAAAGGATCCAGGTCCTCAAAGAAATACAGGCGGTTGAACATGTCGCAGATGAGCTTGACGGGGTTGAGCCAGCACTCGGCCGGACAGGCGCGGGCGACGTCATCGGCAAGCGCCATCGCCGGTTCGCCGTAGAGCCCAGCGAACAAAGCGCACGTGGTGGCAAAGCCTGTGAGGATGCCCGACTTGGATGCCTTGCCGCCCTTAACGGGAAGCGTGCCCACAAAGAGTCCCAAGCCCGTGGCGGCAAGCGCGGAAGCGGCACCGCCCACCAGACACAGCCCCTCGCGCCCGCCAAAGTCGACGCCCACAACCAGGCGCACGTAGCCGATCGCGATCGCCATCGAGGCAAAGGAGACCAGCCACGAGCCCACAAAGATACCGGCCAGCGACGCCGTTTTGGAAAGACCGCCCGCGCAGCGGCGCGCGCCAAGGCCCGACAGATTGGGCTGCAGATCGACGACGCTCAAGGCGGCAAACTCCGCAGACATCATCGCGACCAGGCCGAAGAGCGCGTAATAGTAGATGACCGCGCCATCGGGCGTGGTGCGTGTCAGGCTTACGCGGCGGGTGCCGCCCTCGAGCGACAGGGCGCGCGCAACCGCCTCCGGGTCGGCGAGCGCCGCCGGGTTGTCCTGGGCAATCTGGGACATGAGCTCGGCATTTTGTGTATACGAGCTTGCCACCGTCTCCAGGATGCTGCGATCGGTGAGCACCGATGATGCGCGCGAGCTGTCGTAGCTCGATAGCAGTGTGAGCTTGGGTGCGCCTGCGTCGTCGACCGTATAGATGCCCGCGACCTCGCCGGCCTTAAGCGCACGGTTCGCATCGGCTGCGTCGTCGCACTCGTGGATCTCGAGCAGCTGATTGTCGCTCTCCTTGGCAAGCGACGTCGCCACGTCCTTAAAGGTCGAGGCGTCCCAGGCCTCGTCCGCTATGACGGCAACCGGTACCGGGTCGACCGTGCCGTCAGAGCTCAGATTCGCAAACATAAACATGAACATCGTGGAAAGTGCGATGGGAAAGAGAGCGCCCCAGACCCACGTGCTCGGCCGGCGCAGCAGCGTCTTGACCGTAGTGATGATGGTGTTGAACATGACTGCCCCCTAGTCGCGCAGCTCGCGGCCGGTGATCTCGAGGAACACGTCGTTGAGGGTCGGCGGCTCGCTCCACACGCGGCCGAGCGCCACATCGGCGGCGCGCAGCGTGTCGAGGATGTCGACCAAATTGTGCGGGCTCGCTTCGCAGGTGCAGACGAGCTCGCCGCCGGACAGCTCGACGCTGAGCACGTGCTCGAGGGCGCGCAGCCGCTCGACCGTGGCTGGCTCGACGGCGCCCACCTCGACGGTCACGCGCTCGCCCATCTGAATCATGCGTTTGAGCTCGTCGTTGGTGCCCTGCGCCAGCACGCGGCCGCCGTCCATGATCATGATGCGGCTGCAGATTTGCTCGACTTCCTCCATGTAATGGCTGGTATACACCACCGTGGCGCCCCCGTCGCGCAGGCGGCAGATGCCCTCCAGGATGGCGTTGCGGCTCTGCGGGTCGACCGCCACCGTGGGCTCGTCAAAAAAGATGAGCTCGGGCTTGTGCGCGATGCCGCAGGCGATGTTGAGGCGTCGCGCCAGGCCGCCCGAGAGCTTGCCGGGGCGGAACTTGGCAAAGTCGCCCAGGCCGACAAAGTCGATGGCCTCGTCGACCAGCGCGCGGCGGCGCTTGCGGTCGTTGACGTAGAGGCTGCAGAAATAGTCGATGTTCTCGCGCACCGTAAGCTCGTCGAACACCGCCACCTGCTGCGGCACCACGCCGATGCGGCGCTTGAGGTCGTAGCGGGCGGGCGTCATGGGCTCGCCGAACAGTTCGATGGTGCCCTTGTCGTAGGCGAGCAGCTGCAGGATGCAGTTGATGGACGTGGTCTTGCCCGAGCCGTTGGGGCCCAGCAGGCCAAAGATCTCGCCGGGGGCGATGCTCAGGTTAAAGTGGTCGAGCGCAATAAGATCGTCGTAGCGCTTGACGAGGTTTTCGACGTGGACGATGTCTGTCATGAGGCGGCCCTTCTGTTGATTGCGGCCCGGTATGATTGCATCATCGCGGGAGCGGGCGGCGTGCACCAGTGAGCTTTGTCACGAGTGCGGAGCTTGGTCGCGTGGCCCGCCGGCGCTCCGCTTTGCCGCGCGGGAGGAATGTCACGGTTGTGCAGGCGGTCCCTCCACCACGCGCGGCTTCGCGTACAATACCCGTATGAACAGGCTTTTCGACAAATCGATTGTGCTGGCGTGCTGCATTGCGGCCGCCATGGGTCTTACTGTGGACGCTCGCCTGGTCGCGGCGTTTTGCCTTGGCGTTATCACCACCTCGCTGGCCGAGCTCGCGCAGGAGAAACGCGCCCGGCGCGCAATCGAGGCAGCGAGCTACGCTTTCATCATCGCGGCTGTCTTCGTGCCGCCGTTTGTGCCGTTTGCGTCTCTCGCTCTCTATGACATCGCGCGACGCGTGCGCCGTGAGCACGCCTGGGTCGCGCTGGGCATTGGCTCCGTCTTTGCTTTTGCGCTCATTGCGGACCTAAGCGCCGACGCGCTCACCGCTCGAACGCTCCTGCTGACCGCCATCCTTTCGGTTGCCGCCGCCTTGCTATCGCTACGTACCGCCCAGTTGGAGCGCGAGCAGCAGCGCATGCGCCGCACCCGCGACGAGCTGCAGGAACGGACCCTCGCGCTCGAAGCGCGCAACCGCGATCTTGCCGACCGTCAGGACTACGAAGTCGAGCTCGCGACGCTCGCCGAACGCGCCCGCATTGCGCGCGAGATCCACGATAACGTCGGGCACCAGCTCACGCGCGCCTCACTGCAGGCCGAAGCCCTGCGCGTGGTCCACGCCGACGAGCCCAGCGTCGCCGCCGATTTCGCCGACGTCAAACGCACGGTTGACGAAGCGCTCCAGCTTGTGCGCGCCAGCGTCCACGCGCTCAACGACAACGCCGTCGACCTTTCCATGCAGCTCGAACGCATTGTCGAAGGCGCGCGCTCGGACGGCGGCCCGCAGATTGAGCTTGAAGTTTTGGCCGAACATGCGCCCGCAAACGTCGCCAACTGCTTTGCGGCGGTCCTGCGCGAGGCGCTCTCCAACACCATGCGCCACGCTTGCGCCCATGCTGTCACCGTACGATGCATGGAGCATCCGTCGTTTTACCAGCTCATCGTTACCGACGATGGCGCGGGCGGGGTCCAAGCAAACGATCGCAGCGCCGCGGAGGGCATGGGGCTCGCCTCCATGCGCGAGCGCATCGAGGCGCTTGGCGGCACCTTCACCGCCGGTCCGCGTGCCGGCGCCGGCGGATGGCGCGTGTTTGCCACCGTTCCCAAATAGCAAGGAGATGAGGACCGATGAGGCTCATCGTTGTCGACGACGACCGCTTGGTGGTCGATTCGCTCAAGATTATCCTGGGCGCCCAGCCGCAGATCGAGGTGGTGGGTACCGGCGCCGACGGCAACGACGCAGTGGCTCTCTATGCCGAGCACGCACCCGATATCGCACTGCTCGACATTCAGATGCCGGGGCGCGACGGACTTTCGGCGGCACGCGAGATCCTTGAGCGCGACCCTGCGGCACGAGTGGTGTTTCTGACGACATTCTCAGATGACGAGTACATTGTGTCGGCGCTCAAGTTGGGCGCCCGCGGCTACCTGATTAAAACCGATGTCGCCGCCATTCCGCCAGCGTTAGCGCAGGTCATGGATGGCAAACGCGTGCTCGAAGGCAAGGCAATCGAGGACATCGATTTTGACGGAACGGACGTCGAGGCGGCCGCGACCCGCCGGCCCGCAGCCTTCGCCAGCCTAACCGACCGCGAGTTCGAAGTCGCCGAGCTCATCGCCCGCGGCCTCGACAACAAAGAGATTGCCGCCACCGCCTATATGGGCGAAGGCACCGTACGCAACCACATCAGTTCGATCCTGGCCAAAATGGGCCTGCGCAACCGCACGCAGATCGCCATCGCCTACCTGCGAGGGTAGTTGCCCAGCGGCCGACCGCCCCGGCATAGCAAAATGGCTGCTACCGCTTTAATGCCATTTCAAAACTATGCCGGTTTACGGGGCCAGACTCAGGACCCCCATCCATACCCGCGTTTTCTGCAAAATGACGGCTCGTCTACCTGCGGTTTTATTTTCACGCTTTTCGGTATGGTTGAGGATTCGGAATCCGGCCCCGTAAACCGGCATAGTTTTGTTCGAGCAACCCTGCACGAGTGCCTCCGCAAGCCTTGCGGGACCAAAATGATCCGTTTTCCTCCATCCCCAAGGGATCAGCCGGAACCGCTTGCCACGAAATCGGCCCATCTACTACGTTTGACTCGATACCCCTGACCATGCCTTCGTTTTGAACAAAACCGCAGGCGTTCTACCTGCGGTTTTGTTTTCGCGTTTTTTGGCATGGTTGGGGGTAAGGGGCTAAACGTAGTAGATGGGCCGATTTCGTGGCAAGCCCTTCTCGCCTACGCACAAAAGTGCCGCCACGGAGGAGGGAGATACCTCCGTGGCGGCTGGGGGTGGGGGTGGGGGCTATGTTCTGGCTCCCCGCCGGCCGCCCGGGGCCTTTTGGCCCCGGGCACTACCAGCGTGCCTAGCGCTTACGGATACCCCAGACCAGGGCTCCGACGCCGGCCATGGCAATGACGAATGCCATGAGCAGTGCAGCGGCCTGCTGGTCACCCGTGGTGGGCAGGAAACCCTTGACCGTCTTGACGATGTTCGTCACGGTCTTGGGCGTGCCGGGATCGGGCGTCGGCACGGGCGTCTCGGGCTTCTTGTACGTGTTGTTGAACACGATACCCTCGACGCTCTTGTCGCCCTTGGTAAAGGCGATGTTCGCCTTGAGGTTGCCCTCGCCGTCGTCGACCACATTGACGGTCGCGGTAAAGACGGACTTGTCGTAGGTCATACCGGCCTCGTCGCCCTTGACCTCGCTGATGGTGTAGACGTACGTACCAGGCTCGTCGTACTCGAACTTGTCGAAGTTGATCTTGCCGTCGGCATCGTTGGTGACGGTGGACTCGACGTCCTCGCCAACGAGCTTAAAGCTAAACTCGTCCTTCTTGAGCTCGCGTCCCTCGAGCACCTTGACGGCACCGATGGAAACCTGCGTGGGCATGGCGTGATACTTGTTGGTAAAGCCAGCCGACTCGGTGGTTCCCTCGAGCTTGTGCGTCGCGGTCAGCGTGCCGTCACCATTGTCGGAGACGGTGGTCACGACGGTGTAGGTCGCGCTGTCATAGGTGACGCCCTTGTACAGGCCGAGCGCGTTGGGGCAAGCCTCGCGCAGCGTGTACGTGTGCGTGCCGGGTGCCTCGTAGCGGATCGGGCTCAGCGTAACGGTGCCGTTGGCGTCGTTGGTGCCGCTAGCGACAACCACGCCGTCCTCGAGCAGATCAAACGTGAACTCGCCAGCCGCAAGGTCGCGGCCGGTCAGACGCTTGACGGTCTTGACCTGATCGGTCACGGAAGAATCGGTGGGCGTCACGCCATAGGTGTTGGTGAACGTGAAGGCCGCACCGTCATCGCCGTCGCGCACGACGCTCAGATGTCCGGCACCATCGTCAGTCACGGTGTAGGAAACCTTGCGCGTGGCGTTGGCGTCGTTGGTCACGCCAGGGGCGCTGCCGGACTCGGTCACCGTGTAGGTAAAGGTGTGCGAGCGCGGGGCGGTGGGGGCTTCGGGCTCGGACTCGTCGCCGGGCTCGTCAGCGTTGGCATCAGCGTCGGCGCCGGCCTCTGCCTCGTCGGCCTCGGCCTCGTCAGCTTCGTCCGCCTCGGCCTTATCGGTCGCATCGTCCGTCACGCCCAGAGCGCGGTTGAGGTCCTCGAGCGTAAAGTGGATCTTGCCAAAGTCCACGTTACCGGCTGCGTCGTTGGTTACGGTCGTGCGCTCGGGCATCGGGGCACCTGCCTCGTCGGCGGTCACGGTAAAGGTGAACTTACCCGTGATGTCGGCCGGGGTCAGGCCCTCGGCAACCTGGAGCTTCTTAGTACCGGTGAGCGCGGCATCCACGGCGTCGGCGCCGTAGGCGTTCTCGAACAAGGGCTCGACGCCGCCGTAGTCGACCGTCGCCGTCAGGGTACCGTCACCGTTGTCGACGACGATAACCTTAAAGCCAAAGCTCCACGTTGTAGCGGAAACGCCATTCGGCAGCCCGAATAAATCTTCGTAGGCCGTGTAGTTAATGGTCCAGGCAAGCTTGCCGTCCTTATCGGTACGATAAGCAAGCCCAGCAGCCTCAAGATTGGCAAGCATCTCGGTGTCGTAGTGCAGCGCATCAAAGCTCACATGCCCGCCGATATTGGGCTTGAGGTTTTCGTAGCCCACAAGCTCGCCCTGATAGGCAATGCCGAACCAGAACTCGCCGTCGGCCATCGGACGACCGGTCAGGGTCTTGGTGGCGACAACCTGAGCAGCGGTACCACCAGGCGTATTGGTCGTAGCGCTGTAGCTGTTGTGGAACGGAACCAGGGCACTCTCGACCTTGTTCTCACCGCTCTTGTGGACCGTCGTATGCGTACCTTCGGGACCGCCGGAGACGGTCGTCGTGGCGGTAAGCGTACCGGCACCGTCATCGGCGACGGCGATCGTCACGGTACGCACGGCGTCGTCGTAGGTGTAACCGGGCTTGCCGTCATTCTTCTCGGCTACGGTGTACGTGAAGGTCTTGCCGGCGTCAGCCTGCGTAAACTTGACCTCATGGCCAGCCAGGATGTCAATCAGGCCGACCATTGCCTCTGCCGTCGCAGGGGACTTGAAGTTGTTGGCTCCGGGCAGCAGGCCAAGCGCGTTGGCTGAGGCCTCATCGGCGGTCACGGTAAACGTGAACTGACCCTCGGTCATAGGACGTCCGGAGAGGCTCTTGCTGAGCTTGAGGCCGCCGGCCGCGGTGTAGTTAAGCTCAGTGCGGTACATGTTGGTGAAGCGTCCGTTTTCCTTCTTGGTGACATTGGCGGTCAGCTTGCCCTCGCCGTCCTCAGTCACGGTCACTTCGGCGGTCGCGACATGCCCGTCATACGCCATGCCGGCCGCGTTACCCGCGTTCTCGCGGATCTCGTACGTGTAGGTTCCGGCAGCCGTGTAGCGGATCTTGCCGAACTTGACGGCAGCGATGCCATCCTTCGCATCGTGCTTGTTCACGGTCACGGTTGCAGGATCGGGCAGCGGGGTGCCCTCGGAAGCGGTGATGGTAAAGCTGAACTTGTCGGAGTCCGTCCAGTCGCGACCGTCGATGGCCTTGCTCAGGTCAAAGTCGAGCTCTGCGTCGAGCGGGGTCACGCTGTAGGAGTTCTTGAACTCGGCGGGCTCGGTGCCCTTCAGGACATGCTCAGCCTTGAGCGTGCCATCGCCCTTGTCGGTAATGGTGGTCTCGATGGTGTACTTGGCGTCGCCGTACGTGATGCCCTTGCTGATGGTTCCGCCGTTGACCTCGCGCAGCGTGTAGGTGTGCTCGCCGGCCTCGGTGTACTTCACGGCGCTCATCGTGATGTTGCCCTCGGCGTCGTTGATGCCGATGGCAACGACCTTGTTGCCCTCGACGAGCTCAAAGGAGAACTCGCCTTCCTTGAGGTCGCGGCCGATCAGAACCTTGTTCGCGGTAATCTGGTCGGTGACGCTCGTCTCGACAGGCGTCACGTTATAGGTATTGGTGAACGTAAATGCCACATCGCCGTCCGGCTTGTGGGATACGCTCAGATTGCCCTTGCCGTCATCAGTCACGGTGAAGGAAACCTCGCGCGACAGCTTGGCGTCGTTGGTCACGCCAGCGACCTCGCCGGACTCGGTCACGGTGTAGGTAAAGGTGTGCTCGCGCTTCTCGGGCTTCTCGCCCAGAGCCTTGTTAAGGTCGTCGAGCGTAAAGGTGATCTTGCCAAAGTCGACCTTGCCCTTGGCATGATTGGTCACGCTCGCGTTCGCGGGCATGGGTGCACCATCTTCACCGGTCACGGTAAAGGTGAACTTGCCGGCAATGTCAGCCGGGGTCAAGCCGTCGGCGACCTGCAGGTTCTTCTTGCCCACAAGTGATACCTCGGCAGCATTCGTGGTGTAGACGTTCTTGAACTTGATGCTCTTGGCGTCCTTGGCGCCCTTCAGCTCGTGCGTGGCAACCAGCTGACCATTGCCGTTATCGGCAATGGTCGTCACGATGATGTAGGTCGCGTCATCGTAGGTGATGCCGCCGGCGTCGCCCTTGACCTCGCGCAGCATGTAGGTGTGCTGGCCGATCTCGGTGTACTTGATGGCACTGAACGTCACCTTGCCGTTGGCGGCGTTCTCAACGGTCTCGACAGGCTTAACTTCCTTGTCAATGATTTCGAGCAGCTCAAAGCTGAACTCGTCGGCCGTAAGGTCACGCCCGGTCAGAGACTTGGTCACGGTAATCTGGTCGGTGACGCTGGACTCAACAGGATTCGTGGCGTAAACGTTCTTGAACTCGGTCTCGCCCGAGGTCACCTTCACGCCAGCGCTCAGCTCGCCCTTCTTGTCGGGCGTTACCGTCACGGTGATCTCCGCGACGTTCTTGCTGTAGGCGATGCCGTCAATCGTGGTCCCGGCATGCTTTTCACTGACCTTGTAGACGTACGTGCCAGGTTCGGTGTATTCGATCGTGCCGAAGTCGATGGCAGCCTTGCCCTGGTCCAGGTCAGCCTTGCGCACGGTCGCAGTCCTAGCCGCAGGCATCGGGGCGCCGCTCTCGGATGTCAGGCCAAACTCAAACGCGTCAGCATTCGTCCAGTCGCGACCCTCGAGCACCTTGGTCAGGCCAAAGCTGGCCTTGGTTTCTACCGTTGCCGGCGTCATGTTGTACGCAAAGCTAATCTTGCCGTTGTTGCCCAGGTAGGAATTGACATGCGTCGCGGTCGCCTTGGCGGACACGTTGTTCCACTTGGGATTGAGAACGTCAGTCACGGTACCAGTGTTGTTGCCTCCCACACTCTCCTTGGTGGTGTGGAGCTCGTCGATAAAGGCTAGGCGCGCGGTTCCCACGCTAAACGAAAGGTTGCCGTCTTCGTCAGCAACAATAGCGCCGTCAAACTTCGCAGCGTCGCCGCCGATAAACTCGATGACGGCAGAGGCGGGCTTGGCCTCGCCGTTTTCGCCCTGCTCCTCAAACTCATCCTTGTAGTAATAGGTGCCGGTATCTGCCAGCGAATTCTTTGCAGGCTGCGTACAGTCCTTGTCCGTGTAAATAGGGGTCTGTTTCTGGAAGTAGTAGTAGCGGTTGGTGTCGGCCGGCTCAAAGGTCGCAACCGTATTGCCCAGATCGCCGGCAGCCCACTTGTTCGCATAGAAACTCACGGTCTTGGCGCCGTTGGCAACGGTCGTATTGTTCTCGATGTAATCCTTGAGCCCCGTTACCTTCTCGGGCGTAAACAGGTTGTCGAGCGCAGCGCTCTTCACGCTCGAGGTGTACTTCACGCGGATAGGCTGAGCGCTGTCGACCGAAAGCTTGCCGTCTACGGTCTTAAAGTGGCTCAGCGGAATCAACGACGCAGGAATGCTGACCGTTACGACATCGCCCTTCTGGGCATTGTCATCACCAGCACGCTGCACGGTAATGAGCAGGTCTTTTGCTTTGCCATCGAACTCGTACGTATCGGTCTTGGTTTCTTTGTTGACCGTCTTGCTCGCCTTGGTAAACGGCGTGCCGTTGATGACGACCTCGGTGAAGCTGTCGACCTGCATAAAGTCGCCCAGCTCATCGGTAAACGTGATGTAACCGGACTTGGTCGCGTCGTAGCCCTTATCAATTTCGGTCGGATAAGGCGCCTCCGATGTGATGGCCTGCGAGATGTCGTCGAAGACCTTCTTGAGCTCTTCAGCATTGGTCGCCGACTTGTAGTAGTCGGAATTTTCCGCGCGCGTGCCAAGCTCGTCGCTCGCATACGACGTGGCATCGGGATAATTACTCGACACGGCGTGCATAAACTTGTTGACGTCGCTTGTCCCCTTTTTCGAGGGATCGGCAACAGGGTCCGCTCCACTAAAGATGCCGATGGTATAAACGGTGGCCTTGCCATCCTTCATCTTCTTGGCAGCCGTCACGGCAGCATTGGCGACGTCAGAATCAAACTCGCTGTAGCTCGTTGGCTTGCCGTCGGTAAAGAACACAACGATCTTCTTGGCATCTGCGCGACCAGAAGTGATATCCCCGGCCAGTTCCAGACCATAGTCGGCACGCGTAGCACCGCTTGGCTTGATTCCAGCAACTGTATCCTTAAGAGCTTTCACGTTGCCGCCGAAGCAATCGGTCAAACCCTTCATTACCTGCGAGTGGTTGTACTTGTATTGGCCTTGATAGTACGTGTCATTGCCGACCTTATCAGTCTTATCACCCGCAAACTTAACAATGGCAACCCTATGCTGCCTATCAACGCCCTCGATAGCCTCGTTTTGTTTGGCGATGGTATCGATAAAGCTGTTCGCAGCGCCCTTCAGTGCATCGATACGCTTGGTGCGATCTCCGCCACCCATAGGATCATCCATCGAGCCGGAGGCATCCAACACCATCACGATGTCGAGTGGCGTGGTGACCGTCACGGTCGAATTAGACGTTGAGGACATCGCCGAAAGCGTGGTCAAAAAGTCCGACTCTTCGTTTTCCCCGGTTGCCTTGACCGTCTTATCGGTCCAGATTCGGCCGACGTTTTGGGTCGTTACTTTATTGCCGCCGTGGCCTGCCGCCCAGATTTCCCAGCGTCCGCTGGTATCGGGGTCGACGACCTTTCCGGTCATTATCGGTCCGTCCATTCCTGTGCTGGACCTGGCGTTGGCCTCGGGCAGCATGGCGAATGCTGCGGCTGGCAACACCAGCACTACGGCCAGTATCACCGCCAAGAGACCCCTCGTGTACTTACCCATCGTGTCTCCCTTCTCGCGGTCTCAGGCCTTGCATCAGCCTAAAGTTACGAAATGAGACACAATTAGGGCAGGTGACACACGTTTCAGATTTGATTTTGGGCGTGAGACAAATGTCTCACCAAAGATGAGACACGAGAGTTTTCGCAGGAAAACGGGTGCGACTCGGAGCCATCAGGCAAAAATAATCCGTTTTCCTCCGTCCCCGGGGGATCAGTTGGTAACGCTCGCCACGAAATCGGGCCATCTACTACGTTTGACTCGATACCCCCGACCATAGCCGCTTTTCATGAAAAACCGTAAGCGTTCTACCTGCGGTTTTCATTTCGCATTACTTGACGTGGTCGAGGGCTGCCGCCTAAACGTAGTAGATAGGCCCATTTCGTGGCAGACGGGTCACGCGGCAGCCCTCGCAAGGCAAAAATGATCCGTTTCCCTCTGTCCACGGGAGATCAAGGGCTTCTACGGATATGGTGCTATTTCAAAACTATGCCGGATTACGGGGCTAAAGTCGGAGTCCTCATCCATACCCCCAATTTTTGAAAAACAGCAAGCAATCTACCTGCGGTTTTGTTTTTGCGATTTTCGGTATGGTCGGAGGTTCGCTATCCAGCCCCGTAATCCGGCATAGTTTTGTTCGCGACGGCACAGCCGCGCGTTTAAGCGCGGGGCCGGTGGGGCATTTTTGCCCCGCCGGCCCCATTCCAGCGCAATGCCAGCCCCATTCCAGAGCTACTCCGGTTTGGTTTCTACCGTGGGAGTCTTGTCCGCCGCAACTGGAGTGCGGGCGGCGTCCATAGTCAGGCAGTGCTTGGGGCAGCTTTCGATGCACTCGCCGCACACCACGCAGGCATACGGGTCAATCGACCACGTTCCGCCCTTGCGATCGACCGCGAGCGCGCCCGCCGGGCAGCGACGCGCACACATCCCGCAGCAAATGCACACGTCCATGTCGTTGACGATATGCCCGCGCAAGCGCTCGGGCGCCGTCAGCTTCTCCTGCGGATAGCACACCGTTACCGGCTGCTTGACCATAGAGCCCAAGGCCGTCTTGGCAAATGTCAGTAAACTCATGCCGCGCCTACCTTTCCGTGCAGCTAATGCAGGGGTCGATGGTCAGGATAATCATGGGCACGTTGGCAAGAAGCACGCCCTGCAGCGCATGCGTCAGACCCGCCAGGTTCTGCGACGTCGGCGTACGCACGCGAAAACGGTCCAGGTTCTTGGTGCCGTTACCGCGCACATAGTAATACGCCTCGCCGCGCGGCTGCTCAATCACAACCTCGCCGCGCGCGCCGTCGGCCGGCGTGAGCTTGGTGCGTCCACCGATGCCGTCGTGCGGAATCTTACCTACAAGCTCCTTGATGATGTCCATGGCCTGCGTGACCTCGGCACAACGCACCTGACAGCGGGCGTAGCAGTCGCCGTCGGTGGCAACGATGGGCTCAAACGCAGCCAGATCCGCATAGGCGCCGTCACCGAACATGCGCACGTCGTAATCCACGCCCGAGGCGCGCCCAAATGGGCCGACCATCGAAAGCTCCAGCGCGTCCTTCTTGCTGATCACGCCCACGCCGTGCAGGCGCTCGCCGCAGCTGTCGTCGTCCAAAAACGTATGCACCAGGGCCTCGTAGTCGGGACGCATGGCATCGAGCGTCTGGACAATACCCACCAGCTCGGAGTCCTCGATGTCGTGCTTAAGGCCGCCGATCTCGTTAATCGAAAGGATCACGCGGCCGCCGCAGGTGCTCTCAAAAATCTTGAGAATCTGCTCGCGCAGGGTCCACGAACGATAGAACAGCGCCTCAAAGCCAAAGGCATCGGCGAGCAGGCCTAGCCACAGCAGGTGCGAGTGAATGCGCGAAAGCTCGTGCAAAATGGTGCGGATATACTGCACGCGGCCGGGCACCTCGATGTCGAGCATGCGCTCGCAGGCGCTGGCATAGCCGCAGCTGTGGCCCACGGCGCAGATGCCGCAGATGCGCTCAGCGATGTAGCCAAACTGGTGCATGTCACGCTTTTCGGTGAGCTTCTCGAGTCCGCGGTGCACAAAGCCGATCTGCGGAATTGCCTCGATAACGCGGTCGTCCTCGATCACCAGGTCCAGATGAAGCGGCTCGGGCAGCACCGGGTGCTGCGGGCCAAACGGAATAACGGAGCGATGTGCCATGGACCTTACGCCTCCTTGTTCTGCTTGTCGCGGGCGGCCTTGGCGGCAAGCGCCGCGCGGACCTTGGCCGCTTTCTCGGGATCCATGGCGGCGAGCTTTGCTTCCAGCTCGGCGGCTTTGAGCGCGGCCTTGGCGGCAGCTTCATCGTGCTGAGCATCGGAGCCGGCAGCCGCAGCGGGCTGAGCGACGGCAGCGCCCGCAGCATCGTCGACGCCCGCAGCACCCTCCCCCGCAGCGACCGCGGCAGCGGCGGCCTTCTCGGCCGCAGCCTTGCGCGCCTTGGCCTCGGCAGCGGCGCGGACCTTCATGGCTTTCTCGCGCGCAGCCTTCACCTCGGGCGTAATAACGCTCATGGGCTCGGCAGTCGAGACCTGGTAGAAAAAGCCGTTAAAGTCGACCTGCATGTCAGTAATGGCAAGCCCGAACAGATCGTGTGCCTCGTTCTCAAACGGAAATACCGCCGGATAGTACGAGCTGATGGACGGAATCTCCTGGTACTGGTCGATACCATCAACCACCAGGTTTTCGATCGCATAGCTGCCGTCCTGCGCAATATGCTCCTGAGCAGCACGAACGTTGATAAACGTATAGACCAAGCGATACGTGCCGTCGTCGACGTTGCGCTCGGCATGCATCTGCACAAAGCGCGCGCCGGCACCCTTGAGCGCCTGCACATGCGGCAACAGCTCGTCGATCCCGACGGTGGTATAGATAGCCTTTTGCATTACTCGGCCTCCTTTGCAGCGGCGGGCGTCTCAACAGGTGCGTCGCCAGCGACGGGCGCGGCAGGCTTCCCGGCAGGCGCGTCACCGGCACTGTCAGCCCCGGCCCCCGCAGTCACAAACCCGTCGTCGCCCAGCTCAACGCCACCGTCCCAGGTAGCGGCGCCGCCCACGGTGAGCGGATCGCCACCGGCGCGCATCACGGCTTCCTTCTGATCCAGGATGCCGCACGCCTCCACAATGGCATCGATCACGGTCTCGGGACGAATGGCGCACCCGGGCGCGTACACGTCCACGGGAATCGCGCGGTCCACGCCACCAATCACGTTATAGGCATCGCGGAACACGCCGCCCGAGCACGCGCAAATGCCGCAGGCCACCACGCACTTGGGCTCGAGCATCTGGTTGTAGACCTGGCGCACGACGGGCAGGTTCTGCGCGTTAACCGAACCCGTCACCAAAAAGATATCCGCATGCTTGGGGTTGCCGGTGTTGACCACACCAAAGCGCTCCGCATCGAACAGCGGCGTGAGCGAGGCCAGCACCTCGATATCGCATCCGTTGCAGCTCGAGCCGTCGTAATGAATAACCCACGGCGAGCGCGACATTTTATGATCCATGGATGCCGCCTCCTAAATAAACACGTCGACGAGGATGGGCATAAGGTTGAGCAGGCCAAACACCAGCGCCACGCCCCATCCGAGCTTAAAGCAGCTGCGCCAGGTGCTGCGTGCGAAGGTGTTGTCGATCAGCACCTCGACAAAGTACGTCGCGGCCATCACGACCAGGGCGACCACCCAGCTCACCGGGTTGTCCCAAACAAAGAACATGCCCACCCACATCAAAAACAGCACGGTCTCGCACCAGTGCATAAGGGTCATCTTGGCCAGCGTGCCGCCGCTCATCTCGGTGGCGACGCCCTGGACAATCTCCTGATGCGCGTGATGCGAGTACGAAAGGTCAAACGGCGACTTGCGCAGCTTGATGGTAAGCACCGCGAGCAGCGCGAGGAAAATGGGCGCGCTGTACACGATGATGGGGGCCGACTGCCCCGTCACGGCGATGGAATCGAAGCTATCGGTGGCAAGGTACAGGCCCACGCTCATCAGCAGAACGGCGGGCTCGTAACTCATAACCTGCAGCAGCTCGCGGTCGGCACCAACCTGGGCAAACGGGCTTTGCGTCGAGGCGGACGCCAACACCACAAAGATCGCGGCGAGCGTCACCATAAAAGCGCACAACAGCGTGTTGGAACCCGACACAAAGATGCCGCCGCCCACCACGGTAAAGATGAGCGCGCATGCCATATAGGTGTCATCCATGGTGTTTACGCTGGCAGGGGCCTTGCGCAACAGCTTGGCAACGTCGTAGAAAGGCTGAAGCAGGCGCGGACCCACGCGGCCCTGCATGCGGGCCGAAAGCTTGCGGTCAACGCCGTCGATCAAACCGCCCACAAGCGGCGCAATCAGGGCAAACGCCACGGTACCAATAAATATGCCCGCGACGCCCGAGCCTTCAAAATACTTACCGCGCAGCACCGAGGGCGCGCTCATGGCAAGTCTCTCGGGCCCAATCCACGCGCAGCACAGCAGCGCAAACAAGATAATGCTGCAGCACACGACGCTACCCGCGGGGCCAATACGCTTCTCGCCAAGGGCGTCCTCCGAGTACCAATTGCGCTTTTCGGCCTTCACCTCGCGCCCCATCGAGCCGCGGAAATGGCGGTAATTGTCGGTTCCCACACCCGAAAGATATACGTTTACGTGCGGTTTGTTGCTCACGCGGAACGACGTCAGCAGCACCACGGCAATAAACGCCACGATAACCACCATCAGATACATAGCGTCCTTGCCAATAACGTACGGCACGCGGCCAAACACCATGGCCAAGTAAGGCGACACCAGACCGCTCGAGATAACCGGGAACGCCACGCAGCACAGAATCAGCAGCGCGGCGATGGTGTTAAGTGCCATCCATTCGGTCTTATGGACATTGACCTCAACGTTTTGAGCCGTGGGGTCGACGCCCGAAAGCTTGGCGAGCCATTTACCCCAGAAGAAGAACGTCGCGGCCGAGCCAAAGGCAAGCACCATGATCATGAGCACGTTGCCAGTCTGCGCAAACGCCACCAGAGCGCCCCACTTGGACACGAGCATGCCAAACGGCGCCACGAACATACCCATGATGCCCAGCATCATCAGACGCGTCAGGTGCGGCATGCGGCTGAACATGCCGTCCATGTCCTCGATATTGCGGCTGCCGATATGATGCTCGGCGGTGCCCACGCACAGGAATAGCAGCGACTTGGCCACGGTATGGAACAAGATCAGGAAGATGGCGGCCCACACGGCCTCGGGCGCGCCGACGCCCAGGCAGGCACTGATGAGGCCCAAGTTGGAAATGGTGGAGTATGCGAGTACGCGCTTGGCATTGCTCTGCGAGATCGCCATAAGGGCTGCCAGCAAAAACGTGATGGCGCCCACGCTCGTGACCATAAAGCCCGTCACGGGATAGGTAGCGTAGAGCGGGCTGAGCTTGACCATCAAGAACACGCCGGCTTTGACCATGGTTGACGAGTGCAGCAGGGCGCTCGTGGGGGTGGGGGCAACCATGGCACCCAACAGCCAAGTGTGGAACGGCATCTGTGCGGCCTTGGTGAGTGCGGCGAGCGACAGCAGAATGACCGGCATCACCAGCAGCGCGGATTGCGCGGTTCCGGCGCCGGAAAGCTCGATCATGCCCGAGATGGTCAGCGGCATGCCGTTGACGTGCAGGAACATAAGGCCCGCCAAAAACGCGATGCCGCCCAGCATGTTGAGGATGATCTGGGTGAAGGCGTTTTTAATGGCCTCGGGCGTGCGCGTGTAGCCAATCATAAGGAACGAGCACACGGTGGTGATTTCCCAGCCGCAGAACAGCCACTCAAGGTTGTCGCTCGTCACGATGACGAACATGGCCGAGAGGAACAGGAACATAAGCGCCAGGAACTGCGGGCGACGGTCGGGCGCGGTCTGCCCGCGCAGCGCGGCCTCGTGCTCGTCGTGGGCCTGGAAGTCCTTCATGTAGCCCAGGGCATACACGCAGATTAGGCTGCCGACAATGCCGACGGCGAGGACCATGATCACGCTCATGTAGTCCAGGTAGAGCGGCGTCGCCGTGACGGCTTCGGCCGCGGGCAGCGTCATGGCTGCAAAGGCGAGCGAGCCCACCAGCTGGACTATGCCGAGCACCGTGGTGAGCGCGTTCCTATATTTGTACGCTTTGTACAGGATGACGGCGCACAGAATTACGTCGATGACGGAGCTGATGATCGAGAGCACATGCGAGGTGCCGGGGGCAACCTCAAAGCTCTGCGGACCCGTGCCAAAAAACATGACGGCGACTACAACTGTCACCGCCATAATAATGCCGGAGCCTATGAGCCCCACCGCATCGCGGGCGCGGTCACCGCGCGCGAGCAGCATGCCCAACGCCGGTACCAGCGGAAACAGGGTAAGAAAATACAGTAGCGTCATACCATCACTCCCCCATGCAAAAACGCTGCAATTGTTTAACGTTATAGCTCAATTGAGGAGTAGCGGCGGCAGGTTTTCGGTCAACTGGGGAGTTTTAGGCATACGGGGCAAGGGCACGTCCGCTTTGGAGCAGTGGGGCGGCAAGAAAAATGCGCCCCTGTGGGCGCACCCTCTTGCTACTCTGCCTGTTTAACGCGCGGCTTGCGACCGCGCGGCTTATCGATAAGCGCGTCGGCGCCGCCATCGCGATACTGACGGCACCAAGCCTTGACCGAAGACTCGCTGGGAATCTTGTGCTTAATCATGGCCTCGCGAACCGTCAGGCCGTTTTCCAGACGGTCCTTAACCACGGCAAGCTTTACGTCGTACGAATAGGTGTGATGATGCGAACCGGCGTTGAGAACGGCATCGGCACCGCCCACGGCATATGCGCGGGCCCACTGGCGAGCCGTGGCCTGGGGAATGCCAAGCTTTGCGGCGAGGGCGCGGTGGCCGACCCCCTCTTGGAGGATCTCGACGGCGCGCTGCCTAACCTCGGGCGCATGCGTGCGAGTCCTTGTTGCTTCCGACATACCTGCCACTTCTTAGCCTTAACCGTTAATCTGCTTTCTTACGTGCACGCTAGATAGTAGCATTTTGCTGTTTGCTCAAAGTAGTTAATTAAAATAGACGCGGCGTTATCTGGGCATTTGACACCTATTTACGACATTTCTTTATCGATTATTTACGCTGGTAGCTAGCTCGCAGCTAATCGTCATTCGTTTGCCAACAAAATTGACATCTCTTTATGTCCTTTGGTCTAGAGGGAATAATTATTAACCCCTCCCCCAATAATTTTGAGCGGCCTGCAGGGCAGTGACGCCTCACTCCTCATGATTACCGCGCATTGCCATCCACCGGAGCAAAACAAAAAGGGCGGGACCTGCTGCGCTTGCAGACCCCGCCCCGGTTGACACCCGATGGGACGCAGCCGGGCGAGGCAGATCCGTGCTACCGCCCCGCCTGGCCGCGAAGTTAACTACAACTCGTTGGCCGCGTGATACGCCGTGCGAATGGCGCTCGCAATGTCGGCGGTGCGCTCGCCCGAGCAGTCGCCCACGCAAGTCACGGGCACCGTCACGCCGTCCAGGTCAAACGCGTTGGCCTTGGAGCCCACGGCCATCACAACGTAATCGCAGGCGATCTTCACCGGCTCCTCGGCGCCGTCCTCAGCGGTATGAACAGCCTCCACGCCCTCGTCGGTAATGGCGGTCAGGCGGGTCTTCACGTGCTGCTCCACGTTGTGCTCGGCAAAGTCGCTCATAATCAGCGGCAGAATGGTCTCGGACTCGCCTGCGGCAATCTTGTCGAGCATCTCGACGATCGCCACCTCGCAGCCGTGCTGCAGCAGATACTCGGCAGTCTCGGTGCCCACCAGGCCACCGCCAATGACGGCGACGCGGCCCGTAAGCTCCACCTTGCCGGCCAGCACGTCCCAGCTCGAGACGACCTTCTTAGAATCGGCACCCGGAACGGGGATGACCACGTCGTGCGCGCCCACAGCCACAATCGCGGCGTCGGCGGCGTTGAGGTCCTCAGCGGTAGCGGCATGGTTGAGCTCAACCTTCACGCCCAGGCCAGGCAGAATCTTCTCGTAGTACTCGACCGAGCGCATGATCTCGTCCTTGCGCGGAGGCGCGGCTGCCAGCACAATCTGGCCGCCCAGATGATCGCTCGCCTCGTAGACGGTCACGTCGTAGCCGCGCTTGGCCGCCACGCGTGCGGCCTCCAGGCCGGCGATACCGCCGCCCACCACGGCAATCTTCTTGTCGCCCTCGCCAGGCTTGATGGCGATGGTCGCCTCGTCGCCGTTCTCGGCATTGAGCACGCACGAGATGTACTTGCGGTTTTGAATCGCATCGACGCAGCCCTTGTTGCAGTTGAGGCACTCGCGGATGGGCTCACCCGTGGCAGCCTTCAGCGCAATGTCGGGGTCGCACATGAGCGAGCGGCCATAAGCGACGATGTCTGCCGAGCCATCCTCCAGGATCTTCTCGCCGGCCTCGACCGAGACCACGCGGCCGACGGTTGCCACCGGCACGGAGACCAGGGCCTTGACGCGCTCGGCCACGGGCAGCGTCCAGTTGTAGGGCATGGCGCCCATGGGCGGAATGGTGTCGCCCATGTTGCCGGTGTGGTTGGCCTGCGCAACCTGGATCATGTCGATGCCCGCGCCCTCGAGCAGCTTGGCAAACTCGCAGGCCTCGTCGGGCTGCAGGCCGCCCTTGCCGCGCGGCGTGCCGTCGGGGTTCTCCATGATCACGGGGAGCTTGTACTCCACCATCAGCTGCGGCGCGGCCTCCTTAATGGCAGCGACGACCTCCAGCGCGTAGCGAACGCGGTTCTCGAACGAACCACCGTACTCATCGGTGCGCTGGTTGAGGATGGCCGAGCACAGCGAACCCACCAGGCGGTCGCCGTGGACCTCGATGGCGTCGATCCCGGCCTGCTGCGCGCGGGCGGCCGAGGCAGCGATGGCCTCCTTGATCTGGGTGAGCTGCTCCACGCTGGCCTCGTTCACAAAGTGCTGCATGTCGTGGTGCAGCTTGGCATAGGCCTGATTGCGGATCTCGTTGGACTCGGCCATCTTGGCGGCAAAGGTCTCCTCGTCGCCGGCGGCCTTGGCCTCCTGCGCAGCCTTGGCGGCAGTCATGGAGCCCATGACCATGCGGCCGACACCGGGCACGTCGTACTCGGGGTGGAACAGCTGCAGCGCAACCTTGGCGCCGTACTTGTGAACGGTGTCGGCCAGCGCCTTAAACGTGGGGATCTGGGCGTCGGTTGCCAGCTTGGGCGTGGGGCTTGCGGTCATAACGGGAGCGACGTCACCGATGACGATGTAGCTCACGCCGCCACGGGCCAAGCGCTCGTAAAAAGCCAGGCTGCGCTCGCCGATGGAACCGTCACGCTCCTCGTAGCCGGTGGTCAGCGGCGGAAACATAATGCGGTTCTTGAGCTCAAGGGGGCCAACCGTAATGGGCTGGAGCAGCTTGGATGCAGGTGTGGTCATGGACATTCCTCTCTTGTAGGCGCGGCGGCGATGTTGCCGCGTAGTTGTCTAGAGGATATGGCATGGAAGCGCGGCGGCACAACGAAAATCGGCGAATATCAGGTGGCGGCTGGTGGATGGGGCATGGCGGCCCGTCGGTTTGTCTCAATCTGTAACAGTTACTCGGCAAAACCGGGTCTTACTGTTACAGATCGAGATATTCCTCTCGACCCAACCTCAACAATCTAGATCTGTAACAGCTAGGCCCACTTTTGACCCCTACCTGTTACAGATCGAGACAAACCAAACCCGCCTGCTAGAAAATCTAAATCTGTAACAACAACTCGGCAAAATCCGTCCCTCGTGTTACAGATTTAGACAAACACGACCCAACCCACCGGTATATCTCGATCTGTAACACCCAGCCGCCTAAATCGGGTCTAGATGTTACAAATCGAGATTTTGTTTGAGAGGCCGAGAATTGGACCGAAAACACGGTCCCGGAATAACAAAAAAGCTCGCCGGCTAGGCCGACGAGCTGCAAGTTCTTGGTCGCGGGGGCAGGATTTGAACCTACGACCTCCGGGTTATGAGCCCGGCGAGCTACCAGACTGCTCCACCCCGCAATGTCTGGGCGCCTCATGTGCGCAAGAAAGAATATTACGCGGGAGTTCGGTAAACGACAAGGAAAATCTCGTAGAGCATAATTCCTTCATATTTAAACCCCTCGGCCCCTATCACCGTAAACGAATCGCAGCCGAGTGCCGTCGGCGACGCGTATACAATGGTGCGCGTCCTTTTATGCCAACACTGGGAGTAGACATGCTGCTCGCTATCGATATGGGAAACACGCAGACGGCCATGGGCCTGTTTGACGGAGACGAGCTGGTGCAGTCGTGGCGCATGCCCACCGACCGCTCCTATACCGCCGACGAGATCCATGTGCGCCTGATGGGTTTCTTTAAGATGTACGGCCTTTCGCTCGACGCGGTCGACGCGATCGCCTTTGCCGGCGTGGTGCCGCAGCTCTCGCGCGAATGGCACGCCGTGGCCGACCGCATTGCCGCGGACGCCATCGTCATCGGGCCGCAGACGGCCGCGGTGACCAAGCTGCGCGCGGCGCGTCCCCAAGCCGTAGGCGCCGATCGCGTCGCTAACGCCGTTGCGGCCGAAACTTTCTACGGCGCGCCGGCAATCGTTGTGGACTTTGGCACCGCGACCAATATCGACGTCATCGATGAGGACGGTTATTACATTGGCGGAGCGATCGCGCCGGGCATTCGCATCTCCATGGACGCGCTTGCCGCCCGTGCCGCCAAGCTCGCCAGCGTGCCGCTCGAGGCGCCCGAGCACGCCATCGGCCGCGATACCGAGGAGTGCATCAAGGTCGGCGCCGTAACGGGCGCCGCCGCCATGGCCGAGGGCCTGGTCGCGCGCATGAAGCGCGAGCTGGGCCGCGACGATGCCACCGTTATCGCCACGGGCGGCCTCGCCGGCATCGTCGCCGGCTCGACCGATGCCTTCGACGTGGTAGACGGCCAACTCACCATCAAGGGCATCTGCGAAATCTACCGCCGCATGCAGAAGCTGGGATAGAGCAGGGGCTTAAGTCGAGCGCGCCCGATGCCACAGTCCCCGCAAATGCTCGCCAAGCCTATTCCTCAGACAGGCGAAACCCTCCCCGGCACAGGCCGAGGAGGGTCTTGTTGTCATGTCTATCTTTGGGCGCGAACGCCCCGCGCTACAGCCCGCGAATTCGTACGGCCTCGGGCGGAAACTCCTGCTCGCCGGCATCGGTCTTAATGGTCGCGCGGCCCCAGATGTCCAGGCCTGCAAACACACCGACCGCAAGCGGCAGGCCGTTGGGCGACACCGCCGCAACTTGGCGGCCCAGCAGCGGCACCATGTCGAAGTACTCGCCCAGCACGGGAGCCAGCGGCCCTGCGGCGCCTTGCGGCGTGTTGGCAACAACCGCCCAGGCGTCCACGCGGGCCAGCACGGCGGCGGCCAGCGTCTCGACCAGCGCTTCGTCAGCCACGTCCACACCAAGCTCGCTCAGCGCCGAACGCTCAATATCAACCGTCACGGCACCGAACATGCCCGCAGCACCGGCACCGCCGTTCACGGCAACACGCGCGAGCGACGTCTCAAACGCGGGCGCGCCGCACACGATATCGCTCGGCCACTGGATACCCACCTTACCGGCAAGGCCCAACCCCGGCGTCGAAGCCGTGCCCACGAGCACGTCCATCATGCCCATCGCGGCCACAAACGGCAGGCCGTGAAAGGCATGCATGTTCACATCCGGACGCACGACCAGCGAAAACGTCAGCGAAGCATCGCCCGCGCTCCACGCGCACCAGCCCGCGGACACGCCCTCGCGGCCCGCGTCACGCGCCGCGTCGAGCTCGGTGCCGGCGGCAACAGCATTCATCTCGATCATCTACATACGCCCCAATTCGCCCACGATATGGCCCACGCGGTCCTCGGGCTCCTTGACCTCGACACCGTTGTAGCGGAAGAACCGCGCCGGGTCGTGCATCAGGTCCTCGAGCGGCACCAGCACAAAATCGCGCTCACCAATGAGCGGATGCGGCAGGCGCAGCTTTTGGCCGCCGTGGGTCTCGCCGTCCATCCACAGCAGGTCCAGGTCGATGGTGCGCGGACCGTTGGCCTTGGCCTTTTTGGAGCGGTCGCGCCCCAGCTCGGCCTCGATCTTCATGAGCTCGTCGAGCAGCACCAACGGCGCCAACTCGGTCTTGATCTCGATGACGGCATTGGCAAACGCGTCCTGGCGCGTCTCGTAGGCCGGCTCGCTCTCGTAGATCTTGGAGGAGTTGGACACGCAGGTGAGCGGAATCTCGGCAATCATGTTGCGCGCGGCGCGGATGTTGTCGCAACGATGCCCCAGGTTGGAACCCACGGCCACAAACGCACGGCGCGGTTGCGGCTCGGCGACAGCCCAGTAACCGTTCAGGAACTGCGCAAAGCCAGCGACGTCGTGCACGCGCACGATGTTGGCGCCGGCCTGGATGGCGCCCAGGCACACACCAAACGTGGCGGCATCGCGCGCGGCGGCCTGGGTCACGCCCGAGACGGCGCCCACAAAGCGCTTGCGCGACACGGCGCACATGAGCGGATAGCCCAGCGACGCCATCTTGGCGGTCTCGCGCTGGATGACGATGTCTTCGTTGGCCGTCTTGCCAAAGCCCGAGCCGGGATCGATGCAGATACGGTCGCGCGACACGCCGGCATGGATGAGCGTGCGGGCCTGATCGGACAGAAAGCCCATGACGCGGCGCATGATGGGTGCAGAATCGGGCAGGGTAAAGCGGCGGAGCTGCGAAGTGGGCACATAGGCTTCCTCACGGCGGGCACTGCGGCGCATCATGGCGGCCAGGTGATCGCTGGGCTCTGGTGCGGCTTCGGCAGCTGCGGGCACGGTCTCGGGCGCAGCGGCGGCAGGGGCAGCCTGCTCGGCAGCCGGCTTCTCTGACTCGGACTCGGGCGCGGGCTCCGATTCGCCAAGCGGCAGCGAGGGCTGTACCACACCGCCCGGAAGCTTGGCTTCAACCTTGGGCTCGCCCAGCAACTTGCCGCGACGGCGACGGGCCGGCTTCTCGGCCTCGCGCGCGGCCTCGACAGCCGCTTCGCGTGCCTTCTCGGCAACAAACGCCGCAGCCGAGGTATCGAGCTGCACCGTCGCGTGCGTGCGTGCGGGTGCGGCGACCTCGCCGGCGTGCATTACGATAACGCCGCAGGTGCTTGTCTTAACGAACTCAACCATCTTGGGATCGGTGAAGCCCGTCACGTCGTTGACAATCGAAGCACCGCAGCGCACTGCCGCCTTGGCAACCGCCACATGACGCGTATCGATCGAGACGATGGCGCCCTCTTTGGCGAGCGCGCGCACGACGGGCAGCACGCGACGCGCCTCCTCGTCGGGGTTGACCGGGGTAAAGCCAGGACGCGTGGACTCGCCGCCCACGTCGATGATGTCGGCGCCGGCATCGAGCATCGCCAGGCCGTACTCGATAGCGGCATCCTGGTCAAAGTGCTCACCGCCGTCGCTCATCGAATCGGGCGTCACGTTGAGGACGCCCATGATACGCGGACGGTCAAAGCTGAGCTCGTACTTTCCGCACCGCCATGTCTTGCTGTCGTTCGCCATGAACATCCTCCTAAAATGCCCACGTCGCCGCGCTCGGGCACAGGCGGCGGGGTCGCTTTGCAATCAGTCTTTCTATTGTATCCGCGCGCGCGGGCTAGAATGCAAACGCGGCCGCGATGTCGCAAGAAATCAGCAGGTCGGCATTTGCATCCTGATCGGTGGGTGCCAAATTGCAAATGGCCAGCGCATCGCCAGTAAAGTAACGCGTGAGGCCCGCCGCCGGATACACCACGAGCGAGGTCCCGCCCACGACAAGGGCGTCGGATGCGGCGATGGCAGCAACGGCGCCGGTAAGCACACGCTCATCGAGCGGTTCTTCGTAGAGGACCACATCGGGCTTGATGCGACCGCCGCACGCAGGGCACACGGGCACGCCCGCGGCATCCTCGTGCTCGCGCGCGCAAATCCATTCGGCGCTGTAGACCGCGCCGCACGTCTGGCAGAT
The DNA here is from genome assembly GCF_039062365.1 of Collinsella aerofaciens. Taxonomy (GTDB): domain Bacteria; phylum Actinomycetota; class Coriobacteriia; order Coriobacteriales; family Coriobacteriaceae; genus Collinsella. The sequence continues at coordinate 112,385 of NZ_JBCJBI010000005.1, forward strand.
ATTGCGGTGGACCGAGCCATGCAGCTCAAACACGTGCCGTGAACCAGCCGCCTGATGCAGGCCATCGATGTTTTGAGTCACCACGGCGGCAAGCTTGCCGGCGCGCTCCAGCTCCGCCAGCTTGGCGTGGCAGTGGTTGGGCTTGGCGCCCAGCGCGATCATCTTGGTGCGGTAGAAGTCGAAGAACTCGGCCGGATGCGCCTCGTAAAAGCTATGCGACAGCATGGTCTCGGGCGGATAGGCAAACTGCTGGTGATACAGGCCGTCCACGCTGCGGAAATCGGGGATGCCACTTGCCGTGGAAACACCAGCGCCGCCAAAGAAGACCACGCGCTTGTGGGTGTCAAACAGATCCGCCAGCGCGGCGGAGGCCTGCCTGGGGTCCGATATTGCCTGCGTCATATGAGTCCTCCGTCCGTGTCTCCGGGACGGCGGCGTTCGCACTATCACTCGCGGACTCCGCCCCGCTCTTGTTGCGTTAATCTTAAGCCTGCCAACCCCGTCGAAAGGACACCATGCCTCAGACTTACACTTTCGCCTCGTGGAACGTCAACGGCCTGCGCGCCGTGCTCAAAAAGGACCCGAGCTTTATCCAGATCGCGCAAGAACTCGACGTCGATATCCTGGCGCTGCAAGAGACCAAGCTGCAAGAAGGCCAGGTTGATATTGACCTGCCCGGCTATCGCCAAACCTGGAGCTACGCCGAGCGTAAAGGCTACTCGGGCACTGCGGTCTTTAGCCGCCAGGAACCGCTGCGCGTGCTGCACGCCGATGCGCTGTTACCCTACGCCGGCGAGGGCGAGGCGGCCGAGCTCGTCGCCCAAGCCGCAACCGAGGGCCGCGTCTGCGCGCTGGAGTTCGACAAGTTCTGGTTTGTGGATGTCTACACTCCCAACGCGCAAAACGAACTCGCCCGCATCGACGTGCGCATGGCCTGGGACGATGCCTACCGCGACTTTTTGAGCGCGCTCGAGCGCGAGACCGGCAAACCCGTCGTGACCTGCGGCGACTTTAACGTTGCGCACGAGGAGATCGACCTTAAGAACCCCAAGTCCAACCGCGGCAACGCAGGCTTTTCGGACGAGGAGCGCGGCAAGTTTACCGAACTGCTCAACGCCGGCTTTACCGATACCTGGCGCGCGGCAAACCCCGACGTCGAGGGCGTTTACAGCTGGTGGAGCTACCGCTTTAATGCCCGCAAGAACAACGCCGGCTGGCGCATCGACTACTTCCTGGTAAGCGACGCAATCGCCGACAACGTACGCGACACCGGCATCCGCGGCGACATCTTTGGCAGCGACCACTGCCCCGTTACCCTCACGCTAGAGCTCTAACCCCCAAATGATCCCCCGGGGACGAAGGAATACGGATCACTTTTGCCCGCGCAAGGGCGCCTGCGTGACCCCGTCCGCCACGAAACCAGCCCATCTACTACGTTCAAGCCGCTACCCTCAACCACAGCGAACAACGCAAAAAGAAAACCGCAGGTAGAAAGCCTGCGGTTTTTCATAAAACGCGATTGTGCTTGGGGATGTCGGGTCAAACGTAGTAGATAGGCCGATTCCGTGGCGGGCGGGTTCAGCTGATTCCCCGGGGACGTCTGGAGACGGAAGAAAACGGATCAATTTGGCTCTTGAGGGCCACGATGCCCGTCTATAAGCCGGCCATTCCAGAACTATGCCGGTTTACGGGGCTGAATCGCGAAGCCCTAACCATACGGAATTCTGAAATAATAAAACCGCAGGTAAACGGCTTGCTCCATTTCGAAAAAAGCCGGTATGGTCTGCCTGTGCCAATCTGGCCCCGTAAACCGGCGTAGTTTTGAAATGGCGCTTCGGCAGTATTGATTCCCGCCCCGGCGCAACCAGCCCTACAGCCCGTACTTCACGACGACTCGGTTGATGCGGCGACACCAGGGCTTGTACAGGACGGCCAAAAACACGCAGGTCGCGAGTCCGTGCGTGATATCGAACGGTACGGCGGTAGCAAGACGCGCCACGACGCCCGCCCACGTGAGCGGTTGTACAAAACCGATAATGTCGTACGCGTTGATCACCACGCCGTACAGCAGACCCGAAGCAAAGCCGTACGCCATCAGCGCCGGCATGCGCACGGTTCCATCCGCACGGTCGAACGCACCGGCATGCGCCAGCGCACCGCCAACATAGCCAACCAGGCCCCAGGCATACATCTGCCATGGCGTCCACATGCCCTGCCCAAAAAAGAAATTGCTGGTTAGTGCTGCCAACGCACCGACCATAAAGCCGTTGCGACGCCCGAGCGTCGCCCCGGCGATGATGGCGATGGCGCTCACGGGTTTAAAGTCGGGAATGGGGCCGAACAAGATGCGGCCCGCCGCAGCCAGCGCCGCCAACACCAGCGTGGGCATAATCTGGCGCAGGCCCGGTCGCGACGCCTCGTAGCCCGCAAAGAACAGCGCGAGCACGAGCGCCACCACGACAAGCATGGCAAGCGCCGCCTGCTCAACGCCCGCCAGCAACGCCGCTGCCATCACCGCCGGCACCGCCAACAACAGCGGGATCTCCAGTTTTGTGAGTAAACGCGAGAAACGACAGTCCGTCATCCCATCACGCCCTATAGAACACGTTGTCGGCAAAGAAGTCGGCCGGGGGCTCCATGCAGGCAATCTCGCCGTCAAACATCATGGCGACGTCGTCGGCTACCTGCTCGGCAAAGTCCAAATCGTGCGTAGCCATGATGACGGTGCCGCCAGCCTTCGCATGGTCACGCAGGGCGCGGGCGATAATGCGGCGGCTGAACAGGTCTAGACCCTTGGTGGGCTCATCGAGCAATAGCAGCTCGGGGCCGATCAGCAGCAGCTTTGCCAACGCAAGCAGCTGGCGCTGTCCGCCCGAAAGATCGTACGGGTGGCGCCCATCCAGGCCCGACAGCCCCAGGCTCGCCGCGCGCTCCCGCGCCAAGTTCTCGTCATATCCGCAGGTCGAGGCCCATTCCATCAGCTCATCGCGAACCGTCTCGGCAACCAGCAGGGCCTTGGGGTTCTGCGGCAGCAGCGCAGCCGAGGCCGCCCCGCGCACCATGCGGCCGCGCTGTAGCTTGGCGGTCTTCGCCAGCACCGAAAGCATTGTCGACTTGCCGCAGCCGTTACCGCCCACAACCGCATGCACCGCGCCAGCCGAAAACGACGCATCGAGCCCGCGCAGCACCCAACCGCCCGCGCGATCGTAGCGAAACCAGCTCCCTGCCAGGGTGGTAGCCGACCCAGCGTGCATTTTTTGGAGTATTCTGCTTCCATCCGTGCGCGGGAAGGCTTCCGAGCCGTTCTCGAGCGACGTTTGCGCCACAAATTCGGACGATTTGTCCAATTCCGAACTTTTTTTCGCGCTCGATACGTCCCCGGGCGGCTCCAGAGAGCCCAAATTGTCCTCACGCCTGCTGAATACTCCTTTTTTTGCACATCGGATGGCACCCCACCCCAACATATCATCGGAAACCAGCGATTCTCGGCGTCCCAAAGAAGCCATATCCGCCACCTCGCGCACGCGACCGTCCTCAATCCGGTACGCACACGTCGCGTATTCGAGCATTGGGCGCGGCTGATGCGTCGCCACAACAACCGTGCAGCCCAGCTCGCGATTCACACGAAACAGCGCGTGCAGGAAATTCTTCTCCGCAACCAGATCAAGCTGAGACGTGGGCTCGTCGAGCAGCAGCACGCGCGGGCGCAGCGTCAGAACGGCCGCCAACGACAGCAACTGTTTGCGACCGCCCGAAAGCGTGTCAGTATCGCGGTGAAGCCAGTCTTCCAGCCCAAAGAAATAGCTGGTCTCAGCTACGCGACGGCGCATCTCATCACGCGCTAGCCCCAAGTTTTCCAGGCCAAACGCCATCTCGTGCCACACGGTTTCGCACACGATCTGGTTCTCGGGATCCTGGAACACATAGCCCACGCGCTCCGCCGATGCCCGCACACCCATGTCGGCGACGTTCTCGCCCAGCACGCGCAGTTCGCCAGTGCGCTCGCCCGCCGGAGCGATCTCGGGTTTGAGCAGCGACAGCAGCGTCGACTTACCCGATCCGGTACCGCCAACAAGCAGCGCAAATGCACCTTGGGAAACAGACCAGTCGAGCCCCTCGAGCACCGCAGCATCAGCATCGGGGTAGGCAAAGCTCAGGCTCCGCACCTCAATCGCCGGCATATCCGGGCCGCACGCCGTGCCCGACACCGGGCCCCTATCCAACCGAGCCATCAGCCAAACCTCTTCTCATCACTCGCGTGCAGCGCGCAAGGCAGCACCATCCAGGCAGCGTACACAACATAGCCCGGCCACGGCGCCGGCACCAAGAGCTGAGGATAAAACGAATACTGCGTCGTCGCGGTCCACGCCACTGTCACCGTGACCACGCCAAGCAGTGCAAGCCCAACCAGCGCGGCAACATCGCCGCGCCCCAGCCGATACCGCGCATACGTCGTACGACGCGTCGCGGCACCCCACCCGCGCGAGCGCATCGCGTCCGCGCGCTCCAGCGAATCTTCCATGCCCCAGCCCATCAACACACTCGATGCCCGCAGGCGCGAGCGAACGGGGTCGGCCGGCGCGCGGCCCGGCACATCAATCGCATCCTGCACCGCCAGCACCGTACGACCGCGGCGCAAAAACTGTGGGATAAGCCGCATGCACATCGAGATCATGAGCGCGATCACCGGTGCGGCATTACCCAGCAGCGCGAGCACCTTGTCGTATTCGAGCATCGACGCCGCGGCCTCAAACCACAGCACGCTCGCCACAAGCAGCCCGCCCATGCACAGGCCGTATACCATGCTCTCCAGATACACCGCGCGCATACCAATACGGAACAGCTCCGTCGAGCCCGAGGCACTAAACAGCGGATTGACCAGCGCGATAATCAAAATCACCGGCAGCTGCCAGCGAAGTGCGCCCAGCGTGCGGGCAGCCCCACGCGTCGCAAATCCATACGCCAGCCCGCCCGCAAGTGACAGCGCAATCAGCACCGGCTGCATCGAGAACATGGTGAGCCCCAGCGTCAGCACTATATAGAGTGCCGGCACAGCCGGATGCGACATCGAGAATGCCGCGATGGGCTCGCCGCCAAACTCCTCACGTATGTTGTCCACGGGCACCCCCGTCTCCTCGCTCAAACGACAGCTCCGCATCACCGCCAACGCCGCACGCAAGCAGCGCAAACGCCACGCCGGCGGCAGCGACATCAGCCGTCACGCGTCAATCGTTACGCGCTCATCATATGCCTGCGGTATCATATTGCGCCGTGTATCGTTTCCAAGCACACGTCTCTATAACGTAACAGGAGATCACATGGACGCAACCGCAATTATCCTCGCCGCCGGCGAGGGCACCCGCATGAAGTCGAACCACTGCAAGGTTTCGCACAAGATCCTGGGCAAGCCCATGGTCCAGTGGATCGTCGACGCCACCATCAAGGCCGGCTGCAGCCGCGTCGTGGTCGTCATCGGCAGCCACGCCGACGAGATGCGCGCCCTCATCGACGGCGCCTACGCCAACAGCGCCACCAAGGTCGAGTGCGTTGAGCAGACCGAGCGCCTGGGCACCGGCCACGCCGTGAAGGTCGCGCTCGAGGCCTGCGGCATCGCCGAGGGCCCGGTCGTCGTGCTCAACGGCGACCTGCCGCTCATCACCGCCGACACCGTCGCCAAGTTCGCGCAGACCGTCGCTACCGGCGAGCTCGCCTGCACCGTCATGACCATGACCCCGCCTGACCCCTTCGGCTACGGCCGCATCAAGCTGGGCGCCGACGGCCAGATCGAGCGCATCATCGAGCAGAAGGACTGCACACCCGAGCAGGCCGCCACGCTGCTCGAGTGCAACGCCGGCTGCTACGCCTTCGACGGCGCGCAGCTCGCCGCCCACATTAACGAGATCGGCAACGACAACGCGCAGTCCGAGTACTACCTGCCCGACATGCTCGAGATCCTCAAAGGCCATGGTCAGGCAGTCTCCATCTTCCACTGCGATGACTACCGCGATGGCCTGGGCGTCAACAGCCGCATCCAGCTCGCGCAGCTCACCGCTATCGCGCGCGACCGCATCAACGAGCACTGGATGGCCGAGGGCGTTACCTTCATCGACCCCACGCAGGCCTGGATCGGCCCCGATGCCGTTATCGGCCGCGACACCGTCGTGTGGCCGCAGACGCACCTGATCGGCCACGTCACCGTGGGCGAGGAGTGCCAGCTCGGCCCCAACAGCCGCCTCACCGACACCACCGTCGGCAGCGGCTGCACCATCGATGAAACCATCGCCATCGAGGCCGTCATCGAGAACGGCGTCGACTGCGGCCCGCGCGCCTACCTGCGCCCAGGCACCCACATGCTCGACGGCTCCAAGGCCGGCACGCACGTGGAGATCAAGAAGTCCACGATCGGCGAGGGCTCCAAGGTGCCGCACCTGTCCTACATCGGCGATACCACCATGGGCTCCGGCGTCAACGTAGGCGCTGGCTCCATCACCTGCAACTACGACGGCGTGCACAAGCACAAGACCGTCATCGGCAACGATGCCTTCATCGGCTCCGACACCATGATGGTCGCACCCGCCCAGATCGGCGACGGCGCGCTCGTGGCCGCCGGCTCCGTCATCACCGAGCCGGTCCCGGCTGACGCACTCGGCCTGGGTCGTGCCCGTCAGGTAAATATTGAGGGCTGGGCCGCCGATTATCGCCGCCGTCTGCACGAGGACGACGAGATATAACGTTTTACCAAGCATCTAAGGAGCTGTTCCCATGGGGGCGGCTCCTTTTTCTATCGTGACCTGCGCAACCGGATGAGTGGTCGGTTCGTGTCCGTTGACGGTAAAGACGTTATCAAGACCCGATTAACCCCGTCGCGCGGTTACAATGCAACAAGGCATCTATATGGCATTCGATATAAAGGAGAAGGGTAATGCCGATTAATGATCCCGAGAAGTCGGAGAATATGCGCAAGTCCATCCGCGTGTATTCCGGTTCCTCCAACCGTCCCCTCGCTCAGAAGATCGCTGAGTACCTTGGGGTCGAGCTTTCGGGCCTTACGCTAAAGCAGTTCGCCAACGGTGAGATTTACGCCCGCTACGACGAGACCGTCCGCGGCGCCGACGTCTTCCTGATTCAGTCCGTGGCCGGCGGCAACGTCAACGACATGCTCATGGAGCTGCTCATCGCCACCGACGCTGCCAAGCGCGCATCCGCCCGCTCCATCACCGCCGTTATCACCCACTACGGCTATGCCCGCCAGGACCGCAAGGCCGGCCCGCGCGAGCCCATCACCGCCCGCCTCGTCGCCAACCTGCTCGAGCGCGCCGGCGTCAACCGCATCATCACCCTCGACCTGCACCAGGGCCAGATCCAGGGCTTCTTTGATATCCCGGTTAACCACCTGTCCGCACTGCCTCTGTTTGGCCAGTACTACAACGACATGCACTTCGACACCGACAACCTGGTTGTCGTCTCCCCCGACGTGGGTCGTGCCAAGGCCGCCAAGAAGCTGTCCGACATGCTCGGCTGCGACCTGGCCATCGCCCACAAGGGCCGTCCGCGCCACAACGCCGCCGAGGTCATGGGCATCATCGGTGACATCAAGGGCAAGACCTGCATCATCAACGACGACATGATCGACACCGCGGGCACCCTGTGCGCCAACGTCAAGGAGCTCAAGGCTATGGGCGCTGGCGACATCTACGTCTGCGCCACCCACGGCATCTTCTCCGGTCCGGCCATCGAGCGTCTGAACGACGCCCCCATCGTCGAGTGCCTCGTCACCGACGCCATTCCCGTCGAGGTCGGCGGCAAGATCAAGACCATCTCGGTCGCCGAGGAGTTCGCTCAGGCCATCTCCGCCGTTTACCACGAGGAGCCCGTCTCCACGCTCGTCGGCGGCGACTTCGCGCTGTAGTCCAACGCGCATCGCACCATCTTTGATGCTTTTAAAGGGTCGGAAGCTCGCTTCCGGCCCTTTTTCTATCCCTCGCCAACCTTCCCTGGACAATTAGTTCAGATACGTATTTTTTAAAGCCCCAAAGGGCCGTTCGGAGCCTTCTGAGCTCCCCGGCGGATGCCATGCCGCCCAAAGCTCATCGTTTTCGAGTACAACCGCCGCATATTTACCCTCAAATCACCCTCGAAGGCCCTTAGAAACGCCTCGAATGCCCGTCGCCTTATACGTATCTGAACTAACTGTCCAGTAGCTATCGTCAACCTTCGCGGCAGAGCTCAATTTCCTGCAATCCCCTCAGCCGATTCCACCGATTTCATAACACCCAGCCGTTCATGGCGCACAGCGCCCCGCTGAGCGAAAAGAACGGTATGGCGGTCGCATTCTGCCGCCAACTTAGTACGTTATAGCTATGACGACCGTGATTTCACATCTCTCCGCCCTCCGCGCAATTCGTCGCGCACGACGGGCGTACTCTGCCCTACCCTGGGACTCCGTTGATAGCGAACAGCAAGCACATGCCTTGGCTAGCTGCATTCCCAACAATGACGCGATAGACTTTGGCGCACTTTCGATACTCGACGCCTGGAATGAAGATGATTCCGAACTGCTTGATCTTCTCGTTTCAAGCGAAGACAACAGACGTCCCGACAAGCGACTTCTTCAGCATATTCTCTCCGCTTCGCTTCCTGAAGGTGCAATTATGCACATCGAGGCCGACATCTACGCAACGTCTCCTGCCATGACAGCCATGCTTTGTTCCAAAAATGAATCAGTCGCCAAAACCTTGATGCTTCTCATGGAACTGCTCGGAACCTACTCCCTTCCTCCCGGGGCAACATACCCCATTGCTTATGACGACATCTGGCCCAAGGGCGATGTCTACGAAGCGATGGACGACCTCGATTGCCGGGACGACCAGTCGGCGACCGAACAGCAGAACGAAACCCGCTATGAACAAGCGCACTACAAATGCGAGCCCGCCACGACCATCGAAGAGCTCGAGGCGGTCGCACGGTTCGCCAAAAGTAGCTCATACGCCTCGTTTCGCACGGCAGTCAAACTCGCCCGAGCTGGATCCGCATCCCCAGCCGAATCCCTAATGTTTGCCGTTCTCGGAGCGCCCATGCGCTTTGGCGGATTCGGATGCTGCAATCTGCCCATGGGAGGCCTGCTACTCAACTATCGAATCGACTTCGACACTCTTGCGGTCAACATGTCCTCCGGCATCCCTTACGCCATCTGCGACCTGTATTGCCCGGCAGCCGGAGTCGACAACGAATACAACGGAATTGGGCATGAGCTTCAAAACACTCGCGTCCACGATGGCAATCGGAATAATGGCCTCAAGGCAATGGGCATCCACGTCCTGGTTATCAATCGCGACCAAATGAAAGACCTTGTTGCACTCGAAGCCTTCGCCCAAACGATGCATCGACTCGCGGGAGTCCGATTCCGATATCGCATCAAGGGTTATCGCAAGCGTCAGGCCGCTTGGCTCAACGCTCTGCGGACCGGAATCGGCCTTGCGCCGGTCTAAACGGCGAATCACCCGTGCGCCGTCGAACAGGGCTGGACAGTTAGTTCAAATACGTATAAATGGACACATTGAATTAGACTGTTTTGTAGCTATCTCTATACCATTCGCCCTATTTGAAAGCAGGATAGACTTCAAAACAGCGCCATACGGACTAACTAAAGCTCCAAAACAACGTATCGGCATTGAATTGAGCAATTCGAGTCCTCAGAACTTATACATATCTGAACCAACTGTCCACCTCGGATTTCGACGGCCGTCCAAACGCCCCCAAACAACCTCAATTGCCCTCCATTTGACAGCGGCAACAGGGTCGCTCACCATAGCAGGCGACAAATCAACGAAAGGATGAACATGGCAGCTGCACAGCCGCTTAAGATTCGCATGGTTGCCGGACTTGGCAACCCTGGCGATGAGTATGCCGAGACCCGCCACAACGCCGGTTTTAAGGCGATCGACGAGCTGGCCCGTCAGGCCGGCGTCACGTACTGGAAAAACCAAGCAGGCGCCGAGGTCGCGCTCATCAACATCAACGATGCCGAGGAAGAGGGCGGCAAGCGCCAGATTGTGCTGGTCAAACCGCAGTCGTATATGAATACCTCGGGTGGCCCCATCTCCAAGCTCTGCCGCGAGTACAAGATCAAGGCCGAGGAGCTGCTCGTGATCCACGATGAGCTCGACATTCCCGCCGGCGACGTACGTGTTAAGGTGGGCGGCGGCCATGCTGGCCACAACGGCCTGCGCTCCATCATCGACAAGATGGGCAGCCGCGACTTCAGCCGCATCCGCACCGGCATCGGCAACCCTCCCGGCAAGATGGCCGTCGCCGACTACGTGCTTAAGCAGCTGCGCGCCCGCGAGGCCGAGGACTTCCAAGACACCTGCGCCCGCGCGGCCGACGCCGCCGGCCTGGCGATTGTGCACGGCGTGGTCTATGCCCGCGACCATGTCAACGGCGCCGCCTCCGCCAACGGCAAGCACTAAAACCTACCATTTATGGACAGGTTTATTTTGGCAGGTTTTACCTGCGAAAACGCCCCAGTTGCGGCATCGCAATAAACCGTGCGCCGCTATACACATATAGCACCCCAAAGGGGGCCGGCCTCATCACAACCCGAGGCCGGCCCCCTTTGCCGTTTTACCCTCTAAAACTGACCAAAATAAACCTCTCCCCCTTTGGTAAGCCGAAGTGGATAAACCCTGCTCCCAACCGCCGAAGACACACGTAAGTGACATGTCCATGAGGGTATAATTTGCACCGTATGTCTGCACAACGCCTGTGCACGTACGGTTTTACTCGGGCTACCGTCCATTTCCGTGGAGGCACGGTTCGGCGGCCCTAACAAGAGAGGGGTTCTATGTATAAGATCCTGGAGAAGACGCAGTTCTCGGAGAAGGTGTTCAAGTTCCGCATCGAGGCGCCCGCAATCGCCAAGCATGCGCACGCTGGACAGTTCCTCATGGTTCGTGCCAACGAGACGGGCGAGCGTGTCCCGTTTACCCTAGCTGGCTGGAACGGTGACGAGGGCTGGGTCGAGTTCATCTTCATGGTGATCGGCAAGACCACCGAGATGCTGTCCACCTACGAGGCCGGCGAGTCGCTGCGCGACGTCGTGGGCCCGCTGGGCGTTCCCACCGAGATGGCCGAGGGCCCCTGCGCCGTCATTGGCGGCGGCGTCGGCCTGGCAATTGCCTTCCCGGTCGCTAAGCACCTGGTCGAGACCGGCCACGAGGTGCACGCCATCATGGGCGCCCGCACCAAGGACCTCCTGCTCATGGAGGACCAGTTCCGCGAGCTCCTCGACGAGGACCACATCCATATCACCACCGACGACGGCTCCTACGGCGAGCAGGGCGTTGTCACCGCTCCGCTGGAGCGTCTGCTGCAGGACAAGGCCGTGAGCCAGGTCTTCTGCGTCGGCCCCGTTCCGATGATGAAGTTCTCGACCCTCACCGCCCAGAAGTACGACACCCCCATCACCGCGTCCCTCAACCCCATCATGGTTGACGGCACCGGTATGTGCGGCTGCTGCCGCGTCGAGGTGGGCGGCGTGACCAAGTTCGCTTGCGTCGACGGCCCCGACTTCGATGCCACCCTGGTCGACTGGGATGACCTTCGTGCCCGCCAGGCCGCTTACCGTTCCGAAGAGGGCGAGTCCCTCAAGGCCTATGAGGAAAAGAGCTGCGCATGCCACTAGTTAACGGTCGTTTCGTTGCCGATATGAAGTCGCCCCGCACCCCCGATAACGAGGAGCCGGCTGCCGAGCGCGCCTGCGACTTCCGCCCCGTCGACAAGGGCTTCACCGAGGAGATGGCGCTGGCCGAGGCCGAGCGCTGCCTCAACTGCAAGAAGCCGTTCTGTGTTGAGGGCTGCCCCGTCAACATCAACATCCCCCGCTTTATCGAGCAGATCCGCGAGAAGGACTTCGGCGGCGCTCTCGATACCATCCGCGAGGACTCCATGCTTCCCGCCATCTGCGGCCGCGTCTGCCCGCAGGAGAATCAGTGCGAGGGCAAGTGCATCCGTGGTAAGAAGTCCGAGCCCGTGGCCATCGGCCAGCTCGAGCGCTTCCTGGGTGACCGCCCCGAGCTCGCCTCCACGCCCAAGATGGCCCCCAAGAACGGCAAGAAGGTCGCCGTCGTCGGCTCCGGCCCGTCCGGCATCACCTGCGCCGGCGAGCTCGCCCGTAACGGCTTTGACGTTACCGTCTTTGAGGCCTTCTTCACCGGCGGCGGCGTGCTGGTCTACGGCATCCCCGAGTTCCGTCTGCCCAAGGCGGTCGTCAAGCGCGAGATTGACGGCCTGGAGGACATGGGCGTCAAGTTTGAGTACAACTCCGTCGTGGGCAACATGGCCACGGCCGAGGAGCTGTTCGAGCAGGGCTTCGACGCCATCTACGTGGCGACCGGCGCTGGCCTGCCCAAGTTCCTCAACGTCCCCGGCGAGAACCTGCCCAACGTCTTCTTCGCGAACGAGTACCTCACCCGCGTGAACCTGATGAAGGCCAACAAGTTCCCCGAGTACGACACCCCCACCAAGCACGGCAAGAACGTCGTCGTCTTTGGTGGCGGCAACGTGGCTATGGACGCCGTCCGTACCGCCAAGCGCCTGGGCGCCGAGCACGCCATCATCGCCTATCGTCGTACCGAGGACGAGATGCCCTGCCGTCGCGCCGAGCTGCACCATGCCAAGGCCGAGGGCGTCGAGGTTCTGCCGCTCGTTTCCCCGCTCGAGTTTGTCGCTGGCGAGGACGGCTCCGTGTGCGCCGTCAAGGTCCAGAAGATGGAGCTCGGCGAGCCCGACGAGTCCGGCCGTCGTCGCCCGGTGCCCATCGAGGGCGCCATCGAGGAGATTCCCTGCGACGTCGCAATCTCGGCTATCGGTACCAACGCCAACCCCTTCGCAAAGAAGATCGGCGGCAAGATGGAGCTCAACAAGTGGGGCTACATCATCGCCGACGAGGAGACCGGCCAGACCACCGATCCCCGCATCTGGGCCGGCGGCGACATCGTCACCGGTGCCGCTACGGTCATTCTGGCGATGGGCGCCGGCAAGAAGGCCGCCGCTTCCATCACCAAGAGCCTGCTGGGCGAGTAATCACCTACAGCGCTAACCGCCAAACGGCAAAGTCCCCGTCGAGCACACGCCCGGCGGGGACTTTTTTCTATGCCGGCCGCCCCGACCACCACAAAGGGGACAGGCACCTTTGTGGTGGTCGGGGGCCTGGTCGGTCGTTTTGTCTCAATCTGTAACAGTTAAGCCCTGTTGAGCATCGTAGTTGTTACAGATCGAGATATTGCGCCAGCCGCCTCCGCTTTATCTCAATCTGTAACAGTTAGAGGCCAAATTCCTCGCTACGTGTTACAGATCGAGACGTTAGGTTGGCGGCCGAGCAGTTCATCTCAATCTGTAACATCTAGGGCCGTTTTGGACGGTCAGGTGTTACAGATTGAGATTTTGCTAAAGCCGAGGATGGGCGCTCGCCAAAACCTAGCGCTTGCGGCGCTTGGTTGCGGCGACACCGGCGGCGGCTACGGTTGCGCCGGCGATGCCTAGGGCGGCGACCGTCATCGCGGTGGAGTCACCCGTGCTGGCGAGCTCCGTGCCGCCGGACTTCTTGCCGTGCTCGCCCTTACCCTTGGACTTGCCCGTCGTCACCGTGGTCGTCGTCGAAGTCGAACCACCCGCAGGAACCCCGGTACCGCCAGAGCCATCCGCACCGCCACCCTGCTCGCCGCCGCCAGGCGTCGGCTCGGGCTCTGGCTTCAGACCGGGATCGGGCGTCGGCTCAGGCGCCGGCTCATCGGTCACCGTAATCGTAATGTTCAGACGCTCGGAATACTCGCTGTACGACATGCCAGGGCGCTGTGCCGCAATGCGCACATACATGTTGCTATCGAGCGCAATAGGCTCGGTGTACTTTACGCGGCCTTCGTCACGGCAGGGGCAGGTGTCGTTGGTGGTGTACCAAATCGTCGTGCCATCCTCGGCAGAAAGCTCCAGCTTCGTGCCCTTGGGCACCGTAATGTAGTTCTCCTTGGGCGACCATGCACCAAACGTCGTCGCACCAATCGCCGCCACCGGTCGCGCCGGTCGCACCGCCTCGGCAGACACGCGAACATCGACCTGCTTGGACAGCGCCGTGCCGTCCACCGTCGCCGTCAACATCGTCAAACCGGGCAGAGCACCATGCAGCACAAACGTCGCCGCGCCGTCCTCGCCCGTCACGGCCTGGGTGGCATTGACAGAGCAGATAGCCGAGGACTCCAGCCCAACACTAACCTTGGCGCCCGCAAACGGCTTGCCCGCCTTATCGGTCACGTGCGCCACCAGCTCAAAGTCACTGCCCTCAAGCATGGTCACGGCCTGCTCCACATTGAGTTTGAGCTTGTCGGCACGCACGCCCACGGAAAGCTCGCCACTCGCCCAGCGTGCCATGGCCGTGCCGGCGTAGTTGCGAGCACCGTTGAGCTCAAACGCCACCGCCGAGCCCGCCTCACGCGCATCGGCATAGCGAATACGCAGCACGCGAGACAGCGGCTTGCCATTGGGATCGTCCTGTTTGTCGAGCCACTTATACGTCACGTCGCCCAGCCCCTGCGCATCCAGCGCGGCCACGGCATCGTCGCTCGCATCCATATATTGCGTAAACTCAATCTCGATGCAATCGGTATAGGCATGGGCCGAAGCCACCTCGGGCGCCGCCGTCGACGCCAAGCCAATGTTCACCTCAGTCTGAATCGGCGGCACGCGAAGCCAGGCCGAACGCGCCTCCTCATACCCGTCCTTGGTCACGCGCACCTGATACCAGCCGGTCGGCGTATTCCAGTTGTACGCACCGTCCGCACCCGTTGCAAGCGGATTGTCCTGCTCATACTCCTCGGCATCCCAACGCACTGCATTGGTACCGGCCGCATCGTCGGCGCTCCACAGCTCAACCGTCGCGCCTTCAACCGTATTGGACAGCAGGCCCTCGTACACCACGCCCGCAGGGTCGGGTGCAGCCTTGGCAGCCACATTGCGATAACGCGCCTCGAAGATCGACTGCATCTTCTCGTCCGAGATCAAGCCGTCCTTGTTGGCCTTGTAGACCTCGGCATCGGTCAGCTCGCCCCAGTTGACCGTAATACGATTCTGGCATGCGCGCTCCACCTGCTCGCAGGCAACATCGTAGGCGCATTCGGCATTGGTCAGCTTAATCGCGCGCTCCGAACCTACGCTGGTCGAAGCCGCGTCATAGGCAGCGCCCACCACGGTACCCGCCGAACCGGCCGTCAGCACGCCGGCGATTGTCATAATGGAGCCCACCGCCACATCGGTGCTGTCGTGGCAGAGCTGGCGATACAGCAGATCCTCAAACGCACGCGCCTTCTCCATGGCGTCACGCAGCGCGTAAATGCACTTCCAGTCGTCCTCGGTCTTCTCGGGCTTGGCAAGCAAGCGCGTATGCTGAAGCTCATAGCCCTCGCGCTCGCCCTTCACCTTCTGCATACGGACGTTCACGTTCTCCCAGTTCTTGCTGGCATCGTTCACGCCGTAAATGCCGGTAAAGATGCCGATACCCTGGGTCGCCGCGGGAAACGCCTGGCCGGCCGCCTTCCACGCATCGGTCTTAAAGACCTGTCCGAACATCTCGCACTCGATCTTATAGCTCTTGAGTGAGCGAATCGTGCGGATGAGCTTCATATGGGCGCTCACGTCGCCATTGCGCTTCCAGGCCATGAGCCATCCGCGCACCTTGGAGTTGTTGAGGCTATGGACCACATTCCAGTTGTCGTACAGGTTGTCCAGAATGTCGCACTGCATGGCGATCGAGTTAAACAGAAGTGCCTGGTTCTTGTTGTTATTGGAGTTCTCGATAAACTCCGACTCGATATAGGCCGTCTGCTCGCCATCGGGCGCGGCGACCTTAAAGCCCTTGACGGTATCGTCGTCAGCCGCCTTGTAGCTCAGCGAGCTGCCGAGCGCCTGGCCCAAATCGTTAAACCCGCTCGTCGACTGGCCGTTGTACTCGCTGGCCTTAATGCCCGCACACTTGTTGAGCGCCGCAGCGGTTGCGTCATTCCAGCTTCCGTATTGGTTGAGCTGGCCGATACCCATCGACTGGCCCACCAGATCCTCGGCCTGCTGGGCAATAAACTCCGCTCGCGATGCATGGTCGACGAGCTCCTTGATGGCGGCCGCATCCGCAGCGTTCGCGCCCTGGGCCGCCGCGAGTTCCTGATACCAATCCTCGCTGGTGCCGTAAGCATCCTCAAAGATCATCTTGTCCACATTGACGCCATAGCTGTCGCCCTGCTGGGTCAGCAGCGCCGATGACCCGCCGACCGCAGCCTTGAGCTCAGCCGCAAACTGCGCGGCCTCGTCGTTGCCAGCATCATCGCCCTCGCCGTCGCTGGCGGCAGGGACGCGACGAGCCTTACGGGCAGCTCCACCTTGGGTTTCGTCCTCTTTACCGTCCTCGTCCTCCTCGGCAAACGCATCGGCGACCATCTGGTCAATCGCGTCGTTAAAGGCCTCGTCGACATCATTAAACGAGTTATCCATCATATACTCGTGCCACTGCTGCACGGCATTCGAGAACTCCTGCTGGCGCTCCTCGGCCGCGGCGGAATGCTTTTGGCCGAAGCGTTGGCGTCAAAACTCAGCATGGTCATAAGCTGAGCATTGGAGATGCGGTAGGTCTGCGGCATAAAGATCTGCTCAAAGTTGCCGCAGTTCACATAGGTCGAGTCATTCGCCTTGTTAAACTCGTCGAGCAGCTTAAGGTAACCCTCGTCCACATACTCCGCCACATAGCGCACATGGGTGCCCTCGCGCGACTTTTGAGTCAGAGGAATCGTCACCGTCTTGCCATCCACGCAGTCCACGTACAGGTCGAGCGTGTCGGCGGCCTCTTCGTTTCCCACCTCGAGCGTGATGTCAAAGGTCCAGTAGGCATTCTTCTTTTGTGGCAGATGATGGAAGGTCCACAGGCTCTTGCCGGTGTCCTTGCCGTCCTTGACCAAGTTTTGCGTACCGCCACGATACGTCACATCAAAGTTCCAGACCGAAGCACCCGGAACATAGCGCACATAATTGCGAGCCGTTACCTCGGCAGCAACGGCGGCAACATCGGTCGAGCCCACGCGCGCTTCGAGCGTCACACGCTCGGCGGCAAGCGTATCCTGCGGCAGGTCGTATTCAATCTTGGCACGGCCGAGTTTATTGGTCTTGCCGGTGTACTTTGCAGCCGACGAGCCCGTCCCCACGGTGAGCTGCACGCTCTTGCCCGGCGCTGCATAAACGTAGGCCACATTGCCCAGCAGACTGTGAACGTCGGTGCTGTCGACCTCGATGCGCGATCCGCTAACCTCGAGCGTCGTGCTCCCCAGCGGCAATGTCACCTCGCCAAGCGTAATGAGCGGCGAGATGGCATAGGTGCCTGCGGCCTTAGGCTTAAAGCGCACAAACACATCGGCGCCCGCGCTCTTCTTCATATCGAGAACGAGGTTGTCGCCCTCCCAAGTTGTGCCAGCCCACATGGCCTCGGAGCTGGCGCCGGCTTCGCGAGAGCCTGCGGACACATCCTCGACGGCATCCTTGGCCAGCGGAATCTCAATCTTGGCAGCCTGGCTGTCCTTGAGCTCGTAATGAATGCGCAGCTCGGTCTCCACGCCAACGACCGCGGACGAATCGGCAATAACCGAGCCCGCCGTCAGCCCGCGCTCGGCACGATAGGTCTCCACGTCAAACGTCGGCACGTCGAGCGTCACGTCGAGTTGTTTGCCGTCCTCAATCTTCACCTGCTTTTGCGCGATATGCTTACCCACGGTCAGCCCTAGGCGGCTAAACGTGGAATAGCTCGTCGCTTGGATGTCGTAGCTCGTCTTGTTAAAGGCGACGATGGTGTACGAACCGGCCTTAAGGCGCGGCGTCTCGGCCTTCATGATAGGCGTGGTGCCATCGTCTTCGTAACCCATCAAATAGGTGACGCCGTCGGCGACTAGCTTGCCGTCGGACGTACGGAACACCAGCACGCGGTTGGCTCCCTGGTAGTCGCCCTTGGTCGTGACCGTCGCCGTGCCCCAAGGCTTCAAGTCGATATCGACCTTGCCGGCCGAAGGCTTCACCGTCGCCGTCGCCCCACCCAGCTTGAGGCTGTCTTTGGGCACGAGCGTTATCTCCAGATCCTGGTCCGCGTCGGCAATGGCCTGCGACACCACAAGCGCTGTACCCTGGATACGGTAGTCGTTTTCCTTGTCGCCCTTGGCAGGTTTGAGCGTCTTGCCGCCGCTCTTCACCGTCAGATCGATGTTATCGAGACTATCGAGCTCAATGCGTTCGGTCTTATCCTGGCCTGCGACCGGTTCGAGATAGGCCACATTGAGTTCAATCGCGCGCGAAGTCGGAATCTTGGTAAAGTCCTCCGCCTTAATCTCTCCGATATTCCATGTGCCCGTCATCTGGTCGCCCGGGCGCGCCAGCACCATGTCATAGTAACCGCTGAGCGAAATGCGCAGGGTGGCTGCTGTCTTGGAGAGAGCGTCCGCTGTAAAGCTGCCGTCATCGCCAACCGTCAGCGGCGTGGACTGTCCCGCCTGCACGAGTGTAGCCGTCGCGCTCTGGGGAAGTTTGCCCGTCACCTGGGCCGCCTCGCCCATCCACTCAAACGTGTAGGCAGGCTTCGAGGAATCGACGGAGTCCTTGCGATCGGCCACGGCATCGGCAAGCTTTTTGACCATCGAGGGGTTGCCAGCCGAATCGGTCGCATAGGCATAGATGGTCTGGCCTTCACTAAAGGGAATCGCATACGTTACGCCATCGATTGTCACGCGCTCATTATAGTCGCCCGGATAGCCCGCCTCACCAAACTGAAGATCGGGGTTCATCACGCGCAGGGCAACGGCATTATGGTTCGTCTCGTTTCCGTATCTCGTGTTCTCAAAAGCTCCCCACTCTATCATTTCCACGCTTTTGGGTAGCACAATCTCTTTGCCGGCAATCGCAGGATCAAGAGAGGCGAACGCGTGCGCTCCGATATATTTAACGCCGTCGCCGATCGTCACCGACGACACATGCGAGCACCCGTCAAAGGCATTGCGCTCAATCCGCTCCACCGTGCCCGGCACATTGATCTGCGTAAAGGTAAGCACTGTTGTGTCCGAGACATAGAACTGTGGCACGCCGCAATAGGCGAATGCAAGATAGTCGATAGTTTTGACCGAAGGCGGCAGCGTTGCCACCACCTTGTCGTCAAGTTGCTCACATTCCTTAAAGGCCTGCTCGGGAATCGTGGTAAAGGCCGCGTTGTTGGGCCAGGTTACCGTTTGGAGCGTCTTGCTTTTGTAGAATGCATAGCTCTTGAGCTCCTCGACCGAATCGGGCAGTGCGATCTCTTTGATGCTGCTGCCGCCCAAGCCTCCAACCGAGCGGACATGCGAATTAGGGGCGAAGGTGATCGATGTGAGCGCAGCGCTTCCCATACCCGTAAGGCTTACGACATTTTTGTCGTCGATGGTCGAGGGCACCTCCAACGTGGTAATGCCCGCGTCGCCATACTCGATAGAAATTTCGTTGGTGAGGCTATCAATCGAGAAGTAGTACTGCGCGGAGGTCTGCTCGCCGGCCACGTAGCCATCGTCGTATTCGTCCTTTACGCCCGTGGCGCCCTTCGAGGTCATCCAGAGCCCAAGATCCTCATTCCAGGTTGCTTCGGCTTCGGCGGTCTCCTCCTGCTTCTGCTGTTCGGCGAGCTCCTTGCCCTCGACAAGATCGATGGCGAGCGTGGCCACGGGCGTGCTCTCGGTCTGCCCAGCGCCCGTCAGGCCTGCCGCCGATGCAATCTCGGAGTCCGGGGGCGTAGGGGTGTCACCGGTATCGAGCACTGTGGGGTCGGCAGCGCCGGCATCGGGCGCGGGGTCGGCGGAAGCAGAGTCTGACGTTTGGGCGTCAGCCGAATCGGCGGGAGCGGCGTCGGCTGCTTGGCCGTTATCTGTCTGCACAAAAGTGCCGTCGGTGTTGAGGGCCTCAGCAAACGCGCCCACAGGCAACGAACCCGTCACCATGGTGAAGGTCACCGCGGCAATGGTCAGGCGGCGGCAAAGCGCTCGAGCAGTAGTCCACCTCATGGTCGTTCCTTTCTTGCAAACCTAAAGTCATCCAGCGTAATCGTCGTCCAAAAACAAAGCGAACGGTAGGTTCATATATACGAACCTACCGTTCTACCTGCGCAAACCGCCACAAAGGGGACAGGCACCTTTGCGGTGGTTCTGGACTCGGCCGGTCGGTTTGTCTCGATCTGTAACAGTTAGAGGTCAAATTCCCCACTTGGTGTTACAGATTGAGATCTTGCAAAAGCCGAGGATGGGCGCTGTCGCCAAAACCTAGCGCTTGCGGCGCTTGGTCGCAGCGAGGCCGGCGGCGGCTACGGTTGCGCCGGCGATGCCTAGGGCGGCGACCGTCATCGCGGTGGTATCCCCCGTGGTAACCAGGACAGCATCGCCCTTCTTGGCCTGCGTGGTTTTCTCAACCGTCTTGGCCGTGGTGGTTGTCGTGACCGGTTTAGCCGCGGGCTTGGTCTCGGGCTTCACCTCGGGCTTGGGCTCAGGCTTGACCTCAGGCTGCGGCGCGGGCTTTTCGGGGTCGACCGGAGCCGGCGTGGCCTCGGGCGTAAACGTCAGATCGGTGTTGAGCCACAGAGTGAAGATACAGCCGCTCTCGGGATCAACTACACTCGCTTCGCCCATCTGGTAGCCGCACTCCTGGCCGTTGATCACCAGCTTGGTGTCGGGCGTAAAGTAGAAGCCGCGCGCGGACTTGAGGTAGATACCGTAGCGATAGGTCACGCCGGGCTTAAAGACGTCGATGTGATTCGTGATGTTCTGATCCCAGAACTTCTGAGAGTTCACTTCGCTGCCGTCGCTACCCGTCCAGAACTCACACTGAGGAAGGGAGTTGGAGCCCGTCGGAACATTCGCCGTAAAGACCGGCTTATCGCCCGCCTTAAAGGTGGTCGTGGCGCCGTTGATCTCGATAACGTCAATGGCCCGCCATTCGTCGATCGGCTGCTCGCACAGCATATTGTCAGCGTTTGGCGCGAAGACGCCGTTGACGGTCTTGATGTGGTGCGCCCAATGACCGTTGACGTTCATTTCGCAGTCATCAGCCACGGTATTGTCGCCCTTGAGCCTCAGCTCAACGGAGTACATGTAGAACTTGCCCTCCTCGAAGTGGTCAATCTTCTTCATGCCCGGCGTGTACTTTGCGGGGTCGGAATACCAGAAGGCAACGGGCTTGAGCTCCGCAGGGTCGCTGCCATCCATCTCTTCCCAGCACTCATAGGCGATCTCATACTTATCGGCATCGGCGGCAGGAATCGTCGCGGTCGCACGCGGCGCCTCGCCGGGCGCGTAGTCGGTTTTCACATCGTTGACGTTTAGATTCTCAAGAGCTTCGTTTTCCGACGAAGCAGGCATCGTAATTGTTTTAATAGCAGGGACATACAGGAATTCTCCGCTTAGACTCGACTTTACGGTTTCCCCGTTTACGGTAACAACGGTTTCATCGCTGAAGGAATATCCGTCTTTTGGCTTCAGCATAAGAGAATACACGTACTCTTTCCCGCTTTTAAACTTTGTAATAGTCGGCAGGGAACCATGTGAGCCGTTATCGGAATACCAGGCAGCAACAGGTTCGTTGTTTTCAAATTCCTGCCAGCATTCATAAGCGATTTCGTATTTATCTGCATCGTAGTTAGGGACACCTGCCGTCGCCTGCGGACCAGTATCCAGCTGCCAATTGAAGTTCGTATTCTGAACATTGGCAAAGGAGATGGATTCCGATTCTGATTCCGCTGCCGGGATAACAAGGCACGCCCTCTCGTAGACATGGGTGCGGGTGTAGTAGTCATCCCGGATCTCGTTAATAGTGGGTTTCCCGGTCGCCTCGGTGTCTCCTTTAAAGGCGTCGTCCGGATCACCGATGATGATATTCCCGGGCTCTGTACCCGTATACGTAAGCTTGGATCCATCATAGGTGGTCGTCATCTTGGACTTATTCTCCTTGTACTCCGTAAAGTACTTCTGCTCCTCCTTCTGTCTCTGAATCTTGCTGATATCCAGGGTAAGCGTTGTTTTATTGCTCGCACTGTCATACGCCGCATGGACGATCAAGTCCCCCAGGCCGATAAAAGTCAAAGCGCTACCATCGAGAGCAGACTGGTCTCCATCTACAAGGGCAATCCCCTCCACATACTCAATCGTTTCTTCTTTCTTGATGTCGGCGTAATTGTTCCGCACCGTAATATTGACCCTAACGCCGCTGCCGCCAACAACATCGGTCACACCGCAGGGCATGATGGCGTCATTCGCCGGCGTGGCGGCGTTGTCGCTGGGAGTATTTTGTTCAGCGGGTGCCGCATCGTTGGATTCATCGGTGGCGCCAGTCGGGGCCGTCTGCTGAGGCTCAACGGTGGCTTGCGCCGCCGGAGCAGCATCGGTTGCAGGCGCGGTCGAAGCAGCTGGTGCGGTCGTTGCAGCCGTATCCTCCGCAACCGTCGGCGTCACCGGAGCCGCGGCAACCTCGTCCATCGCACCGACGGGATCGGCACATTCCGTCGCCAGCGCTACGCTCGGCAGCAGCAGCTGACCGACCATAAGCGCACACGCGCCGGCGCAAGCGATTTTGGCACCCACACAACGCCAGGTACCGTGAACCAGCGAGCAGGTGGACTCACGTTGAGCTTGCTTGTCAAAGTGGCTTCCGTTCATAACGGCCTCCTTGGTCGTAGGGACATACCACCACAATGGTGCCTGTCCCCTTTGTGGTGGTCCTGTACAACCAAGATGTGCCAAAAGACTCCGTATGCCTAGGTTCGTAGATGCGAACCTAGGCCTCTACCTGCGGAAATACAAAGAGCCGCCGCGAGGGCATTTGTGCTCGCGCGGCGGCTGAAAATGGCTATGAAAGCTTGTACTAGCGGTTGTGGCGCTTGGATGCGACGAAGCCGGCGCCGATGACGGACGCACCGGCAATGCCGAGGGCTGCCGCCGTCGTCGCGGCGCTATCGCCCGTGGCGGCCAGGGCGCCGGAAGCGTTTTTGGCCCCAGCTGCAGTCTTGGTCGTAACGGTCTTGGTGGTCTTTGCGTCCTTGTCTACGGGCTTGAGGTCAGGCTTCTGCTCGGGATTGGGCATGGGATCGGGCTCCGGAGCCGGCTCGGGGTCCGGCGTTGGGTCCGGCTCCTGCCCGTCTCCAAAATCAATCGCCACATCATGGGCGACCTCGGCAGAACCGACGATATCCGAAATCGAAGACGAACCGGCAACACCGATGACCTGCCCGCTCTGGGAACTAGGCCATTGCCCCGTATCGACAACCTTCTTCACATCGCGCACGGCACCGTCCGTCGGAGTCGTAATCATCGCGTTCCCTCGTAAATCGATCATCGCGGCATGGTACAGGGTCGCATTCGCGCCGTTGCGGTTGATCGCATAGATTCCCGCAGTCGCGCCCGAAGCCTCAATCTTCGATTTGAAAATCTGGATACGAGGCGTTTCAAACCTGGTATTTGCCTCTGCCATGATTCCAAAACTTTGATTGCGATCGGCGTCGATGCCGCTTGCGGCAGACAGGCTTCGAGACGTGAGGTTCGACTTCTCGACAAGCATCCACACCGCACCGGCTTGCGAGCGTGAGCTGATACCCGCCGAGAGCGAAGCCGCACTACCAGCCGAAAGCGTGACATCGGCTCCGTTGACGATTTTCATGAGGGTATTCTTCTTGATACCAAACGTATTGATGCACATGGAAGCCCACGAGGCATCGCCAGTCTTAATCGACAGACTGGCGCCATCGACGGTGACATCGCCGCCGTGCTCATAAGCGGAATCCGGCTCTTCCTGCTCGCCTTCCTGGGCAGCGTGTCTGTTTGGAATGTTATCAGCATGGATACCGCAGATGATCTCCATTGGACGCCAAGATCCTTCAGCCGATTTCGCCTCGATTTTGACATCAGCGCCCTTATCGATTGTCACGCTGCCGGCCGTCGCGCGAATGCCCGCCACGTTTTCCGCTGCACCCGAAGCCGTCGCGTTGACGCTGACGCCGCTGATGGTCACATCGCCGCCGGTCCTGCCGTCTCCCGACGCTGTAATTACATCGTTCTGGGCCGTCGCATTCAGGGTGCCGTCGCCGGTAATGGCAAGGTTACCGTTCTTAACAGCAATGGCGCTCTGCCCGGCGTCGGCCGTGACGGTGTTGGTGCCCGTCACACCGATGGCGAGGTTGCCCTTGGCGCCGATGGAGCCGCCGTCGTAGCCGTTGAGCTTCATGTCGTTAGCGCCATCCCAGGACCAGGTTCCCGCCTCGTCGCCGGCGGCAGCGCCCGCGTCGTACTGCGTGCCGCCCACGTTGACCCAGTCGGCGGCGAGTGCCACGCTCGGCAGCAGCAGCTGGCCGGCCATGAGCGCGCAAGCCCCCGCGCAGGCAAGCTTGGCGCCCACGCGACGCCACGTTCCGCGGGAGAGCGCGCACGAGCAGCCGTGGTCGATTGGGTTGTCATGGATTTGCTTTCGCATATGAGCCTCCTTGTCGTAAGGGGTGCCTCCGCTGTTTTATGTTGCGGAAGCTTGCGCTAGCGGTCGCGGCGCTTGGACGCGACGAAGCCGGCACCGACGACGGACGCACCGACAATGCCGAGGGCTGCTGCCGTCGTCGCGGCGCTATCGCCCGTGGCGGCAAGAGCGCCCGCGGACTTCTGGACCGCGGCGACCTGCGCGGCCGGCTTGGGGGCAGCGGCCGTGGAGCTCGCCTGGGTCGACGTCACGGACGGCACGTCGGTCCCGCTGCCGCCGCCCGGCTGTGGCGTGGGGGCCGGGGTGGGTTCAGGCTGCGGGGTGGGCTCGGGTTCGGCCGCATCTCCAGAGCTGATTACCACGTTACGGGCGACCTCGTCGGAAGTTCTAATGTCCTGGATGACAGACGACCCGGGAACGCCGATGACACGCCCACTTCCAACGGTGTCGCGCACGGTACCTCCGTCGGGAATCGCAATCTTTAACCCTCCCTCAAGTTTGATATAGGGGGCCCTGAAGGACCCCATATTGACGGCATAGACTGCCGCCGTCGAGCCCGACGCCACAACATTTGATTGAAAGAAGCTAATTCGAGGGGTAGCCGACGGGGAGCCAGACTGTGAAAAAATTCCATAGACATCTTTGCGATTTGCCCCTACAAGCTCATCAGCCCCGGCATCACCTTGAGCCGTGAGGTTCGAGCGATTGACGTGTATCCATGACGCCCCGTCTTGCACGCGTATCCAAACACCAGCCGAGATTTTTCCCGCGCTCCCTGTCGCGAGCGAAACATCCGCCCCGTTGGCAATCTTCAAATATGTTTCCGTCTTAATACCAAACGAATACAGAGCGACCGACATGCCCCCTGCATTACCCGCCGTCGCATTTAATTTAGCGTTGTCCACCATGATACAGCCACCATGTTTGGCGCTGTAGTCTGCCTCTTCGGCCTGTGCACCCTCGATGGCAGAATGCCTGGGAGGAACATTTTCGGCAAGGACTGCAAAGACATCGGCGTTCGACTTTGCCTCGACATGGACGTCAGCACCATTCTTTATGGCTATGTCGCCCGCTGCCGCATGGATACCAATGGATTCATATGCTCCGCCCGTGGCTGTCGCGTTAACGTCAGCGCCATCAATGGTCACATCGCCGCCGGTCCTGCCGTCTCCCGACGCTGCAATCACATCGTTCTGGGCCGTCGCATTCAGGGTGCCGTCGCCGGTAATGGCAAGGTTACCGTTCTTAACAGCAATGGCGCTCTGCCCGGCGTCGGCCGTGACGGTGTTGGTGCCCGTCACACCGATGGCGAGGTTGCCCTTGGCGCCGATGGAGCCGCCGTCGTAGCCGTTGAGCTTCATGTCGTTAGCGCCATCCCAGGACCAGGTTCCCGCCTCGTCGCCGGCGGCAGCGCCCGCGTCGTACTGCGTGCCGCCCACGTTGACCCAGTCGGCGGCGAGCGCCACGCTCGGCAGCAGCAGCTGGCCGGCCATGAGCGCGCAGGCCCCCGCGCAGGCGAGTTTTGCACCCACGCGGCGCCATGTTCCGTGGGAGAGCGTGCACGAGTGGCCGTGGTCGATTGGGTTGTCATGGATTTGCGTTCGCATGTGAGCCTCCTTGTCGTAAGGGGTGCTTCTATAACACCATGTTACGGGAAGATATCCGGATCCCGGGGCACAAATTCTCATGTGGCGCACCTGCCAGCGCAAAAGGCAACGAGCACGCTATTGCCAAGCGCGCCCCGCCCCCCGAAAGGCCCACCCCCTACCGTCATGGTCTACAATCGAGGGCACGATCGTTCCGTCCGCCCAAAGGACCGTCCTTGAACCTGAGCAAGCCTAAAATCAACGCGCTTCTGGCACTCGCGCTCTTCACCTTCGCCTTCCTTGCCGCCGAGTTTCGCTTCGACGTCAACGTCGGACTGCTCGCCGGTGCCGAGCGCGTTGTGCTCGCACAGGGCTTTATCCTTGGCGCCAGCGTGATCGGCTTTATCGGATACGCTCCGTTGCTTGAGCACGCGCAGCACAAAGGCCAGTCTCAGACAGTTGTCGGCGCCGCCGTCCCCATCGCCATCTTGGGGTTGACCCAGATCCAGTCCCCCACGAGCCCGCTTGCGCTCGAGATTCTGGGGTGCCTCGCATTCCTCGGGCTCGGCCTGCTGGGCGCCGCCACTCACCACGCCTTTTCGTTGGCATTCCAGGATGACCCCAAGCTTGCCACCGGTGCGGGAGCAGCCTATGCCGCGGGCATCCTGATGCAGTTCGCCATCAACCTGCTCGATTGCGGCGGCATCGCAGAGCTCATCGTCCTTGGCACAGCGACTATCGCCATCTCCGTCCTCAGCGTCGTTCCCCAAAAGGCCGCCAAGAGCTCCAGCCCCACCATCAATCCCTTTGCCGAGCCCTCGCACGCCCTCGCCAAGCAGGCGTGCTGGAGCATCGCACTCGTCATGATTCTCGCCTGTCTGTTCTCGACGCTCGATAACGTCGTCACGTTCTCCAACGCCCACGGCACCATCGCCGTACAGACCTGGCCGCGCCTCTTTTTGGCGGCGAGCGGTCTCGTCGCCGGTATCGTCTTTGATCTTGCCGAGCGTCGCTACATGGGTCTCATCATGCTCGGCGTCACGGTACTTTCCACCATCTCGATCTTGGCCGTGGAGGCCGGCGCCGACCCCAACTTGGGCCTCATCGTCTTTTATCTGAGTTCGGGCTTTTTTGTCACGTTCTTTACCGCCACGTTTACGCAGCTGGCGCCGCGCATGCACACGCCCGCACTGTGGGCTGGCATGGGCCGCGCAGCCAACAACGTGTGCGCGTTCACTACGTCGGGCATCTCGCTGGCACTTGTGACCTCGGGCAATGTCGCCATCATCATGATCGGCGCGCTCATGCTGCTTGTGGCGGCAAGTGTGGCGTTTGTAGCTGCGGGCCTGTTCCGCCTGCCCCAAACCGAGCAGGAGCGCGAACACCAGCAACGAGCCGAGAAAGCGCTCGCTGCGCCGAGCATCGAAGAGCAACGCCAGGCCTTCATCGCCAACCACGCTCTCACCCCACGCGAAGTTGACGTGCTCATAGCCGTGACACAGGACGAACGCCCGCTCAAGCAAATCGCCGAGGAACTCGGCATCTCGATGCGCATGGTCCAGCGTCACCTGAGCTCCATCTACCAAAAGACCGACACGCAAACGCGCGCCGGTCTCACCAAGGCCTTCCCCTCCGCCTAAAACAAAAACCACCACAAAGGTGTCTGTCCCCTTTGTGGTGGTTTTGGTCGGCTAGCCTTCGAGCTGCGCCACTTTGTAGCGGTAGGCCGCGGCGATGACATCCTTGCAGCCTTCGCGGCCCAGCTTGGCGCGGTTGACGACGATGTCCTTGCCGCTCGTCATCTTCCACTTTCCGGCGCTGTAGCGCTTATAGAACGCCTCGCGCGCCTTCTGCTGCTGCTTGACCAGCTTGGCGCCCTTCTTTTTGTTGAGGCCGCGCTTCTTGCGCACGATCTCGACGCGGTCCTCAAAGGGCGCAGTCACCAGCACGGCGATGTGATTGGGGTTGTTGCGCAGCAGGTAATCGGACAGGCGGCCTTCGATAATGCAACTCTCGGTCTCGCCCAGATCCAAAATCACCTGGCTCATCTTTTGGAATAACTTGTCCGAGTACGAACGCGCATCGTAGCGGTCGGGCAAAAACGCCATGTTCTCCACGGCCAGGCGCTCGTCGTAGGCGGCCATCTTGTCGAGCGACTCGCCCGCGCGCAGCGACGCACGCACCAGCAGCTCGTTATCGTACAGCGGAATCCCCAGCTCATCGGCGAGGATACGACCAATCTCGTGGCCCTCGGCGCCAAAGTCGCGCGCGATGGTAATGACCACAGGACTCTTCTTATTCTCCAGATCGCTCATCGCGATTCCTTTCTAACAAATGAGAAATAGGCGATTCCTGATTCCCATTTTGTCACTTACGCCGTCCTGGTTTCCCAAGTGCGGCAGATTGCCCGAAAGA
Source organism: Collinsella aerofaciens (assembly GCF_039062365.1). Lineage (GTDB taxonomy): Bacteria > Actinomycetota > Coriobacteriia > Coriobacteriales > Coriobacteriaceae > Collinsella. The sequence goes on from NZ_JBCJBI010000005.1 coordinate 140,926, forward strand.
GGAGCGCCGCGTACTAAATGTACGCAAGCGACGATTGAGGGGCAAGGTGCCGTGCTTGGGGAAACAGGACTACGCTGCCACCATTCGCCTCTGATACGCTCTCACCAGCAACGAGATACCAAAGTTGAGCACAAAGTACATCGCAAACACCAGGCCGTAGAGCATAAGAACCTGCGACAGATCGATCGCGTGGGCCATCACGACGTTGGCCGTGTACATGAGCTCGGCCACGTTAATGCCCGAAAGATACGAGCTGTCCTTGATGACAGTCGTGCACTGGCTAAACAGCGCCGGAATGATCGTCTTAAACGTCTGCGGCAGAATGATGTAGCGCATGGTGGCAAAGAAGCCAAAGCCCTGGCTCTGCGCCGCCTCAAACTGGCCGCGCGGAATCGAGTTGAGGCCGCCGCGCACAATCTCGGCCATAACAGCGCTGGTAAACAGCGTAAAGGCGATGGTCGAAATCACAATGTCCAAACCCTGCACCGTAAAGTAGATAAACAGGATCCACAGCAGGTTCGGCGTGCAACGGAACAGCTCGATATAGGCGCTCACCAAAATACGGAACGGGCGGGGCGCATAGCTCTTAACGAGCGCCAGCACTGTGCCAAAGATGAGCGAGAAAAAGATCGACAGCGCCGAGATCTCGATCGTCTTAACAAAGCCGCCCCAAATGTAGAGCAGGTTGGTCGCGTTGAAGATTTCCATGCGCTAGGCCTCCTCTACGTTGTCGAGCCCCAGCTCGGCCAGGCTCACGCCGCGCGGACGCTCCTTGGAGCGGCGCTCGAGCCACTGCACCAGCATGGCGAGCGGAAAGCAGATGATGAAGTACATAAGGCAGCAGACGATGTATCCCTGCAGGTAACCGTACAGACTCACAAAGTTGTCGGAACGGTACATAAGGTCGCCGCCGGCCACAAGCGCCAGCACCGACGTGTTCTTGACCAGGTTGAGCGCCTGGTTACACAGCGGCGGCAGAATGATCTTGAATGTCTGGGGCAGCACGATGTACCAGTATGCCTGCGCACGGGTGAAGCCCTGGCTCTGGGCCGCCTCCATCTGACCGCGCGGAACCGCCTCGATACCGGTGCGGATGACCTCCGAAATGTAGGCCGCGTGATACAGGCCCACGCCCAAGAAGCCCAGCACAAACGGCGCGATGCGCACCGGCTGGTCGGCACCGGTTATGGCCTGCAAAAACTGCGGACCGGCCATGTACATAAAGAGCACCTGCACGGGCAACGGGGTGTTCTGGTAAAACTCCACGTACACGCGGCTTATGGCGCGCAGTACGCGCGAGCGAGTGGTAGAGAACACGCCCAGCAGCGTGCCCAGCACCAGCGACAGCAGCAGACCGGCAACGACCACCTGCAGCGTCACGCCAAAGCCCTCCCAGAAGGGCCCCATGTTTTGCAATGTCGTCGACCAACGGTCGGCGTCAAATAATCCTTCGAGCATTTGATTCCTTCCTTGGACGATGTGCCTATACAAGACCCCAGGTCTTGACCTCTTGGTCGAGCCAGCCGTCGGCCAGGCGATCGCAAATCACCTGATCGACCACGGCCGAAAGGTCGCAGCCCTTCTTGGTCGCCACGCCGTAGCCCTGCTCGCCAAACTTGACCTCGGGCTGCAGCAGCTCAACGGTCTCGTTCATGTAGCCGGCCAGCGTGGAGCGGTCCATGGCAAAGACGTCGATATTGCCGGCGTCGAGGGAACTCTTGATGATGGGGTAGCCGCTAAAGGCCCTAAACTCGGGCTCGCAGCTAAAGCCGTTGTCCTTGATCATCTGCTCGATCAGGCCCTGCGTGGTAGCACCCTGGCTCACGCCGATGACCTTGCCGTCCAGGTCCTCAATCGAGGTAAAGCCCGAACGCTTCTTGACCATGAGTCCCACATAGTCGGTGCGGTACGGCGTCGAGAAATCCCAGCTCTTCTTGCGCTCGTCGGTGATGGTGTAGGTCGCCGCGACCACGTCGAGTTGGCCGTTATCGATCAGCGGGCCGCGCGTCTTGGGCGTCACGTCGGTAAACTCGACAAGCTCCTGGGCGCGGGCATCCTTGTAGCTCACGCCAAAGACGGCAGCGGCGATCTGGTAGCACAAATCGACTTCCATGCCCTCAAAGCGGCCCTTGGCGGTGTCGTAATAGCCATAGCCGGGAACGTCCTTCTTAACGCCGGCATTCAGATGGCCACGCGACTTGATGGCCGCAAGCTTGGACCCCTTGTCAGAGCCCTCGCCGCTGGTGGAGTTGCCGCAACCGGTAAGCGCGGTCCCCGTCAGCGCGAGCATGCCGGCGCCCGCCAGCTGCAAAAAGTGACGGCGCGACACGGCCGCCCTCGTCATATCCGTCATGTCCATCACCGCGCCTAGTGCAGAATCTTGGACAGGAACTCGCGGCAGCGCGGGTTCTCGGGGTTATCGAAGAAGTGCTCAGGCGTGCCCTCCTCCAGGATGCGGCCGTCCTCCATAAAGATGACGCGGTCGGCCACCTGGCGCGCAAAGCCCATCTCATGCGTCACGCAGATCATGGTGATATCCTCCTGCGCGAGCTCAATCATAACGTCCAGAACCTCCTGGACCATCTCGGGGTCGAGCGCCGAGGTCGGTTCGTCAAACAGGATGATGGGCTGCTTGGTGCACAGGGCACGGGCGATGGCGATGCGCTGCTGCTGACCGCCCGAGAGGTTCTGCGGATACTCGCCGGCCTTATGCGCCATGCCAACGCGCTTGAGCGCGGCGATGGCGATCTCGGTCGCCTCCTCTTTGCTCTTCTTTTGCAGCTTGATGGGCGCGAGCGTCAGGTTGCCGAGCACCGTCATGTTGGGATACAGGTTGAACTGCTGAAACACCATGGAGCTATACTTGCGAGCCATCTCCAGGTGGTTCTTTTTGGTGAGCGGCGTACCGTCGATGACGACCTCGCCCGACGTGGGCTCCTCCAGATAATCGACGCAACGGATGAGCGTCGACTTACCCGAACCGGAAGGCCCGATCATTACGAGCTTCTCGCCGCGCTTGACGGTGAGATTGATATCTTTGAGCACATGCAGGTCGCCAAAGTACTTGTTGAGATGCTTGATCTCGATCATGTCTGCCATGAATGTCCCTTCCCTGCGTTTACACGAGTTGAACTATTGTACGGAAAGAACCGCGTTTCCGCAGCCCACACTACATTCCCGTAAAGAACCCGCAACCTTCCACCCACTCATTGGGGACAGGCTTAAATGAGTGCCCGCTCATTGGGTACTCATTTAAGCCCGTCCCCAATGAGTGCCCGCGGGGGACGCCCTTCCTCCAACCGCCCTTGTTGAGCATAAGTCAGACACTATGACCCAATCCGAGGGCACGGAAACGACAGGAGCCCCCGCTCGTGACCGCGGGTCGGGGCTGCGACAATGTTATTGAAGTGCCAGAGGCGCAGCCGCGCCGCAACGAGGTTGGGAGGCTCCCGTGCCTAGATATTCTACCGCCTTCGGAATGGACGTACACCTCAGGTCCACCACCGTCTGCGCGCTCGACGCGGAGACGGGCGAGACAGTGACGAGGAGGTTCCGCGGCAACCCGTGGGGCGAGGTCGCGGAGTGGATGTCGGGCTTCCCGGGCCCGTCGCTCGCCGCCTACGAGAGCGGCTACCTCGGCTTCGCCCCGCAGAGGGAGCTCTCCGGGCTCGGCGTCGACTGCGTCGTCGCGGCCGTCTCCAAGGTCCCGAGGTCGGCGGCAGACCTCTCGTCCAAGAACGACCGCAACGACGCGGCCAGGATGGCCAAGGCGATACTGTCGCACGATATCTCCCCGGTATGGGTGCCGTCCCCCGAGATCGAGGGGCTCAGGGACCTCGCCGGGGCCCACGACGCGGCGACCGCGAGGCTCGCGGCGGCGAAGCAGCGGCTCCTGGCGTTCCTCGCCCGCCGGGGTTACGCCTACGGCGGCACGACGCCGGCCGGAAACCCCCGGAAGTACTGGACGTACGACTTCCTCAGGTGGCTCGACAAGGTTCGGCCCGCCGACGACGGCGGCATCCGGGCGCTGGCGGCGCTGAGGAACGAGGTCGAGGCGGCCGCCGAGACGCGCGACGACCTCCTCGCCGAGTACAGGGCCGCCGTCGCGGCGGGCCCCCTCTCGGCGGAGGTCGAGGCGCTCCAGTCGATCAAGGGGTGCGGGTTCGCGCTCGCCGCCGCCTTCGCGTCCGAGGTCGGCGACTTCTCGAGGTTCCGCTCCGGCAGGCAGGTGACGTCCTACTTCGGCCTCGCCCCGAAGCAGAGGTCGAGCGCGGACTCCGTGCGCCTCGGCGGGATCAGCGGGGCCGGCAACGCCCTCGTCAGGAGATTGGCTGTCGAGGGGTCCTGGAGCTACGTCCAAGCGAGCCACCAACCGAAGCTGATGCCCAAGGGCAGCGGCGTCCCGCTCGAGGTGAGGATGCACGGGAGGAAGGGGTCCGAGCGCCTGCTCCGGCGCCGCGAGGAGATGCTCGCCAGGGGCATGCCCCAGGCGAAGGCGAACGCCGCCACCGCCGCCGAGCTCGTGAGGTGGCTGTGGGCCCTCGGCGCGATGTGCCGGGAGGCAACCGAATAGACATAGCCCCCGTCCCGGCGAGCCGGGCAGCCTTCGGGGATACCCCCGCTTTCGCTGGGCGCGCGGCAGCGGCCGCATGCGCGTAGTCAGACTTGGGGAGCCCCACCGAAGGAGAGGATTGCGGGCCGCCGGAGCGGTATCCGCGGATATGAGACTGAGCCGAAGGCGTCGACGACATGCCGGGGGCGGACCGGGACGGGTTCAACGGCAGGCCCCGCCGACCGATTGCAAGCGGTCGGCGGGGCCATTGTGGCTCTTGACAGCGGATTGGGTCATATGAGCGAAAACCCGTACACGCGAGCAAGGTGACGTGAAATCAGAACCACCCTTAAAAAGGGTGGTTTGCTCTTAGGGTATAACCCACGGGCCCCGGGCTCGCGTCTAAAGGCG
>NZ_JBCJBI010000006.1:0-37884 GCF_039062365.1 Collinsella aerofaciens
GGCACGGTGGGCCGTCACCCCGCCGTCTACCTGATGGGCCGCGGAGCCATCCCCTCCCGTCGGGGCTTTAGCCGGGGCGCCATGCGGCACCCCGGGGTATCCGGTATTACCCGTCCTTTCGGGCGGCTATCCCGGGGGAGGGGGCAGGTTCTCCACGTGTTACTCAGCCGTTCGCCACTCGCTTCTATCCGAAGATAGGTGCCGTTCGACTTGCATGTGTTAGGCGCGCCGCCAGCGTTCATCCTGAGCCAGGATCGAACTCTCCGTCCAAAATGTATGGGCTTCGAGCCCGTCCGGTCCTCTCAGTCATTCGCTGATCGGTTCCGTTCGATTCATATGGTTTTAGTATAGGAAAAGGAATTTCTCGGGGCCGCCTCTCGGCGGCCTTGCGAAAAACAAATCCAAGTTAGACCATTTCAAATGGTTCGATGTCTGCCCGGATGCGACACTCAATGTGTCCATCCTCGCAGTATCCGGTTCTCAAGGTGCACGCTTTGCGGCTGATCCGGTTGCACCGGGCCGCGCGGCAAGGAGATATATTGCCAGACCGGAGGGGTCCCGGGGGCGGGAATCTGGGCGTACACATTTCCTACACATCTTGTGATCCGACTAACGTTTGCCAGCCGTTAACTACCGCTCGCCGAGCATCTCTTTATATAAGGCAGTCTCATGGTTAAAGTGGATACGTCCCCCTAGCTAAAGCACAGCCAGCATCGAGCAACTCATCACGTTCTTCCACCGAGAACCCCTCGGCGTAGACGCGCACCACTGGTTCGGTCCCGCTAGGACGAACCAGCAGCCACGTGTCATCCTCGAATGACAAACGCAAGCCGTCCATATGACTAACGTTTTGCGGCACCTTGCCACAAATCGACTTGGGGTTTACGCCCGGCAGCAGGGTTCGTAACGTTTCGGCATCTTCGGCCTCAAGGCGCAAATCGCGTCGACCGTAACTCGTCTTACCAAAACTGTCCTCGAGTTGGTCGACCAGAACGCCCAAAGGCGCGTCCGTCTTTGCCATAAGCTCACACAGAATCAGACAGGCGAGGATTCCATCGCGCTCGGGCATATGCGCGGCGATGCCGATGCCACCGGCTTCTTCGCCGCCTATGAGGACGCCGCCCTTCTTCATCTCCGCCGCTATATATTTGAAACCGACTGGTTTGACGGTCACGCGGCAGCCAAGCGCCTCGGCAATGCGACGTACGAGCGTCGAGCATGAAAGATTGACGACGACGCGCCCCTCCAAATTACGAAATTGAACCAAGTCGCCCAAAACGAGCGCCATGATCTGATGCGGATGTATATATCTGCCGCGCTCGTCAACCGCGCCGATACGGTCGGCGTCGCCGTCGGTCACCAGGCCAGCGCAAGCTCCGTCCTCGACAACCGTGCGCTCGCAAGCGTCCACCCAAGGCTCAACGGGGTCGGGGCAGATATCTTCTTGGTCAGACGCCTGCCCGGCGTGAATCTCGTGCACCTCAACGCCAAGCTCGCGCAGCAAGTCGGCTAGATAGCCCTGGGCTGCGCCGCCCATGGGATCGACAACCACGCGCAGGTGCGCGGCGCGGATGGCTTCGGCATCGACAAACGATGCCACCGCCTGCATATAGTCAGGAATGATATCCGCGGTGCGATATTGCCCCTCGATCCCCATTGGCTCGGGAGCCATAGTCTCTTCGAGCTCTTCGATGACATCCTGGTTGGCGGTCGAGCCGTCACCCATGCGAATCTTGAGGCACAGATAGCCCTGCGGATGATGGGACCCCGTCACCATGAGCGCGCCGCACGCTTCACCGTCATAAGCCGCCGCCCACGTAAGGGCAGGGGTCGGGACAGGTCGCGAAGCGAGCACGGCGTCTAGCCCGTGCGCTGCTAGCACACCCGCCGCAAGCTCAGCGAACTCGCGCGCCAGGGGCCGGGTGTCGAACCCTATATATACCGTTTTGCCCGGATTGGTCTTTTGCCACAACTCGCCGACGGCATCGGCGATACGGGCAACGTTATCGGCAGTGAAGTCCTCATCGACGCGAGCGCGCCAACCGTCAGTTCCAAAATGAATTATCGCGCACACGCGCAGACACCTCACAGTGTTTGGATCATGGTACGCATGGGGTATACCCGCAACATGCACTCGGCAACCTGCCGGCACCAGCATTCACCATTTGGGCAAATGCTGCCGAGGACATGCAAGCAATAAAAAAAACCGCCCCGTATGGAGCGGTTTTGCCCTTTATATATCGAGCGCCTCGGCCATCGCGGCCGTAGTGATTGCCGTGGTTCCACAGCAACTGCCCACCATTGCGGCACCGGCATGTCTCCATTCGATGCATGCGCGCGCGAAAGCTTCGGGGTTCTCGTGCCATACGGGGCCATCCTGAGTCTGGACCGGATCGCCTACGTTGGGACGCACCGTGACGGGAGTAGTCGCCGATGTAACCATCCTGGGCACCGCCGCGTTCGCGGCCGCAAGCGAACAGCAATTAACACCAACCGAGTTTGCGCCGTGTTTTTCGGCGTACAAAACGGCTGCCTCGATGTTGAGGCCATCGCCCAACAGGTCGCCTTTATCGTCAACGACAAAACTCACCAGAACAGGCATGCCGTCGGCGGCATCTCGGGCGCCGGCAAGCATGGGCTGCAAATTACGGATAGACGTCACCGTCTCGATCAGCAGACCGTCAACGCCGGCATTGAGCAAGGCGTGCGCCTGTTCGCGCGCAATGCCTCGGATTTCACGATACTCGGCAGAGTCCTCGGCAAACCACTCAATACCGATCGGGCCCATCGAGCCCAGCAGCAGCTGAGGGTGCGCCTGGCGGGCATCGTCGACGGCCCCGCGATTGACCTCCGCCACGGACGGCGCAATCTGGTCGTGCTTGAGGGCATAGCTCGATGCCTGAAAGGTGTTGGTAATGAGCACCTGCGCGCCGGCGGCGACATACAAGCGATGGATACGAGAAACGGTCTGCGGCTCTGCCAGATTCCAAAACGCCGGTGGAATGTCGGCGGCATCGTACTCACTCAACAGAACACTGCCCATGGGGCCCTGCGCCAACAAGGTCTCGCTCGACAAGCGGCGCGCAAGCTCCTCGGCACCAAAGCGGTTGTAATAACTCGTATCCATATATATCCCGCTATTCCTCGACGCTGATTCCCTGCTTTTCGAGATAGGCGAGCCAGCGGTTCATCGTGTCCTCGGAAAGCGCATGCTCCATCATGCAGGCCTCGGAATCGGCTCGCTCAAATTCGACACCGAGCTCCTGAACCAAAAACGTGCGGATGAGGCGATGACGGTACCAGATAGCCGTGCCAACCTCGCGACCGCGATCGGTCAGGATTACCTTGCCGTAGTGCGATTGCTCGACAAGCTCGGATGCCTTGAGCGCCGAAACCGCTTTATTGACCGATGCCTTGGAGACGCCAAGGCGCTGCGCGATGTCGACCGATCGCACGCCGTTGGTTTCCCCCTCTTCGCTTTCAATGCGAACCATGCACTCCAAGTAGTCTTCGTTCGCCACCGTCAGATGTAGTTCGCGCGAGCTATTTGTCGTATCCATGATCTTCCGTCCCTTCTGCATTCAATGGCTGATTCTACCCCATCCAAGCGTCGTGGTATGCCGTGGCATACCGTGCTAGAGTTCTTGTTGCACACGACGACCAAGATTGGAGCGGTCTTTATGGAAAACACCACCACAAGCCCCGATGTCCTCGAACGCTTTTTGCGCTACGTCCAGATCAACACGCAGTCCGAGGATGCAAACTGCGACCAGGTACCCTCGAGCGCCGTTCAGTTTGACCTTGCCAACGTGCTGGCTGAAGAGCTGCGCGAGCTTGGTGCGGAAGATGCCCACGTGACCGAGCACGCCTATGTCTGCGCGCATATCCCCGCAAGTGCGGGCGCTGAGGACAAGCCCGCCCTGGGCCTGATCGCCCATCTCGACACCACCGAAGTTGCACCGGGCGCCGGCGTGAAGCCGCACATCGTACACTACGAAGGTGGCGACCTGGTCTGCGGCACGGTTGACGGTAAGCCCGTTGCCATGAGTGCCGCCAAGCTTCCCGCCCTGAATGACCTCGCGGGTGAGGACCTGGTCTGCAGCGATGGCACCACGCTGCTGGGCGCGGATGACAAGGCAGGCGTCGCCGAGATCATGTCGCTTGTCGCGCGTATCGCTCAGGACCCTTCTCTGCCCCATCCCGCACTCGGCATTTGCTTCTGCCCTGACGAGGAGATCGGCCACGGAGCCGAGCTGTTGGATATCGATACCTTTGGCTGCAAGTACGCCTACACGGTCGACGGTGGCCCCATCGGCGAACTGGAGTGGGAGTGCTTTAACGCCGCCGAGGCGACCGTCCGCTTTGAGGGCCAGTCCATCCACCCGGGCGACGCTAAGGGCCGTATGGTCAACGCAGGCAATCTGTTCTGCGACTTCAACGCGTTGCTCCCCTACGTGCAGCGACCGGAGTATACGGAAGGCTACGAGGGCTTTTATCACCTTGAGGGTGTATCTGCGACCGTCGATCACGCCACAGCGCGCTATATCGTCCGCGACCATGACGCCGCCAAGTTCCAGCAGAAACTCGACCTTATTGATGCCGCCGCCTCGATGCTCAACCAGCGTCTGGGTGAGGAGCGCGTGACGGTCGAGATTAAGCAGCAGTATCGAAATATGGCCGAGATCGTTCGTGACTATCCCGAGCTTATTGATGTTGCCAAGGAAGCCTATCTTGCCTGCGGCGTTGAGCCCCAAGTGCTGCCGATTCGTGGCGGCACCGACGGCGCTCAGCTGTCGTTCCGCGGTCTGCCCTGCCCCAACCTTTCCACCGGCGGCTATTGCTACCACGGCGTCAACGAGTTCGTCCCGGTCAGTTCGCTCGTCAAGATGACCGACGTGCTCCAGGAGCTCGTCGCCCGCTTTGCATAAGCCTGGCTGCACAAGTCCAAAAGACGAATCGCCCCGTCCTCAACCAAGAACGGGGCGATTTTTTATGCTGCAATGAGAACAGGTTGACGCACGCCAGCCTCTTAACGCAAGGAGTGTCCCAAACTGCCGGCACATAAGGAACGTCCCCAAGTGCCAAGTGGACTACCCAACTGCAAGTGACGACATCGCTGGTTGAATCAACGTCAGCGAGCGACGTCCAGAGCGAACAAGTTGGCATGAAAAAGGCAGGGCATTGACCTTCTGGTCATGCCCTGCCTTTTGAATGACAAATTGTCGCTCTGGGCGGCGCGCAGCGTCGAGCCGTTACGCGGGCTGGTAAGCCCGCGTAACTCTAATAGTTGGCCTCGTAGCCGTTGCCGTCGCCGGTGGGCTCTTCGTAGTAGTCCGAATCGCTCGAATCGCTTGAGTCATCGGAATCGTCAGAGCTGACCGATGAGGTTGCGGTACCATTTGCGTAGTCGTCAGACGTGTTGTTGTTCAGGTCGCCGATCGTAGAGCTGGAACCGTCGGAAAGGCCCATGGTGTTGGAACCCTTGGGGTCCTTGCCGGCATCGACGCGCTCCATCATTTCCTTGAGCTCGTCCTCGTAGACAAAGACGTAGCTCACACCGTCGATCATGGTGCTGTCGTCGGCGTACGAGGGCAGGTTGGCCGAGTAGATACCGTCGACATCCATACCGCGCATGGCGTTGACCGTAGCCACGATATCCTGAACGCTCATATCGGTTACGAGCATATCGGACAGCGAATTAACCAGGCCAAAGATCTTCGTGGCATCGAAGTTATTGAGAATCTGGTTGGCAAGGGCGCCAAGCACCTGACGCTGGTGGCGCATGCGCGTGTAATCGCCGTCGGCATAGGTGTAGCGGCAGCGGGCATAGGTAAGGGCGGTGGCACCGTCCATATGCTGCTGGCCAGCGGTAATCTTAATATCCAGGTGCTCGGGGTCGTCAACATCATCGGTTGCGTTAATGTCGATACCGCCAACCGAATCAATCAGCGCCTGCATACCGTCGAAGCTGACCTCGGCATAGTGGGAAATCTGAACACCGCACAGCTCGTTGACCGCCTCGACCATGGCCTCGGCGCCGCCAACGGTATGGCAGGCGTTGATCTTCATGGTCTCGCCCTTGTACTCGACCTTGGTGTCGCGCGGAACGGAAATGAGCGTCGCCTGCTTTTGCGTGGGGTCGATGCGTGCCAGGATAATCGAGTCGGCACGATACGTATCCTCGCCCGGACGGCCGTCGGTGCCAAGAAGCAGCACGTAGAACGGATCCTTTGCCTCATCGGTGTCAACCAGAACCCGACGCAGATTGTCGGTAATGACATTGGAATCGCCGAGCTTGCCCATAATGGTGGCAAACCACAGGCCGGCAGCGGTAGTGGCACTCAGCAGCACGCCAAGCACGACAATGAGCGCGACGTGACGAATCGTGTGGCTACGACGACGTTGACGAGCGCGCTCGGAATAGCGAGCCACGTTATCGCGACTGTAGATCTTGGCCTGCGCACCAGTTGAGGGTCTTCGGGCGGTGGTATCCGCGAGGGGCTTTTTATTAAACATAGGCAACCTGTATTAGTAGATGACGGGATCGGGGACGGTAGCATGCTCGACATGCGCGCCAAGCGCCTGCAGCTTTTCGACAAACTGCTCGTAGCCGCGCTTGATGTGATGGATGGCCGAAACCTCGGTCGTCCCGTCGGCGATCAAGCCCGCTACGACGAGGGCCGCTCCGCCGCGCAGATCGGGCGAGGTAACCTGTGCACCCGAGAAGCCCTTGACGCCATGAATCATGGCATGATGGCTCTCGATACGAATGTCGGCACCCATGCGCACCAGCTCAGAGGCAAACATAAAGCGATTCTCGAAGATGTTTTCGGTAATAACGGAACTGCCATCGGCAAGGGCGGAGAGTACCATAATCTGTGCCTGCATGTCCGTTGGGAAGCCGGGGAACGGAAGCGTCTGGATGTCGACCGGCTTGATACGCTCGGCACGGTTCACATGGACGCCATCTTCGACGCGCTCGCAGTCGATACCCATGAGCTCCATCTTCTTGAGCACCATGCCCAAGTGAATGGGGCAAAAGCCCGTGACATCGACACCGCGATCGTCGGCCATCAGCGCACCGGCAACGATAAAGGTACCGGCCTCGATGCGGTCGCCCACCACGCGATGGGTAACGGGATGGAGCTCTTCCACACCTTCGATAGTCACGACGGGCGTACCGGCGCCAACAATCTTGGCGCCCATCTCGTTGAGCATGTTGGCGAGATCGACGATCTCGGGCTCGCGGGCGGCATTGTCGATAACCGTGGTACCCTTCGCGCGCACGGATGCCATAATGAGGTTCTCGGTCGCACCGACACTGGCGAACTCGAGCGTGACGGTGGTACCGCGCAGACCTTGGGGCGCATTAGCGTTGATGTAACCGTGGGCGGTATCGAACTCAACGCCCAGGGCCTCGAGACCAAGAATGTGCATATCGATCTTGCGAGCACCCAGGTTGCAGCCGCCCGGCATGGCGATCTTGGCGCGATGGAAGCGGCCCAGCAGAGGTCCCATGACGGCGGTGGAAGCACGCATCTTAGCGACGAGCTCGTAGGGGGCCTCCCAAGAATCGACCTGAGAGGTATCAATCTCGAGCGTGTGCTCATCGAGAACATCGATCGTAGCGCCCATGCCCTTGAGCACCTTGCCCATCACGTGGACATCGGAAATATCGGGCACGTTCTGCAGCGTCGTCTTGCCCGGCGCCAGAAGCGTTGCCGCCATGAGTTTGAGTGCGGAGTTCTTGGCGCCCGAAACGGGCACGGAGCCTCCGATGGCGTGGCCACCCTCAACGCGGATAATATCCAAGGTCTACCCTTTCAAAAAGCATGCCCGGGATGGCTGGGCCATCCCGGGCATGATGTGTTCGCAAATGGTCGAACGCTAAATCGTTTGACTATTGGGCAAGCTTGAGCTTACACCATGCGATTTCATTATAGAGGTAGGCGCGGCGTGCATCATCCTCCGACAAATTACCCAGCTTCTCTTCAAAACCTTGAATATCAGCTTTAAGCTTGTCGGCATCGACGGTCGCCAAATCGCAAGCGCGCTCGGCGAGAACGGTCACGACATCGTCCGCAACCTGGGCATAGCCGCCGGCCACGGCAAACGTGTGGTCGACAGTGCCCATGGCCTTATCGGAAACGCGAACGTAACCGCGGTCGATCGTGCAGATCTCGCTGGAGTGAGCAGGCAGAACACCAAACTCGCCATCCGTGGACGGAATCGACACAAACGCAGCGTCGCCCTCATAGGCGCAGCTCACGGGGCACACGATGCGGATACGCATAACCTACTTCTCCCCCATCTTGCGGGCGCGCTCGCGCACGTCCTCAATCGTGGAAGCATAGCGGAAAGCCTGCTCGGGCAGGTCATCGGCCTTGCCGTCGACAATCTCGGCGAAGGAGCGGACGGTATCCTCGACGCGGACGTAGACACCGGGGTTGCCGGTGAACTTCTCGGCGACGTGGAAGGACTGCGAGAGGAACTGCTGAATCTTACGGGCACGGTTGACCGTAAGACGCTGCTCCTCGGACAGCTCGTCCATACCCAGAATGGCGATGATGTCCTGAAGGTCGGAGTACTCCTGCAGGAGCTCCTGGACCTTGACGGCGACACGGTAGTGCTCCTCGCCAACGATCGAGGGATCGAGAGCGTCGGAGGAAGACGCGAGCGGGTCAATAGCCGGGAAAAGGCCGAGCGACGAAATGCTACGCGAAAGAACCGTGGTGGCGTCGAGGTGCGTAAACGTCGTGGCAGGCGCCGGGTCGGTCAGGTCGTCTGCGGGGACGTAGACAGCCTGGACGGAGGTAATGGAGCCCGTCTTGGTCGAGGTAATGCGCTCCTGGAGGTCGCCCATCTCGGTTGCCAGCGTGGGCTGGTAACCAACGGCGGACGGCATACGGCCCAGCAGTGCGGAAACCTCGGAACCTGCCTGGGAGAAGCGGAAGATGTTGTCGATGAATAGCAGAACGTCCTGGCCACGATCGCGGAAGTACTCAGCGGTGGTAAGGCCGGCCAGACCGATGCGCAGACGCGCTCCGGGCGGCTCGTTCATCTGACCATAGACCAAGCAGGTCTTGTCGATAACGCCAGACTCGCTCATCTCGAGGAACAGGTCGGTGCCCTCGCGGGTACGCTCGCCGACGCCGGTGAACACCGAGGTGCCGCCGTGCTCCTGGGCGAGGTTGTTGATGAGCTCCTGAATCAGAACGGTCTTGCCGACGCCGGCGCCGCCGAACAGGCCCGTCTTGCCGCCACGGATGTAGGGCTCGAGCAGGTCGACGGCCTTGATGCCGGTCTCGAAGATCTCGGTCTTGGTGGTGAGCTCGTCGAAACGGGGCGCTGCATGGTGGATGGGGTAGAACTCCTCCACCTCGGGCATGGGCTTGCCGTCGACGGGCTTGCCCATGACGTTCCAAATGCGGCCGAGCGTCTTGGGGCCAACGGGCATCTTCATGGGCTCACCGGTATCGGTGGCGATGAGGCCGCGCTGCAGGCCGTCGGTCGAGGACATGGCGACCGTGCGGACGACGCCGCCCGGAAGCTGGCTCTCGACCTCGAGGATCGTGCTCAGATGACCGATCGGGGTCTCGGCCTCGACCGTGAGCGCGTTGTAGATCGGGGGCACCGCGCCGTCAAACTTGACGTCGACGACAGGGCCGATGATTCGCACGATGCGACCATCACCGGCAGTCGTCTTCTTGGTGGCTTCCTCGACCGCAAGCTTTACGGTGTTATTAGCCATTACTGTTCCTCCAATGCTGAGGCTCCGCCGACGATCTCGTTAATCTCGGTCGTGATCGAAGCCTGGCGCACGCGACTATACGTGCGGGTAAGGGTCGAGATGATCGCGGTGGCGTTTTCCGTCGCGGAGTGCATGGCCTTGCGGCGTGCACCCTGCTCGGCAGCCGCCGAATCGATCAGGGCCTGGTAGATGACCGTCAGGATATAAGACGGCACAAGCTTGCCGAGAACATGCTCGGGAGAGGGCACGAACTCGAACGTGGACGAGATGCGCTTAGGGGCGTCGGTCTCGTTCTTACGCGGACCGTGGGCCATAGCGATCATCTCGGGGTCGAGCGGCAACAGATGCTCGACGCGAAGCTCCTGATCCACGCGGTTCTTGGCGTGGTGGTAGACAAGCTCGACACGGTCAAGCTCACCGGCACGATACGCATCGCAGATATGAGAGGAGATCATGCGGGCCTGATTAAAATCGGGCTCAGAGGAGTTGCCCTCAAAGTGCATGACGACGTTTGCGCGGTCACGGAAATACGTGGCCGGCTTACGCCCGCACGCGATGATCTCGCACTCGATGCCGTCGTTCGCCCAAGAAGCGGCGAGCTTTTCGGCCGTGCGCTCCACCGTCGTATTGAAACCGCCGGCAAGGCCGCGGTCCGAGGCAATAACGACAATCAGGCCATGCTTGACGCTCTCATGCTTCTGCAGCATGGGATCGGTGCCCGAACAGGAGGCGTCGCCGGCGACCGTCAACATGACGTCGGTCAGCGCCTCCTTATAGGGCTCGGCCTGCTTGGAGCGATCGAGGGCACGACGGATCTTGGCCGTAGAGACCATCTCCATCGTGCGCGTGATCTGCTTGGTCGTGGTAACCGAGGAGATTCGCTTCTTAATGTCGCGAAGGTTGGCCATGGGGCTTAGTTCTCCTCTGATCCAGAAACATCCGAATGGTGCTTGGCCATGAACTGCTGCTTGAAGTCGCCGATGACGCGCAAGAGCTCAGCCTTGGTGTCATCATCGATCTTCTTGGCGCGAACCTTGTCGAGCAGCGAGCCAAAGCCATTGTCCATGTACTCGATGAGCTCGGCACGGAAAGGCAGCACGTCGGCGATCTCCAGGTCATCCAGGAAGCCCTCGTTGCCAGCGAACAGCGTAACGATCTGCTCGCCAACCTCAAACGGCTTGTAACGCGGCTGCTTCAGGAGCTCGGTCATGCGGGCACCATGGGTCAGCTGCTTCTGAGTAGCCTCGTCGAGGTCGGAGCCAAACTGGGTAAAGCCAGCGAGCTCCTGATAGGAAGCGAGGTCCAGACGGAGGTTGCCGGCGACCTGCTTCATGGCCTTGGTCTGCGCATCGCCACCGACGCGGGACACGGAGATGCCCACGTCGACTGCCGGGCGCTGACCCTGGAAGAAGAGCTCGGACTGCAGGTAGATCTGACCATCGGTAATGGAAATGACGTTGGTCGGAATGTAGGCCGAGACGTCGCCGTCCTGGGTCTCGATGATCGGCAGTGCCGTCATGGAGCCATAGCCGTTCTTCTTGGACATCTTGACGGCACGCTCGAGCAGACGAGAGTGCAGGTAGAAGATGTCGCCAGGATAGGCCTCGCGTCCGGGCGGACGATGCAGCGTCAGCGACATCTGACGGTAGGCCACAGCCTGCTTGGACAGGTCGTCGTAGATGACGAGCACGTGCCCGCCGGGGTTGGTCTCGCTGGCGGGCTTACCGTCCTCGCCGTTGTACATAAAGAACTCGCCGATAGCGGCACCGGCCATAGGCGCGATGTACTGCATAGGGGCGGAATCGGCAGCGGTGGCCGAAACGATGATGGTGTAGTCGAGCGCACCGTGCTGAGCGAGGGTCTCGCGGATGTTGGCAACCGTGGAGGCCTTCTGGCCGATGGCGACATAGATGCAGACCATGCCCTTGCCGCGCTGATTGAGGATAGCGTCGATGGCAATGGCGGTCTTACCGGTCTTGCGGTCGCCGATGATGAGCTCACGCTGACCACGGCCGATAGGCACCATGGAGTCGATGGCCAACAGGCCGGTCTGAACCGGCTCGCACACCGGGGTACGGTCGATGACACCGGGGGCCTTGAACTCGATGGGGCGACGATGCGTGGCGACGATGTCGCCCAGGCCGTCGATGGGCTGGCCGAGCGGATTGACGACGCGGCCGAGCATGGCACGGCTCACGGGGATATCCATAATGCGGCCAGTGGTGCGGCACTCGTCGCCTTCCTTGATGGAGTCGACGGCACCGAACAGAACGGCGCCGACCTCGTCACGGTCAAGGTTCTGGGCAAGGCCGAAGACGGTCTCACCGGTATCGGAGCTCTTGAACTCCAGAAGCTCGCCTGCCATGGCGCTCTTGAGGCCGGAGACGCGCGCGATGCCGTCGCCTACCTCGTCGACCGTTGAAACCTCATGCGTATCGACCGTCGCGGAGAGGCTCGTGAGCTGCTCCTGCAGTTTCTTGGCGATATCCTGGGCATTGAGGGTTTCGGACATTAGGCTTCACCTCCGTACGAATTAGCAGAGTTTGCGAGGGTCTCCTGCGCGATGCGCAGCTGCGTCTTGACGGAAATGTCACGACGCTCGCCGCGGGCCTCGAGCACCAGGCCGCCCACGATAGACGGGTCGACCTGCTCGATAAGGAATACCTTGCGGCCGAAGTCCTGCTCGCATTTCTTAGTGATGGTTTGACGCAGCTCGTCGTCGAGCGGGATCGCCGTGGTGACGGTCACGCCCACTACATCCTCGTCTTCCTCGGCAACATACTTAAAGGCAGCTGCCACCTTGGGAAGAAGGTCGAGCTGGTCGCGCTTGGACATGGTGTCGAGCACGGCGATGATCTCGGGGCTGGCGCTAGCCAGGCGCTCGATCATCTCGAGGTCCTCGAACACATGGTTCTCGGCCTTGGCGGCTTCCAAAAGGGAGCGCGCGTAGGTCTCGAGCACCTTGTCCTGATAGCGGCTAGTCGGCATTCAGGCTACCTGCTTCCTGGATGTAGCGCTCGATGAGCTTCTTCTGCTCGGACTCGTCCTCGAGTGCCTCGCCCACGATCTTGGTGGCGACGGCAACGGACAGGTCGGCGATGGAGCTCGCGGCACCGGCGTAGATGGACTTGCGCTCGTCCTCGACGGTCGTATGGGCCTTGGCGATGATCTCCTCGGCCTCATTGTGAGCAGCCTCGATGATACGGGCGCGCTCGGACTCGGCGTCCTTACGGGCCTCGAGAACGATGTCGGCAGCCTGACGACGGGCGTCAGTGACGATCGAGTCGGACTCAGCGCGCTTGGCGATGGCCTCCTGCTTGGTCTTCTCGGCCTCGTCGAGGCTCTCCTCGATCTTCTTGCCGCGCTCCTCCATGGTTTTCATGATGCCCGGCATGGCGACCTTGGCCAGCACGATCCAGATAATCAGGAAGGCGATAAGCGCCGGGATGAACTCCGCCATCTTAGGGATGAGGATGTCCGCACCGGCAGCGCCGTCCTCGGCGAACGCGGAAACCGGCATGAGCAGCGCGGCCGCGGACGCGGAGAGTGCGATCGCGCTCTTCTGGGATGAAAGATTCATACTTGACGCTCCGTGCTATTTAACGATCAGCGCGACAACGAAGCCGATCAGAGCCAGAGCCTCGCCGAAGGCGGAGCCCATGATGAAGACGGTGAACACGCGGCCCTGGACCTCAGGCTGACGGGCCATAGCACCCGTAGCACCCAGAGCAGACAGGCCGATAGCAAGACCAGCGCCGATAACACCGAGACCGTAACCGATAACTCCCACGATTCCTCCTTTGTCGTGCGTGTCTTATTTCACGCAGGATAACCTTTTTATAACTGCCGGGCTCCATGGGTACGGGCACCGGCGGTTTAACGAATTGCCTTACCTTTAAGGCGCGAACGGAAGATTACTCCTCCTCCGCGACCTCCTCTGCCTCGGAGACATACACGGCGGTAAGGACCGTGAAGACGTAAGCCTGGATGGCGCCGACCACAAGCTCGATCGCATAGATCAGGATGAGGATGGCAAGCCAGGCCAGCGAAGGCAGGGCGCCGACGGCGTGGGCCGCGGAAACCTGCTGAAGCAGCGGCTGCATGAACATGCTCGCCATGATGGCGAACGAGCCCATGACCACGTGTCCTGCGAACATGTTGCAGAACAGACGAACGGCGAGCGTGATGAGGCGCAGGAAGGTCGAGAATAGCTCGACAACCCACACGAGCACGTTCATCGGGAAGCTCACGCCCTGCGGGGCGAGGCTCTTGATGTAGCCGATCACGCCGTGAGCCTTGCATCCGTAGTAGATGAAGTACACGAAGGCGAAAATGGCGAGCGCGGCGGTGGAGCCGATTGCGCCGGTGCCGGGCTTCATTCCCGGGATCAGGCCGATCATGTTATTGATCAGGATGAACAGGAAAAGCGAGCACAGGAACGGGAAGTGCTTCTTCCAGTTCTCACCCACGACGCCCTTGCCGATATCGTTCTCGACGTACTCGATGATGTACTCGAAACCGTTGACGAAGAAGCCCTTGGGAACCAGGGTCTGCTTCTTCTTGAACACGGCCAGGACGATCAGGAGCACGATCGTGGAGACGATCAGCCAAAACGAGTACTGCGTGATGCCGCAGCTCAAATCGCCCACGACAGGGGTGGAGCTGAACTCGCTGACCAGATGATTAATCTCATCAGGCAGCTTTTCAAAAATTTCCACGACTTACCTTTCGACCTCATGAGGATCTCGCAGCGCCTTGGCGACGCGAACCGTGCAGGCGGCCATAAAGGCCACGAAGCCGATCGCCTCGCCCAGGAGGAACATGCGAAATGCCTCTCCGAACAACGCAAACACAACCAAGGTAAAGACGAGCAGGGCGACTGCCGAGACCGCCAGGCTCACCATGCCCTTGAGCATGTCCGCATTCTGTTTATCGTCAAGAACCGGCTTGAGCGTAAAAACAAAGGGAAGGAAGGCAATTGCGCCCGCGATGGCGCCTGCAACGATAGCGAGCAGATCGACTATCTGAAACACTGGCTTCCTCGCTTTCCTTTTTAACGCCTCACAGCACAGTCCCAGCCAAACATTGGTGACTATTGTACGAGCCAATCGCTAAAGTACAACCGTAAAACAAACGGTTAATACGCACCTGTACGTTTTCTTAAGGCCTTCTTTATGCCGCAGGTACGGTAATACGTTTTTTCGAACCCCTCAGCGCAAAACGTCCGTTAACAGAAGTGCGCGTGGACGACTTTTGCTCGCCCGCGCGCACCATTTCTTCGTATTTGTGACCGTAGCCGACAAGGCCCAACGACTAGAGCGTACCGTAGATGCGGTCGCCGGCGTCGCCCAGGCCGGGAACGATGTAGGCGGCCTCGTTGAGATGGTCATCGATAGCGCAGGTATAGATATGCACATCGGGGTCCTTCTCGGTCAGCGACTTGAGACCCTCGGGCGCGGCGACGATGCACAGCATGCGGATATCCTTGACACCGCGCTCGCGCAGGTAGCTGATGGCCATCTCGGCCGAACCGCCCGTGGCGAGCATGGGGTCGACAACCAGGCAGATGCGCTGATCGATATCCTTGGGCATCTTGCAGTAATACTCGTGCGGCTCGTGGGTGACCTCGTCGCGCTCCATACCGATGTGGCCCACGCGAGCGGAGGGTACCAAGTCGAGGATGCCGTCGACCATGCCGAGGCCCGCACGCAGGATGGGAACGATGGCGAGCTTTTTGCCGGCGAGCTGCTTAAACGTTGCGGTGGTGATGGGGGTCTCGACCTCGACGTCTTCCATGGGCAGGTCGCGCATGGCCTCGTAGCCGTCAAAGAGCGCAAGCTCGCGCACGAGCTGGCGGAACTGGTTGGTGCCAGTGCTCTTGTCGCGCAAGATCGACAGCTTGTGCTGGACGAGCGGGTGATCGACAAGGGTCACACGGGACGTATCGTAGGTGACGGTCATGGGTTGATGCCCCTTTCATTGCGGCCGGAAGATGGCCTTGCTGACAAGGCGCATGGCGACGTTGTTGCCGCGCGCCGTGCATAAGTTTAACGGTTTGTTGTATCGAGCAGGTCGTCGCAACCCTACTGAGCGGTGTTGAGCGAACGCTTGACGGCATCACGCCAACCAGCGAGATTGCTCTCGCGGCGTTCGGCGGACATGTGGGGAAGGAAGGTCCTAACGATCTGGGCATTTTGCTCCAGCTCTTCCAGGTCTTCCCAATAGCCGACGGCAAGACCCGCCAAGTACGCGGCGCCGATTGCCGTGGTCTCCACCGTCTCGCATTGCAGCACGGGGATATCCAGCAGGTCGGCCTGGAATTGCATGATGAACTCGTTGCGCGAGGCACCGCCATCGACAGACAGGCGCTCGATCGAAAGCCCCACGTCCTGCTCCATGGCGCGCAGCACGTCGTAGCTCTGATATGCCATGGATTCGCAGGCGGCACGTACGATGGTCGCACGGCTCGAGGCGCCGGTCAGACCGCACACGATACCGCGGGCATGCGGGTCCCACCAGGGAGCGCCCAGACCCGCAAAGGCGGGGACGAAGTA
The DNA here is from genome assembly GCF_039062365.1 of Collinsella aerofaciens. Taxonomy (GTDB): domain Bacteria; phylum Actinomycetota; class Coriobacteriia; order Coriobacteriales; family Coriobacteriaceae; genus Collinsella. The sequence goes on from NZ_JBCJBI010000006.1 coordinate 16,306, forward strand.
GCAGCCCTCGTTGTCGTTAATCGAAGCGGCGAGTTGTGCCGACTCGCTCACGCTCGAGATGATGCCCATGTTATTGCGAAGCCAGTTCATGGTGGAACCGGCAGCAAAGATGGAGCCCTCGAGTGCATAGCTGATCTTGCCGTCCGCGGCGATACCGATCGTGGAGACCAGACCGTTCTTGGATTCGACGACCTCGTCGCCGGTGTTCATGAGCATAAAGCAACCCGTGCCATAGGTGTTTTTGGTCTGGCCGGGATGGAAGCAGCAGTGGCCGAACAGCGACGCCTGCTGGTCGCCCGCCACGCCCATGATGGGTGGCATGTTGGTCATGATATCGCTCGCGACGCGGCCGTAGTCGCCCGAGCTCCAACGAACCTCGGGCATCATGGAACGTGGAACGTCAAAGAGCGCCAGTAGATCGTCGTCCCAATCGAGCGTATGGATATTAAAGAGTGCCGTGCGGCTGGCATTGGTGTAGTCGGTGGCAAAGACCTGGCCGCCGGTGAGGTTGTAGATGAGCCAGGTGTCGATGGTGCCAAACATGAGGTCGCCCGCCGCCGCGCTCTCGCGTGCGCCGTCGACGTTGTCGAGAATCCACTGCACCTTGGAGGCCGAGAAATACGGGTCGAGCGTGAGTCCCGTGCGGGAGCGCACCAGCTCCTCGCAACCCTGTTCAACTAACGCGTCGATTGCCGGCGCGGTACGGCGGCACTGCCATACGATGGCGTTATAGATGGGCTGGCCGCTCACGCGGTCCCAGACCACCGTGGTCTCGCGCTGGTTGGAGATGCCGATGGCGGCAATGCGGTCGGAGTGGATACCGCTCTTAAACTGGACTTCCATCATGACGGCGATCTGGCTGGCAAGGACCGTCATGGGGTCTTGCTCTACCCAACCGGGACGTGGGAAGCTGGTTTTGACGCTGCGACGTGCCTGCGCGACGATGCATCCGTACTCGTCGACGATGGTCGCAAGTACCGAGGTGGTGCCGCAGTCGAGCGCCATGATGTAGGAACCGCCAAAGTCAAACGAGGCATCTTCCATGCCCAGGCTACCCAGATTCAACGACATCGCTTACACCTTTCTATTGCATCGGGTCGGACAGGACCCGCTCGATCTCTGATGCGGGAAGTGCGCCTTGGCGCAGGATCTGGAGCCCGCCGTGCTGGAACGACACGATGGTCGAGGCGTCGCGACACGGGGTCTCACCGGCGTCGACGGCCACATCGACCCCCTCCAGGATGCGCTCCTCCACCGTGACAAAACTTGCCGGCGCGGGCGCGCCATGCGTGTTAGCGCTGGTGCAGGCAAGAGGGCTGCCGCAGGCGCGGATGAGCGCTTGGACCACAGGCGAGGCCGACGCGCGAAGAGCCACAGTGTCGTCGGCGGCACGCATAAAGGTCGGCACGCAGGGGGCCGCCTTGACCACAATAGTCAGGGCCCCCGGCCAGCATCGTCGTGCGAGTACGCGAGCCTCTTCGGGGATATCCACGCCATAGAGGTCGAGTGCTTCGGCATTATCAACCAGCCAGGCGACCGTTTGGGTGAGCTTGCGCTGCTTGAGGGTAAAGATGCGGCGGTAGCCGGTACCGAGCGCAGGGACCGCGGCGCCATTGACGACAGCCTGCGGATCGCGCGGCCACGATGGGAATTCGCTTGTATCTTGGAGCACGGCGTCCGAGAAGGCGTTGACTGCCACGGCGACACCGTAGACGGTCTCGGTCGGGATCAAGGCCAGGCCGCCGCGGCCGAGCACCTCGGCCGTGCGCTCGACGGCGAGCCGATGCGGCTCGCGCGTTCCCTCGTATACCCGATAGACCGTCTGCATGTGTATGCCAGCCCCTTACGCTCTGGTGAAAGTTAGTTTACTGAGGGGCATTCTCGCACGAAACGTTCAACCTATTTGGCCAGAGTGCATGTTGGTTTGGTGAGCGGCTCTAGTAGTCGGTGAAAGTGAGGGGGTTAATTGAAGATTTTTAGCGCGCAAGCGTAACGGTACGATCGGGAAACTCGATGCTTGCAACCAGTTTTCCGCCGAGGCTCTCTGCGTACCTGCTCAGCGTGTCGAGCCTCATCGAACCCAACTCCCCACGCTCGAGCTCGGATACACGTTTTTGAGAAACGCCCATCGACTGGGCGACCGACGCCTGTGTTAGATCTTTTAACCTGCGAATCTGAGCAAGCTTATAGGCTTCGATACGATCGCGAGTCCTCTCCTGCTCGGCGGTAATGGAGTCGCGTGTTATCCCGCGAGATTCCATATACTCATGCAGTTCCATCTCGATCGAGCCTCCTTACGTGGCGACGGTATATTTGCTCGGCCCTTGGAATGTTGATCGCATACCAACCGTTCCATTTTGCCCTTGACGATCCCGCTCGCGACTTATCACCCGCCAATAGCAATACCGCCTGGCGCTTGGGGTCAAAGGCGAAGAGGATGCGAATCACCTGCCCACCACACGACGTCACTCTCAGCTCCTTTAAATGATGAAGCTTCGAGCCCTTTACGCGGTCAACCAGCGGACGACCAAGGCTGGGACCTTCCTTCTCGAGCACCAAAAGGTCTGCATAAATCTGCTTCAGCGTAGCTTCATCCTGCTCATCAAGCCAAGGTTCAATGTAATCAAGCACGATACGGTACCGATGCAGCTGATTTGACATACCTTTCTCCTTCTATAGTAGAAGTTTTACGGTATATTGCAAGGACAAACTTGCGCAAATGTCTATTTATTCAGCTCAAATACGCTGTTTGGGCTCGGTGACGATGGCTCGAACGATGCGGGGACGATCGGTGAGGTCGTGGACGATACGCACGTCCGAAAGGCCTGCCTGGCGACAGAGCTCGGCCGCGGCATCGAGGGCGCCCTCGTAGAGCTCGCAGGCAAACAGGCCGCCGGCGCGCAGCATGTAAGGCGCCGCATTGAGCAGACGGCGGAAGATGTCCAGGCCGTCGGCACCGCCCTCGAGCGCCAAGTCGGGCTCAAAGTCCTTGACCTCGTGCGGCAGCGAGCGCATGACGCCGGTCGGGATGTAGGGCGGGTTGGAAACGAGCACGTCGAAGGTGCCCCACTCTTCGCGGGGAATGGAGCTCACCAGGTTGGTGAGACTAAAGGCAACCTCATCTGCCGTGAGGCCGAGCGCGTCGCGGTTTTTGGTGGCCAGATCGATGGCGCGCGGCTCGATATCGGTGGCGGTGCAGGTAACGTGGCCGCGGCGCTCCCAGGCAAGGGAGAGCGAGATGCAACCCGTGCCGCAGCCGACCTCGAGAACGCGGGCGATACGGGGCTCGGCTGGGGCAGGCGCAGCGGCATCCTGAGCCGAAGCCGTCTCCTGGCCGGCACCCTCGATGGCGATGCCGTATTCGTCGAGCTCGGGCTCGGGGGTTTCCATGGCCTCTGCTTCTGCCGCTTCGGCTTCTGCTGCCTGCGCGGCGGCTTCCTCGGCCTCGCGGTCGGCCAGTTCCTCGGCATAGGCACGGCTGCCCAGTACATCGCCGCCTAGCGCCGCCTCATCGGCAGCCGTCAGGTTAGCGGCACGGCGCTCGGCGGTCGCCCGTTCGTCTGCCAGCGCGGCCTCGGCCTTGCGTGCCTCCTCGACCTCATCGTTCCAAGGCAGCTCAACACGCTGACGGGCAGCAGCCTCGGGGCTCAGCACCTCGGCATCCAGATAATTGAGGACTTCCTCGACGAGCATCTCGGTCTCGGGGCGCGGAATGAGCACACCGGGGGCGCACGCGACGTCGATCATGCGAAACTGCGTGCTGCCCGTGATGTATTGCAGCGGCTCGCCCTTAGCGCGGCGGACAACGGCCGCATGCATGGTCTCGAGCTGGGCCGCGTTAAGCGTCTCGTCCATACGCATATATAGGTCAATGCGCGCCAGGCCCGTGGCGGCGCACAGCAGCCACTCGGCAGAAAGACGGGGGTGCTCCTCGCCGCGCTCGGCCAGGTACTCCTTGGTCCACTCGAGACAACGCTTGATGGTCCAAATCTCGTTTGCCATGGGGTCCTCCCCTCTTAAGCGCCGGGCGGCGCACGAATGTCGGAGCAGATTGTACGCGAGGCCAGCGCTTGGCAAGGGACGATTGAAGGCGATTATCGAGAATCAGCCCAGAATTTTGCTTGGAACCTGCCTGAAATGTTCATTCATCGACGTCTAGATTTGCATTCGTCAAGCTTTTGGCAAGGTTGCCCCAAAACTGACCAATATCTAACCAAGAACTTGCCAAATCACTTGACGCGCGATGCATCAAAAATCGCCCCGCGACTTCTTGAACGATTTTTCGAGCAATATTTTCAATTGCAGATGAAGGCTGCTGATTACTTTAAGCAGGTAGGCAGCTTAATTTCTAACAAAGCAGATTAAATAAACTTGAAAAGTAATTTACCCAACCTAGTCATTTAAGAACGTCCCCAATGACTACCCCTAAGTGCCAACTAACCAATTGCCGTCTCCGGCAGCGATGGCAACGCCGTAGGTAGAGGTCGGACAGCGAGCGACGTCCAGAGCGAACAAGTTGGCATGAAAAAGGCAAGGCATAGACCTTCTGGTCATGCCTTGCCTTTTGAATGACAAATTGTCGCTCTGGGCGGCGCGCAGCGTCGAGCAGTTACGGCGTTTGGTAAAACGCCGTAACTTAAACGGCCTGTGCCAGCTTCTCGGCTCGCTCGGCGGCGGCGAGTGCCTCGATGACGGTGCCGAGCTGATCGCCCAGGAGGACGCCGTTGTAGGTGGAGTTGAAGCCGATACGGTGATCGGTCACGCGGTCCTGGGGCTGATTGTAGGTACGAATCTTCTCGGAACGATTGCCGTGGCCGATCTGGCTTTGACGCTCGGCACCGAGCTCTGCCTGCTGCTTCTCGAGCTCCATCTCGTACAGGCGGGCGCGCAGCATCTGCATGCAGACCTCGCGGTTCTGGATCTGGGAGCGCTGTTCCTGCGACTGCACCACGGTGTTGGTGGGCAGGTGGGTGATGCGCACGGCGGAGTAGGTGGTGTTAACGCACTGACCGCCAGGGCCGGAGGCGCAGTAGGTATCGATGCGCAGGTCGGACTGGTTGATCTGGACGTCGATTTCCTCGGCCTCGGGAAGTACGGCGACGGTAGCCGTGGAGGTCTGGATGCGGCCCTGGGACTCGGTCTTGGGGACGCGCTGGACGCGGTGCACGCCGGACTCGAACTTCATGACGGAGTAGACGCGGTCGCCCTCGACCTTGAACTCGATGGACTTAAAGCCGCCGGCCTCGCTGGGGCTGGAATCGAGCACGGTGGTCTTCCAGCCGCGCGACTCGCAGAAGCGCTGGTACATCTTGTACAGGTCGCCGGCAAAGATGGCCGCCTCGTCGCCACCGGCGGCGGAGCGAATCTCGACGATGGTGTTCTTGTCGTCGTTGGGGTCGCTCGGGATGAGCATGTACTTGATGTCTTCCTCGAGCTGGGGGAGCTTGGCCTCGTTTTCGGAGATGTCCATCTGGAGCATCTCCTTCTCATCGGCATCGGTGGTATCGTGCAGCATTTCCTTGGCCGCCTCGATGTCATCGAGCGCGCCGATGTACTCGCGCGAGGCGGCAATGAGGTCAGACTGGTGCGCGTACTCCTTGTTGAGACGCGTGAACTCCTTAATATCGGAGGCGACGGCCGGGTCAGATAGCTTCTTCTCGAGCTCCTCGTAGGCCTTAATGATCTTTTCGAGCTTGTCGCGCATGGCGGGACTCCTTTATGTGCGTGAAGGCGAAAATCGGCAGAGTTGATGGGGCGCGCGGCGCCACTGCGGGGGTAAGCCCGGCTAGAACATGTCGATCTTCAGATACATGCGCATCCCTTCGCGTATGAGGTACATAGTTGCGGTCTAACCCATACATGATAGCGTGCGCAGGCATACCTGCATATAACCCGCACGGAATGCGACAAAGGGTCAGTCTCTTTCCTTGAATACAACTTCATCCGAACGCCTCCCGCATTCATCCGCACATATACGGATAAATTTGGGAATCCGATACCCTGAGGGCCGGATCGGCCGGCCCCGGGAGATCGGAGGACACCATGTCCGGAAAGGGCGGGAAGGGCGCCGCGAGGGCGGTCCCGAGGACCCACGGCAGGCTCACCGGGTACGAGCGGGACACGGTCCAGAGGATGCTGAAGCGCAGGGTTCGCTCGGCCACTTCCTCGAGAGGTTCAAGGGCGTATCGACCCGCAGGCTCCACAGCTGCCTGATGTGGTTCAGATGGCTGCGCGAGGCCGCACGCGTCGGGGACAGGACGTCGCTCATGCGCGAGCAGCTCGACGACGGGCGCTACGAAAAGATCCGGAAGAAGATGATGGAGCCGGAGTACGAGTTCCATCTGGAGCCGGACGTGCAAACGGCGGGTTAACATAGCCTTTCACCAAAAAGGGCGAGCGGCCGCGCCCTGCGACCACCCGCCCTCAATCAAAGCCCTTCTCGGCCGCCGTAGCTACCGGTTCCGGCGCCGCAGGATAACGCCTGCGGCGATCAGCACCACCGCGCCGCCCGCGATGCCACCCAGGGCCATCGGCGACAAGCTGGTATCGCCCGTATACGGCAGACCCGGCTTCTCCTCCTTCGGCACCGGTGACTTGCTCGGCGGATTGGTGGGCGGCTCCGTCGGCGGGGTGGTCGGCGGCGTGTACGTGTTCTTGAACACCGGCGCCACGGCGCCGTCATAGGTTACCGTCGCCACCAGATGGCCCGCACCGTCGTCCGTCACCGTCACCGTTACCCGGTGCTCGGCCGCGTCGTACGTCACGTTCTTCTGACCGTCGTCCACCTCGGAGATGCTGTAGGCGTACGTTCCGGGCTTGTCGTACGAGATCGCCTCGAAGCCCACCGTGCCGTCCGCCGCGTTCTTTGCGGTCTGCAGCACCTTGCCGTCGGCATCCTTCAGCTGGAAGGAGAACTGCCCTTCCTTCAGGTCCTCGCCGCTCAGCACCTTGGAGGCCCCCAGCTTCACCTCAGTCGCGGCCGGCGCGTAACTGTTGCTGAACGCCACCGCATCCGCAGCCTTGCCGCCCTTGCTGTAGGCAACCTGCGCCTCCAGCGCGTGCGTCTCCGCATTCTCCGTCACCGTCACCGTCGCGGTAAAGACCGTCGTGTCGTAGGTGACGCCGTTCGCCGTCGCCCCTGCCCGCTCGGACACGGTGTAGACGTACGTCCCCACCTTGTCCAGCTGCAGCGGCGCGAAGCCGAACGTGCCGTCGGCGCCGTTCTGCACCGTCTGCACCACGTTACCGTCGGCGTCCTTCAGGTCGAAGAAGAACTCACCCTCGGCCAGGTCGCGGCCGGTCAGAGCCTTCGTTCCGGTAATCGTCGCCGTCGTTGCCGTCGGCGTGTAGGTGTTGGTGAAGGTCAGATCCGCAGCCGTCTTGTTCGCCGTCGCGGTCAGCTGGCCGCTGCCGTCATCGGTCACGTTCACCGTTACGTCCAGCACCGCATCGCTGTAAGTGATGGTGCCATCTTGGCCCGCAACCTCCTTCACCTGGTACGCATGCGAACCAGTTGCGGTGTACGAGATGGCCTTGAAGGTAAACGCTTTACCCACATTCGTGGTCCGGTCGATCTCCTGCCCGGTGGCCACGTCAATCAGCGCGAATGTGAACTCGCCATCGGCGGGCGTCCGCGTGGTGGCCGGGTCGGCATTCTCAAGCACCTTGGTGCCAGAGATCTGGTAGGAGGTCTGACCCGGCTGGTAGCTGTTCGCAAACGTCATGGTATTGGGGGTGACGCCGTTCTCGGTGCCCTCGCTCGGTTTCACCGTAGAGCTCTCTACCACCAGCTTGCCGTCGTTGTTGTCCTTCACCACGTAGGTCAGGGTGTACGTCTTGCCGGTGTAGGTCACGCCCGGCACGCCCGGCGCGTCCCCCGTCGGCTGCACCTCGCGGACCGTGTAGGTAAAGGTGCCCGCATGGTCGAAGGTCAGCTTGTCGAAGGCAACCTTGCCGTCAGCATCGTTCTTCTGGGTCTGGATCACCGAGCCGTCAGACCCCACCAGCTCGAAGGCGAAGTCTCCCGCCTTTAGCTGATAGCTGCCGTCGTGCACGTCAACGCTCTTGGTGAGGGCGATCGCGCCGGAGTCCGTCGCCTGTGCCTCGTAGGTGTTGGTGAAGCTGGGCTTCGTGACATTCGTGCCGTCGTAGGCGACGCTCGCCTGCAGCGTGCCGGCATTGTCCGCAACCGTCACCACGGCATGGTGCACCGCGGCGTCGTAGGTCACGTAGGCCAGATCACCCTTCCGCTCCACGATGGTGTACTCGTGCGTGCCCGGCTTCGCGTAGGAGAAGGCGTCGAAGTTAACACTTCCGTCCGCGCCGTTGGTCGCGGTCCGGACGGGCTTGGCCCCGGCAAGCTGCTCAGCCGTCAGGTTGCCCTCGTACACATCGAAGGTGAACTCGCCGCACTTGGGGACGATCGGCGTGTTGTCGTCCTTCTTCACATAGCTCTTCTGCGCACCGAGGGCCAGGCCGGTCGCGGCCGGCTGGTAGGTGTTGGTGAAGGTATCCGAGCCGGATGCGCTCGTCACGATCGCCTTCGCATTCAGTGCTCCGTTCCCGCCGTCCGTGACCGTCACCGTATAGGTGAGGGGATGGCTGTCATAGACCATGCCCGGCTCCGCGCCCGGCTGCTCCACGATGGTGTAGGTGAAGTCCTTGCTCGCGGCGCCGTCCAAGTCGGAGAGCTGGAACTCGCGCGTGAAGCTGACCTTGCCGTTTGCATCGTTCTTCGCGGTGTCGAGCACGTTGCCGGCAGCGTCCTTCAGGTCGAAGGTGAACTCGCCGTCCGCGGGCTTCGTCGTGTGGTCGAAGCCGTCCGCAACCTTGATGGTCTTGGTCGCCGTCAGGATTACGGAACCCTTTGCGTCGTAGGTGTTGTTGAAGGTGGGAGCCGTAGCGGCACCGTCATAGGTGACGGTCACCTTCGTCTTGTTGTTGTCGCCCTGGTTCTGCTCTACCTTGACGTGGACCTTGACTTCCTTGGCGTCGTAGGCCACGCCGTCGACGGTCTGGCCGGCTTTCTCCTCCTTGAGCGTGTAGTCGTACTCGCCCAGGTTCAGGCCCTTGACGGTCAGCTTGACCTTGCCATTCTTATCGTTGGTGCCGCGAGCGTCCTCATTGCCGTCCTGGTCGTACAAGCCGAAGGTGAACGCATCGGCCGTCAGGTCCTTGCCCGCGAGAACTTTCGTGGCCTCAACGGTGACGTCCGTCGTCGGCTTCGAGTTGGTGAAGGTCGGAACGTCGGCCTCGCCGTCGTAGGTGGCGGTCGCCTTTAGCTCGCCCTTCTCATCGGAGACCTTGATGTGGACCTTCACGTCCTTCGTGTCGTACACGACGGTCGGGTCGTTGCCGGCAACCTCCTTGATGGTGTAGTCGTGATCGCCCGGCGTGTCGTAGCTGATTGCCTGGAAGGCGACCTTGCCGTCCTTGTCATTCTGGACGGTCTGGATCACGTTGCCATCCTTGTCGAGCAGCTGGAACGTGAAGTCGTCCCCTGCGAGCTCGCCACCCGTGAAGCGCTTCGTCGCCTTGAGCGTTACCGAGGTCTCCTTCGGGTGGTACGTGTTCGTGAAGGTCTTGTCTCCACTCGTTACCTGCGGTGTGGCCGTCAGCGAGCCGGTGCCATCGTCCGCGACCGTCACCTTGTAGATGAGCGCATGGGTGTCGTAGACCATGCCCGGCTCCGTGCCCGGCTTCTCCGCGATGGTGTAGGTGAAGTCCTTGCTCGCAGCGCCGCCCAGGTTGGAGAGCGTGAACTTGCGCGTGAACTTCACCGTGCCATCGGCCTTGTTCGTCGTGGTGCCGAGCACCTTGCCGTCGGCGTCCTTCAGCTCGAACGTGTATTCGCCGCCCTTCAGCTTGGTGTCGTGCGTGAAGCCCGGCGCGACCGCAACGATCTTGGTCGCCGTCAGCTCCACGGATCCCTTTGCGGTGTAGGTGTTCGTGAAGGTGGGGGCATTGGCCTTGTCACCATCGTAGGTAACAGCGGCGTCCAGCTTGCCGGCATTGTCCATGACCTTCACCACGGCATGGTGCACCGTAGCGTCGTAGGTCACGTGGGACAGGTCGCCCTCCTGTTCCGCGACGGTGTATTTGTACTCGCCGGCCTTGGTGTAGTCGATGGCCGGGAAGGTGACGGTGCCGTCCTCGCTGTTCTTGGCGCTCCGGATGGGTTGCTTGCCCTTCAGCCGCTCAGCCGTCAGGTCGCCCTCGTACAGGTCGAAGGTGAACTCGCCGCCATTGAGCGTGGCCGGCGTGTTGTCGGGCTTCACATAGGCCTTCTTCGCCGTGAGCGCCACCGAGGTCTCGGCGGGCTGGTACTTGTTAGTGAAGGTCGGGGCATCGTTCTTGCCGTCATAGGTGACGGTCGCCTTCGCCTTGTCGCCCTCCGCCTTCACCGAGACGTGAACCTTCACCGCCTTGGTGTCGTAGGTGATAGTCGGATCGGCACCGACGTTCTCCTCCTTGAGTTTGTAGTCGTACTCGCCGATGGTCAGACCGGTGAGGGCAAGATTGATCTTGCCCTCCTTGTCGTTCTGGACGATCTTGACGGGATTACCCGTGGACGTGTCGCCTTGGTACAGGCCGAAGGCGAACGCGCCGTCCGTCAGCGCCTTGCCCGCGAGAACTTTCGTGGCCTCGACGGTAACGTCCGTCGTCGGCTTCACGTTGGTGAAGGTCGGCACGGCCTTATCGCCGCCGTAGGTGACGGTCGCGTCCAGCGTGCCGTTCTTGTTATCGGTAACGCTGACCTTGACCTTCACTTTCTGACCGTCGTAGACGATGGTCTGGTCGTTACCGGTAACTTCCTTGATGGTGTACTCGTAGTCACCTGCCTCGGTGTAGTTGATGGGCTGGAAGGTAATGTTGCCCTTCTCGTCGTTCGTGACGGTCTCAATGGGCGTGCCTTCCGCCTTGTCACCCTTGTACAGAGCGAACGAGAAGTCGTTCCCCGCGAGCGCACCGCCCCTAAAGCGTTTCTTCGCCGCCAAGGTCACGGAACCCTTCGCAGCATAGCTGTTGATAAAGGTGGCGAGGTTCACCTTGCCGTCCTTGACCTCAGCCTTGATGGGCTTGGCCTCAGCGTCACCATCCTTCTTCACCGTCACGCCCGTGACGGTCAGCTTGGCGTCCTTATCCTCGACCCTTACCGTGACGGTATAGGTCGAGGCGTCCATCGTCCAGCCGGCGTTCTGCACGCCATCCGCTGCGGGATCATCATCAGCGTTGTGCACCTCGGTGAGCGTGAACGTGTACTCGCCCGCCTTGTTGAACGTCATATTCGAGAAGTCGACCGTCTGGCCCTTGTCCTTGATAATCTTGTCCTTCGTGGCCTTGGACTCCGCGTGCGCGTCGCCCGCCAGGTCGTCCGACACACCCAAGTCGCCGGCGGCGATCTTCTGCTGTGTCTCTTCCGTGGCGGTCAGCGTGAACGAGAACGCCTTCTCCGTGCTCTCAACACCGGAGATCTTCTTCGTCACCTGCGGGGTCAGCTCGTCGCTGGCGTCTGACTTGTAACTGTTCTTGAACGGGACGGTAGGCGTAGCGGGCTTCGCATTGCGACTCGAGACCGTCTTCACGTAGTTGGTCGTGGTATCGAGGCCCTTAATCGCCTCGGCCGTCAGCGCATCAACGTTGCCGCCCCCGCCAACAAGCGCCGTCACGCCCGGGCCCTTCGCGATGGTCGTCTCGGTGTAGAGCTGGCCTTTGTTGTCCGGATTCGGCTTCACCGCAATGAGCACGTAGGCGTCACCGGGGTACTCGGTGTCATACGTGTATCCACCAGCGTTGGCGCCATGCGCCTCAGACACCTTGTACACATACACCTTGTTGTAGCTCAGCTGCGTGAAGTTCATCTTCAGCTTGCCGGACATCGTGGCGGTCTGCGTATCGTCACCGTCATCCTTGCCCACGGTGTTCTTGAACGACTTATCGGTATCAGCCGGCTCCGGGGCCGTCGTACCGTTATACGTCATCGCCTCGATGGTGAACGGGAACATGCCATTCTTCAGCGGGGTACCAACCAGAGTCTTGGTCACATCGATGCCCGCGTAGGTACCAGAGGCCGCATAGATGTTGGTGAACGCGGCGGCGTCCGTCACCTGCCGGTCGGCATCCGTCGTCGCCTGCTTGTTGTCGTACGCAACCGACGCGGTCAGCTTACCGGTGTGCTTGCCGTTCTCGATATCGGTCACTGTGTACGTCACCGTGGACGTATGGCCGTCATACGCAATACCAGTCTTATCCGCGTCGGTCGGCTTCGTTTCGTTCACATTGAACGTATACGTGCCCGACTTGGTGAACACCAGGTCGCCCGCACCGAAGGTTGCAGAACGCGTCGCGTCACCGGCGCCTGCGATCTCAACCTTAGTCGTCAGATCGCCGGTCTCATCGGAGTCGGTAGCCTTCCTCTGGGTAACGACCTTGTTTTTAACCGCATCCCTCGTCGCATCATCCGCCGGCGTCAGGGTGAAGTCGAACGCATCGCTCGTCTCCCACGCGCGCCCGGTGAACGTCTTTTGCACGTTAACCGGCGCCGACGTCGCCTGGGTCACCGTGTAGGTGTTCTTGAACGGGATGTATCCGTTGGCGTCCGTCAGCTGCGTGCCGTCGGCCTTCCAATACGTGACCGTGGAGGACAGGCACTTACCCGTCCCAGACTCGTTATCAACCTGCTGGTTCTTCACCAGCACGTAGTACACCGTATCGTCGTAGCCCATGCCACTGGACGTCGATGTATCGGAATCCTTGACCTCGGTCACCTTGTACACGTAGGTGAGGTTCTCGCTCTCCATCGTATAGGTGATCTGCGGGAACGCAGCGATACCGTCGTCATCGTTCTTCGCCGTGGTCGTGGTGGACGTGCACCCCTTAGGCATGGGGACCTTGCTGGCACCGACGCTGTAGGAGGTGGCGAGCTTGCCGAAATCGATGGCTCCACTCGGCACGGCATCATTCTTCATCCCGCCGAGTGCCTCGAGCTGGAACGTGAACTTATCCTTCACAAGCGGATTTGCACCGGACTGGTCGGCATACGTCTTCTGCACGTTGAAGGAGATGGTCTTCTCATCGGTGTTATAGGTGTTCGTGATCTTGGCGATTTTGTCAGCGACCTCGATCGGGTTGTCCTTTTGGCTCATACCGTCGTCGGTGTAGGTCTGCTCCATCTTGACTGCCGGCTGCGACAGCGTGCCGTCGCCGTTATCCCTCACCGTCACCGTGACACGGTAGGTAGCGCTCGAATACCCGAACCCGGGCAACCAGTCATCGTCGTTTTGAGACGGCGTGGCCTCGGCAATGAGATAGGTGTAGGTGCCGGGCTTGGCGTACTCAATATTGCCGAAGTCGAACGTGTCCCCGTTCTTGACGGTCTTCACAACCTGCTTCATACCACTCACGGGCGCATCCTTGGCACCGGCGGGCATCGGCGTGCCCTTGTCCGCGCGCAGGTAAATCTTGAAGCTATCGCCATCCTTCCAGTCACGGCCCCGGAGCACCTTCTGCGCCCAGAACGCATTGGTGAGCGTCACCAGCGGCTTTACGCTGTAGGTGTTCGTGAATACCAGCTTGTTGGCTTCGGCCAACGTGCCGTTGGCGTCCTGCTTCGCAATCGTGCCGGAGATGCTGGCGCCCTCGCCGCTCAGGGCGTTGCCGCCCTGCTCGCGCTTGGTCAGCGTGTAGCCGGCCGGCATCTTATCCGTACCGGTCAGCTCCTGCACCGTGTAGGCGTCGTGCTCGTCGAGACCGTACACGCGGATCGTCTGGCCGGCCGTGATGGTCTGCTCGCGGCCGTTCGTCAGGTCGAACATATCGCCGACCTGCTTCTCATCGGCCGCGCCCGCCTTCTCGAAGACTGCAGCCTTATACGTCTTCCCATCAGGCACGGTGAACTTGAAGGTGAACCCCGCGTCCTTATTGCCCGTCAGACCATCGGGCACGACAACCTTCTTCATCACCTCGAGGCTCGCCTCGCGTTCGTTCGCCACGCGCACGCAGGTGGCGCCCGTAAACAGGGCGTTCAGATTCATGTCGCCCAGGTCGGCGCGGGCGCCCTTCGCATTAGTGTCACCAGACACGTCCTGCGTGATGCCCATACGTATCCAGCCCGTCTCGGTCTCCAGGCGGTAAGGTTCGTCCTTCTTGGTGGGCCCATACTGGTAGACACGTCCATTGGCGTCGTACTTAAGATGTACCTCATTCTCGCCGCCCTTGGCGTCATTGTTCCAGGAAAGGTTGCCGTTGCCGTCGAGCGTCCCGTCGGACGTCTGGCGCTGGCCCTTGATCCACGTGAGCGTGTTGTCAATGTCGCCCTCTGCGCCAAACTGGCCCAGGCTCTTCATGAGCGAGCCCACGCCCACGAACGTCGAAACGCCGTCATCAACTGTACCAGCATCGGCGTGGACGCCGTAATCGTCCACAATCACCTTGATGAGCCTGTCATTAAGCAGGAAGCCATTGGGCGCCGAGACCTCCTTCAGGAAGTAGGTACCCTTCACGAGCGGCTCGCTACTGTCGCTCGTAGACGGGAATACGCCCGCCCCTTCGAGCTTGACCGGGTTGGCGACCGACCTCGTCGTCAGGGTGTCGTAGGGGGCCTGGTCGCCATCGAGCACGGCCTTGCCGTTCGCATCCGTAGTCACCTGGGTGGACTTGTAAAGGCCGAACTTCGCCCCGTCAACGGGCTTACCCTCGGTATCGGTCTTCTGCACGAACAGGCGATTCTGGATGTTCGTGACGAGCAGGCGCGTGGCGAACTGCCGCTTGAAGTTCGCGCCGCCTGCGATGTCGTCGCTGTACACGTGGACTGTGTTCTCAGGCGCCGCGTCGCCGATCGAGCTCGCCGTTGTGTGGTAGATGGCCACCGTGTACTCGGCATCCTTGCGGGCATCACCGCTCAGCAGGTAGTAGTACTTGGAGATGTCACCGGGCAGATTTTGAATCTCTACCTGGTACTGGCCGCTTGTGTTGAGCGTGAAGGCGTGCAGGTCCTTCTTCGCCGCCTCGATAGCACCGGTCATGCCCGGCTCCTTGGCGAGGGTGTATCCCGCTCCCGTCGATGGGTCGCCCGACACGGCGTACCAATTGCTCGGATCTTCGATACCTGTGCCTGCGCTTTTGTCGCGCTTGAGCACCACAGCGAACAGTATGCCGGAGTCCAGATTGACGGTCTTGTCGGACTTCGTCAGGTCATTATTTGCCTTGTACACGGTCGACGGCGCGGTGATGGTCTCCTTCGCGGCGGCGAACGCACCGGTCTTCCACACGACGCTGTCCGCGTCCATACCGCCGCGGTTGATGATGACGCCGCCCGCGCCGTTCCCGGCGCTCGCGGGCACGTACTCGAGCTGCATGCTGCCACCCGTCGCCGTGAGACTCGAGCGGTATCCCTCGGGCACGTGCGTCTCCTTCAGGAGGTAGTACTTGTTGCTGTGATCCTTGTTGTAGAGATCGTCGAAGTTGATGACGCCGTTGTCCACGTCGTTCGTGAGCGTTAGGTGGCCGGCCTCGTCCGTGGTACCGGAGCCGATGAGCTCGCCCACGGTCTTGAAGTCCTTGTCGGTCTTATAGAGCTTGAACTCGGCACCCTGTACGAACTTGCCGTCCTGGTCGAACTTGATGATGTCGGACTCGGGCACCGTCACGAGGTTGTACTTGAGCTTCATGTTGGAGTCGGTGGCGCCACGCTCCAAGTAGAAGAACTTGAGCGTGTGGCTGGTGTCGTTAGCGAAGGTGCTGCCAGTGAAGCCCGAAGTGCCCCGCCCCGCTTCCTTGAACTTTCCTAACAGCGTGCCGTTTGGGGAATCGTTAACCTTAATCTCGCCCGTTTGGAAGTCAATGGTCAGCTTAGCACTGGTGTGGATGCCGCCAATGTCGCCCACGAGGACATCGTCAATGAACACCCAGACGTCGTCGTCGCCGGCGAACTCAAAGGTCATGGGATCGCCAGCGTTCGTTTTGCCATCCGTCGGCTGCACGAAGCGCGATGACATGGAGAGGCCGAAATAATGGTTGAGGGGTTTGCCATCGTTATAATTCGAGTCGCCGTTGTTCGACGACGTAATGCCGTTCCGGACGAGGCGGCCGTTCTCCTCCTTGAATACCTTATCGGCCGCATCGAAGGGGAAAAACTGACCTCCATTTTGAGAGCCAGCCCCCGCTTGCCCAACGCCGGCGACTTCGTAGACATCAAATGCATTCTTATTGACGTTGTACGCCGCGTAGTTCTTCGAGCTGTCATACTCGTAGTAGCCGCCCTTGGCCTGCAACAGACCCGTCACACCCATATGGGATATCTTGCCCGTCTGGGTGGAAGAATCAAACAGGTAGCCGAGGGATTCTCCGCCCCAGCTGTCGGTGAGATTCGGTTAACCGCCGGTAAGAACGTTGTTCACGATACCGGAGCGAGGAGAGGAGTCGCCCGTATACCGGTTGAGATCATCACTGGCTTCCTGATCCTTGAACTTGAAGCGGTGGTCCTTGTTGATGCCGTCGGATCCACTGACCGACAGGTGATCCTCCGAATTCACCCAGTAATCAAACAGGTTGATTGTTGTCCCCGAAGGCGAAATCGTCGGAACCATGTGGTTCGGAAACGGAACCGTATGGTCCGAAACCTTCGCCTCCGCGCGGGTCGGCAGGAAGAAACTCGCCGTCAGCACGACGGCGAGGGCCAGAACAATCACATATGGCGAGACCGGGCGCAGCCCGCGACGACGGCCATAAGACATGACGGACCACCGCTCGCGCGGCCGGTGTTCACCAGGAAGTTCCCTGCTTAGACACCCCCCCCGGTAGCATTATTCACGAGTCGAGACGTCGCCTCTCTGAGCTCCTGCATAATTTCCTCCCCAGTCACACGGCGACCTGCCCGGGTGCTCCCCGGGGGCCGAGGCAGTCTGGCACATGCCCGCAGTCGTTCAAGGAATACCAACCCCAGCATATGTCTCTTAAGATATCTTAGTCTTATTCTATGACAGTTTTTGTCTCATTACCGATGAAATCGGCTCAGTCCCTTTGTCGCATGCTAGAGCGTGTGGAGCAGGGCGATGAGGAAGCGGATGCCTTGGAGGTAGGCGCGACGGGTGATGCGCTCGTTGGTGCCGTGGACGCCGCGGTCGCATTCGTCATCGTCGACCACAAAGGCGGAGAAGCGGATGCACTCGTGGCAAATGCGCTGGTAGTTGGCGGCATCGGTTGCACCAATCACGGTCGAGGGCACGATGCTCATCGGCTCTTGGCCCACCGCAGACGATCCGTTTTCCTCCGTCGGCTTGGGATCACGGAAATAGCGGGCGGCGATGGCGCGGACGGCCTCGAGCCCCGGACCGCCCACGCGCGGGGACGGCGAGGGCTCGGAGCTGCCGGGGCCCAGCTCGACCTCGACTCGGCCGGCGAGCCCAGCGGTGGCAACGGCCTCGCGGCAGCAGGCCACGACATCGGCCACGCTCGTACCCTCGAGCATGCGGAAGTTGATATTGACCCACATATCTTGCGGCATTACGTTGGCACCGGTACTGCCGCCCTCGATTTGCGTGGGCGCACAGGTGGTGGTCACAAGCGGGTACAGCTTTTTGCTGGCAAGGCAGTCGCGCACGATGGCATCCTTGCTGGCAGCAATCTCGTCTGCGGTATAAAGCCCCAGCTCGACGAGCTGCGCGGCAAGCAGATCGGTCACACGCGCCGGCCACTCGATATCGCAAATCGCGGCAATAGCGCGGCTGAGCACTTCGAGCGACGTGCCACCGTAAGGGTTGGAAGAATGCCCGCCCTCGCTCTTCGTCCTGAGCACGATATCGGCATAGCCCTTCTCGGCAAGATCGGCATGCATAAGCCAACCCTCGCCTGCGCCGTACTCGGCAGCCTCAACGATACGATAGTCGCCCTCGTCAATCAGGTACTCAAGCTCAACGCCGCGCTCCTCGAGCGCGTGGCCGATGGCGCCTGCGCCGTACTGCGTGGTCTCCTCGTCCTGGCCAAGGGCCAGGAGCAGCGTGCGCTCGTGCTGCCAACCGTGCGCCAGCGCATACTCGACAGCCTCAAGAATACCTGCGACCTGGTCCTTCATGTCGATCGCGCCGCGGCCCCAGATGTAGGTGTCGTCCACGTGCCCGCTAAAGGGGGCATGCGTCCAGTCGGCCTCGGTACCGGGCACCACGGGGACCACGTCCATGTGGCCCATGAGCATAACGGGCTTGAGAGCGGGGTCGGAGCCGGCAAGCGTCACCAACAGCGAATGGTCGATAAGCTCGACCTCGCCCGCCGCGAACACACGCGGCCAGGCCTGCTGCATATACGCGCGCAGGTCGTCGAACGGCTGCCAGTCCACCGCCTCGGCATCCATGCTCGAGATGGTCGGAAACGACAGCACACGGCCCAAGCGCTCGCACGCGCCGGCCTCGTCTATATCGGCAAAATCGTCCTCATGCGCAAAGAAGCGCCAAACCTCGGCCATGACATCCTTTCGATTGTGACGACAAAGGCCGCCCCACCGGAGCGGCCCTGCCACGTAAGCGTTTGCGGTCGGTTATTTGTCCTCGAGATAACGCGAGAGGAACTCGCGGGTGCGTTGGTGCTTGGGGTTGCCGAAGAGCTCGGCCGGCGCGGCGTCCTCGAGCACTACGCCCTTGTCCATAAAGACCACGCGGTCGGACACGGTTCGGGCAAAGGCCATCTCGTGCGTGACGACGACCATGGTCATGCCGTCGGCAGCGAGCTTGCGCATGACCTCGAGCACTTCTCCCACGATCTCGGGGTCGAGCGCGGAGGTCGGCTCGTCGAACAGCATGATCTGCGGATTCATGCACAGGGCACGAGCGATGGCCACGCGCTGTTTTTGACCACCGGACAGGCGGCCCACGGCGGCGTGCGCGAACTTTTCGAGTCCCACGCTCGTCAGATGCTCCATCGCGACCTTCTCGGCCTCGGCCTTGCTCATCTTTTTGAGCGTAACGGGCGCGAGCGTGCAGTTGTCGAGCACGTCCATGTTGTTGAACAGGTTAAAGCCCTGGAACACCATGCCGATGTCCTCGCGCAGCTTGTTGATGTTGCAGCGCTCGGCCGTGAGGTCCTGGCCGTGGAACCAGATGTGGCCCGCGTCCGGGGTCTCGAGCAGGTTGAGGCAGCGCAGGAAGGTCGACTTGCCCGAGCCCGAGGCGCCGATGATGGTAACGACCTCGCCGGGATTGACAGCGAGGTCGATGCCCTTGAGCACCTCGAGCGAGCCGAAGCTCTTACGCAGGCCCTCGACGCGGATAAGCGGCTCATTTGTCTGTGCGGCGGCCGCGGTGCCGGTAGTGGCGGTATCTGCCATGATGATTCTCCTCGTCTTGAGCCTAGTTGGAGCTGGGCAGCGTTGCCGGGGCCTCGGCGCCGAGCTTTTTGCCAAAGGCCTCGAGCAGGCGGCTCGCCACGAGCGTCAGGATCAGGTAGACCACGAGCGCCACGCAGTAGACCTCCATCTGGCGGTAGTACACGCCGGCGACGGTGGTGGTGGCGTACATGAGGTCAAACACGCCGATGACCGAGAGCACCGACGAATCCTTGATGTTGATGATGAGCTCGTTGGTGAGCGCCGGAATCGCGTTTTTAATGCCCTGGGGGAACACGACCTTGCGCATAGCCTGCCACTGCGAAAGACCCAGCGAACGCGCCGCCTCTGCCTGGCCGGGGTCGATGGACTCGATGCCGCCGCGCAGGACCTCCATCATGTAGGCGGTGGAGTTGAGCGAGATGGTGACGAGGCCAGCGGTAAAGGTACTCCAGATCTGGTTGGCCTGGGCGGTCTCGAAGCCCATGCCGCGCAAAACGGTGAAGCCCGCGTAATAGATGAGCAGGCCCTGGACCATCATGGGCGTGCCGCGCACAATGGTGGAGTAGACGGTCGCAAAGCCACGGCCGATGCTCTTAAATAAGCGCGTGAGATCGTTGTCCACACGGTCGAACGTCTGAATGCGCAGAAACACAAAGAGCAGTGCCAGGAAAAAGGCAATAACGGTACCAAGGGTCGCAAGCGCGATGGTGATCTCGATACCGCGAAAAAAGAAGTCGCCGCTCTTGTAGGTCATGTAGACCAGGCTCGACAAAAAGTCGCTGGGGTTGGAATCCGAGACAATGCTCACCTGCACCAGGTCGATAAACGACATGACGCAGCGGTCGATAAAGAAGATCGCCGCGATGGCAACCACGACATAGCTGCCCAGGCGCGCGCCGCGACGGCAACACTCGGATGCAAACGGCGACTTTTGGCGATAGTCGTTCCAATGCATGAGCTTGGTGACGAGTGCTGCCGCCGACACGACAATCCAAGCCCACAGAATCGCCCAGAGGCAGTCCTGGAACACACCCGTGGGCGCCAAGAAGCTCAGCGGCGTGGGGTTGCGCTGGCTAAACGCCAGACCGAGCGCCGCGATAGCGCTCGTGCCCAGATACACATAACGGTGGTCGGCCTTGATAAAGGAGGCCAGACGATTGACGGTTTTCATGCTGCCTCCCTATGCCGGCTGACGGTCGAGGCACGCGTCCCACATTTGGTCGCGCTCCTCCTGGCTGACGCCCTTGAGCGTCTTATCGATAAGTTTGAGCAGCTTGTCCGAGCCCTTGCGGCAGCCGACGTTTGCCGCGACCTCCTGCTTAAAGCCCTCGCCCTCCGCAAAGCGAATGGGCACGATGCCCGGGTTTTGGGCCATATAGCCCTTCTCGTTTTCGGTGTTGTAGGTCACGGCATCGCAGGTGCCCTGCAGCAGGTTCGAGAACACCGTGGGCACCGAATCGACCGGATTTTTGTGAACGACGCCCGGAATCTCGTCGATGACGGTGTCGAGCATCGTGTCCTTTTGGCCGAGCACCGTGGCGCCGCTAAAGTCACTGAGCTTGGTCGCGCTTTGGTAGGGCGAGCCCTCTTTTACGAACAGGCCAAAGTAGCCGATAAAGTACGGATCGGAAAAGCCAACGGACTCCTCGCGCTCGGGCGTGGCGCTCATGCCGGCAATAATGAGGTCGATCTGGCCGTTGTTAAGCGAATCGATGAGGCCCGAGAAGCTCTGCTTGACGGCAACAGGCTCGCCGCCAAGAGCTTTGCAGACAATCTTTGCGATCTGCACGTCGTAGCCATCGGCGTAAGCGCCCTGTACGTTGTCGATGGGGATGGTGTACTCGCTAGGCTCGGAGACCTGCCAGTTGTATGGGGCGTAGGCCGCCTCCATGCCGATACGGATCTTGTCCTTGCCGATCACGGAATCGGACAGGTCGTCGCGACCGCCGCCCGTGGTGGGCTGAACTACTTCCAGCGTGGAGGGGCGCTGGCAACCGGCAAGTGCGCCGGCGACGACAGAAGCGCTCGCAGCGAGAGCGCTACCCAAAAAGATGCGACGGCTGCATATCGGCTGCGGATGCGCGTCGCGTTGATGGGGAGAATGCATAATCTGCCTTCCCTGTTGAATCGTATGCTGACGACTTAACAGGATACCGCTCAGCGCTACCTCCAGCAAATGCATATATAAATGCATATATACAAGTTTACGAACTGAAAACGATTGGTAGTCGTTGGGGACGTTCTTGTTTGACTAGTCGTGTAAG